>JBBSDM010000027.1:0-42907 GCA_038249445.1 Bacteroidales bacterium
AAAAAATAAAGAAATCATGTTGGCCGATAAAATTGATGTTACTGCTTTTTATACTTGGTTTATTGAGAATTATCCCGAAAGTGCAAAACAAGCCTCGTATAATCAATTTTTAAAAAACAAATAACTTCACTAACCAATTTCCAATCAGTTAACTAATCAACTAATTCCGATGCCTCTTGACTTTACTTTATCAGCCTACCGACAGTTACTGAATGCTCTTCAGCAAGCTGGTTATGCATTTTGTACTTTTGAAGATTGGTGCGAAGGAAAAGCAGTGGGAAGATATGTAATCCTGCGTCATGATGTTGATCTAAGGGCCAAACGCTCTTTGGTAACGGCTAAAATAGAAGCAGAGCTGGGCATACGGGCTACTTACTATTTTCGGGTAGTGCCAAAAAGTAAGCAACCCGCAGTAATAAAGGCTATTGCGGATCTTGGACATGAAATAGGATATCACTACGAAGATTTGTCCTTATTCAATGGCGATGCGGATAAAGCATTAAATCATTTTAAAGCTCAATTGGCCTATTTTCGACAGTTCTACCCGGTGAAAACGATTTGTATGCATGGTAGTCCAAGGTCTAAGTTCGATAACCGTGATGTATGGAAATTGAATAACTATCGAGAATTTGGAGTGATTGGTGAACCTTATCTCGACTTTTTGTCGTCTCAACAGGCTATGAATGGCGATATTACTTATTTTACAGACACAGCTCGAATGTGGGATGGTGATAAATATAATGTGAGAGACAAGTCAGTTATCAGTTATCAGTCATCAATAATCAGTCGTCAGTTATCAGGCAGTGGTTCGGTGAAAATGAGTATCCATTCCACCTTCAACTTTATTGAATATATAAAAAACAAACCAGTAGCAACTGGGATGATGATTACCACGCATCCTCAACGCTGGGTGGATAAACCTTTACCCTGGTTGCTGGAATTGATATTTCAGAGCCTAAAAAATAGAGTAAAAAAAATGCTGATAGCCCGACACTAAACGTTTATTACATAAATTGTGAAACTCTGTTGATATTTCAATTTATTCGTATTACTTTTGTATAAATAAGTAATTTGAAATTACTATTTATAGGTTGTTTTGGAATAACTTTCAGAAAATAAGACTTGTAACTTGTAACTAAAAACTTGTAACTATTTACATACATTTCAATGAAAATATTTCACAAACCAACTTTTATTTCTGTGATTGTAGATGTTCTTCTACTCTCGTTTAGTTTTTTTGTGGTGTTGAAATGGTTCCCACTAACTACTAATACTCCTTTTACAAAATACTCCTTACCCTCTCTTTTTTATGTGATAACCTGGATTTTATGTTCATATTTTTTTCAAAGATACAGACCTTTAAAACGGCAGGGCTTTTTTGCGACTGCCTTAAAACTGGTCGGCACATCGGTAGTAGTATCGTTGTTTTATTTGGCACTTATTCAACTTTATTTCAATAATCAGTTTTCGGAATACGTATTGTTTGCCGTCTCAATTATCGTTTTTACCATTAATTACGCTGCACTTAATATTTTCTTCGCCTATCGCTTTGCTGTTGAATATAAAGAAGTTGTAATAGCATTAGACGAGAACAGAGAGAATGCAAAAGCCAAAGAAGCTGTACCGCTCGACAAAGAAAGTTGGTTAGATTTATGTGCCACCATTCGGGATTATTCAGGAGAACGCGTTTTTGAATTTTTAAATAAAAATCTTACCTTAGCCGATGGTAATACCTATGTGTACGCCACTACCGACCCTTTGGTACTGAAATTTCAACCACATTATCAGTATTCTACTATTATTCAGCTTGAGAAGTTGAACAATATACTTGGAATTAATAAAATGTTATCGATTGCAAATGAGAAATTGCCCGACGAGGGTGTTTTAATTTGTTGTTACGAATCGAAAAGTACCTATAAGAAAGAAATACTGAGTAGGTACAACAAAGGATTTAACTATATTTTCTATGTGTTCAACTTTATTGTAAAACGGATCGTTCCAAAAATATTCCTTTCACAATGGCTGTACTTTTATTTCACTGGTGGGCGGAATAGGGTTTTATCGAAGGCCGAAGTGCTTGGAAGAGTCTATAGTTGTGGTTTTAAAGTGTTTCGGGAGAAAAAAATTGGACATTTGACCTATGTTCTTGCCAAAAGAGTGAAACAGCCTGAAACGATAATAAACAAAACCTACGGTCCGTTAATTCGTCTGCACCGCTATGGAAAAAACGGTGAACCTTTCGATGTATATAAAATGCGAACGATGCATCCTTATTCTGAATTTCTGCAAGGATATATTTATGAGCGTAATAGCCTGAATGATGGAGGAAAGTTTTACAAAGATTTCAGGGTAACTACCATGGGACGATTTATGCGTCGGTTTTGGATTGATGAGCTACCTACTATTTATAATTTGATGAATGGTGATATGAAATTGGTAGGTGTGCGTCCGTTGAGCGTTCAATATTTCAATTTATATGACAAGGAACTGCAAGATAAAAGAATCACCTACAAACCCGGTTTGCTTCCGCCGTTTTATGCAGATATGCCCAATACATTGTCGGAGATTCAAGAGTCTGAAATGAAATACCTGAATGCCTGTGAAAAACAAGGTACTTTTATCACCGATATACGTTATTTTTTTCTGATACTACAAAATATTCTGATTAAAAAGGCCAGAAGTGCTTAGTTACAAAATTGAATTTATATTGGAATAATTGATTTTACTGCTTGATATACTTATGTTTAATTCTCATAAAACCAATTTGTTATGAAGAAATTTATACTGCTGTTATTTTGTGCTTTCTCTTTTTCAAATATGTTTTCTCAGGATATTCCTGAACATGTATCTTACACACGAATTTATGATTACCTCGACGAATTAGCCAGCGAAGGGGTCATTGAGTTAAATTCTACCGTAAAACCTTATTCGCGCCAATTTATTGCCAAAAAGCTATTGCAAGCTCAAACACATGATACAGAACTTAATAGACGCCAACAGGAGGATCTGCGTTTTTTTCTGAATGAATTTGCTTTAGAACAAAATAAACTACCCGAAACGAAGCTGAACCTGGTAAATAAGAAAACTTCGTCATTGGCATTTATGCAACCGGCTTTTCATTATAAAGACAGTCTATTCAGAACACGCATTACACCTATACTGGGAATGCATATTACCCATAATGCCAATGGTAACATTACAAAACGCTGGTATGGAGCTGAATTTCAAGCCATGATGGGTAAACACCTCAGTGTATACGGAAGTCTCCGTGATATTTCCATTCAAGGGCAATTATTAGCTCGTCCTACCTACTTAAATGATTTTTCAGGATATGAGTATAAAGAATCGACTGCCGTAGGAGGTGGTGGAGATTATAGCGATTCGCGCGGTGGGATAAAATATGCATGGAACTGGGGTTCGGTGGGATTGGTGAAGGATAATGTTGTTTGGGGGGATAATTACCATGGATCGAATATCCTTTCGGGACGTGCTCCGTCGTTTCCGATGCTTACCTTACACCTGAAACCTACCAAGTGGTTCGAAATGCAATATATTCATGGCTGGTTGGTGTCTAACGTTGCAGATTCAAGTCATTATTATCTTGAAAATGGTACAACAATTCATTATCGTCCGGCCAATAAATTTCTTGCAGCTAATATATTTACGTTTACACCGATTAAAAAATTGAATGTCTCGATAGGGAATTCGATTGTGTATGCTGAAAATAATGTGCAAGCTGCTTATTTGCTTCCTTTTGCATTTTATAAATCGCTGGATCATAGCATGACAAAGGGTTTGGGTGTGGAGAATCAAAACTCACAGGTATTTTTTAATGTCAGTTCGCGCAACATTAAGCACTTGCATTTGTTTACCTCGGTGTATGCTGACGAAATAAATTTTGCAAGGTTTAAACCCAGTAGTTCCGAGAAAAATCCAATTTCAATAAAATTGGGTGCTAACCTGAGTAATTTCCCAATCCAAAATTTATCGGTCATAGGTGAGTTTACTCGCTCGAATATCATAAACTATAAACATTCGATTCCTGTTCTGACTTGGGCTTCAAATAGTTATAATCTCGGTAGTTATTTAGGGGATAATTCGCAGGAAATGTATCTTGCATTGCGCTATAAACCGATTAGAGGCCTCGATTTAAACCTTTCGTTTATGGATGCAAAACATGGAAATGAATATGAATATTTACGTCGGGATGCAAATCATGCTGATGCCATCTCAAAGATTATTAGCCAACCTGTGTTGGGCGAAATAACCTGGAGCAATAAAACAATAGGATTTAATGCTCAATATGAGGTTTTTAGTAATGCTTACGCATTGATTAATGTTATGTACAGCGATATTAGTGGATATAACTTAACTTCATCTCCGATTGCTGGTGAAGTTCGAAAAACTGTACAAGGATATTTAGATTTATTTACTCCGGCTTATCTACAGGGTAAAAATACAACGATTACTGTTGGATTTAGCTTTGGATTTTGATTAGAGTGAATAGTAAATAGTCATCAGTCATTGACAGTGTCTTGTAACTAATACTTTAACTGCTTAATATATTGCAAACGAAATGAAAATACCTGTAATCATTGGAATAACCGGTGGCATTGGTAGTGGAAAATCTACCTTGTCTGAGCGACTGCGTGAAATTGGTTATTTGGTTTATGATTCGGATATGGAAGCCAGACGATTACAAAACGAACATCCTGAAATTCAGGATCAACTGATAGAATTGTTTGGGGAGGACATTTACAATGATCAGGGATTGAATCGTCCGGCATTGGCAAAATTGGTTTTTGGTAAGCCCGAACTTCTTGCAAAGCTTAATGGTATTGTTCATCCGGTAGTAAATACCGATTTTAAAAGTTGGATTCAAAGGCATAGCGCTGAGCAGTTATTGTTTATGGAATCGGCTATTTTGTTTGAGAGCGGTTTCAATCGAATGGTTGATAAGGTTATAGTTATGACAGCCTCCGAGGACATTCGCATTGCCCGAGTGATGAAGCGAGATAAAGTTACTGAGGAGCAAGTCAAAGCTAGAATGCAGCATCAAATGGCTGATGATAAGAAAATTGCAAATGCCAACTTTGTTATTCATTCGGATGACCATCTACCCTTGGTGATTAAGATGAAGAAAATATTGGAAGGACTTCAAGAGAGTTTATTAGAAGATAATCTATAGTTTATCAGGATATTGAAATTAACAAGCAAGGCTGCTCTGATTTTCAGAGCAGCCTTGCTTGTGTATATTCCTTCCAGAAAGGGATGAGTTTAATTTATACTTGGTAATGACGAATAATCTTTCGAATAACGTAAATGTTGTTCGACATATCCTTCTTTGTAACTGATAGTTACATTATTAATTTCACCTTTTTCGTTTTTTACTAGGCTGTAAACCGGATTTACAAAACCACGATAGGGTGCAAGATTCAACTTTTTGTAACGATCAAGTACTTCGGCATGTAAGGTTTGATTCACTTTTACTCCATAATTTTCAACCAACTCTTTACCGCTTTCAAAATCACCGGTAGATTTAATGCGTTGTATTTCGGCTAATAATTGTCCGAATATAGTACGTAATTTAAGGTAATCATTTACGATGATGAATGTTACGCCATCGCGTTTTACCATTTCAATTACTTTTTCAGCTTTTCCTTTTTCGTACACCCAGTCGGCTATTAACTGACGATTACGCATGTGTGCTTCTTCTATGTTTTTGCCGGGCTGAATGCGGGTGAGCTGAGTCATTAACCCGTTCATGATAAATTGGTAATATTCGGCTTTATAAGCTTCTTTATCAGGTAGTAATCCTAATTCTACAATTTTTGGATCGCCCATATAATACAATCCAAACAAATCGGCACGCGCTTCTTCGATGGTAGAACCGTATGCTTTTAGTGCGTCAGGATCCACCCCAGGGAGCAATTTGCCAGAACCATGCCCTAAGCATTCGTGTAAGTCGGTATGCAAGTTGTTGGTCAGCGATGCAAAATCTTTGGCACGTTGGCGCTCCACATCACTCCACATAAACTCTTCTGCAAATCCATTACCCAAAGAAGCTTGATCGTACGCTTCGGTAATATTTTCGATGGTAACCGATTTAGAACCATGATCACGACGAATCCAGTTGGCATTCGGCAGGTTGACGCCAATTGGAGTAGCAGGATAGCAGTCGCCCGCCAAAATAGTTGCTGTAATTACTTTTGCTGATACTCCTTTTACGGTTTCCTTTTTAAATTGTTTGTGAACAGGCGAATTGTCTTCGAACCATTGAGCATTAGAACTAATAATCTGAGTACGTTTAGTGGCTTCAATATTTTTGAAGTTTACAATGGATTCCCAACTGGCTTTCATCCCCAGCGGATCGCCGTAGGTTTCGGTAAAACCATTCACAAAATCTACTTGAGAAGCTAAATCTTCTACCCATTTGATAGAATAATCGTCGTATGTTTTCAGACTTCCGGTTTTGTAAAATTCAATGAGTGAAGTAATCACGTCTTTTTGTTTTGAGTTTTCAGCTACGGTAGCCGCTTTTTCAAGCCAACCCACAATACGTTTAATGGCAGCACTGTACATGCCACCTACCTTGTACGTTTTTTCTACTAACGTGCCATTTTCTTTTACCAATTTACTATTCAATCCGTACGAAATAGGTGTGTTGTCGTTTGGATCTTTCATTTTGGCATAGAATGCTTCTACTTCGGCTTGAGTAACGCCATCGCCATAGTAGTTATTAGCCGATGTCTTAATCAGATCCACACCTTCGACCTGATTAGTTCGCTTTGGATAGATAGTGGCATCAAACAAAATAGGAGTAAGAGTTTTGACAAGTGCACTTGCAGTTTGACCTTTAGCAAGTGGCAGTTTTTTATCGTCAATACTTTTTACTGCTTTTGCAAAAAATGTAGCTGTAAATTCAGGCATGAACTTATCTTCAGAATAATGGTGATGAATACCATTGCCCATCCAAACTCGTTCTAAATAAGTTGTTAGTTGGTTGAATTCTTTCAATTTACGATCGCCTTTGTAATTAACGTATATAGCTTCCAGTGTACGACGAATCGTCAGATTGTACTTGTTGTTTTGATCGTAGAGGATATCGCGACCTTCCAAAGCAGCCTGATTCAGAAAATAAATCAGCTCTTTTTGTTTTAAACTTAGTTTTTCGAAATCGGGAACTCGGTAACGCAGAATCTCAATATCGGCAAATTTATCTACCGTGTACTTGAAATTCTCAATAGGAGGCGTGCTTGCTTTTGTTGCAGCACTAGCCATTAGCATACTTGCCATACAAATTAGGGTTGTTTTTTTCATTTTTAATACTTTGATTTTCAGAATTAATCGTGAAGTGTTTACACTAAAACCATTTATTTATCAAATTGTTGATGAAGAAATTTATTTACATACAAAATTAGAAATTCTTTTCTACAAAGTACTGTTTTATACATAACTTATGCAATTGTATTTTACATTTTACTATTCATAGCTTTGCTATATATAAATGTATCGAATTGCTATCAAAACGGATCTTTTGAAAACTTTGCGTAACTTTGTGCTCCCAGGGTTTATACAACAACTAATGACAAAAGACTTTCCATATACATTATTCTATAGGCACCAAATTGCAGCACAAATCAACTGCTTAGCTGCTTTGCGGATACCATTTCTGTTTATTATAGATTATAAAGCAGAAAAGGGCTATATAATCAGATATGATGAGTTAGACAATCAATTTGTTCAATTTGAGATACAATTAACCAGAATACCTATCTGTCAGCCTATCGATTGGGTGCTAAAACCCATTACCCTCGAAGATTATCAACCCAGATTTACTTATGTTGTAGAGCAGATATACAAAGGAAATTCATTTCTTGTCAACCTCACGCAACCTACTCCAGTAAAAACGAATCTTTCGTTACATGAATTGTTTCAATTCGGGTCGGCAAAATATAAATTATGGATGAAAGACCAGTTTGTAGTTCTTTCACCCGAAACCTTTGTTCGTATTCATGGGTGCACTATATCTGCATTTCCAATGAAAGGTACGATAGATGCTTCAGTGGAGAATGCCATCGAGATTATTTTAAACGACCCGAAAGAAAAGGCTGAGCATGCCACCATCGTAGATTTGATACGCAATGATTTAAGTATAGTGGCTGAAAATGTGGAAGTGAAAAGGTATAGATATGTTGAAAAACTTACCACTAACAAACAGGATTTATTGCAAGTAAGTTCCGAAGTTGTAGGACAATTGCCTGAAAATTTTCATGCTCATTTAGGCGATATCTTGTTTGCATTACTTCCAGCCGGCTCCATTACGGGAGCTCCAAAGCCTAAAACGATGGAAATAATTGACAAGGCCGAAGGTTATGAGCGTGGTTTCTATACTGGTATTTGCGGTATTTTTGATGGTGAAAATCTCGATTCGGCTGTTATGATACGTTTTGTAGAGCAACAGGGCGAACAATTGATTTTTAAGAGTGGTGGTGGAATAACTTATCGGAGCGATTTGGAAAAAGAATATGAAGAACTAATTCAGAAAGTATATGTGCCAATTTCTTGAAACCATACAGTTGTGCGATGGTCAATTTATGCGCCTTTCTCGTCATCAAGTCAGACTGAAAAGAGCTTTGTTCGATTTTTACCCCAACGCTGTTGTTCCATCATTGCACGACAAGTTGAGTGAAACTACTTTTCCTACTGCTGGTCTGTATAAATGTAGGGTGATATACGATGCTGAAATTCGGTTGATTGAATTTCAATCGTATGTCCATCCGGTCATTCGAACCTTGCAGGTGGTCGAAACTACTATTCCTTCTTTACCCTATAAGATGGCTGACAGGATGGATTATCAATCTGCTTTTGCTCAGAAAGGGGCATGCGATGATGTATTATTGGTGGCTAATGGATTAATAACTGATACATCTTATTGCAATATAGCACTTTTTGATGGCAAAAATTGGTTTACGCCACGTTTGCCATTGGTACAGGGTGTAAATCGTGCACAACTGCTGGAAGAAGGAATATTGATAGAGAAAGATATAAATTTAGAAGAGCTAATGAACTTTCAAAAGATAGCTTTGTTTAATGCTTTGAACGAATTTAAAAGTATTCAGTTAGAAATTTCTGCTATTTCGGCAATAAATATATTGAAATAGCGTATTTTTTATTCTTTTTATACTGAATTGATAGAAAAATAATCAAATTATCGTCACTTCGTATTTGTAGGTTTGAAAAAATACAGTATCTTTGCAGCGCAATAAAAAAGAAACAATGAACAAAAGTTTTCTACATACATTACTACTCGGTATTATTATTCTCTTGCAAAACAAGTAGAAGTGAGTTTGGTATGTAGTTATACAATGGATAATATATAAAGCCTTTCTCACTTCGGTGCGAAAGGCTTTTTTTTAGCTCTTGCGGGTGTTTGATTTGTTAATAGGTTAATTCGTTGATTGGTTGAATAAGAAGATTAGGTTGATAAGTTTCAGCCAATCAACCAATAAACGAGCTTGCCAACTTAACAAGTTAACCAATAAACAAATAAATAAATTTCAAAATTATGGACAGATTATTTATCTTCGACACCACCTTACGCGATGGCGAACAGGTTCCGGGATGCCAATTAAACACCGTTGAAAAAATTCAAGTGGCTCGTGCATTGGAAACTCTCGGTGTAGATGTCATTGAAGCGGGTTTCCCGATTTCCAGCCCGGGCGATTTCAATTCGGTAGTTGAAATATCAAAAGCCGTAACGTGGCCAACCATTTGCGCATTGACGCGCGGAGTGCAAAAAGATATTGACGTAGCTGCCGATGCCCTCAAATACGCTAAAAATAAACGTATTCATACCGGAATCGGAACATCGGAATTTCATATCAAACACAAATTTAATTCTAATCAGGAAGAAATTCTTGAACGTGCCATCGCAGCAGTAAAATATGCTAAGAAATACGTTGAAGATGTAGAATTTTATTGCGAAGATGCCGGTCGGACTGACAATGTGTACCTAGCGCGAGTGGTAGAGGCGGTTATCAAAGCCGGAGCTACTGTGGTAAATATCCCAGATACAACAGGTTATTGCTTGCCTTGGGAATTTGGAGACAAAATCAAATTCTTGATGGAAAATGTAAAAGGGGTGCACAACGCCATTATTTCTACTCACTGTCACAACGATTTAGGTATGGCTACAGCCAATACTATTTCGGGTGTATTGAATGGTGCTCGTCAGGTAGAAGTAACAATGAATGGTATCGGCGAACGTGCCGGAAACACTTCGTTAGAAGAGATTGCAATGATTTTGAAATGCCACAAATCATTGAATATCGAAACGCAAATCAATACTCAAAAGATCTATTCTACGAGTCGTTTGGTTTCTGGTTTAATGAATATGCCAGTTCAGGCAAACAAAGCGATTGTTGGTCGTAATGCTTTTGCACATTCGTCTGGTATTCATCAAGATGGAGTGTTGAAAAATCGCGAAAGCTATGAAATCATGGATCCGAATGATGTTGGTATTGATCAAAACTCAATTGTATTAACAGCTCGTAGTGGACGTGCGGCGCTTAAACATCGTTTAAGTGTGTTGGGTGTTGATGTTGAAAATGGTAAATTAGACGAAATTTACGAAGAATTCTTAAAACTTGCCGATAAGAAAAAAGACATTAATGATGATGATGTTTTATTACTTGCCGGAATGGAACGGAGTGAAAAACAACGTATCAAACTGGACTATCTGCAAGTTACTTCTGGAGTAGGAGTAAGGGCAGTAGCAAGTATCGGTCTGATAATTGCTAACGAAAAATTTGAGGCAGCAGCTTCGGGCAATGGTCCTGTTGATGCAGCTATAAAAGCTATGAAGCAAATTATTAAACGCAAAATGACGCTGCAAGAATTTACCATTCAGGCTATTGATAAAGGTAGTGATGATGTTGGTAAAGTTCATATGCAAGTAGAACATAACGGCGCAATTTATTACGGTTTCGGTGCAAATACTGATATTGTTGCAGCTTCGGTGGAGGCTTATCTAAATGCAATAAATAAATTTGTGAGATAAAACTACTGACAGCGGACAACAGGCCAATGAATTAAGATCTAAATCAAAACTAATTTCTGCATCAACTTAGAAATTAATAGACTATTTAAAAATAAAACAAATAAAATAATTAATAATATCAATTCGTTTTCGGATTTCAGTCAGCTCTAGTCAGTTGACTGCTGACTGTTGACTGTTGACTTAAAGAGTATGAAAACATTATTTGATAAAATTTGGGATGCCCATGTGGTATCTACCGTTGAAGGCGGACCAACTCAGTTGTATATCGATCGACATTTCTGTCATGAAGTAACAAGCCCGCAGGCTTTTAACGGGCTTCGTGAACGTGGATTAAAGGTTTTTCGTCCGGAACAAACTACCCTCACAGCGGATCATAACACGCCAACTATCAATCAGGATCAACCAGTTAAAGATCCTATTTCTAAAAATCAGTTGGATACTTTTGCTAAAAATGCAGTTGATTTTAATTTACCACTGTATTTTCCGCTTGGACATATTAAAAACGGTGTTGTTCACATTATCGGTCCTGAAAACGGATTTACACATCCAGGTGCAACTATTGTTTGTGGCGATAGCCATACTTCAACGCACGGTGCTTTCGGAGCAATTGCTTTCGGTATCGGTACCAGTGAAGTGGAAATGGTTTTGGCCACACAATGTGTGCTTCAATCTCGTGCAAAAACAATGCGTATTACTTTTAATGGTAAGCTTAGTGCTGGTGTTACAGCTAAGGATTTAGCTCTTTATATGATTTCAAAGTTAACCACAGGTGGTGCAACTGGTTATTTTGTAGAATATGCTGGTGAAGCTATCCGTAACTTATCAATGGAAGAACGGATGACTGTTTGTAACCTTTCTATCGAAATGGGTGCTCGTGGTGGTCTAATTGCTCCTGATCAAACTACTTTCGATTATGTAAAGGGCCGTGAGTTTGCACCAAAAGGTGAAGAATGGGTTGAAAAACTAGCTTATTGGCAAACATTGAAAACTGATGAAGGAGCTACTTTCGATAAAGAATTGGTTTTTGATGCAGCTGATATTCAACCAATGATTACTTACGGAACCAATCCGGGTATGGGAATGGGTATTACTCAAGCTATTCCTACATTGGATCAAATTGATGAGGCAGGACGTATATCTTTTCAAAAATCATTGGAATACATGGGCTTTGAACCTGGTGAGAAACTGGAAGGCAAAGCGATTGATTATGTATTCCTTGGTAGCTGCACCAATGGGCGTATCGAAGATTTCCGTGTATTTGCTAATTATGTAAAGGGAAAGAAAAAAGCTGATAACGTAACTGCATGGTTGGTTCCGGGAAGCTGGATGGTTGAAAAGCAAATTCGCGAAGAAGGTTTATTTGAAATTTTGACAGAAGCTGGATTCTTATTGCGGCAACCGGGTTGTTCGGCTTGTTTGGCCATGAATGATGATAAAGTTCCTGCGGGTAAATATGCAGTATCTACCTCAAACCGTAACTTCGAAGGCCGTCAGGGACCAGGTGCACGCACTATTCTTGCAGGTCCACTAGTTGCTGCTGCAGCTGCCATAACTGGTAAAATCACAGATCCAAGGGTGTAGTTTTTTTAGAACGCGATCAACTGCTTTCTTTGAACGCAAATTACGCAAGTTAACGCAGCTAAATGATATCATATGGAAGAGTACGATAATATACTCCCACAGGAGTTTATTGATATTATTCTGAAACAGTTTTATCGGATTTACAATGATATCAAAATGCATTGTATTTTGCATTAGTAAAAGAAGGATTAAGATGCGATGTTGAAAAGCCAACTAAAGTATATCATGATGGTCATGTTGTTGGAGATTATCGTGCCGATTTGTTGGTTGAAGATTGCATAATTGTTGAATTAAAAGCATGTGAAGAACTTAATTCAGCTCATGAGGCTCAGTTGATTAATTATTTAAGAGCGACTGAGATAGAAGTGGGTTACCTACTGAATTTTGGAAAGAAAGCAAAATTTAGTAGGAAAGTATATTCAAATAATAGAAAATTTCTTTAATTAATAATCAGAATTCGAATTTGCGTTTATTCGCGTAATTTGTGTTCAAATATGAAGAACAATGGAAAAATTTATAAAGCTAACAGCATCAGTCGTACCTCTTCCAATTGAGAATGTGGATACAGATCAAATTATACCTGCTCGCTTTTTGAAGGCGACAGATAAAAACGGTTTTGGAGATAATCTTTTTGCCGACTGGCGTTACAATAAAGACGGAAGTGCTAAAGCTGATTTTGTGTTGAATAATTCCACTTTCAGTGGTTCTATTTTGGTTGCCGGAAAAAACTTTGGTTCTGGTTCAAGCCGCGAACATGCTGCATGGGCAATTGATGGATATGGTTTCAAAGTAGTAGTATCAAGCTTCTTTGCAGATATTTTTCAAAATAATGCATTGAATAATGGTGTACTTCCTGTAGTAGTATCTGCTGCTTTTTTGGCTGAAGTGTTTGCTTCAGTGAATGCTGACTCAAAGGCTACCTTGACTATTGATTTAGAAAATCAGTGTGTAACCAACAATGCAACAGGCACATCGGAAACTTTTGCAATCAATACATATAAAAAAGAATGTTTGCTTAACGGATTAGATGACATTGACTATTTGTTGAGCAAGAAAACGCAAATTGAAGCCTTTGAGAGCGCAAGATAAATTTCTTTTCTAATTTCAACTTTTCCAGACTACAAAACTTTGGTAAAGCTTAATTGCATCGAATTATGATAGAAATAATGGATACCACCTTACGCGATGGGGAACAAACATCGGGCGTCTCTTTTGCTGCTGAGGAGAAGTTGAGCGTTGCTCGTCTATTGCTGGAGGAACTCTGTGTTGACAGAATTGAGATTGCATCGGCTAGAGTATCGGATGGTGAGTTTGCTGCTGTGAAAAAAGTAGCTCAGTGGGCTCGTAATCATGGACATATTGATAAAATTGAAGTTTTGGGATTTGTGGATGGTCACCAATCGCTCGACTGGATTTGCGATGCCGGCTGTAAAGTAATTAACTTACTGTGTAAAGGTTCGCTTAAACACTGTATTCATCAACTAAAGAAAACCCCCGAACAACATATTGTTGATATCAAACAAGTGTTGACAAATGCCAATGATATGGGCATTTCGGTAAATATATATCTCGAAGATTGGTCCAATGGAATGCGTGAATCTGAAGATTATGTTTATTTTATGGTTGATAACCTGAAAGATACGATTATTAAACGATTTATGCTCCCTGACACATTGGGTATTCTGAATCCAACTGAGACTTTTGATTTCTGTTCCAGAATGATTACCCGTTATCCTGATCTGCATTTCGATTTTCATGCTCACAACGATTATGACTTTGCCGTTGCAAATGTGTTTGAAGCTGTAAAGGCCGGCGTAAGCGGCATTCATGTTACAGTAAATGGTTTAGGTGAACGGGCTGGTAATGCTCCATTGTCAAGTGTTTTGGCTATTTTGCACGATCATTTGAAAATGAAAACATTACTAAAGGAAGATCAAGTTAATTCGGTAAGTAAAGTTGTTGAAACCTATTCTGGTATTCGGATACCCCACAACAAACCAGTGGTAGGTGAAAATGTTTTTACGCAAGTGGCAGGTGTTCACGCAGATGGTGATAATAAAAAGAATCTTTATTATAATGATTTATTACCCGAGCGTTTTGGACGGGAACGTCAATATGCACTTGGAAAGACATCGGGGAAAGCAAATATCTTAAAGAATCTGCAACAATTGGGCATTGAACTCGACGATGAAATGATGCTACGTGTTACCCAGCGTGTGATTGAATTGGGCGACAAAAAGGAAACAGTGTCGATGGATGAGTTGCCGTATATTGTGTCGGATGTATTGAAAAATGAGCAGGAAGCACAAGTAATAAAATTGATAAATTATTCATTATCATTGACACATGGTTTAAGACCTATGGCTTCGGTGAAGATGGAAATCAATGGGGTAGTATACGAGCAGTCAGCTTCGGGAGATGGTCAATATAATGCTATATCGAAGGCTCTGTGGAAAATTTACAAAAAACTGGATAAGCCTACACCTGAATTATTAGATTACGTGGTAGTTATTCCACCGGGTGGAAAAACTGATGCTTTTGTACAAACCATTATCACTTGGAAATTTAACGAGAAAGTGTTTAAAACGCGTGGACTTGATGGCGACCAGACTGTGGCTGCCATAAAAGCAACTATTAAAATGCTTAACATTATTGACTAATTAGCTAGAAATAACTTTTTTGAGTAAATAAGTAAATTGCAATTACAAGAAAGACTAATATTGAAATTGCTATTACTATTATTCTCCTTAGTTTTTGATGCGGTGCCTTTGTAGACATCGAATTCAAAATATAAGTAGTTACAATAGACATGACAGCCATAATTGCTACCGTTGATAATAATAAGTAAATCATACAAATAATTATTATTTAATAGCACAAATATATACACTTTTTTTATAATCGATTAAAATTAATCCTAAAAAATATATAATTATGTCAGAATCTTTTCAAAACGGCAATTTACAAGTTAAATCCTTGAACATTGCAGTTTTACCCGGCGATGGTATTGGTCCGGAAATAGTAGAACAGGCTTTAAATGTAACTAAAGCTGTTTGTGAAAAATTTGGTCACAAACTTAGTTATGAATTTGCTATTGTAGGTGCTTGTGCCATTGATGCTGTTGGTGAGCCTTACCCAAAAGCTACTCACGATTTATGTATGAAATCTGATGCTGTCCTTTTTGGCGCAATCGGTGACCCAAAATACGATAACAATCCTTCTGCCAAAGTCCGTCCGGAGCAAGGTTTACTTAAAATGCGAAAAGACTTGGGATTGTATGCCAATATTCGTCCGGTTACTACTTTCCCATCCTTGATACATAAATCACCACTTCGTGCAGAATTGATTGATGGTGCTGATTTTATGTGTATTCGTGAACTGACTGGAGGTATGTATTTTGGCCGTCCACAAGGTAGAGCAGAAGACGGAAATACAGCTTACGATACTTGTGTTTATACACGTGAAGAAGTAGAACGTATTTTGCATTTGGCATATAAATATGCAGGACAACGGAACAAAAAAGTTACAATTGTGGACAAGGCTAATGTATTGGCTACATCTCGTTTGTGGCGCCAGATTGGTCAAGAAATTGCACCTCAATATCCTGATATTGAAACAGAGTTTATGTTTGTTGATAACGCAGCCATGCGTATTATTCAATGGCCAAAAAGCTTTGACGTAATGGTTACCGAAAATCTTTTTGGAGATATTCTAACTGATGAGGCTTCTGTAATTACCGGTTCGTTAGGTATGTTACCTTCTGCTTCTGTTGGAATTCATACGTCTGTTTTTGAACCTATTCACGGTTCATATCCCCAAGCTACGGGAAAAAATATTGCTAATCCGCTAGCAACTATTTTATCGGCTGCACTGATGTTTGAATATGCATTTGGAATGATGGAAGAAGGCGCTTTAATTCGTGCTGCCGTAACTGCAAGTATGGAAGCTGGCATTGTTACCGAGGATATAGCTGACGATACAAAAGCTTATAAAACCACCGAGGTGGGTGAGTGGATTGTAAATTACATTTCAAAATAATCCTGATATTTCAGATACTAAAAAAAACAGAGCAGCTCATTTGAACTGCTCTTTTTTTTTAGTTCTATTCGGCTAATAATTTTTCAATATTTTCGGTGATGTTCTCGGGCTTTGTTGTAGAGCCATAGCGCTGTATGGGTTTACCATTTCTATCCAATAAGAATTTTGTGAAATTCCATTTGATTTCATTGCCCAATGTGCCAGGTAGCTGTGTCTTTAAAAATTTATAAAGCAGATGAGCATTGCTGCCATTTACTTCAATTTTTGAAAACATGGGGAAAGTTACACCGTATTTCAAAGTACAAAAACTTGATATTTCTGTGGCGTCTCCGGGCTCTTGTCCGCCAAACTGGTTGCATGGAAAACCAAGAATAACCAGTCCTTTGTCTTTAAACTTTTTGTAAAGTGCTTCTAATCCTTCATACTGCGGTGTAAAACCACATTTACTGGCAGTGTTTACCACTAATACCACTTTTCCTTTATATTCCTTCATACTAATCTCCTTTCCTTCTAGCGATTTAGCTTTAAACTGATAGAAGTTATCGGTTGTTTTCTTTTCATTCGCATTTATAGTGCATAATACAAAAAATGCCAAGCATAATAGTGCAATATTTTTTTTCATAATGACTTTAATTTAAATTGTTTGTATATAATCAGGACAAATTATTCTTTATTGTTTTTCATCTGTTTCTAATGTATTAATTATTTGGTAAAGTCGACTTTTAAGCTCCAACGTATCTGCTATTTCTGTCTCCGTCATAGTCATGTTTAGCTTTTTAAGCAAGTTGAAGGGTACTTCAGCCGCGTGTAGTTGCATTGTTTTACCATGTTCTGTCAGAGATATCATTACCTTCCGTTGATCGCTTTTTGAAGGTACGCGCGACAGCAATTGCATTGACTCCATCCTCTTTAATAACGGAGTTACAGTGTTTGTGTTCAAAATTAATTTCTCTGCAATTTCTTTCACGCTGATTTCATCGGTTTTCCAAAGTACCATAAGCACTAAATATTGTGTGTAAGTGATACCCAAAACATCTAAATCTGTTTTATATGCTCTGATAATGAGCCTTGAAGCAGCGTATAGTGGAAAACAGAGTTGATTTTCTAATTTAAGTTGATCGTAGTTCATAAAAAAATATTTTACATGCAAAGATGGTAAAGCTTAGAAAGTTAATTTGATTTCTCGTCTATCAAAAAATGAAAGAAAACAAGTGCAATAATTATTTTAGTAAAGCTTCAATATGTATTCTTAATTTATCAGGCGTCGTTGTCGGAGAAAATCGTTTATATGGATTCCCGTTTTTTTCGATTAAGAATTTTGTAAAATTCCATTTAATTCTATTGCCAAATGTCCCTTTTAATTCACTTTTCAGGTATTTGTAAATTGGATGTGCATTTTCTCCATTCACTTCTATTTTTGAAAACATAGGAAAAGTTACTCCGTAATTTATCAAGCAACTTTCGGCTATTTCTTTCTCGTCTCCAGGCTCCTGATTGCCAAACTGGTTACACGGGAAACCAAGAATGACTAAACCTCTGTCTTTGTAATCTTTGTATAGTTTTTCCAGTCCCTCATACTGAGGTGTTAAGCCACATTTGCTGGCGGTGTTTACAACCAATACTACTTTGTCTTTGTAGCTTTCCATGTCTATCTCTTTGTTCTGTAAGCTTTTGGCTTTAAATTTATGAAAATTTGAACTCATTTTTCTGTATGTTTTAATATATATTGTTTGCGATATAAAAATAACGTATTTATATCGTGTGCGATATAAATGGAAGATATATTTATAAATATTTTACAAAAAAAGCTGATTATTTTTCTATAATTATGTTTTATTCGATTATTGGGATGGTTTTATTGCAAAGGTTTGTTGAGCTAGGATATAATGGCATATTTCGGGTTTCGTGGCTCAACTCTTTAAAACAAGTAAACCACTACGAATGGTAGTGGTTTGCTTGTATTGCACACCGTGAATTGTGCAGTAAAAGAAAATAGATCAGAGGGTTGTTATTTACTCAGCTATGATTTTTTTGATTTTATTGAACTCCATCATATCAAGATTGTATCGTTTTTTCTCAACATAAGGTTTTGAGTCAATAGTCAGCCCTTGCAATTCTAACTTATCATAAATTTTGCAAACGTCAGGATTCTCTTTCTTTACAGCAAATTTTTTATTTGAAGTGATAGTCAGATAATAGAATAACGATAGAACTTCGGATGAAGTAATTTCTGTAGAATTGAAATTATAAGGTGGATTGTTGAATGCAATAAAGATATTATCACTTTCGAGAGTGATGTAGCATTGCTTGTATTTGAATTTCCTTTTTAATTCCAGATTGTTTTCTGCATCTTGAAAACGTTTGCTGAATCCAATAGTTTCATTTTTTGTAATGTCCTCAAATCCAAATTTTTGAATTAGAAGTTGAAATTCTTTTCTTTTCATGTTGTTCTTTGTAAAGTTAATAGCTATGCAGCTGTGTTGAATGCTGCTCAGCAACAAAAAAAAATAAATGCTCCAGTGCTTACAAATCGATAAAAAAAAGGCTCCACGATCGCTCGATAAGCCTTTATTTCAACCAAGTGGAGATTATCGGACTCGAACCGATCACCTCGACACTGCCAGTGTCGCGCTCTAGCCAGATGAGCTAAACCCCCGAGCTTGATTTTGAAATTGCAATGCAAAGGTAATGAAGTTTCTGAAATTATGACTACTTTTGTTTAAAATATTTTCAATAAAAATAGCGATGATATGTTAATTTTAAATACAACATTTTTAGTTTCTGACAAAGTACATAATGTGTGGCTCAAATGGGTTCACGAACAATATATTCCGTTTATGCTTGAATCTTCATTATTTTCAAAACCTCAATTGGCAAAAATTTTGACAAATGAAGAACAAGAGGGTACCTCTTTTTCTGTGCAATTTCATGCTTTGGATATGGATACTCTGCACCTTTGGAATGAAAAATATGGAGTTATTTTTCAGGAACAATTTTCATCTCAATTTGGATCGGAAGCTCTCTTTTTTACCACTATTCTGGAATTGATTAGTGATTTTTAAGGAATAATAAACGGATATGAATTTTCTTCGACTGTATAATTGCTCACTGTTAAATGATAAAAGAACAAATAATATTAGGTATTGATCCCGGAACTACGATAATGGGTTATGGCTTGCTGAAAGTGACTGGGAATAAGGCCGAACTCATTGCCATGGGTGTTTTGGATTTGAAAAAGTATAGTAATCATTATCTTAAATTGCAACGAATCTTTGCCCGTACCTTATCATTGATTGATGAATTTCATCCCGACCATTTAGCAATCGAAGCTCCTTTTTTTGGAAAAAATGTGCAGTCGATGCTCAAACTTGGTAGGGCACAAGGTGTGGCTATGTCGGCTGCATTGTATCGCGATATACCCATTACGGAATATGCTCCCTTGAAAATTAAGATGGCAATAACAGGTAGCGGTAGTGCTTCAAAAGAGCAAGTAGCTGATATGCTTAGGCGGATGCTCAAAATTCCCCAAGAAAGTATGTTGCCGCAAATGGATGCAACCGATGGTTTAGCAGCTGCTTATTGTCATTTTTTGCAGGCAGGCAGACCTCCCTCCGACAAAGCCTACTCCGGCTGGAAGGATTTTATAGCCAAAAATGAAGATAAGGTAAAGAAAACAAAATAGAAATCAGATTTAAATATGAAGTTTTGAGCCTTGTTTAAACTCTCAAGATTGCAATAATTGAACTGTAAATTACTTTCTACCGCCTCGCAGCCAAGCCATAAATATGGAAATTTCTGGTTGTGTCATTATTCCTCCCAGCATTTGGTATACTGAACCAATTTCTGCTGTATTTTCCATCACTTTTATGGCCTTATCGCGTTTTTCTTTTGTTACAAAGTTGTTGATGTCCAATTCGCCCGTGCCAATATATTTACCTAAGTGAGTGGCAATGGTGGAAATACCAAGGTTGCGACTGGTAGCTATTTCTTCGATTGACATTCCTTGATTGTACATGGATAAACTGATTCTCATCGTTTCGCCAACCGGTTTTTTCTCTTTTTTCTCCTTTACTGTTTCCTTTTCATGCATTAAGGATGTGAGCTTGTTTTCTTTGCAATATGACAGGATAATATCTAAAAATGCCTTACCATATTTCTCGGCTTTGGCCGACCCAAAACCGTGAATATTCAACAAATCTTTTTCATTTTGAGGCAGATAGTCCGACATTTCCAACAATGTTTTGCTGCCTGCCACAATGTAAATCGGCAAATCCTTAGGTTCGCAAAATTTATTGCGAAGATGCAACAATTGATTAAATAGTTTAGGTTGTCGCGTTTCTAATGGTTTATTGGAACTATTTTTGGCATAAGCATTTACTGTAAAATCGGGTAGGGTAAAGGTGTTTTTTAAAATAAAATAATCTTCTACCGTAAATTTACTTTTTAATCCCCTCATTAAGAAGTTCTTTTGAGCAATATTTGAGAAAATCATACGAATAATATCGTTGTATTCCGACGCATTTTGTTTGCTGTCGGTGGTAGCCGGCGATTGGCGTAGGGTCTCTATCAAATTATTCATTTTATCATTGAAAAACTCAGTAGCAGCAGTTATGCGACTTTGCAAATGTTCTTCTTCCACGGGACGTTCGTGCAGAATGCTCTGTAATTGTCCTTGAAATTTGGTTCCTACTTGTTGCAAGGCTTGTGTCTGACGTAAAATATCATCAAGAAACTGAAATGTTTCCTCATTAAAGGAGCTTTTTACATCAGTGGTTTCTTTTGTTAAACGTGAGCTTTGCCCAATTGCATTCTTGAAATCGAAGAGTTGCATAAGGATAAAGTTACGATATAGACTTCGTGATTCATCTAATTGTATTTCAAGTTCTTCAATTGGAAGTTTATTTCGCTCGTGTGCTACAATCTGATTATCATTTTGAATGCTCCCAGGGTTTATTTTGCTCAACAGAACCATTCCTTCTAATGATCTACAACGACTCAATGCAACATACACCTGTCCGGAAGCAAAGGCTGCTCCGGCATCAATCACTGCCTTGTCGAAGGTAAGTCCCTGACTTTTATGAATAGTGATAGCCCAAGCTAACCGGAGTGGGTACTGAATAAATTTGCCCAATTCGTCTTCTTCAATCTGTTTTGTGACAGGATTGGTAGAATAGCGGATATTTTCCCAAACGGCCTTACTAAGCTCTATGGATTCACTATCATCTGGGCATTTTATAGTTATTGTTTCAGCTTCAACACTTTCTACCATGCCAATTTTGCCATTAAAGAACCGACGAGGTGTTTCCGTATCGTTTTTCAGAAACATTACTTTTGCTCCAATTTTCAATATCAGTTCTTTTTCTGTAGGATAGCTTTTCTCGGGGTATTCGCCCTGTATTTCAGCATTAAAAGTATATGTCTTACCTTTTACTTTCACTAATTCCTCGGCGTTTATTTGGTCTGCCTTACGGTTGTGCGTTGTTAGGGTAATGTAGGTATCGTTGCTTGGTGGTACAAACAGCGGATTGTACCGAGTTTGAAGCAATGCTAGTCCTTTGTCCGATAGCCGATTGTTACGAACTTCGTTAAGTACGCTGATAAAATCTACATTGCTTTGTCGGAAAATCTTATCCAGTTCAATATAAACCGGTTGCTGTTGTATAATGACCTGACTATGAAAGAAATATGGGCTTGAGTAATACTGGCTCAATAATCGCCATTCTTCATCTGTTGCCACTGGTGAAAGCTGAAACATATCGCCGATAAAAATGACTTGTACACCTCCAAAAGGTTCGTTGTTACGATAGCGGACGTGTCTGAGAATAGTATCAACCGAATCGAGTACATCAGCTCGTACCATACTTATTTCGTCGATAACCAGCAATTCAAGTTCTTGCAATACCTTTCTACGGTTGCCTTGCATTTTCATCTTTTCAATCAGGTTTTTACGACCTTCAACGGTTGGAACAAAAGGGGTAAATGGCAATTGAAAAAATGAGTGCATAGTGGTTCCACCAGCATTGATGGCTGCAACCCCAGTGGGAGCTACAACGGCTATTTGTTTTTTTGTAGCTTTCTTTAAATTGTGTAAAAAAGTTGTTTTCCCTGTTCCTGCCTTTCCTGTGAGGAAAATGGATCGATTCGTAAACAAAGCAAAATCTTGTGCTAATTGATAGTAAGGTGAGGGTGTTTGCATAATAGAGTTCAAAATTATTTTTCTATACAAAAATAGTGAAAACAAATAAGAATCTGCCCGTTTTTAGTCAAAAAATTCTGATATTATTTTGTACCATATTGTTCTAACTGTTTGCTGGCGAAATATATGTGTAATGCTTCTAGATGTAAATAGCACGGAGCACTGTCTTTAAAAAAGTTCCAGTGCACCGTGCTATTTTTATTTTTTAGTGTAGAATAAATTTACGCTTTCGTTTTCGTAACTCTTACGGCATTCATGCCTTTTAATCCACGTTCCAGTTCAAAAGTAACCATATCATTTTCTTTGATTGGGTCAATCAAACCGTTAACATGTACAAAATATTTTTCCTGAGTATCTAGTTCTTTGATAAAGCCAAACCCTTTTGAGTCATTGTAAAATTCTACTTTTCCTTTCTTGATAGGAGAGCTTTCTTCCTCTTCTCTTTTTCGAACACCAAGTACAATGCTGTTCACATCAACAACTATTTTCTTTTTTGTTGGATCCGGCGGAGTATCTGTTAAGTTTCCATACTCATCCACATAGGCAAACATGTCTTCAAGCGCACCACCAACTGAGTTTTTTTTGCGCTCTTCACTTCTTTGTTGCTTATCCTTTAATTTTTTTAACCGTTTTGTTTCTTTTTCTTTCTTTGTACTACTTACTTGCGATTTCGCCATTTATCAATTTTTATTTTACGTGTTTCTAATCTAGGATAGTTCTTAATTGTAAAAAAACTATATTTTTCACAAAGATAGTGGTAAAATAGCTAAGTACATAATTATTAAGTCATATTTGATAAAATAAATGATAAATAATTGATTTTTATAGTTGGTAGGTGTTTATTGACTAAATAAATTCAGTTTATTTTAGAAATTAAATTTCCTAACGAAAATATTATTTAGAAGTTAACCATGTATAATGGAAGCTTGGCGCATCGTAGTTATTATTTCATCGATTGATAAACTACCTCCTGTATTTTAGTCCTAATGCCTGTTTTAGCCAGTTTATTGATTCCATCATTAGGATAGGTGCGGTTACTAAGGAAAACATATATCAAATTGTTGGTAGGGTCTACCCAACAGCAGGTTCCTGTATAGCCCGTATGCCCATAAACAGTTGATGGAGCTGAAGTACAACAAGGACTTGACTTTGGTGCAGGAACAGGTTTGTCATAACCCAAACCACGCCTTCCGCTTGGCGAAACGGTGGTGGTGAAAAAGTCGCAGGTTATAGCACTGAGGTAGCGCTCTCCATCCAATTCTCCTTTGTTAAGCAGCATTTGATGCACTATAGCCACATCGGCTGCCGAAGCAAATAATCCAGCATTGCCCGACACACCGCCTAAAAAGGCTGCATCGGGGTCGTGAACGTAACCTCGCACTTCTCCATTACGCAAAAAGTCTTTTTTCAAAGTAGGTGTTATCTCTTCTTTGTTGCGGGTTTGAAGAGGCAAATAGGTCATGGTACTAAGTTTCATTGGAGTGTAAAATTCCTGGTTAAGAAATTCGTCCATACTTATTCCACTAATCGTTTCCACAATTTCTTTTAGTAATATAAAATTTATACAACTGTAAACATAAGCCTTGCTGTTCAAATGTGTATCGGCTATCATCTGCATTGCTGCTTTATGAAATCGGTTGGATAAATAAAAACTGTCCGACACTTGCGTTTGAAATTCGGCAGTTTGAATTTTGGATACCCAGTCCCATTTATACTTCATAGTTGTGCTATTCAACTTCACCAGATGTGTTTCATCTTTGATTCCGATAATGAATGTAGGTGTATTATTCTTTTCGATTGCCAGTTTATAGAACGGTAGCCCCGCCGGTAATCCTGATTCATGGAACAATAGTTCCTTTATTGTGATACTTTCTTTATTTGTACTACGCAGAAAAGTAATATATTTGGATGCTTTATCTGTAATTTGCAGTTTGTTGTTGTCGTAAAGTTTCATGACAGCAAGTAATGTTCCAGTTGTTTTAGAAAGCGATGCCAAATCGTAAAGTGTTGTTGGAGTTACTTTTTGCGCAGACTCATATGTATAGTTTCCAAAGCATTTATCATAAATAGGTTTACCTTCTTTCATAACCATAATCTGACAACCCGGGAAAACTCTGTTTTTGATGCCGTCTTTTACAATAGAATCAATTTTGCCCAATGTTGTAGCACTCATGCCTACATCGCTTGGCGAATAATGAGTGCGAGTGGAGATGTTATTTTTGGCACTTACTTTGGCGTTTGGAGCTGAATTAATTTCGGCCTGATTGCTCAGAATTATTAAAAATAAAAGTACCAGTATTATGGTTACAGCTTTTTTTATGGTTTGCATTTTATTCTATTTTTGTAGTGATTATTATTCTGTTTAATAGACATATAATGCACAATACTGAAATTATTTATTCAGCAATATCACTATGTCCGTAAGCCCAAAGATACAGCGATGCAATGGATGCATATGGATGATATTGATTTCTGAATGTATTGAATTGGTCTTTGGTTAGCTCCTCCAAATGGTAGAGTTTTATGAGACTTCGACGAATGATTAAGTCGTCGTAGCTGATAATATTGGGGCGTTGAAGCGAAAATATCATCAACATTTCGGCTGTCCAAACACCAACTCCCGGAAGTTGTGTGAGTTGCTCGATAATTTCGTCATCGGGCATTGTAGGAAAATCATCAAGCTTGATTTTTCCATATAAAATTGCATCGGCAGCTATTTTTATATACCCTGCTTTTTTGAGTGTGGTGCCACATTCCTGAATATAATAATGGTTGGCTGATGCAATTTTCTCAGGACTTATTACACCGTCAAATTTATCTCTTAATCGTTTATTTACAGTAGCTGCCGCTTTATTTGAGATTTGCTGCCCAAGAATGTTTTCAACCAATGCTTCGAAAAGGTTGGGCGTCACCTGACGGTCAATTTTACCCAGTAAGTTTATTATTTTCGATAACTGCTTGTCTTTTTTGCTGAGGTGATTGATTTCATTTTCACCGTATTCAAATATTTTCATTTTGAGATATTATTTTATACATTTCAGCATCATTTAATACACCTTCTTAACCAATAAAAGTTGTTTCTTGTGCGTGATACAAATGTAACACCTATTTTCTGGTTGTCAAATCCGAAACGTACATTTTTTTTGTAAATTATACTTTAGAAACACTAATGGTGGAATACTACATTAATTTGTTGATTTTACCTTGAAAGTTGTAGCATGTAATTATTAGGCGTGTTTAATTCAAAATGAGTGTACACCGTAAAATCAGCGCACACTCACTACTATTGATGATTAGTAAAAATAGTATTATTACTTCTACTTTACCAAATTAGAATTTAGTTGAATTTTCAGGGCGGAAAAGTAACTTTACCAAATCCTCTAAAGTGGACTTGAGATTTGTATTGTTTCTTGAAAATCTTCAATCAATTTTTGCATTTTTTTATTTTAGTAAAGTAGAATTACGAGATATATAAATAGTCAAACTTTATATTTTAAGGTAAAATTATATTCTTAATGACTCTTTCTATTTGCGAAATACCAATAGCCACATATAAATCAGTCCAAATCTCAAACAATTCCAACACATTATTTGTTTAGACTCGTTCTGTTTTTATTGATTGATTTATAAAGCTTAATTTGGAATTAAAGGGTAGGGGAATCAGTCAATTTATCCTTCCAAAAAAAATGTAGAATAATTGCTTAGGGCTTAGGCAAATAAATGAGGATAAAAATGCAAATGTTTTGCAAAGAGTTGTGAATTAGGGAAGAGGCGAAAAAAGAAAACCAGATTTATCGTCTCGCTTTTCCGGTAATTGAACGTATCGAAAGTTTTATAACGCTCACTCTGTCATATAATTTATCGATATATTCATTTCCTTCTTTAATAAAGTGGGCAGAATATTTCTCAATAATTTTCAGTAGAGCTTCTCGTTTTTCTGCTCCATCTATTTCAGATGTTGTTCCAAAAACAATCGTACTTTCGTAGAGTGTTCCGAAGTCCGAAGGTAGTATGCATGTATTTCCAACCACACAAAAAGAAACTTTGTTGTTCTGTCGCAAATGTTCAAGTTTTGAACCCGCAGATGCACAATGAAAGTACATCTTATCTTGATCAAAAACATAGTTCAGAGGTACGCCGTACCCTTCGTTATCAGTGGTACACATCGAGAGTATTCCAAATTCTCCTTTTGTCAGTATTTCAAATGCTTCGTTTTCAGTTATTTCTCTGTCTTTTCTTTTCATTTTGTTTATCTTTTCAGTGTGACAAAGCCTTTACGGTTCTGAACGTTATGACTTCGGTCGGTGTAATTAAGGTAATAGTAATACGTATCGTTGTCCACATTTTCACCGTTGTGAGTTCCATTCCATCCAGTATTTCCGTTGTACATCACCATTCCGTTTCGATCAAAAATCTGCACTTCATATCCGGCCATAAACAGATCATTCACACCATCTCCGTTCGGCGAAAACACATTGGGGATAAAAGGTACTACCTCAATGATTTTGGAAGTTGTGCTAATGCATCCAATGCTATCTTTAGCCCTGAGTTTAATGATGTATTCGGGTGTGTTTCCGGCTATGTAGTACGTGTAATTGATGGTTGTTTGATTAGCAGTTGTTCCATCGCCCAACTCCCAATCGTACACTACCTTTTTTTCGGGAGCGATGCTGATGGTTACCAAATTATGTCTGTTATCTATCGTTTCGGTTGAAAGGGTAAAGTCGCTATTCGGAGCTCTATTAACAATGGCATTGGTGGTAGCTGTATCTGTTTGTCCAAGTGCATCGGTAACAATAACCCTGTAGGTTCCGGTCATAGCAGCAGTGGTATTAGTAAGACCCGGATTTTGATCGGTAGATGTAAAGCCATTAGGGCCTGTCCATGAATAAACAAAAGGCTTGGCATCTCCCTTCACCGTTGAATTGAACTGAATGCTATTGCCTTCACAAACCGTGCTAATAGCAGACGCTGTTATTACCACCGGGTCGGTGTACAGGGTGCTTAATAATATGTCATCGATATAATAATCATTTCCTTGAATCAACTGATTTTTGTTCTGCAGCCCGGCTGTAACAATGTTTATGGTTGCTGATGCCGATAGTGGAACAGGAAAGTCTAAGGTGTATTTTGTCCAGATCCCTTCGGTATCAAGCACTGGCCCCGAAAATGTATTGGTAGTAGTGTTGCTTTGATTCACAACTTCCATGGAAAACTGAGAACTGCGTGCCACCACATATATCCAAAACGAAAACTGGTAGCGGAATCCTGTTTTGAGACTATCGGCACGTTTGTATAAATAATTTAAGGTAGTACCTGCATTTACAACCATCACGGCACCATTCGAGTCGCCAGTATGATCTGTGGTATAATATGGTTTGGCATTGGGTGGCGTGGCAGAAGTAGGGCTGGTAGATGTCCAAAAATAAGAACTTGGATTTGCATCTACAATGTGCCGTGGATCAATAACTGCATAATAATTATCTTGAATTTCTTTTTCCTTGCTGTTGCCACTTGCGCTGGCAAACGAATAGCTTCCGGTAGGCATGTAAAGAGTATTGACGCGGGTAGAATGTTGCCCAAAATTATCAAAAAAGATGGTGTCTCCGTAAGTTGTTGTTTGAGCATGCACGGTAAGTAAGCATAATCCGAAGAAAAAGGCGACAAAACTAAATTTTATTTTTGAGTGTTGCATGATTTTATCTTATAAATAAATTCTACTCTGAACGAATTCAATAGGCTAAATAATTTCAGGCTCAAATATACAGAATTTTGATATCATTATACATTATCACTCAAATAATATGATTATACGGTTCGTAGCATTTCAGTATCGCAGTACTGGGCTGCCTGTTTCTTTGTGTTTTGGTTCACAGAGCCCCGTACCATATTAAGAAGTACATGTTAATTTTAGTATAAAGACAGGATAGAAACCTTTTTTTTATTGAAATCACACTGAATAAGAGTTTATATATGGTATATTTGTAAAAATGGGTTTCAATGGAATTTTTTCCATAGAAAATTGGTTTAAAAATAGCTACAAACCAATAGTAATCTTTAATACATCCTGCTTATGAACCTTTTTTGGAACGAAGACTTAGTAAAATTAATCATTGTATCAGCCGCATTTCTAGCCATTCTGTTAGTGATTTTTTTCGTATACCGTTATCTTTTCTCAATTATTAAACGCAGGATAACTCATTCTGAAAAGAAACTCGACAGTTTTGTAGTTGAGCTTTTTAAAGTTCCAGCTCTCTGGCTTATTTATTGGATATTACTTAAGATTTTCTCTCATTTTTATCTTTCGGAGCTAAACCTCTTCCCGTATCTTGAGCACATAAATACGCTACTTATTATTTTCTCTATCACATGGATTATAATTCAGTTTATAAAAGTAGGTGAATATTATCTATTGCAAAAACTGGATATGAATGTTCCTGATAATTTGAAAGCACGAAAAAACCTTACACAGATTAAAGTTTTTAAAGGCATTGCTGTTTCTATCATCATCATAGTGGCCATTTCTATTAGTCTGCTTACTTTTGAACAGGCACGTACTATCGGAGTAAGTTTACTTACATCGGCAGGTATTATAGGAATAATTGTTGGTTTTGCAGCGCAGAAAAGTATCGGACTTATACTCGCCGGAATTCAGATTGCCATTACACAACCCATAAGACTGGATGATGTAGTAATAGTGGAAGAAGAATGGGGACGAATTGAAGAAATAACGTTGACTTATGTAGTGGTGAAAATATGGGACGAAAGGCGTTTGGTTTTACCGATTACCCATTTTCTCGAAAAACCTTTTCAGAACTGGACAAAATCTAATGCTGATATTATAGGTACCGTTTTTATTTATGTAGACTATAGTTTTCCGGTAGATAGTATACGAAATATTTTACCCAAAATGCTGAACGGCAATACCGACTGGGATGGGCGTGTAGTAAATGTACAAGTAACCAATGTAACCGATCGATATAAGGAAGTGAGAATACTTTTAAGCAGTTCCGATTCTTCCAAAAACTGGGATTTGAGAACGTTTATCAGAGAAAAACTGATTGATTTCATTAATGATAATTATCCGGAAACTTTTGCTCAAATTAGAGTAAAAACGAATTAAATTGTTAGTTCTCAGTCGACTTGCTTTACTCGCTTTTTTTGACCATCAAGAAACTAAAAGGCGACAACCAATGCTGACTTTGGACTGAAATAATAATTCAGTTGGTATTATTGCCTTCAATTAAATAAACGATTAAAAAATCCTTTGATGCCCTTTTCATGGTAGGGTTCACATTCCAACATATCGTACGTTGATTGAGGTATTAAGAATGGAGTCAGGTATTGATTTCTTAATTCTGAATTATTTTCAATACCCCGAAGCACATTGCCTGCAATGGGCAATGCCAGTGAAGAACCCGATCCGGTACCACTAAAGAAATGAACTTCCGGTGAACTGGCACCTACCCAAGTACCTACAACCAAATTCGGTGTATAAGCAATAAACCAAGCATTTGTATAGTTTTGCGCAGTACCGGTTTTCCCGGCCAGATCGGCGCTAATTCCATATTGGTTTCGTATGCGGGTTCCGGTTCCCTGATTGATAGCTCTTTGCAGAATAGCCGTAATCATTTCGCTGGTTTCCTGACTGAAAACCTGTTCAAATTCGGCTGCCTTTCTTTTGTATAATACTTTTCCATCAGCATTGGTGATTTTATTTATCATTACTGGTTCTGTAATCTGACCTTTATTTGCGAAAGCACCGTAAGCACGAACTATTTCAAAAAGTGATAAATCGAGCGTTCCAATGGCAATTGAAGGAGAATAATCCTTAATACGAGGGAAATGGAGTTTTTTGCAGGTGTTAACGATATTTTCATGCCCTACTTTAAAGTATAGATCGACGGTTGGCAGGTTAATAGAATTGGCCAATGCATACCACAATGCCACCGTACTGTCTTTGGTGAATTTATGATCAAAATTCTGAGGTTCCCAGTTCTCGTATTCAGGATATTCTTTTTGAGTATTATCGAGATAGGTATCGGGTTTAAAATCGCCCCCTTCGAGCGCCGTAGCATATAAAATGGGTTTAAAGGTGGACGCAATTTGTCGGTGCGACAGCACCATATCAAAAGGAAGTCTTCTGAAATCGTTGCCGCCTATCCAGGTTATAACAGCTCCGTTTTGAGGATTAGTAATGAGTACCGAAGCATTCAGCATTTTATAATAATGCCATAAACTGTCAATTTTACTCATTCTTTCGGTTTGTACACCTTCCCAATCAAACACTTCAACATCCTTTTTTTCAAGGTCTTCATTATCTTCAACCTGCTTTGTTTGTTTATTGTACCAACGTTTTTTAAAATTATGGCTTAGTTCTTTATCTAGTATTTTTTGCATTCCTTGCAAATGTTTACGAATACCTTCAAGGGTCATTCTCTGAATCTGCATATTGAGGGTAGTGTACACTTTAAGTCCGTCCCTTTCCAGGTTGTATTCTTCACCATCCTTGTTTTTTATTTTTGACAGAATCTCCTCTGTTCTTTTCTTAACTTGATAAACAAAATAGCCGGCTGGAGCTTCTAGTGTAAGATTTTCATAATTAAGGTTTAATGGTAATCTTCGCAGTCTTTCAGCTTCTCGGGGCGACAAGTATTTTTCTTTTGTCATTAAACTTAACACCGTGTTTCTCCGTTCAAGTGAATTTTTTGGATAAAGACGGGGATTAAAATACTTATTCGATCGTAATAGACCAACTAAAACGGCCGATTCTTCAACCCTTAGTTTGCTGGCTGGCTTATTAAAATATCTTTGCGAGGCAGCTTCCACTCCGTAAACGTCCTCCCCAAAAGGTACGGAGTTTAGGTAAAGTAATAAGAGTTCATCTTTGCTGAGCACTTCCTCGATACGGGCGGCAATGATAATTTCCTTTATTTTATTTACCAGTAAACTCATGAAACCATAATCATGATGACGACCATATAAATTCTTAATAAGTTGTTGTGTCAACGTACTTCCTCCACCACCTTTGCTGTCACCCCAAAGAATGCTTTTGAAGAAAACTCGGAAATAGCTTTGAAGGTCATAGCCTTTGTGGGTAAAAAAGCGCTTGTCTTCAGTGGCAATCAACGCATTTTTAAGATGCCTGGGCACTTCATTCCAAGAGATATTGGTTCGGTTCTCAGCAAAAAACTTTCCTATAATCATGTTGTCGGAAGAAATCACTGACGAAGCTTCCTCATTCTTTATGGCAGTTAATGATGCTTTATCGGGCAGATGTCCAAAAAAACCTAAATACACTGCAAAAAAGAACAGCACGCACAAAAGCAGTCCTGAGGATAAAAAGATGACAAGGTATTTCAGGTACTTTTTAATAATGGGGTTTTTCAGTAGATTCATACATTTTATTCTAACATGGAGATAAATTTTGGGTAAAGATAGCACAAATGAAATTAAATGATACCGTATTGGGCTCCACGCAAACACAGCTCTACATACTTTTACATAAAATAGCATTCATGGGTATTGTATACGCTACGGATTACCTGAGAGTATTAGAGACAAAACTTAATTTATTTCTATAATCCAACTCACTTTTATAATTAACATTGTTTGTAATAATGTGTGATTTATGTAACTTTTTGGAATTATACTCTAACACTATGCTGCTACTATAGATGTACTTTTAGCGACTCAGAACATACGGTACAATTACAGTTCTAATTTTAGTGTTGGATTTGCCGTATAACGAAATAGTATAATACAAATAACTTAAACAATGGAATTCTATAAAGGAACTAATGAGTCTGTTGTAAAACAATTAAATAGTAACGATAAGGATGGTCTTGATGAAAAGGCCATTACAGCATCGCGAAAGTCAGCCGGTTCAAATCAACTAATAGCGACAAATACACGAAGCTTTTTGAAAATATTGGGTCTTCAGTTTGTGAGTCCTCTTATTATCATCCTGATAGTGGCCTCTTACATTTCTTTTTATTTGGGGCAGCCCCGTGATGGCTCTATTCTGTTTATTATCGTATTCTGTAATGCAATGATTGGTTTTTATCAGGAATGGAAATCGGAAAACATTCTAGCCTCATTAAAGAGTCTGGTAGTAAAGAAATGTACTGTTATCAGAAGTGAGAAGAAAGTTGAAATACTGGTCGACGATCTGGTTCCCGGTGATATAGTGGTACTACATGAAGGTGATGGTGTGCCGGCGGATATACGATTGATGGATAGTGATGGATTTGCAGCCAATGAATTTATCATGACGGGAGAATCTGTTCCATCGGATAAAGATCACTTATTTAATACCGAAAAATCCATTCCTATCGGGGAAATGAAGAATTGTGTTTTTATGGGTACCACGGTGGCAAGGGGAAATGCCAAAGGAGTGGTATATGCTACCGGAATGCAAACTGAAATTGGACGAATAAGTACTTCATCAGAAAAAATCAAAGTATCCGATGCACCGGTCCAGATTGAAATTACTGATGTGGCAAAGAAACTGACCTATGCTACGTTGCTGATTGGTGCTATTCTTTTTATAACCAGATTATTATTCCACGATAGCCTCACCGTTGCGTTGGTTTTCGCTGTAAGTGTTGCAGCAGCAATGGTTCCCGAAGGTTTACCGGCTCAGATTTCAGTGGCACTGGCGTTAGCGGTGAGCCGATTGGCAAAGAAAAATGCTATAGTAAAGAAAATGTCGGCGGCACAAACGCTTGGTTCGGCAACAGTTATTGCGACCGATAAAACCGGAACGATTACCAAAAATGAAATGACCATTACCGGATGTCAGTTTAATGGTAACACCTTTACTGTTTCCGGTTTAGGATATGAACCTAAAGGCGAAATACTGAATGATCAAGCTAGATCTTTGAAAAAGGATTCGCTGGACGATATGAAAGTGTTTTTTCTTTCCGGATTCCTTTCGTCTACCGGGCGTATAAATCCTCCTGACACTTATCATAAATTCTGGTACAGCATAGGCGATCCTACCGAGGCTTCGTTTGCAACGCTTGTTTTGAAAGCTGGTTTTACATTGGAAGAGATAGAAAAAGACTATCCGATAGTCAAATCATTTGGTTTCAATCAGGTTAGTCTCAAAGCAGCCATCATACGTAGTCATAAAGGCAAAGTTATCTCGTTTGTAAAAGGTTCGTTAGAAACTGTATTGGACAGCTGTCCGAAAATAATTTTGAATGGAGAGGTCGTTGAATTAAAAGAAGATCAACGGAAACAAATCACCGAATCGGCAGCCACTTTCGCAGCAGATGGTTTGCGTATGATTGCTCTTGCCTACAAAGATCTTGAAACAAAAAAAGAGTATACGGTAGAGGAAGCAGAATCTGATTTGATCTTTGCCGGCTTTGTTTCCATGTTTGATCCACCACACGAAGAAGTGCTTCAGGCTATCGAAAGCGTTTTCAAAGCTCACATGAAAGTGTATGTAATCACCGGCGATAATGAGATTACAGCCAAAGCTATTGCTAAGAAAATTGGATTGATGAATGAAAACGATGAACTTCCGCAGGTGATCAACGGTAGTGCATTGAAAGATATGAGTGATAAGGATATTTGTGCCTTATTTGTAAAGCGGGCGATTATTTTTTCGAGGGTAGCACCCGAAGATAAGTTACGGATTGTCGATTTACTCAAGAAGCAAGGCGAAGTTGTAGCTGTAACGGGAGATGGTGTGAATGATACCTTGAGTTTAAAGCGTGCCGACATAGGGGTTGCAATGGGAAAAAATGGTTCGAAAGTGGCACAGGAAGCTGCCAATATGATTTTGCTGGATGATAACTTTTCAACCATAGTATTGGCCGTAAAAGAAGGGAGAACCATTTTCAGAAATCTTGAAAAGACTATTAAAACCAACCTTTCGTCCAATGTGGCAGAATTAGCTTGTGTACTTTTTGGATTTATCGGGGCATTTGCCGGTGTTGCCACTCCTATTTTAGCTATGCAGATTCTGTTGATTGATATGGTGGGCGAAATGTTTCCTCTGATTATGCTCACCTACGATCCACCCGAAAAAACAATTATGGAAATGGCTCCCCGCAATCCCAAAGATAAGATATTGACAAAAGATTCTATGAAAGGAATTGCTTTCTCCGGTTTACTAATGGCAGGTTTGGCATATGCTGCATTTCTTGTCGAATTTATCTACCTTAGCCATCTGTCCAATCATTACGAAAAAGCACTCACGGTTACGTTTATCTCCATTATTTTTGGACAATATGCCAACTTATTATCACGGCGTACGTATGGTAGTGTGTTTAGTAGCTATCTGTTTGCCAATCGAAATTTGTTGATTGCATTTGCCTTTTCAGTTAGCTGTATTCTTCTACTGGTATATGTTCCTGTATTGAATTTATATTGTCACACTTCAAGTCTAAACCTTATCGACTGGTTATTACCTATTGCAGCGGGAGGTATTTGTTTGTTAGTTTTTGAATGGAGAAAGAAAATAAAAATGGGAAGCGTTCAATAAGTTGGATAATTAGCAATGGATTGAAATCCATTGCTAAATTACCCCAAACAAATAATCTTATTGCTGTGCACTAGGTTGAAAGATGGCTGTGCCAAGCAACAGCTTATACGCTACGGCGAAAACTGAGGTTTTCACTTTACATTCGTTTTAAAGTGAATTATATTACTTGCCATTCCGTTAAATACAAAGAAATGAAAAGGCAAAACAGCATACCAATATAATCGTCCGGCCAATCCTTTGGGTCGAAACGTTGCTGTTTGTTCCAATATATCTTTGTTTTCCTTTCTGATAAGCTTAAACTCTAGCCATGCTTCGCCGGGTAATTTCATTTCAGCATACAATAGCAAGCGCTTGTTTTGCTTGTCGGCCGCCAACACTCTCCAAAAGTCGAGCGTATCTCCTGTGTTAATCGTATTTGTATTTGTACGGCCGCGCCTTAAACCTACGCCCCCAAATAGTTTATCAATAAATCCACGACTATTCCAAAGCCAGTTGCCATAATACCAGCCTCTTTCGCCACCTATTGACCAAATATTGTCGAGTACCTGATGAATATCCGTTGTAATTTCTTTTATCTTAATATCTTTATAACAGCCGTTTACAGGTACATTGATATGCTCAAATAATGAATTGTTGTTAGAGCTTGATGCCAAAGCATCTTTCCAACTTGAAACAACATCGTTTTGTTCAATTTTCTGAAAAGCAAGCTGAACGGCTTCTTTGTAACAAATGGGTTGGATATTGAGCATCTTTTCCAGACGATTATCGTTGGCTACAACCTCCACCTTCATACTGTTCACTAAATTTACAGCTAGTTTATACGACGTGGAAGTAACAAAATAAAGCCAATACGATGAAATGCGCGGACTCATAACTGGCACAGTGGTTATATGCCTTTTTAGACCACGAACTTGTGCAAACTGAAGCAGCATTTCTTTGTAAGTGAGTACATCAGGGCCACCAATATCGAACGATTTGTTAAATGTTTCGCTATTGAGCAGCACTCCGGTTAAATACTCAATTACATTTCGAATGGCTATCGGCTGGCATTTTGTATTGAGCCACTTTGGAGTAATCATTACCGGAAGTTTTTCGACCAAATCGCGTATAATTTCGAATGATGAACTCCCTGACCCTACAATAATACCGGCTTTTATCGAAGTAACCGTTTGGCCAGATGTATGTAAAATATCATCTACATTTTTCCTCGAAGCTAAATGTTTAGAGAGCTGTTTTTCATTGGTAATGCCGCCTAAATAAATGATCTGTTTGACATGTGTAGATGATAGCAATTTAATAAAATTGTTTACCGATTGTTCTTCCAGTTTATCGAAATTGCTTGCATTTGAACTCATTGAATGAATAAGGTAATAAGCAACATCTATATCTTTTAAGGCGTCAGAAAACAAAATATCCTTCAGAAAATCGACCTCCAACAACGAAATGTTGGGGTGATTGTATATTCCTTCGGTAGGAAAACGTTTTTTATCGCGAACACAGCATATTACTTCATGTCCATGATTTAATAATGCAGGAAGAAGTCTCTTGCCTATATATCCGGTTGCACCAGTTAATAGTATTTTCATATGGCTAAGATATTTGTAAAAAAAGTTTCTTTATGTAGCGTTCATACTGGGTTAGGAGCAGGGGCTAACTTGTATTTTGGTTGATGATTCTGGTTTGTAGACTACTCACGCTAGCGTAGAATAATTCCTGTTTCAATAGCAAAATGATAATTCTTAAAGATATTGTTGGGAGCTAAGTTAGTCAATATGATTGTTGAAATATTCAAAGACCAAATCCAAAGCAAAGCTAAAATAATCAAACCAATTTTTTCATATTTTTATTAAACCTTTTCCAGTAAATAGTACTATCGCCATTGCAGTTAGTGACCAAACAATTCCATTTAGAATCATAAGTTTAGCGTCGGTTAAGGAATTCTTGAAAAATATCAGAAATCCCAAATTGATAGAAATATGAAAAAGTACAGAAATTATTAAGTTGTATTTAGTTTCTCTGAGAATCCAAGCAAGGATAATTGAAGCTGAAAGTGTAAACAGTAAAAACCCAATCATAAAAAGTGCACCATTTTTGTAATGCCCGATATGCCATAATCCCCAAATTACTCCGATAATCATTGAAGCAAACAGTGCCGAATTTTTCTTCTCAAGCGTTGGTTGCAAGAAGCTTCTCCAACCAATTTCTTCACCAATAGCGCCAATGACGATTCCAAATATCATAATTGGAATTAGGGTATTTAGGTTTTCTGTCAATTTTACCTCTAATCCAACTTGTTTTCCAATAAAAAAAGATATGGCAAGCAGTAAAAATGGAATTCCCAACGCAAATAAAGACTTTAAAGCGATTGATTTATTGAAATCATAATTTATCGATACGAATAATTCCTTAAATATCAATACAATTAGAATCAATCCAATAGTTGGAGCTAATTGTGGGAGCACAATTTTTTCAAAATTCAGATTTATCTTCTGTTGAAATACAGCAAGCAATCCTGTGAATACTATTGTGATAAAAACATATAAAATTATTCTCCAAACCATACTATTTTTACTCTTTATTTTTTTTAATTTTTACGTTTGCCCTATAACGACCTAAGAGCCGGTGTTGAACTAAATCCCCTTCGGGACTAGCTTTAAATGCTGTATGGGAAACACTGCGCAGCTTTGGTTACTCGCATTATGGCGTAAAAACCGGAGCTATTTGTGTGCTGCATACCTGGGGACAAAACCTGAGTTTGCATCCACACCTGCATTGCATTGTTCCCGCTGCTGGACTGACCCTTAAAGGTAAACTCAAGAACATTGGCAACCAACGAAAATACCTTTATCCGGTAAAAATGCTCAGCACCGTGTTTCGTGGCAAACTGCTCGAAAAACTAAAGCGGCAACTCAAAAAGAACGGACAATTACCAAAATATCAAAGTGTTATTGACCAATGCTACGCTAAGCCTTGGGTGGTTTATTGTGAACCTTCGCTGGGTAATCCCCGGCAGATTATTGCCAATTTGGGACAATATATCCACCGTGTGGCTATCACCAATACGCGTATCAAAAATATTGACGATAAAGAAGTTACTTTTTCGTACAAAGATTACGCTGATAACAAAAATCAGAAACTAATGCCCCTCACGGGTGTGGAGCTTCTCAGGCGGTTTGCAATGCATATTCTTCCCTTTCGGTTTATAAAGATACGCTATTTTGGCATTTTGGGCAGTAGGTACAAAAAGGATGTTCAACCGCTCAAAACCAAACCGGATATTATCCAACTAACCGAAGCCAGACAGCAACGCATGGTACGCCTTACGGGTTTTGATCCTTGCCGCTGTCCAAAATGTAAAACAGGAATGATGCAACCGATAGAAATTCTGCCACGTATTCGTTCGCCAGATAATGTGTTTTATCCAACTGCCAAAACTATAAAACAATAGCTATCAACTCCTTGACCCACTACGCGAAGTGGGTTGGCTTTCGTGTTGCCTAAAATGTAGCAAAATGGTCTGTTTGGCAACTATTCTATACTTCCAGAAGCTGATTCTTTACTTATTGCTAACCCAAACCTAGTAGTTTACTCCTGACTGCTCTGATTTTGCACTTCTGCTTTATCTCAACTAAACTGCAAAATGGGTCGCTTTCTCCATAGAAATTTTTCTATTTCAATTTTTCTTCCACGCTCATTGCTCACCGGCATTGGTTGGGGATGTAGTTCAACCTGTGCTTCATAGTCTATCCGTCCACTGACGGACTGGGTCGTTCCGATCGCACGAAGTCCTATGTATTAGGTGCTAGGTGTTTATCAGAGAATTAGTCGTTCATGTTTATCTACTTTGTTGTTGAAATTTTCGGGATTCTTATATTCTTCGGACTAATAATCAGGTAATTGGTTTTTTTTCCTGTGTCTTCCGATTTAAAAATTTCTTTTTCTACCAAGTCTTGTAAATCACGTAATGCTGTATCTGTCGAACAATCAGCAAGTTTTGCATATGTTGAAGTTCGTAAAAATCCAATTTCTTTATCGTAATTGTCGTATAAATAATTAATTATTTTTCGTTGTCTTTCGTTGATAGAGATGAATTTAAATTTTTCCCAAAAATTTGATTTATCAAGAATAATCTCCAAATTTATTTCACTAGAAAGTAACGCTCTCTCGAAACAATCTAAAAACCATACTAAATAATTTGTAATGTCGCTTGTTCCTTTCTGCGTTTTTTTTATAATTTCGTTGTAGTGTTTATGTTCCTTGAAAATTTGGTTGGACATACTATAGAATCTGATTTTACTGCTTTCACTTCGAGCTAAATACATATCCATAATTGCACGGGCAAGTCGTCCGTTACCATCGTCAAAAGGGTGAATGGTTACAAACCAGAAATGTGAAATGGCTGATTTTAATACTAAATCCATGTGATTTCCGTTGTTCAGCCAATTCAAAAAAATGTCCATTTCTCGTGAAACTCTTTCAGGAATTGGGGCTTCAAAATGTATCTTTTCTTTTCCGAATGCTCCTGAGACAACTTTCATTCCAGCCGAGCGAAAACTACCAACATCGATTTTAATATGTCCACTATATCCCGATTGAAATAGTGAATTATGCCAGCCAAAAAGTCGTTCGTCTGAAAGAAGTTTATCATAATTCTGAGTTGCATCTAAAAGAACATCAACCACGCCTTCAATATTTCGTGGAGTAGATACAAATTCAGCACCTTCGATACCCAATTTTCGGGCAATTGAAGAGCGAACAAGTTCTGGATTTAGGAATTCACCTTCAATTTTAGACGTGTCAATAACATCCAAAATTAGAGATTCTAATGTCGCACGTTCAATTAAATCAAAACCCAACCTTTCCATATGTCCGAGTAACCTCCCCTGTAAGTGTCTAACAGAGCCTAAGATTGGTAAAATCTTTTCGTTATCCCAAACAAAATTGTACCAGTTTTCTCTTTCGTGTATATACATAATTATTTTCACTGCATTATTTGCGGTAAAAATAGAGTTTTTTCACCGCAAAAACAAATTTTCAGACAATAAAATCCAAAAAACTGCTTTTTTTGTACAATTGCACCTAACGGATAGGGCTAGCCGTCCACCAGCCTAGAGGCCAATCTGTCTGACTGTCCAGATGCATCAGGATCGGGACAGTGGCTTGGCTAACCAGTGTTCAAGCAAACGACAGGCAAAAATTATAATTTTAATACCTTGTTTCTGCTTAAAACATACACTGTTTGTTTTAAAACCACCACTCCAGACTCGCTCTTCAAACCTGCCCAAACACAAAACCGGTCGCTTTCTCCATAGCAATTTTTTATACTCAATTTTTCTTCCACGCTCATTGCTCACCGGCATCGGTTGGGGATGTAGTTTTCAACCGGTGCTTCATAGTCTATCCGTCCACTGACGGACTGGGTCTCGTGCCTCGACCGCACGAAGCTCTATGTATTATGGACTAGGTGCTTTATTGCTTTAGAATTTCAATTAATTCTTTGTTTATGTAAAGAGTTTCTCGTCCTACTTTCTGAGATCTCAAAACATTAATACTTTCTAATTCTTTCAAATATCTTGAAGCTGCTTTTCTTTCAACATTAAGTTTGTCGACAACAAATTCTATTTTAGAGTATGGCTGTTCAAAAATCAACTCTACGAGTTCTTTTCTGTATATTTTTGTAGCTTCTGATTGAACTTTTAAAATTGTCTTTTCCAAGAGTTCCTTGATACGTTCAATTTTGATTATTGTATTTTTTGACGTTTCCTCAATTGCCGTCAACATGAAAATAATCCATTCTTCCCATTTCCCCTCGTGATTCGTCTGATTTAGAAGTCTGTAATATTCTGGTTTATTCTCAATAATGTAAGAACTTAAATATAATATCGGGACATCAATTAGCTGATTTAATATCAAATACAAAATATTTAAAATTCGTCCTGTTCTTCCGTTTCCGTCGTAAAATGGGTGAATGCTTTCAAACTGATAATGTAAAATTGCTAATTTGATAAGTGGTGATAAATCGTCATAGTTTTCGTTAAACTGAGCAATGAAATTACTCAATAAGTCAAGAATCTCATCTTTGTCTTGAGGTGGTGTATAAACGATTTCTCCAGTTTTGTCATTTTTTAAAACGGTTCCAGGAAGACTTCTGATTCCAGTATTATTGTTAACTAATTCTTGTTGAATACTTACAATGTCGTTTACTCTAAGAAACTCTTGCTTTTTCACTATGTCAAAACCAAAAAAGATTGCTTTTCGGTAATTCATCACTTCTTTTGTGTCTGCTGATAAATTCGATTTATTCACAGTCAAAGCTTTATACAATTCATCTTGAGTTGTAATAATATTCTCAATTTGAGAACTGTCTTTTGCTTCTTGAAGTACAATTGCGTTAATCAACATGGTTTGATTCGGAATTGTTTTAGCTATTCCTTTCAATTCTGCCAATGCAGCAGCAGCTTTGTTGGCTTGTTTGAGTATGTTTATTGTTTCCACCTTGTATCTTAAAGGTGGAAGTTTCTCAAGTCTTGAATGTGGTGTGTTTTGTCCCATATATGTTTTATTTGTCCCAAAAATACGAAATTTGGTTCAAGTAGCAATATTTTTTCTTTTTTTATATCCATTACCGCTAACGGTCGAGGCTATATGCAGTAAGGGATTGCGGGCTACTTTCCTGTCCACCTACACGAATTTTTATGCGGGGCAGAATGCTTGGATTACCACTGTAACCCTTATTGCATATAGCCTTTGTTAGCCGTTCGCTCTTTTTTATCATTATTAATCCGTTTTTATTTTACATCAAATACATCTCCATCATGAAGAGGAATAATAGTTGCTTGTTCGTGAAATAATTCTTGAAATTTTTCAGGTGCTTCTGTGTGAATAGGTATAATGCCACCTTTGGGTTTAACTGTTTCAAAAACTGTCTTTAGTGTTTCCAAATCAGCATGCCCACTTGTGTGCTTATACTCAATTTCATAAGGCTTCAAAAAATTGTATAACGATTCATTAAAAGCAGGTTTCTTACTATCCAAATATCCGTTCCACATTGAATAATATACTTTTGAATCATTTGATTTAGCATATTCATCTATAAGTTGTTTAAATGAATCGTTTGAGCGTATAAGCATACAAAAACCATATTTGTCTAAATAGGATTTTAACTTTCCATTGAAAGAAAATGGATTTCGTCCTTGACGCTTCAAATCAAAGAATCGGCCAGCAGGCGTCGTTTTTTGATCATAATCTATATTGTAAAATGAAGTGAATTGCTTATGATTCTCCGAAACTATTTTTAAAATATTAGTCTGATAACTGTCACAAACAAAACAGCGTTTTGCGTTTTTTGAGGCGTGGTACAATGCGAATATTCTGTCAATATTAGTAGAAGAAACTAAAACAAAGTTGTATTTGTTGTTTCTAAATTGCAATTCAAAATCTTTTTGTAATTCTTGCTCCGTTTGGATTGTCGCATTTGGACGTTGAATATTTGAACCTTCCGAAATTATGTAATCAATGTTTTTGGCATAGC
>JBBSDM010000028.1:0-41541 GCA_038249445.1 Bacteroidales bacterium
GGATATAGCTTTTTGGAGAAATCCGATAAATATAAACATGAAATCAAAGTTATTTCAGGTAGCGAAAAAGAAGCACATGAATTATTACCTCATGTACATCTTGTCGATTCACTTGTAAAGCGTTGGATAAATGGGACTCATAAGGGAAGCATTTCGCCAAAATATCTTTCTTATTATTTGGATGAATTTGCTTTTCGCTTTAATCGAAAACTATCAACATATAAAGGAAAGTTGTTTTATCGACTAATGCAACAAGCTGTAGATACAGCACCCCAGCCGTTTAAAGAAATTATAAAATCTGCTTGACCGAAAGGGATAGGCAGTTAATTTAATTCATTCAAAAATACACAATATTGATATTTACTATATTTTCTAATTTCAAACAATATACATTAATTTTACATGTTGCCTTAATTAATCGCTATGCATTTGCATACTGAATTTATACACCGCGAAAAACTTAATGGAACGTGGGAAAATGTTGTAATAACAGATGGAGAAACTCAACAATTGATAATTACTGCAAATGGACTCAGCAAAAAAACAATTAATGGTTCCAGCTCAGCTACAGCAAATTACACAGCATACTCATTCGATGGAATCAAAATAAAAGCAACCTAAATTACAATACCTATAGGGCTTACAATAAACGAGTTGACACATATAAAACTTGTCTTAATAGTTACTACTTAAGGAATCCCAAGAGCCAGTGAAAAAACTGAATACAAAAGAATAAAATAAAAACTTACACTTTAAAAAACTTCTTACAATTGAATAAAAAAGAAGTCTTATTCTATTTTAATCAAGATTAGAACTGAGCAAATACACTCGGTTCTTTTTTTATACACAAATCTGAGTTGAATTGCATATAAATAGATAAAGTTGTTATTAGAAAGAGAAAGATTCAATATTATTTGAATTTGAAAGTAAATTAATTACTTTTGTGCAATTTCAAAACAAAAATCGTTTTTTAAACGTAAACCTAACAAAGTCTCCCTCCGAATGTAAAAGCAAAGAGGAAATCCGCACACAGATTGATTGCATCGATAAAGAAATTATTTCTCTTTTTGCAATACGGTTTCAATATATCAGTGAGATAGTGAAATATAAAACTGATGTTGAAAGCGTAGTGGCGCAGGGCAGAAAAGACCATATAATAAAACAAAGAGGCGAATGGGCTGAAAAACATGGACTAGACAAAGACACCTTCGAACAAATCTACCGTTTTCTGGTTGACCATAACATAGGGAAAGAACTGGAAATTCTTGAAAACAGTAAACAAGTTGACCAGTAAACTTGGACACAACCAAAAAAAGATAAGCAAACAATAATAACATAAAAAAAGACTGGTGTCTGGTAACAGTTGACCGTCGACTAAAAAAACATGTACAAACAAGACATCAAAGTAATGGACTGCACCGTACGCGACGGTGGATTAATGAATAAATGGCAATTTAGCGATGAATTTGTCAAAGGAGTTTACAATGCTTGCGTTGACGCAGGCATCGACTATATGGAAATAGGCTACCTGAGTAGCGAAAAAGCATTTAGCCGTGCCGAAATGGGGCCATGGAAATTCTGTCATCAAAAAGACATAGAACGTATCGTTGGCAAAAACGAAACCAACCTAAAACTTTCGGCCATGGCCGACATTGGACGCATTGAACTGGATGATATACCGATGGCTTCTGACAGCGCATTGGATATGATCCGCGTAGCCTGTTACGTTCATCAAGTCGACAAAGCCATTGCACTGGCTCACCATTGCATGGACAAAGGATATGAAACTTGTATCAACCTGATGGCTGTTTCAACCGTTGGTGAACTGGAACTCGACGAAGCATTGAAAGACATTGCCAAATCGCGCGTAAAAACATTTTATGCCGTCGATAGTTTCGGAAGTATGTACGTAGAATCCATTCAACATTTGGTACGCAAATACACGGTTGCTCTACCCGGAAAAGAAATTGGCATCCATGCCCACAACAACATGCAACTAGCTATGTCCAATACCATTATAGCACTAATGGAAGGTTGCACCATGCTCGATGCCACTCTAATGGGTCTTGGTCGTGGCGCAGGAAATTGTCCGGTTGAAATTTTGATTGCGTTCCTTAAAAACCCAAAATATAGACTGCTACCACTATTGCAGGTTATTCAGGATTATATTCACCCAATGCAAAAAGATATCGACTGGGGATACCACATTCCTTACCTTATTTCTGGCGCACTAAACGCACATCCTCGCAAAAGCATGGAGTGGATGGATTCGGAAAAGAAAAACGATTTTGTGACATTTATGAAAGAAATGCACGACAATGAGGTGCTAGAATAGTCTCTAAAAAATTAATCTAAGAGAAGAAGAAATCACACATCAAAATCTCTGCATCAAACAGCCTTTCGTCTTAATTGACGGAAGGCTGTTTTTTTAATATTAGTCCTTACAAAAAGTAGATTGAGATTTCATAAAACGTCCAAACAATTTTAAATTTCACCTCCGCACAACCTGAATTTTCTCCTTAATTATAGCTGCTAAGTCAATTATTTATCGTATATTTGTCTGTTTTTTTAGATAGAACGCTTTATCTCGAAATGAAACAATAAACTATCACTAAACACCTGTATTTAAATAACTAAAATAAAAATGAGCGAAGAAGAAAAAGCGAGAGCTGCTGCAAGTGCCGACTATGGCGCAAGTAGCATTCAGGTACTGGAAGGCTTGGAAGCAGTGCGTAAACGCCCTGCGATGTACATTGGCGATATTGGCGTTAAAGGTTTACACCATTTAGTTTACGAGGTGGTTGATAACTCCATCGATGAAGCTATGGCTGGACATTGTGACAACATTCAGGTTTTTATCAACGAAAATAATTCTATCACAGTTATTGATAATGGTCGGGGTATCCCTGTGGATATACACGAAAAAGAAGGTAAATCAGCGTTAGAGGTAGTTATGACTGTGCTTCACGCCGGTGGTAAGTTCGACAAGGACAGCTACAAAGTTTCGGGTGGTTTACACGGCGTAGGTGTATCGTGTGTAAATGCACTATCTACCCTTTTGCATGTGGAAGTTTCACGTAACGGAAAACTGTACATGCAAGAGTATGAATGTGGCGCTCCAAAATTTCCAGTAAAAGAAATCGGAACTTCAACAACGAATGGTACATCGGTAACATTCTTACCCGATAATACAATTTTTATCGAATCGGTTTACAAATACGACATTCTGGCCAATCGTTTACGCGAGTTATCATTCCTAAATGCAGGAATTACACTTAGCCTTACCGATAAGCGTCATTTAAACGAAGATGGAACATTTCGCTATGAGGTATTCCATTCAGACGAAGGACTCAAAGAATTTGTTGAATATATCGACGAAGCGCGTGAACCACTTATCGAGAATGTTATTCATATCTCGACTGAGAAAAATGGTACACCTGTTGAAATCGCAATGACCTACAACACGTCGTACAATGAAAATATTCACTCTTACGTAAACAATATCAACACCATCGAAGGCGGAACACACCTTGCCGGTTTCCGTCGTGGTTTGACTCGTACGCTGAAGAAATATGCTGAAGACAGCAAAATGCTAGACAAGCTTAAAATCGAAATTAGTGGCGATGACTTCCGCGAAGGACTTACAGCCGTAATTTCTATTAAGGTTGCTGAGCCACAATTCGAAGGTCAAACCAAAACCAAATTGGGTAACAACGAGGTAATGGGATCGGTGGATATGGCCGTAGGTGAAGCATTGGGTAACTATTTGGAAGAAAACCCAAAAGCAGCCCGTATCATTGTGGAGAAAGTAATTTTAGCCGCAACGGCACGTCATGCAGCACGCAAAGCACGTGAAATGGTACAGCGCAAATCGCCACTTTCGGGCGGTGGATTGCCTGGCAAATTGGCCGACTGCGCTGACAAAGATCCTGTAAAATGTGAACTCTTTTTAGTCGAAGGGGATTCAGCAGGTGGAACAGCAAAACAAGGTCGTAGCCGCCAGTTCCAAGCTATTTTGCCACTGCGTGGTAAAATTCTGAACGTAGAAAAAGCAATGCCACACAAAGTACTTGAAAGCGAAGAGATCCGCAACATATACACTGCGCTAGGCGTTAGTATTGGCACCGAAGAAGATAGCAAAGCGCTAAATATGAACAAACTGCGTTATCATAAAGTCATTATTATGACCGATGCCGACGTGGATGGTAGCCACATTGCTACTTTGATTATGACTTTTTTCTTCCGTCATATGAAAGAGTTGATTGAGCAAGGTTATTTGTACATAGCCACACCTCCACTCTATTTATGTAAAAAAGGAAAATTTGAAGAGTATTGCTGGAACGACACCCAACGTCAGATATTTATTGAAAAACATGGCGGTGGAAACGAAGGAGGGATTCATACTCAACGATATAAAGGTTTGGGAGAGATGAATGAAACACAATTGTGGGACACTACCATGAATCCTGAGCACCGCACATTGCGTCAGGTGAACATTGAAAATGCAGCAGAGGCTGACCACGTTTTCTCCATGTTGATGGGCGATGATGTAGCTCCCCGTCGTCAATTTATTGAAGACAATGCTACGTATGCAAAAATTGATGCATAGCCAATTGACTAATAAATAGGTGCTAACAATGAACATTGCCGTCTTTTGCTCTTCGAGCAATCGTATTGCTGACCATTATAAGCAATCGGCTTTCCAACTAGGAGAGCTGATTGCCGAAAGTGGGAATGTACTTGTTTATGGCGGTGCTACCGGCGGACTAATGGACTCGGTGGCAGAAGGTGCTAAAAGTAAAAATGCGAACATCATTGGCGTTATTCCGCAAGCAGTAATCAAAATGAAACGCCAAAGTGCATTACCTACTAAACTTATCGTAGTGGATACAATGAGCGAGCGTAAAGAGAAAATGAAATCAATTTCGGATGTGTTTGTAGTACTTCCGGGTAGCTATGGCACGTTGGACGAAATGCTTGACATTATTGCCTCGGGAATTGTTGGCGAACATAAAAAACCACTAATACTGGTAAACGAAGGTGGTTTTTACGAACTATTTCTGAACCAAATAAACAAAATGCGTAGTGAGCACTTTATTCCAGTCGAAGAAAAATACAAACCTATTATTGCAAACAGCATTTCACACTGCATGGAATTAATTAGATCAATCTGATGAACTTCATATCTTACCATTAATTATTATTAGATAATTATCTTAACATCATTGCATTATGAATCTTTTTTGGAAAAAACTCTTTGGAAATATAACTCCGACAGCAAAGCTGGAAAGGAATGAATCCGAACTTATCACAGCCATGCATCGCTATGCGGAAGTAGAAAAATCAGTAGAATTGGCTGAATACAAAAAACTATTCCATATCGTAAAATCTGCTGGATTTCAAGAAAATAAAAAGATTCTTCAAAACAGAAAATACAAAGACACTGAGGAATATCAAATTTCGAAAAAATGTCTTAAGTGGGAAAATTCACTTGCGATCCTAATGTACTACAAAACGTTGGTATCGGATGAATTGAAAAAGTACCTTGCATTCAAGGCAAGCCCTGATTTTGAAACTTTGGGAGATAAGAAATTAGTTGCCGCTTCAGAAAAACTCACCAAACTAAAGCGTTTTGAACATTCCAAAGCATACAAAACGTATATTCGTTTTCATAACTCATTCATAATAAATGAATACGAAACATTGAAAGCAAAAACAGCTACACCCGAGTTCCAAAAAGCAAATGAGTTCTGGGCGAACCCAAAACGCTGGCAAACGACTCCTGAATACGCTTACGAACAACGGTTCTACGAATTAGCCAAAAATCTGGATATTCTTTTCTTCGAAAATGAAAAACCAGCACGTTTCGAAAAATATCGTAAACTCAAACTCACATTCAACGATGAATTTGCATGGAACACGCTGGACAATTCACGCTGGAACTTTGGTTTTCATTATAAAAGTAGCAAAATAGTTAGTAATCACTCATTTGCAAATGAAAAACAAGCCAATCATTCCGGACAGAATGTATCGGTTGAAGATGGCATACTTAGAGTAGCCACCAAACACGAAAAAGTATTGGCATCGGCATGGCATACCACCAAAGGTTTTATCGAAAAAGAATTTGAATTTACTTCAGACATCCTCCAAACAGCCGAAAAATTCCGTCAATCGAGTGGTATCTTTCGTGCAAAACTGCGCTGCAAAGGAAATGTACAGCATGCATTTTGGCTGGGAGCTGATGAGAAGTTGCCAAACATAAAAATTTTCCATTATAATGGCAAATACATTTCGTTGGGCAATGCAAATAAAGACTTGTACGACGGCATAAAAATTACAGGAATAAATCCTTCTGAATTCTTTATTTATTCATTAATCTGGAACAAAAAAGAATTAATCTGGATGATAAATGATCTGGAAGTTTATCGTACTGCCAGCAATGTGCCAAAAGAAGCTATGTATATGGCATTCAACTCATTCATTTCGGAACAACAGCACGGAAGCGCTGGAAGCGCTGGAAGTCTGGAAGTAGACTGGGTAAGAGTTTACACTAATTAATTTGCTAATCTAGTAAAAACTAAATGCCTCCAAACTTTGAGAGGCATTTAGTTTTTAGTACTTGAATATAAAAGAATGCTCGAAACACAAAAAATAAACGTTCAAAATCGTTTTGAAATAGGTGGTTGTAGTCGTTTTGTATTAATTGCTGGACCATGTGCCATCGAATCGGAAGAAATGACAATGGAAGTTGCAGCCAAACTGAAAGAAATTTGTCTGGAATTGGATATCCATCTCATTTTTAAGTCATCTTTCGATAAAGCCAATCGGTCATCGGTAAACTCGCCCCGCGGATTAGGCATGCAACGTGGTCTTGAAATTCTTCAGCGCGTAAAAACAGAATTGGGATTACCTATCGTCACCGACGTACACGAAACCTGGCAATGCGCCCCCGTAGCCGAGGTGGCCGATATGCTTCAAATTCCCGCTTTTCTATCTCGCCAAACTGACTTATTGATGGCAGCTGCACACACTGGTAAAATTGTGAACGTAAAAAAAGGACAGTTTATGGCTCCCTGGGACATGAAAAACGTGATTGACAAATTACGTGATTCGGGCAATGAGAATATTCTACTTTGCGAGCGTGGATCGAGTTTTGGTTACAACAATTTGGTGGTTGATATGACGGGCTTAGTTGAAATGCGTAGTTATGGTTTCCCTATTGTCTTTGATGCTACTCATGCTGTACAAAAACCGGGTGGACAAGGCACCTCCACCGGAGGAAACCGTGAAATGGTACCTTATCTGATGCGTGCAGCCCTTGCCGTAGGAGTTGACGCCATCTTTGTAGAAGTTCATCCCGATCCAGATCATGCTTTCTCTGATGGCCCAAATCAAATCTATCTGTCAGATATAAAAGAGATTTTGGAACAAGCAATTGCCATTGATAATATCACGAAAGGTATCTCATCAACTGTCATGCGTCAATCATTAACCGAGAAACAGGAAGTGCTAACTACGGAGCACAAAATGAGAAACATAAAACTCTTCCTTACCGATGTGGACGGCGTTTTGACTGATGCAGGAATGTACTATTCTGAAGCAGGTGACGAGTTGAAAAAATTCAACACCCACGATGGAATGGGCTTGCAACTCATGCGCCAGAAAGGCATTAAAACCGGCATTATTACTTCAGAAGATACCAAAATGGTGGAACGCCGTTTCAATAAATTGAAATTAGACTACCTCTATCAAGGCAAACGTGATGGTGGTAAACTAGCTTCTGTACAAAAAATTTGCGAAAAAGAAGGCATTTCGCTTGCAGAAGTTGCATACATAGGCGATGATGTAAATTGCTTTGAACTCCTTTCAAATGTTGGCCTGGCTGCCTGCCCTTCAAATGCTTTGACAGCCATCAAAAATATTCCCGGAATTATTCAAATGAATAAAAAAGGCGGGGAAGGTTGTGTAAGGGAATTTATTGAAATTATCATTAAATAAGACCAACGAGGGTAAATCTATGGATTACATACAACGCAGCAGAGAAATTTTCAGTCAGGAGATTTGTGAACTTCAAAAACTCTCCGCAAAAATTGGCAATGAAATAAACGATGTCGTAGAACTGATTTATAACTGTAAAGGAAAATTAGTTATCATGGGCGTAGGAAAAACAGGCATTATCGGTCATAAAATTTCTTCGTCGTTGGCTTCTACCGGAACACAGTCAATATTTGTAAATGCATCAGAAGCCATGCACGGCGACTTGGGCATGGTAAGTAAAAACGATATCGTACTTCTGATTTCAAACAGTGGAAGTTCATCCGAAATAGTGAACATCATTCCGCCATTAAAAAAAATTGGTTGCACAATGGTAGCCATGACTGGTAACCTCAAATCTGTTTTGGCAAATGAAGTATCACTGGTACTCAATGTGGGAGTTGAGGAAGAGGCCTGTCCGCTTGGGCTAGCTCCAACATCCTCTACCACAGCAACTCTGGTAATGGGTGACGCACTAACCATCTGTTTAATGGAACGCAGGGAGTTTAAGGCCGAAAATTATGCCGTATATCATCCGGGAGGTGCGCTGGGTCGCCGAATGATTTCACGCGTAAAAGACGAGATGAATACAGAAATACCAAGAGTTTCTCAAACTACACTTTTCAAGGATATCATGTACGAAGTGAGCAATAAACGGCTAGGAATGACCCTCGTATATAACGACAACGATCAGGCTGTTGGCATTATTACCGATGGTGATATTCGTCGTGCTATACAGCGATTCGACGACATCAAGCAACTTACAGCGGCAGACTTTATGACAAGTGGTTTTAAACGAATTGGAGTAAATGAGCTATTGACCGATGCACTTGAAATGATGGATATCAACAAAATTACAACGCTCACTGTGATGAACGAACCGGAACAAGTTGTGGGGATTCTTTCCATTCACGATATTATCGACTTTAGATAAAATAATAAGACATTGAAATTCAAAAAAATATATATAGAGATAACGAATAGCTGCAATTTCAATTGCAGCTTTTGTTTTAAAACAAAGCGACCGAATAAAATCATGTCGCCCGACGAATTTCAAATCGTTGTGGACAGAATTCGCCCTTTCACCAACTATATTTATCTGCATGTTTTGGGAGAGCCACTCTTACACCCACAGCTCGATGAAATACTTACAATTGCGGAGGCCGCGAATTTAAATATCAATATCACTACCAATGGTGGATTATTAGAGCGAAAGAAAGAAATGCTTTTGGCACATACTATCCGCCAAATGAATATATCTCTCCACGACGCGGAAGAAAATATTCCTCCTGAAAAATGGTCGGATTATTTAAATTCTGTTTTAAACTTTTCAATTAAAGCATCTGCCAAAACCTACATTTCATTACGGCTTTGGAATTCATCCAACTCAGAAAGTGCTTCATTTAATACCGTTTTTTTAAATGAAATTGGCAAGAGATTTACCCTGTCTACACAAGAAATAATAGTCAAAACCAAGGACAATGGATTAAAGCTGGCTGACCATATCTTTCTGCAACAAGCTCCACGTTTCGAGTGGCCGGACGAACATGGAACAAAAACACAAACACACAAAAACTGCTATGCACTGCGTGACCATATTGCCATTTTGGCTGACGGGCACATCGTTCCCTGTTGTCTGGATGCTGATGCAAATATGAAATTAGGCAACATTTTCACCGACGAACTCTCTGAGATTTTACTATCAGAACGAGCTCAGAACTTAAAAAAAGGGTTCGAACAACGAAAAGTTGTCGAACCCATTTGCGCTACTTGCGGATTTATGATTGATTAGATCGCCAACCCATCCAATAATTGAGTATAAATTTCAATTGCCTCTTTTATTTCCGACAATAAAATGAATTCATCGGCAGTATGTGAACGCGCCGAATCACCCGGTCCCATTTTTAAACTTGGGAAAGACATCAGCGACTGATCTGAAAGTGTTGGTGAACCAAAAAGAGTCCGGTTTAATTCTCGTCCACGCTTTACAATGGGATGCTGAAGGGGTGTGGCAGTTGAACTCAGTCGGGTCGACCGGGCTTGAACATCACAGCCAACATGCTTGCGTATTTCATCCAGAATAACTTGGTTCGAATACATTTCGTTACTTCTTACATCCACCACAAAAATACATTTATCGGGAATTACATTGTGTTGCGTGCCCGCATTTAGCTGAGTAACCGACATCTTCACCGGTCCCAGCAAATCAGTTTTCTTTTCAAACTCAAATGTTTTAAACCATTCTATATCTACCAATGCCCTATAAATAGCATTAATTCCTTCGTTGCGGGCAGCATGTCCGGCTTGCCCATGAACTGTACAATCGAGCACCATTAACCCTTTTTCAGCTACAGCCAGATTCATTTGTGTTGGCTCTCCAACTATGGCAAAATCGATTTTTGGCAGTTCGTTCAATAAACTTTCCAGACCATTTTTCCCCGATATTTCTTCCTCGGCCGAAGCTGCAAAAATCAGATTGTAGGCTTGTTGCTGCTGCGTCAGATAAAAAAAAGCCTGAAGCAAACTCACCACGCTTGCTCCCGCATCGTTACTGCCCAAACCGTACAATCTACCATTCTCAATACTTGGAATAAGTGGATTACGATTCCAACCAGCAACTGGTCTAACTGTATCGATATGAGAGTTTAACAGAATTGTAGGGTGTGATGAATCAAATCCTGGACTCAAAATCCAGACATTGTTATCTTTACGCGAAGCTACATAACCCTTTATTTCAATATATCGCTCTAAAAAATCGGCAACTACATTTTCCTCTTTGCTAAACGACGAGATGGCAATAAGTTGCTCCAAGAGAGAAACAGCATCGTTAGTTTGTTCTTGAAACTTCATTTTAGTTGATTAGATTATTATTCTGTAGCCAGATTTTTAATAACTCCGACCAATTATCGACAGGGATTCCTCTTTTACGCATACCAAAACCATGTCCGCCTTCGTCAAAAACCTTAAGTTCGACCGGTACGTTATTCTCTTTCAAAGCATTTAACAACTGTTCACTGTTGGCAATAGGCACAGTTTTATCATCGACAGCATGAACAACAAAGGTGGTAGGTGTATTTTTTGTTACTTGTAATTCATTCGAATAGTACGCAACAAGTTTGTCTGTAGGATTTTTACCCAATAAATTAAATCGCGATCCCATATGAGTCAATTCTTTACCCATTGTTACAACCGGATATCCTAAAATCATAAACGCAGGACGCTGTCCTTTTGTTCTGAAATGAGTGCCAACAGTTGAGGCTAAATGACCTCCAGCCGAAAAACCCATAATCCCAATTTTATATTTATCAATACCCCACTTCTTTGCTCCTTTATGGATAATTTTCAAGGCCATTTGAGCATCGGCTAGCGGAACAGTACTGTGCCCGTTTGGCATCCGGTAATACAACACAAAAGCACTGACACCTAAATCGTTGAACCATTTAGCAATATCCGAACCTTCATTTACGACTGACACACCTGCATACCCACCACCCGGACAAATCAACACGGCAGTTCCTGTATTATTTTCATTTTGTGCAGGATAAAAATACATTCGTGGATTGCTAATATTAATCACAAAGTCGATGCGCTGATTACTTTCTGCAACTGTAATCTCGTTACTTTCAATTGGTCCGTTCTTGTACAGTTTAATTTCTTTTTGTGCAACAACAGAGCTCGTAAATATTAAAAGAGAAAGAAAAGTGTAAAAAAACTGCTTCATAGTACTGAATAAATAAGTTCTTAAATAGTTATGGTAGTTCCACCAACGGTGTGTATTAAATCGGCTCTAGTTATCACCACTTGCTTAACACCTGCTTTGATAGCCTCAAATGAGTTCTCAAGTTTTGGGATCATACCACCGTTAATAACACCTGTAGTAACATATTTCTCAAAAAGCGCAGGGGTCAACTTAGCAATAACACTTTCGTCGTCATTCTCATCCAGTAAAACTCCTTTTTTCTCAAAGCAATACATCAGCGTAACATCAAAATGATGGGATAAGGCCTTAGCCGCTTCACCTGCAATGGTATCGGCATTGGTATTCAATAAATTACCTTCCTTATCATGCGTTAATGGTGCAAGAACAGGTACCACACCTTTGCCAATTAAATCAGCTAAAATATCAGCATTCACTTCTTTTACATCCCCCACAAAACCATAATCCACATCCTTTACCGGACGTTTCTCTGAACGCATATAGTTCAAATCGGCACCGGTAAGTCCCAATGCGTTTACTCCTATTGCCTGTAGCCCAGCCACTATTTGTTTATTTACCAGTCCGCCATAAACCATCGTCACCACTTTCAGTGTTTCTTCATCGGTTATGCGCCGACCATTCACCATTTTACTCTCAATACCAAGTTTAGTGGCTATGGCGGTTGCCGAACGACCCCCACCGTGAACCAACACTTTATTGCCTTCTATTCTCGAAAAATCGGACAATAATTGTTTCAAGCTTTGGGGTTCTTCCACAATTTTCCCCCCAACTTTAATCAGAGTAAGTTTTTCCATCATGTGTTTCATCGCAACGTTTATTGCGTATAGGTTAAAATTGAATTAATGAATGTATTTCTTTTGCTGCATCCAGGCGTGTTCTACCCTTCAAAAAAGTAAGCTCTATCAAAAAACTCACAAAAACAGGCTGGTGAGAAAACTCCCTCAACAACAGCAATGCAGCATTGGCACTGCCACCAGTAGCAAGTAAATCGTCGTGCAACAAAACCACATCGTCCTCATCGATTGAGTCTTTGTGAATTTCTAAGGAATCGGTACCATATTCCAACTCATAGTCGACCTTGTAAGTATCTGCAGGTAATTTACCCGGTTTTCTGAGCAATACAAAACCGGCTCCCAACTTATAGGCCAATATACTTCCCAACACAAAACCGCGACTTTCTACACCCACCACCTTTGTTATTCCTTTGTCCTTGTAGAAATCGTAGAGTTCATCGGCGATAAATTTTAGAACCTCAGCGTCTTTTATCGCTGTAGTAATATCTTTAAATAAAATTCCGGGCTTCGGAAAATCGGGGACGTTGCGAATGGACGCAACTACTTGTTCTAAATTCATTTGTGTATTTTTTTACCGCAGATGACACAAAAACACAAATGAAAACAGTTTCAATGCATTCATTTGCGATAATTTGCAGCAATCGCAGTTTATAGGTTTTATTGTTGAATATTTTCTAATAACCTTTTAATCACCACCTGAGCAGAGATTTCTCGATTGGCGGCTTCCGGGATTACAATTGATTGCGGACTCTCAATCACTTCGTCGGTCACAATCATATTTCGACGAACCGGTAAACAGTGCATAAAGTGCGCATTATTTGTAACTGCCATCTGACGACTGCTAACCGTCCAATTGCGGTCTTTACTCAAAATTTGTCCATAATTTGGATCTTGATAAGCTGACCAATTCTTGGCATAAATAAAGTCTGCACCTTCAAATGCTTTCATTTGATCGTACTCAATGCAAGCACCACGAACAAATTCGCTGGCCAACTCGTAACCTCTGGGATGTGTGATTACAAAATCAACATCCGCCTCATTCATAAAATCTGCAAAAGAATTAGGTACCGCCTGCGGTAATGCTTTTGGGTGAGGTGCCCATGTCAATACGACTTTGGGACGAGCAGTTTTTTTATATTCTTCAATGGTAATCAAGTCGGCAAAACCTTGCAGGGGATGTCCTGTTGCAGCCTCCATACTAAAAACCGGTTTGCCAGAGTATTGAATAAATTGATTGATAATCGTTTCTTGATAATCAAACACTTTATCCTCCAAACCTGCAAATGCGCGTACACCAATCACGTCGCAGTAGCTTGCCATAACCGGAATTGCTTCCAGAATATGTTCTGGCTTATCACCATCCATAATCACACCACGTTCGGTTTCGAGTTTCCACGCACCTGAATTAATATCGAGCACCATAGTATTCATTCCCAGGTTCATTCCAGCCTTTTGTGTACTTAAACGAGTTCTCAAACTGGAATTGAAAAACACCATCAACAAGGTTTTATTTTCGCCAATGTGCTTGTAAGCAAAACGGTTTTTCTTAATCTCCAGTGCCTCTTTAATTGCTTCCTGCAAATTACCAAGGTCCTTTACATTTGTATAATTCTTCATAATAATTTCTCCTCATCCGTCAGTCGACAATGAATTTTGAGTTTGTTTGTTTCACTAGATTCCTATTCTTAATTTACAATACGGGGTTAGGCTAGGGGGATTTTATTTGGGTTGCATCACAACAAACGGAATCAGCATTTCTTCTAATGAAATACCACCATGTTGAAAAGTATTTTTGTAGTAACTGGCATAATGATTATAATTATTTGGATACGCAAAAAAATCATCATTTGCTGCAAAAATGTAAGCGCTACTCATGTTGGGACTCGGCAAACCAACCTTAGCCGGCTGCGTTATCTCAAAAACTTCTTTTTTATTGTAAGTAAGATTTTTGCCCACCTTATAGCGCAAGTTCACGTTCGTATTTTTGTCGCCAATCACTTTTATCGGGTTAGTTACTTGAATGGTTCCATGATCGGTGGTGACAATCACCTTATAGCCACGTTGCGCTATTTCCTTAAATAGTTCGTAGGTTGGCGAGTGCTTGAACCACGAAAGCGTCAATGAGCGGTATGCCTCTTCATCATTCGCCAGTTCCCGCATCATTTTCGATTCGGTACGGGCGTGCGACAACATGTCGATAAAGTTCAACACACATACATTCAACTGATTATTATCAATGCGTGGCAATTGACCAATTAATCGCTCACATGAAGCCGAATCACTTACTTTATGATAAGAAAAAGTATAATTCTTACGGAAACGAGTAATTTGAGTTTGTAACAAGTCTTTTTCATACAAGTTCTTTCCCTCTTCGTCCTCCTCTTCTATCCAAAGTTCTGGGAACATTTGCTGAATTTGAAGTGGCAAAAGTCCAGAAAAAATAGCATTCCGAGCATATTGAGTTGCTGTAGGTAACATGCTGCAATACAACTCTTCCTCATTAAATTGGTAAATATCATTCAATAATTCGCGAATGACTTTCCATTGATCGTAACGAAAATTATCTACTAAAATAAAGAACACTTTTTCTCCTTTGTCCAACAAGGGAAACACCTTTGTCTTGAAAAGATCCGGACTCATCAATGGGCGCTGTTCGGGCTGTTCGAACCAATTAACATAATTTTTCTTGATAAATTTTGTGAATGAATTATTGGCCTCCATTTTTTGCATTCGAAGCATTTCATCCATACCATTATCAGCTTCGGTCAATTCCAACTCCCAATAAACCAGTTTTTTATACACTTCCACCCAATCTTCATAGGTCAAGGTATCGTTTATTTGCATGCCGATGCGCCCAAACTGTGATTGATAAGTAGAGGCAGTATGATCAGCCACAAGTTCTTTTTTATGAATATTCTTCTTCAAAGTTAGTAAAATCTGACTTGGATTTACCGGTTTTGTCAGATAATCGGCAATCTTACTCCCGATAGCCATATTCATAATATTCTCCTCTTCACTTTTGGTAATCATTACCATTGGCACATTAGGGTCAATATCTTTTATAAGTGCTAAAGTCTCTAAACCACTTAACCCCGGCATATTTTCATCCAGAAAAATGATATCAAAAGTCTCTCTCTGGCACAACTCCACTGCATCCTTTCCATTAGTTGCCGTAACAACATCATAGCCCTTTTCTTCCAAAAAAAGAATATACGGACTCAATAAATCCATTTCATCATCAGCCCAAAGTATGCGGTCTTTTTTCATAATTTTTTTATATAAAGTCTAAAGTATTGGTTAGTTGATGGTTTGCTAGCTAATATTTTCGCACGTAACTTTTGCTTTTATTTCAAATAATATTCTTTCATAAATTCAAAATACACATTCAAGGCATTTTGTTGAATAAGTATATTTAAGTTCTTTCGCGAACCCAGTAAGTTTCTGTAGTTCGCATTCTTTAGCCCTTCAAACAAGCTGGTCTCTTTTACCATTCTGAGCAAATACGATTTGGCAATATTGGCATCACTCAAACTTCCAATTATGACGACCTGCCGTTTACCCACAGATTCCAACGACACCTTTAGGCTCATAACACTATAATTTTTAGCATTATAACTATCAAATGCCGCTTTTACTTTTTCAAAATCAACAGTTCCAGAAACTATATAAATGGCTATAAAGTGTGGCTCAACTGCACGATATCCAAACAGATTTTTGAATAAGGGCACTGGTGGCTCTTCCACCTTTGGTTGAACAACCGCTTGAGTCGGCGTACTGATTACCGCAGTTGTATCCGATATTTGTTTGTTCACATGGATTTGCGAAGGCTCTGTTTTTAAACTGGTTTTACTTACAACCACTTTATCACCCAATCCAACCACTGGTCTATCGATTGGAGTTGTTGAAGTCGGTTTCTGAACAGTTGGTTTTGCAATTTGATCTTGCCTATTGGAACTCTCCAGAACAGCTTCTTTGGTGGCATGCCTCATTTCATTCGAGTAGTTTGAAAAAACCAAATAATCATTAAGACTGAAAGTGGTTCTTAGCAGCGCAAAATTAGTTTCCGAAATAATAACTTTTCTAATTTTCAAATCGGTCAGCAACTGCATCAATAGCGGATCAGAATCCAGGGTTTTAGAATACCAATCGGCCTCATCGTACGATTCAAAATTGGTTATCGACAAAGCACTCTGCAAGGAGTCTAACTTATTGATTACCAAATCAAAATCTTTAATCATAAATCGGGAGAAATTGAATGATGCAATATTAAACAACAATTTATTAGAATTGGCAGTATTCGTTGAGCTGACCAACAACAGTCGATGTTTTGATTTTTTATCGGCTGTAAATTTTTGTTGATCGAGATTTTCTATTTCTGTTTTGGTTATCTGCTCGCGTTTAGCAATTAAGGAACCACCCGTCGTGCCAATTTGAGCTTGTTGTCCTTGTTTCATAAGCGCCAGTACATCCTTACTCATCGAACTTACATCGCTTTGAGGATAATTCGTAATCAATTCATTCAAGGCAGTTTCAAATTTATCTGACGTGCTGCTTTTACCAACGCTTAGTGCATTTAAGAACAAAAACTTAGGCATCAATGTTGACAAAGGGAAATTCTTTTTTATATATTCCACATTCCGAAACACATCGTCAAACTTATTCTCGTTATAAGCTTTATAGGTACGACTATAAATTGAATCTTGCTCACTATACATGGCTGCGTTTCGTTTTGCGTAGTCGGGTTGCGATAAAATGAGTGCATACTCCGATTTTGGAAACTCAGTTATCAACTTATTTCTATACAATTGCGCCTCCGATTGATGATCTAATTTCGACTGAATCATATAGTTATTGTAATAAGCATCGGGCACTCGCGCATTCGCAGGAAAGCGTCTGGCAAATTCCTGAAATGCTTTTATTGCTAATGAAAAATCTTCAATCTTTTCTTTGTAAATAAGTCCAATATTATACAACGCTGTAGCAGTTTCTGCGTTCGATTTGTCAATCTGCACTTTAGTAACAGGTATCTGACTAAGGTAAAAAGTAGGTTTCTTTACGTCTGAAACAGCTACACCCGTTTTCGTCTTCAAGCTATCCACAGAACTTGTTCCCGCTGAAGTAGTAGGTTCATCGGCAAAAAGTGAAGCTGTTTTGTTGGTTCGCCTCCAGTTGTCTTCCAGCTTTCTTTTGCCCCACTTTTTTCGAAAATCCGATTCACCTGAACGCATTAAACCAACATTATAAAAATACCAATCCCCAATAGCACCACCCGGCATATTACCACCTATTGGAGTCAGGCGTGCAAACTCATCTCCCTTTTCCTCTTTGTTTTTTTTCAAGTCTTTTTCGGCAGCAGCTTGTTCGTCAGCCATCAACTTTGCAATTAATTTGTCGACCACATCGACACGTTGACTTTCCGATAATAAAGAAAGTCGCTGAAGACTATCCTGCAAAGTCACAATATTGATTTGCCCTACTAACTCACCGAGTAACTCAGCACGTCTGCTTACACGCGCAAAATCTTCATGTTCTTTAGTAATAATTTTCGCCGCGCCCTCATAACTTGGTTGGGCGCCTACATAGTTATTTCTATTGTACTGCAAATCGCCCAATTTGATTAAAGTAATAGCTTTATCAATGCCATTGCGTGTACTTTTTTCTGCCGACAATTCAAAATTTTTGATCGCATTGACTGTGTCGGATCGATGTAGGTAGGTATTTCCCAAGGCATAATAAATCTGATCAAGATAATCGGCGTTATTTGTATTCTTGAGCATTTTCCGAAGGTCTTTCTGTACCGCAGCAATATCGCCCTGATCAATCTGAGCCCTACTAATGCGTGAATTAAAGTCCATTTCAAACGGAGGATTCGATTTTATGACAGACGAAAAGGCATCGTAAGCCGCTTTGTTATCACCATTTTTTTGATACAACTGAGCTAGTAAATAACCAAATCGTTGCTTCAAATATCTATCGTTTTCTTTTGATAAGGCCAACTTTAAAAATGGGATTGCCTCTTTGTATTGATGTTTCTTAAGTAATAAATCGGCATTTACCGAAGCAAATAACCCAATATTCTGACTTCTCAGATTATTATGATCCAACTTTGAAAGTACATCCTCGGCTTCGTACATCCAATTAGCTTCGCCATAAGCACGAGCTATCCACAACTGACAGCTGGCTACCATGTCTTTATCCGAAGCATAAAGGCGCGAAACGTAAGCAAAAGTTGCAGCAGATCCAATAAAGTCGGCTTTATGAAATTCAGCTTGCCCCAGAAGTAACCATGCACCTTTCAGCGCGGAATTAAACTCCTGCTGGTTGTAATAACGTTTGTATTTAGCGTCGTTGTACTTCTTATAATTTTTATCCGGTTTTACTTTTATGGAGTGTAATTTAATGGCTTTTCGGCATTTCTCGATGGTGCGATCCATGTTTGAAACTGCCGACGTAGCATTAGAGTGCCTGCTAATTGGATGCATGGAGATAATAGAAGAGTAATCTTCAACATTGGCAAGCTGGATGTTTTTAAGTCCTTCTTGATAGCTAGTTATGCCATTAAAATACACATTAAAATGAGTGGTCATTGCCTGCGAAGTTCTAGACGTCCACGTATTTTTCTTGGTAGAACAGCCGACCAACAGAACAACAAACAGCAAAAAGCCTAGTTTAAGTTTGATATTGTTTTTCAAGAGGTTTCGAATTGAAATAAGTGAATAAGTCATATGATTTTTCCAAGAGATACTATCCTCATCAATGCTAAGCATTTTTTGTACAATGACCAAACAAACCATGATTTGGTGTATTAAACAAAAACTAAAAAAAACTCATTCTATTGTACATTAACTTACAAAAATACATAATTCCAAGCATTCAAAGTCTACTTTATGCAGAAAATTACATTGTATTAAGCTAATAAATAAAGCACCAACAACAAAAGGTAAAAACCTGAAGTTACAAATTAGTTAGGCGAAACTGTTTTCTAAATAAAACGATTAGTATCAAAGCCACTACACCGCTTACACAGCCAGTCCAAAGAGTGGAACCTGTACCGACAGTATCGATATCGAATACCTGAAAACCGTTGTATTTTAAATAATAAAAAATAATAGCAACTGCATTATTGGTAAAATGAGCTAGAATTGGCAACCATAAATTACCGCTCCATACGAGCAAATATCCAAAGAAAGCCCCTAACAAAAACCGTGGAAGGAAGCCATAAAATTGAAAATGAATGGCACTAAAAATAAAAGCAGTAAGCCAGATTGCCATTGTTGCCTTTTTTTTGTTTTGAAAAATTTGTTGCAACGCACCTCTAAAGAATAACTCTTCGCCCAAAGCTGGAATAAGGGCAATCAGAAGTATATTAACAGACAAGCCGCTCAAACTATGCACATTGAGTATCCTTTCAGTTAGAAGAGCTATTTCTGCCTCCGAAGCTTTCATTTTAGCTTCGATTGCAGCAAAAGCATGGGGTAGCCTTAATTGCTGATTCCATTCACCTAAAAGATTGATGAACGGAATAACCAACATCATAAGAAAAATAACAGACAGTGCATTTTTTAGCCCTGGCTTTTTATCCAGATATAAATATTCAAGTGGCTTTTCGCTCCAAAAGTAGGCCAAGACCAATGGCGGCAGAATAAACATGCCAACAGCTTGGCCAAATTGAAGCCACTTCACCGAACTTATCTCGGTCATATTACCGCCAAAAATAACTTCCCAAACCAAAACAACCATTATAGCGAAAAAACAAGCAGTACCCAGCAACAAAAGCAAATTCGAAAAAGCTCTGTTTTGATTGTACATTCCCTTAAAGCTTACCATATTAGTAAAAGTATTTATGCAAAAAAACTCCTGCTACCTATCGATAACAGAAGTTCTTTATGTGTTCTAAAAGAAATTAATCTTAAGCTCTTGGTCTAGCTTCTTTAACGACCATTGAACGACCATCGAATTCAGCGCCGTTTAATTCTTCGATTACTTTTGCAGCAGCAGCATCGTCAGCCATTTCTACAAATGCAAATCCTTTTGATTTTCCGGTTTCGCGATCTTTGATAATTTTACATGATTCAACTTGACCATACTCTTCAATAACCCCTTGAAGGTCATTTTCGCGAACTTTGTAACTTAAGTTACCTACGTAAATGTTCATAAAATAAAATAAAAAAATTGATAAAAATGTGACTCAAGACAAGCATAGAAAACGAGGTTAAAACAAATTCTTTCTACCAAAAATAGGAGAGTTGAAATAAACGAACGAAAAATTACACTTTCTTTTCACTTGCAAAGAAAATCATTTATTTTCGATTACACAACAAATTGTCTAAATATAATTGTATTTTAGTGAATTGTATTTAAAAATGAACAATCGCCTATAAAAAAATCTATTATTTTCGCAAGATTTACATCATTTGTTTCAGCACGCAATATCTTCTTTAAATTGCTCCTCTTTATTGCAGCAAAGTCATCAAACTATTGTCTTGTCTGCCCTTCACCTTTCACTATCCATTTATACGAACATAATTCATCCAATCCCATGGGTCCACGTGCGTGCAATTTTTGGGTACTAATCCCAATTTCGGCACCTAACCCAAATTGCGCTCCATCTGTAAAAGCTGTAGAAACATTGGTGTAAACACAGGCTGCATCTACCATTTTATCAAAGAAGTCAATTTGTTTTTGATTTTCGCTGACAATACATTCGCTATGCTTTGAACTAAATTTAGAAATATGATCTATAGCATCATAAATAGATTCTGCTGTTTTTACAGACATTTTGTAATCTATAAATTCAATTCCGTAACTCCCATCTGTTGCCTTTTGCAGTAATTCGGCAGGATATTTTCCGTTCAAAAAAGTAAACGCTTTTACATCGGCATAAATAATCACATTTTTTGTTGCCAATTTTTCGCAAATTGCAGGTAAATCAGCCAAGCGCTTTTCGTTTATCACCAAGCAATCCAGTGCATTACATACGCTTACTCTGCGGGTTTTAGAATTGAATACAATCTCTGCACCTTTCTTCACATCTCCAAATTCATCAAAATAGGTATGACAAATTCCTGCACCCGTTTCTATCACCGGAACACGTGAATTTTCGCGCACAAAATCAATCAAGCCCCTTCCTCCCCGGGGAATGATAACATCCACAGCGCCCACAGCATTCATAAGTTCTGTTGCACCTTCACGACCAGCAGGAAGCAAGGTCACGATGTTCTTTTCCAGCCCAAAGCGATTCAAAACCATTCTAATGACCTCAACAATAGCCAGATTTGAATTATACGCATCCGTTCCACCTTTCAGCACACAAGCATTACCCGATTTGAAACAAAGCGCAAACACATCAAAACTAACATTCGGACGTGCCTCATAAATAACTCCTACTACTCCAAAAGGAACACTTACTTTGGTAATTTTTATACCATTTGGTCGAACGGTATCCAACAGCACCTTACCCAATGGTGATGACAATGAAGCCACATTGCGTATATCATCAGCAATTCCGGCCATGCGTTCTTTGGTAAGTAAAAGTCTATCGTACATCGGATTACTAATTTCCATGTACTCCAAATCTTTGGCATTTTCGGCCAATATCATTTCGGTTTGTGCCACAGCTTCATCAGCCAATTCAAGTAATACCTGATTTATTATTTTATCGCTCACCATATTCAACGAGCGGGAAGCGTAAACGGCGGATTGTTTCCAGGATATATTTTGTAACATATTATTCTATTTTTATTCTGAATTAAAAAACTTTTCAATGAAAATAAGTACCCGTTATTCCAAATACAAATAATCGCAATGAACCAATGGCTTTTGATTTTTCTTCCCAAGCATTTCTTTGGCCTTTGAACTATCGTACTGAACTTTTCCTATGCCAAGTTCAACACCATTCTCATTTATTATTTTAACAATATCATCTTTCTCAAAATCACCTATTATTTTCGTAGCTCCAATTGGGAGTAGACTTACTGCTTTATCGCCAGATAACGCTTTGGCAGCATTTTCGTTTACATGAATCTCCCCTTTTGCGAATCCCTGACTGTGAGCAATCCATTTCTTCACACTCGACACATCATCGGTAGAAGCCACAAAGCGCGTACAAACAACATCACTTTTCTTATCGAGCAAATGCAATAAAATTCCGTCATTTTTGCCATTTGCAATAAACACATCAATGCCTTGGTCGGCAATTCGACGAGCGATAGTTGTCTTGGTAAGCATACCACCCCGCCCAAACGTGGACTTGGAACTTTGAATAAAGTCAGAGATGTCTTGCCCTTTCTCTATTTGGCGAATTACTTTCGACTCGGGATCAGCAGGCGAACCATTGAAAATACCATCGATATTACTTAAAATTATCAGTGCCTCCATATCCATCATCGACGCAATCAGTCCCGAAAGTTCATCGTTATCAGTAAACATCAATTCCGAAACAGACACTGTATCATTCTCATTTACAATAGGTAAAACCTTGTTTTCGAGCATTACCTTCATGCAGTTGCGTTGATTCAGATAATGACGACGGCTACTAAAATTTTCCTTGGTAGTGAGTACTTGCCCAACAGTAATGCCATGCTCTCGAAACAAATCCCAATAGTGATTAATCAATTTTGCCTGACCCACAGCTGAGAAAAGTTGACGTTGATCCACCACATCCATTTTTCGATCAATACCCAGCACACTGCGACCCGAAGCCACTGCACCCGAAGAAATCAACACAATTTCAACACCTTTTTTGTGCAATTGCGCTATTTGATCTACTAGTCCCGACATGCGAGTAATGTCCAACGTACCATCAGCACGAGTCAAGACATTACTACCAATTTTTACAGCTATTTTTTTAAATTTCATTGTTCTCTTTTTGAACGACCAACTTACAGCTCTTAATATCGACAGAATAAGTTGTTATAAAATATTTTAGTTGAAAATTTACCCGAAACACTACATGTATCTCAACTATTTTTCATTATAAATGACATGCATCAATGTTGTTCCAACAGCCTCCAAAGTATTTTTATCTACATTTTTCATGGTATCATCAAGTGTATGCCAATAACCAGCAAACCCACCCGATTTGGAGTCATATTGAATAATATCAATACTTGGAATACCCCTTATTTTATTGACGTACACATGATCATCGGTTATCATTCCACCTTGCTGATTCACAAAATATTGTCCAAATCCCAAACTGGCAGCTTGAGACCAAACTTTATCAACCACATCAGGGGCATATTGCTCTGAACCTTGCTCACGAAAAAAAGTAGCCTGCGCACCACCCACCATATCAAGCAAAATACCATATTTGGCTGTATACCCCTGTATATGAGGATTCTTAGCCCAATATTGCGTTCCTAAACACCACGAATCTTCAGTATTCTGAGTGCTATAATTGGCTGTTGCACCGTAGTCCTCAGCATCGAAAAAGATAATATCAACGCCAATGCTTGGCAAGGATTTACCCATTTGTCGAGCCATTTCAAGTAAAACCCCAACCCCGCTAGCACCATCATTGGCACCCATCACAGGCTTATCATGATTTTTCGGATTCGGATCATTATCGGCCCACGGACGCGAATCCCAATGCGCAAACAACAATACGCGAGTCTCAGCCTTTGGATTGTAAGAGCCTATAATGTTAATCGACCGTAATATACTACCATCGAATGCTTTTATATCTGCCTTCTGTTCAATTACCCGCGCACCATAACTTTTAAGCTTAGCCGTCAAATAATTAGCACAAGCTATTTGTGCATCAGTATTTGGCACACGCGGTCCAAAATCAACCTGCTTTTGCACAAACTGATAAGCAGAATCAGCAGAAAAAGCTGGAACAACAATAGCTTTTTCTGCTTTTTGAGTACTTTTGGTTACCTGATTGCAAGCAGAAACCTGCATTAATATAAGTAAAATGAAGAGTATTTTTTTCATTTGAATATAAATAAGCCACAAAGATACTGATTTTTCACTAATTGACGAAAGCTAGATGTTTAAACACTCGGTTAAACAGAGACGAGTACAATAGTTCTACGTTAACCAAGCGGTTCTTTTAAGCCAATCGTTCAGCAATGCCATCGTTTCTGCTTCAGCTTCTTTGTGAGGTGTATGTGCGGCATTCGCAATTTCAACAATCGTGACCTCGGTTGAAATTTCCCTTTTCAATACATTTAATTGTTCGATAGTCCCAAATTCATCATGCTCGCCCTGAAAAGCCAGCACCAAACATTTTATTCGATTCAAAACAGGTACAATTGTCCAGCTTGAAAACAAATCGCTCAGCCATGTCTCGTGCCAAAGCCGAAAGAGTTCAACGGTTTTATTGCCATGATATTTCTCCAAACTGACAAGTAAATTATTTTCTTTCGCACGCTCACATGTAGCCAGCACAGCTAACTTGCCCGAATCTTCGATAAAACTATGCGGTCCTTCAAGTATCAATCCTTTAATCCGCGAAGGATAAAGCGCAGCAGCAATCAAGGCAATTGTTGCACCATCGCTATGACCGTAAATAACTGCATTGTTAATATTATACGCATCAATAATTCGAATAAGTTCATGTGCTTCATCATGTAAATATTGATCCGTTCGTTTGTCCACGGTAAAACCCGAAGATTTACCATATCCACGTCTATCGTACAATAACGCATTTATGCCGACCGTGGTCGATAGCTTTTTCGCAAAATCACCCCACATATCAACACAACCCCACGAATCATGCAAGAACACCACTGTCGCCAAATCAGTTTTAGCCCAATCAGAAACAAGTTCTTTGACATACAATTGATATCCCTCCATTGGTAAAAAAGTGGTATTCATACTTCAGTATTAAAATAAAATTGAAGTACAAATATAATGAATAAAATCGTGGAGGTTTATTTTTGCCACAATTGTATGTTAATAGAATAAATCCCACAAACTATTCATACCTTTGCTCTTTGAATAAAACTAAAATGATGAAAAAAATTGTAGTACTTTCTGGTGCTGGAATAAGTGCAGAAAGTGGGATAGGAACATTTCGAGATGCTGGCGGATTATGGGAAAAACACAACATTGATGATGTAGCAACACCCGAAGGATTTCGCCGTAATCCTACGTTGGTCTTAGATTTTTACAACCAGCGCCGCAAACAATTAGTAGACTGCCAGCCCAATTTCGCTCATATTGAATTAGCAAATTTAGAACAAAAATTCGATGTTCAAATCATAACTCAAAACGTAGACAACCTCCACGAACGAGCTGGAAGTAGCCATGTATTACATTTGCACGGCGAGCTGATGAAGGTCCGATCCACAGGTATCGGTGGCGAGATATTTGACCTTGATCGAAAGAATCTAGAAACACATTTAAACGATAAATGCCCGAAAGGCTTTCAACTACGACCCCACGTGGTATGGTTTGGTGAAGAGGTTCCGGCAATCGAGCAGGCACAGGACATTGTAAAACAGGCTGACATTCTTATCATTATCGGCACATCGTTGCAAGTTTACCCGGCAGCAGGCTTAGTTCACTACATAAAACCCAATGTTCCGATTTATTTGATTGATCCAAAAGAGATTCCAACTGCACCTGCTAACGTTACTATAATTAAGAAAGGGGCTTCTGAAGGAATGAAAATTATTGAAGAAATGTTGCTAGCACTTTAAGACAATAACACTATTCATTGAGAGAATATAGTTATCAGTCCCGTTATCATACCATTATTTCGGTCATTTACGACGAATATAAAATTCTATTTTTCAATATTTTTAGCAATTTAGTGCAATATTCTCCGCTTCTATACAAAAAATATCCGAAAATAGTTTGCCAATCGAAAATGATTACCTATTTTTGCAGTCCGAAAGAAAAAACAAAAATATACATTAAATAATTAGTAATTATGATCGTAGTTCCAGTAAAAGAAGGCGAAAATATCGAAAGAGCATTAAAAAAATTCAAACGTAAATTTGAAAAAACAGGCGTTGTAAAAGAATTACGTCGTCGTCAATGCTTTGACAAACCTTCAATCGTAAATCGCGACGAAATGATGCATGCGATTTACATCGAGAAGAAAAATCTTCGCGAAGAATAGTAAAAAACTCGAGGGAAAACTTTTATTCCCAACATTTTTAGCCTATCTTCGTTGCAGAATAGAACATACGATTATGATGAACGAATTTCTGCAATATTTACAGTATGAAAAGAATTATTCTTTTCATACTGTTTTGTCATATCGTACCGACTTGTATCAATTTTGCGACTTTATTACCACAGAACCGCAGGAAATCAACCCAGCAAATATCAGCTCGCAACAAATCCAACAATGGACACTGTCATTAATGACGGCCAACATCTCGGCTCGTAGTCTCTCACGTAAACTTTCAGCACTTAAGTCGTTCTGGAGATTTTTACTCGTCAGAGGATTTGCAAAACAAGACCCAACATTAAAAATAACTCTTCCAAAAACAAAGAAGCCCATTCCAGCGTTTTTCAAAGACAGCGAAATGGAAAGGGTTTTGGAAAATGACTTTAATCCCGACAACTTTACAGTCGTCAGAGACCAACTCATCATATCCGTTTTTTACCAGACAGGTATCAGACTTGCAGAACTCATTTCTATTGAAGACAAAGATGCAGATTTAACTAATGGAAACCTTCGGGTTATCGGAAAAAGAAACAAACAACGCATTATCCCCATCAGCGAAGAATTATGCAAAGAAATATCACATTATATCGAACTACGAAACCATGAGATTAAAATCGCATCCACAAATTTATTTTTAAGGAAAAATGGGCAAAAGCTCTATCCAAAATTAGTTTACAACATGGTTCACAACACGATGTCAGAAGTAAGCAGTCTACACAAAAGAAGCCCACATGTGCTTCGACACACATTCGCCACAAGCATACTTAACGGTGGAGCAGACATAAACGCCTTAAAAGATTTATTGGGACATAGCAGCCTTGCTGCAACTCAAGTATACACGCATACGAGTTTTGAGGAATTAAACAATATATACAAACACGCTCATCCGAGAGCAAAATAAAAAAAGGAGGAAATTATGAAACTAAGAATTCAATCAATTAATTTTGATGCAACAGATGGATTAGAATCTTACATCAACAAGAAAACGCTTAAACTAGAAAAGTTTTTTGACGAAATATTAAACATCGAAGTCTATTTAAAGGTAGTAAAACCCGAAACCGCATCAAACAAGGAAGCCGAAATTAAGGTTTCGATCCCAAATGTAGATTTCTTTGCCTCAAAAACCTGCGATTCTTTCGAAGAAGCAGTCGACCTAACTGTCGAAGCCTTAGAGAAACAGATACGTAAATATAAAGAAAAAACAACGAATAAATAATTTTTTTCTACAAATGTTTTGTAGTCCAAAAAAATATCGTACATTTGCAAGCCGTTTGAATAGCAGTATTTAAACGGCTTTTTAATCGCTAAAACCTTTATGGAATAGCACTTTGCCTCTTTAGCTCAGTTGGCCAGAGCACGTGATTTGTAATCTCGGGGTCGTTGGTTCGAATCCGACAAGAGGCTCAGCGATCTTATTTTTTTGAAAATAAATGGAATAATGGGCAGTTACCAAAGTGGCCAACTGGGGCTGACTGTAACTCAGCTGTCTTTCGACTTCGGAGGTTCGAATCCTTCACTGCCCACAACATTTACCATTTTTACTATTTATCAGTTTGAAATAGCAAATAATAGTAAATGAATTTTGCGAAAGTAGCTCAGTTGATAGAGCATTAGCCTTCCAAGCTGAGGGTCGCGGGTTTGAGTCCCGTCTTTCGCTCCATTTTTATTGCTGTTGTAGCTCAGTGGTAGAGCACTTCCTTGGTAAGGAAGAGGTCGCGAGTTCAATTCTCATCAACAGCTCAACTTTGTAGCTTTTATAAAACATATAAATTAATAATTAAATAATCTTTGAGTTATGGCAAAAGAAAAATTTGACAGGTCAAAACCCCACGTTAACGTTGGTACTATTGGACACGTTGACCACGGTAAAACAACCTTGACCGCTGCAATTACTATGGTACTTGCAAAAAGAGGTCTTTCTGAAATGCGTTCTTTCGATTCTATCGATAATGCACCAGAAGAAAAAGAACGTGGTATTACAATCAATACTGCACACGTTGAATACCAAACTGCTTTACGTCACTACGCACACGTTGACTGTCCAGGTCACGCGGATTACGTTAAGAACATGGTAACGGGTGCTGCTCAAATGGACGGTGCTATCATTGTAGTTGCTGCAACTGATGGTCCTATGCCACAAACACGGGAACACATCCTTTTAGCTCGTCAGGTAAACGTTCCTCGTTTGGTTATCTTCATGAACAAATGTGATATGGTTGACGATCCTGAAATGTTGGAATTAGTAGAAATGGAAATGCGTGAATTGCTTTCATTCTATGATTTCGATGGTGACAACACTCCAGTTATCCAAGGCTCTGCATTGGGTGGTTTGAATGGTGTTCCAGAATGGGAAGAAAAGATCATGGAACTGATGGACGCTGTTGATACATGGATCGAATTACCTCCACGTGCTATTGACAAACCTTTCTTGATGCCAGTTGAAGATGTATTCTCTATCACAGGTCGTGGTACAGTTGCTACAGGTCGTATCGAAACTGGTAAAATCAAAACTGGTGAAGAAGTTCAAATTATTGGCCTTGGTCACGAAGCGTTGAAATCAGTTGTTACTGGTGTTGAAATGTTCCGTAAGATTTTGGACGATGGTCAAGCAGGTGATAACGTAGGTTTATTGCTTCGTGGTATTGACAAAGAAAGTATCAAACGTGGCATGGTTGTTACCCACCCGGGAAAAGTAACCCCTCATACTTCTTTCAAGGCTGCTGTTTATATCTTGAAAAAAGAAGAAGGTGGACGTCACACTCCATTCCATAACCGTTACCGTCCACAATTCTATATCCGTACATTGGATGTAACTGGCGAAATTACTTTGCCAGAAGGAACTGAAATGGTAATGCCAGGTGACAACTTGGAATTAACTGTAACATTGATCTATCCAGTAGCTTGTAGCGTAGGTTTACGTTTCGCTATCCGTGAAGGTGGACGTACAGTCGGATCAGGTCAAATCACAGAACTTCTTGACTAATACTTCAACTCTCCCAACCTCCCACGAGGTGAGTAGTAAGATTGAAAAAGTAATTTAAGAAGTTTTTCAAAATAAAAGTCGTTTCCCGGAAACGGGAAACGACTTAATTTACGGGCGTAGCTCAGTTGGTAGAGCACTGGTCTCCAAAACCAGGTGTCGGGAGTTCGAGTCTCTCTGCCCGTGCAAATTCTATTTATATATGAAGATTATTAGCTATATCAAAGAGTATTATTCGGAACTTGTTCAAAAGGTTTCTTGGCCTACACGTCAAGAGCTTACTAACAGTGCAGTGGTGGTATTAATTGCTTCCATCATTATTGCCTTGATAGTGTGGCTTATGGATACTGGTTTCGAAGCTATCATGAAATTCGTTTACGGATTACTGTCTTAATTTAATCAATGGAGGTCAATAAAGTGTCTGAGACAACAAATTTTAAATGGTACGTAATGCGTGCTATTAGTGGAAAAGAGAGCAAGGTAAAAGAGTACATTGATGCAGAAATCAAAAATTCGGATCTTGGTCAGTATGTTGCTCAGGTATTGATTCCTACTGAGAAAGTTTATCAGATTCGTAATGGCAAAAAAATTACAAAAGAACGTAGTTGCATGCCTGGTTATGTATTGATAGAAGCTTATCTGATTGGTGAAATTCCTCACCGCTTACGCAACACACCAAACGTTATTGGATTCTTGGGTGAAAAAAACAATGTTCCTACATCGATTCGTCCTTCGGAAGTGAATCGCATTCTGGGCAAAGTTGATGAGCTACAAGAAACTGAAGAAGAAATGCTAACGCCTTTCTACGTTGGTGAAACTGTAAAAGTGATTTTTGGTCCTTTTACTGGCTTTAGCGGAATTATTGAGGAGGTGAACACAGAAAAGAAAAAGCTCAAAGTTATGGTTATGATTTTCGGGCGGAAATCACCGCTCGAATTGTCTTTCACACAAGTAGAAAAGGAGTAGTTGATTGCTGTTACAAATCGACGATACCAGTTTAACAACAAAAATTAAATTATTATGGCTAAAGAGATTGCTGGACTTATTAAATTACAGATTAAAGGAGGGGCTGCAAACCCGTCTCCCCCAGTAGGTCCTGCGTTAGGTTCTAAAGGGATCAATATTATGGAGTTTTGCAAACAATTTAATGCCAGAACCCAAGACAAACCGGGAAAAGTTTTACCGGCGGTCATCACTTATTATACTGACAAATCTTTCGACTTTGTTGTAAAGACTCCTCCAGTTGCTATTCAATTGTTAGAAATAACAAAATTGAAAAGCGGATCGGCAGAGCCTAACCGTAAGAAAGTAGCTGAAATTACTTGGGAACAAGTAGAAGCTATTGCTTCGGACAAAATGGTTGACTTGAATTGTTTTGAATTAGATGCAGCTATGAAAATGGTTGCTGGTACAGCTAGAAGTATGGGTATTACCGTAAAAGGTACTTTTCCAAATAAAAATAATTAATAAACTTCAATTAAAATGAGTAAACTGACAAAAAATCAAAGGTTAGCTTTAGAAAAAATTGAAGCAGGAAAAACCTATTCTCTAAAAGAAGCGGCTGGATTGGTAAAAGAAATTACCAATTCAAAATTCGATGCTTCTGTTGATATAGATGTACGCTTAGGTGTTGACCCACGTAAAGCCAATCAAATGGTCCGCGGCGTTGTGTCGTTGCCAAATGGAACTGGAAAAGAAGTGAAGGTTCTTGCATTATGTACTCCTGACCAAGAAGCAGCCGCCAAAGAAGCTGGTGCAGATTTCGTAGGTCTAGATGAATATATCGAAAAAATCAAAGGTGGATGGACTGATGTGGATGTAATTATCACGATGCCTGCTATCATGGGTAAATTAGGTGCTTTAGGACGTGTTTTAGGCCCACGTGGTTTAATGCCGAATCCAAAAAGTGGTACTGTTACAAACGAAGTAGGTAAAGCAGTTAAAGAAGTAAAGCAAGGAAAAATCGACTTTAAAGTTGATAAATATGGTATCGTACATACTTCAGTAGGAAAAGTTTCTTTTACTACTGAGCAGCTTGTAGAAAATGCCAAAGAATTTGTTTCTACTTTGATGAAACTGAAACCCACTTCCGCAAAAGGTACTTATGTAAAGAGCATTTATCTTTCTAGCACAATGAGTATGGGTATTAAGATTGAACCCAAATCAATTGAAGAATAAAATTAAAAGTTTATGAAAAAGGAAGATAAAAGCGCTATTATAAAACAACTTGAGACAACTCTTGGTGAGTATGCTCACTTCTACTTAGCAGATATTGGTGGTTTAAACGCCGCTAAAACTACTGATTTAAGAAGAATTTGCTACAAACAAGATATTAAACTTGTAGTTGTAAAAAATACATTGCTTCAAAAAGCTTTAGAAAATTCAGCCGTTGATTTTACCGAACTTTACGGTTCACTCACAGGCGAAACTTCATTGATGCTTACTAATGTTGGTAACGCTCCGGCAAAAGTTATTCGTGACTTTGCGAAAGCTACCAAAGCTAAAAAAGCTATTCTTAAAGCAGCGTATGTGGAAGAGAGTTTCTATATCGGTGAAGACCAATTAGAAGCACTTATCAACGTGAAAACTAAGAACGAACTTATCGGAGAAATCATTGGATTATTGCAATCGCCTGCTAAGAACGTTATATCAGCTCTCCAATCGGGAGGAACAACTATCCACGGCGTGTTAAAAACATTGTCGGAAAGATAATTTCATAGTAAATAAAAAAACAAAATCATAAAAAAAAGTAAAATGGCAGATTTGAAAGCTTTTGCAGAACAATTAGTTAACTTAACAGTTAAAGAAGTAAATGAGTTAGCTCAAATTTTGAAAGATGAATATGGTATCGAACCAGCTGCTGCAGCTGTTGCTGTTGCTGCAGGTCCTGCAGCTGCTGCTGAAGTAGCAGAAGAAAAAACATCATTCGACGTAGTATTGAAATCAGCTGGTGCAACAAAATTGGCTATCGTTAAATTAGTAAAAGAATTAACTGGTCTTGGCTTGAAAGAAGCAAAAGATTTAGTTGATGCTGCTCCTTCAGTAGTAAAAGAAGGTACAACTAAAGACGAAGCTGAAGCCTTGAAAAAAGCTCTTGAAGAAGGCGGCGCTGAAGTTGAACTTAAATAATTAAACCTGAATATCAGGTCTTTGGTTTAGATTCCCTCTTAATGAGGGATTCTAAACCTTTTTCTGTCTATAAAATAATTGAGTTCACCGCACCCAAATAACCTCTTTGAAAATGTCGTCATTAACCAAAGCTCAAAGAATAAATTTTGCTTCTATAAAGAATCAGTTAGATTATCCTGACTTTTTGGAAGTTCAATTAAAATCCTTTCATGACTTTTTTCAAATGGACACTGCTCCTGAAAAAAGAAAATCGGAAGGTTTGTACAAAGTTTTTTCTGAAAACTTTCCAATCACAGACACCCGAAATAATTTCATCCTCGAATTCTTAGATTACTACGTAGACCCTCCACGTTATTCGATTGATGAGTGTATCGAACGCGGCCTAACCTACAGCGTGCCGCTTAAAGCCAAATTAAAATTGTATTGTACCGATCCTGATCACGAGGATTTTGACACGGTTATTCAAGATGTTTATCTGGGGCCTATCCCTTATATGACATTGAAAGGTACTTTTGTTATCAATGGTGCAGAACGTGTTATTGTATCGCAACTTCACCGTTCACCCGGTGTGTTCTTCGGACAAAGCACTCATGCTAATGGTACAAAATTATACTCGGCTCGTATTATCCCTTTCCGTGGATCGTGGATAGAATTTGCTACCGACATCAACAATGTGATGTACGCATACATCGACCGGAAGAAAAAACTTCCAGTAACGACTTTACTTCGTGCCATCGGTTTCGAAAGCGATAAGGACATTTTGGAAATTTTCAACTTGGCCGAAGAAATTAAAGTAAGCAAAACTAGTCTGAAAAAAGCGCTTGGTCAAAAATTAGCTGCTCGTGTTTTGAAAACATGGGTTGAGGATTTTGTTGATGAAGATACTGGCGAGGTTGTTACTATTGAGCGTAACGAGGTTATCATTGATCGTGAAACAATTTTGGAAGCTAGCCATATCGACGAGATCATCGAAGCAGGCACTCCAACGATTCTACTTCACAAAACTGATGCTAATCAAAACGATTATGCTATCATTTATAATACCCTTCAAAAAGACCCTAGTAACTCTGAGAAAGAAGCTGTATTGTATATTTATCGCCAGTTACGAAATGCCGTACCTGCTGATGATTCTACTGCACGCGAAGTTATCAACAACTTGTTCTTCTCCGAAAAACGTTACGATTTGGGTAATGTAGGTCGTTTCCGTATTAACCGGAAATTGAACCTGACTACCAGCATGGATACAAAAGTGCTAACGAAGGAGGATATTATCGAAATTATCAAGTACCTTATTGAGTTGATTAACTCAAAAGCCGACGTTGATGATATTGACCACTTAAGCAACCGTCGCGTACGTACTGTAGGCGAACAATTATATAATCAATTCGGTGTTGGACTTTCGCGTATGGCACGTACCATTCGTGAGCGTATGAATGTTCGTGATAACGAAGTGTTCACACCTATCGATTTGATCAATGCAAAAAGTGTTTCATCGGTTATCAATTCATTTTTTGGGACCAATGCGCTTTCGCAATTTATGGATCAACAAAATCCGTTGGCCGAGATTACTCACAAACGTCGTATGTCAGCTCTGGGGCCTGGTGGTCTTTCGCGCGAGCGTGCAGGTTTTGAGGTTCGTGACGTTCACTACACTCACTATGGCCGTTTGTGTCCTATTGAAACTCCTGAAGGTCCAAACATTGGTTTGATTTCTTCATTGTGTATTTATGCTAAAATCAATGAGCTAGGATTTATCGAAACTCCTTATCGTAAAGTAACCGATTCGGTAGTTGACACTTCTGAAGCTGGTATTGAGTACTATACTGCCGAAGAAGAAGAAAACTTAATTGTTGCACAAGGTAATGCTCCATTGGACGAAAAAGGGAACTTTGTTCGTACCAAAGTAAAATCACGTAAAGGTGCCGATTTCCCTGTGATTTCTCCGGCTGAAGTGAATTTAATGGATGTTTCTCCATCGCAGATTGCATCTATTGCAGCTGCTTTAATTCCTTTTTTGGAGCATGATGATGCGAACCGTGCGTTGATGGGATCGAACATGATGCGTCAGGCTGTACCTTTATTACGTTGCGAAGCTCCAATTGTAGGAACTGGAATCGAAGGACAGTTGATTCAAGATTCACGTACACAAGTTATGTCCGAAGGCGTTGGTGTAATTGAATATGTAGATGCTAATTGTATTAAAATACTTTATGACCGTACCGAAGAAGAAGAATTTGTAAGCTTCGATAGTGCGATTAAAGAATATAAATTACCAAAATTCCAAAAGACCAACCAAAATACTACTATCGACTTACGCCCTATCGTCAGCAAAGGCGATAAAGTAGTAAACGGACAGATTCTTACTGAAGGTTATGCAACCCAAAACGGGGAATTAGCAATTGGTAAAAACTTGAAAGTGGCTTTCATGCCTTGGAAGGGTTACAACTTTGAGGATGCTATCGTAATCAACGAACGTGTTGTACGCGAAGATGTGTTTACTTCTATTCACGTGGTTGAACAACTATTGGATGTTCGCGAAACAAAACGTGGTATTGAAGAATTTACGTCGGATATACCAAACGTTAGTGAAGAAGCTACAAAAGATTTGGATGAAAACGGTATTATTCGCATCGGTGCTCGCATCGAGCCAGGTGATATTATCATTGGTAAAATTACTCCTAAAGGAGAATCAGATCCTTCACCGGAAGAAAAATTACTTCGTGCTATCTTTGGTGACAAAGCAGGCGACGTGAAAGATGCTTCGTTGAAAGCTACTCCATCCTTATCGGGTGTGGTAATCGGAAAAAGATTATTCTCTAAAGCTCAAAAAAATCGCAAATCAAAACTGGCCGACAAAGCTGTTCTTCCAAAACTGGATGAAGAATTTGAAAACCAAGCAGCCATCTTGCTCAACACATTAGTTGACAAACTGATTGCTATGATTGGCGACAGAACATCGGCTGGAGTTAAAGATTTCTTAGGAACAGATATTATTTCGCGCAATAGCAAATTTACAGCAGAACGTCTTCGTGAGATTGACTATTCGGCAGTACAATTGAGCAAATGGACAACTGATATCCATAGGAACGAATTAGTCAAGAAGTTAATCATGAATTATTTGAGAAAATACAAGGAATTGGATGCTCAAATAAAACGTCAAAAATTCAATATTACTATCGGGGATGAACTTCCAAATGGAATCGTACAAATAGCTAAAGTTTATATCGCTAAAAAACGTAAAATTCGTGTTGGTGATAAAATGGCAGGTCGTCACGGTAACAAGGGTATTGTTTCGCGTATCGTTCGTCAGGAAGATATGCCATTCCTTGAAGATGGAACTCCGGTAGACATTGTATTGAATCCACTTGGTGTTCCTTCGCGTATGAACCTTGGACAAATTTTTGAAACCGTATTAGGATGGGCCGGAAAAGAATTGGGAGTGCGTTTTGCAACACCTATTTTTGATGGAGCAAGCCTTGATGATTTGAATGTATGGACTGATAAAGCCGGGGTACCAGCTTACGGTAAAACATATTTGTACGATGGTGGAACAGGTGAACGTTTTGACCAAACAGCAACAGTAGGTGTTATCTACATGCTGAAACTGGGTCACATGGTTGAAGACAAAATGCACGCACGTTCTATCGGACCATACTCACTTATTACTCAACAACCTCTTGGTGGTAAAGCACAATTTGGGGGTCAACGTTTCGGAGAAATGGAGGTTTGGGCACTCGAAGCATTCGGTGCTGCTCATATCTTACAAGAAATTTTGACTGTAAAATCGGATGACGTTATGGGTCGCGCTCGTACTTACGAAGCGATTGTGAAAGGTGATCCAATGCCAACACCGGGAATTCCTGAATCGCTCAATGTATTGTTGCACGAGCTTCGCGGATTAGGTTTGAGCATTAGTTTAGAATAGAATACCTCACTCCCACCCCTTCTCCTTAGGGAGAGGGGAACAGTGAGCAAACTTGAAAAAAGGGTTCTAATCTAAAAAAACCAATTGTAAATTATCAATTGTAAATTGTAAATCAAAAAAGTTATGGCTTTTAAAAATGATAATAAGGTAAAGAATGGTTTTAATAAGATTTCGATTGGTCTGGCATCACCCGAAGAAATATTAAAATTATCGAGTGGTGAGGTTCTCAAACCAGAAACCATTAATTATCGTACCTACAAACCCGAACGCGATGGTTTGTTCTGTGAGCGCATTTTCGGTCCTACCAAGGATTTTGAATGTCATTGCGGAAAATACAAACGTATTCGATACAAAGGCATTGTCTGCGACCGTTGTGGTGTAGAAGTGACTGAGAAAAAAGTTCGTCGTGAGCGAATGGGACACATTCAATTAGTAGTTCCAGTAGCGCATATCTGGTATTTCCGCTCTTTGCCAAACAAAATTGGCTACTTGCTAGGAATGCCTACAAAAAAATTAGATTCAATTATCTACTACGAAAAATATGTTATCATTCAAGGGGGTATTCTTGAAAACGGCGAAAACATCGCCCAAGGCGAGTTACTTACCGAAGATGAATATTTGGATATTTTAGAAGCTCTACCACGCGAAAATCAATTATTGGAAGACACTGATCCTAACAAGTTTATAGCTAAAATGGGAGCTGATGCTATCCATGATATGCTGAGCCGTTTGGATTTGGACGTTTTATCTTACGATTTACGCCACAAAGCCAACACAGATACTTCGCAACAACGTAAAACTGAGGCTTTGAAACGTCTACAAATTGTAGAATCGTTCCGTGCTTCTAAATTGCGCAACAAACCGGAATGGATGATTGTAAAAATCGTACCAGTTATTCCACCTGAATTGCGTCCATTGGTGCCGTTAGATGGTGGTCGTTTTGCAACTTCGGATTTGAACGACTTGTACCGCCGTGTGATTATTCGTAACAATCGTTTGAAACGGTTAATCGAAATCAAAGCACCCGAGGTGATACTTCGTAACGAGAAACGTATGCTTCAAGAAGCTGTCGATTCATTGTTCGATAACTCACGTAAATCGAGTGCTGTAAAAACCGATGCTAACCGTCCATTGAAGTCACTTTCCGACTCATTGAAAGGTAAGCAAGGTCGTTTCCGTCAAAACTTACTTGGTAAACGTGTGGATTACTCTGCCCGTTCGGTAATTGTTGTCGGACCTGAATTAAAGATGCACGAATGCGGTATCCCAAAAGATATGGCGGCAGAATTATTTAAACCGTTTGTTATCCGTAAACTTATTGAGCGCGGGATTGTAAAAACGGTAAAATCTGCGAAAAAAATCGTTGATCGTAAAGACCCAGTGATATGGGACATTTTAGAGTACGTGATGAAAGGACATCCCGTATTACTAAACCGTGCTCCAACACTTCACCGTTTGGGTATTCAGGCTTTTCAACCAAAAATGATTGAAGGAAAAGCTATTCAACTGCACCCGTTGGCGTGTACAGCTTTCAATGCCGACTTTGACGGTGACCAAATGGCGGTTCACTTACCATTGGGTAATGAAGCAATTTTGGAAGCACAAATGTTGATGTTAGGTTCACATAATATCCTTAACCCTGCGAACGGTGCTCCGATTACTGTACCATCGCAAGACATGGTTCTTGGTTTGTATTATATTACAAAACCACGTCCAGGCGCTTTGGGTGAAGGACTTATTTTCTATTCTCCTGAAGAGGCTGAAATTGCTTTGAATGAGAAAAAAGTGGCTTTACATGCTCCGATTAAAGTAAAGACTAAAGATTTAAATGCTGATGGCGAACTAGTTGATATGATCATTGAAACTACTGTCGGACGTGTTTTATTTAATAAATGTGTACCTACGCAGGTTGGATACATCAACGAACTTCTTTCTAAAAAATCATTGCGTGACATTATTGGTAACGTAATAGAAGTTTGCGGAGTTGCTCGTACTACTCAATTCCTTGATGATATCAAAGACTTGGGTTACTACATGGCATTCAAGGGGAGTTTGTCGTTTAACTTGGCTGACGTAATTATCCCACCAGAAAAAGAAATTTTGGTGAAAGAAGGTAACGCTGAAGTGGAAGAAATTTTGAATAACTATAACATGGGATTCATTACTTTCAACGAACGTTACAACCAAATTATTGATACATGGACACACGTAAACTCGAAATTGTCTAACATTTTAATGAAACAACTTTCGACCGACAACCAAGGATTTAACTCAGTATATATGATGTTGGATTCTGGTGCTCGTGGATCAAAAGAACAAATTCGTCAGCTTTCAGGTATGCGTGGTTTGATGGCAAAACCTCAAAAATCGGGTGCAGAAGGTGGACAAATTATTGAAAACCCAATTCTTTCAAACTTTAAAGAAGGACTTTCGGTATTGGAATACTTTATTTCTACCCACGGCGCTCGTAAAGGTTTGGCTGATACGGCATTGAAAACAGCAGATGCGGGATACTTAACCCGTCGTCTGGTAGATGTATCGCAAGATGTAATTATCAACGAGGATGACTGCGGAACATTACGTGGACTTATTGCCACCGAAATGAAAAACAACGAAGAAGTGATTTCGTCACTTTACGAACGTATCCTTGGTCGTGTATCTGTTCACGATATTCAAAACCCACTTACCGGAGAATTAATTGTATCTTCGGGAGAACAAATAACGGAGGTATTAGCCAAAAAGATTCAAGACTCACCTATCGAACGCGTTGAAATTCGCTCGGTATTGACCTGCGAATCGAAAAAAGGTGTTTGTGCAAAATGCTACGGACGTAACCTTGCAACCAACAAAATGGTTCATATTGGTGAAGCGGTAGGAGTTATTGCAGCTCAATCAATTGGTGAGCCGGGTACACAGCTGACACTTCGTACGTTCCACGTTGGGGGTATTGCTTCGAACGTTGCAGCAGAATCTAAAATTGTATTGAAATATGATGGTCGTCTTGAATTCGAGGAACTTCGTACGGTAGATGCCGTAGGCGATGACAAAGCTGTTTACCAAGTAGTAGTAAGCCGTTTAGCTGAAATGCGCGTGATTGACGCAAATACTGGTATTGCACTTACTACACAAAATATTCCTTATGGTTCGAAACTATATGTGAAAGATGGCGATATTTCAACAAAAGGCCAAATGGTCTGCGAATGGGATCCATTTAACGCGGTAATTATTTCGGAGACTGAAGGTAAAATTGAATTTGAAGACGTAATTGAAAACGTTACCTTCAAGGCCGAAGCCGATGAGGCAACTGGTTTACGTGAAAAGATTATTATCGAAACCAAAGATCGTAACAAAGTTCCAAGTGCACACATTGTGTCTAAAGATGGTTCGATCCTACGTACTTATAGTTTACCGGTGGGAGCCCACTTGGTATTGGACAATGGCGATAAAATCAAAATGGGTCAAATGTTGGTAAAAATACCTCGTGCCGTTGGTAAAGCAGGTGATATTACCGGTGGTCTTCCACGTGTAACTGAGTTATTCGAAGCTCGTAATCCTTCTAATCCAGCTGTAGTGGCCGAGATCGATGGTGAGGTAACCTTCGGAAAAATCAAACGTGGTAATCGTGAGTTAACTGTAACTTCGAAAACCGGTGAGATTAAAAAATACATGATTCCATTATCAAGACAAATTCTTGTTCAGGAAAATGACTTTGTTCGCGCAGGTATTCCACTTTCGGAAGGTGCAACTACTCCTTCGGATATTTTATTAATCAAAGGACCAACTGCGGTTCAAGATTATATTGTAAACGAAGTTCAGGATGTTTACCGATTGCAAGGTGTAAAAATCAATGATAAGCACTTTGAGGTAATTGTACGTCAAATGATGCGTAAAGTTGAAATTTTGGAGCAAGGCGATACTCGTTTCTTAGAAAAACAAATTATCGGCAAAAACGATTTCATGGAAGAAAATGATCGTATTTGGGGTAAAAAAGTAATTCTGGATGCTGGTGATTCAAGCACTTTGAAACCAGGACAAATTATTACGCCACGTAAATTGCGTGATGAAAACAGTATGCTGAAGCGTCGTGATATGAAATTGGTAGAAACGCGTGATGCAATCGCTGCTACTTCAAATCAGATTCTGCAAGGTATTACCCGTGCTGCTCTTCAAACCAACAGCTTTATGTCGGCTGCTTCGTTCCAAGAAACTACAAAAGTACTGAACGATGCTGCTATCAATGGTAAAGTTGACAGACTTGAAGGATTGAAAGAAAACGTTATTTGCGGACACTTAATTCCTGCTGGAACAGGTCAACGTGACTTCGATAAAATCGTAGTTTTCTCGCGCGAAGAATATGAGAAAAAAGTTGATGCCCGCAAAAGTGTAATAGACATTGCTGGCAACGAATCGGAGGACTAAATTCTTCGTCCTTTATAAATTGAAAACCGGATTACCTGAAAAAGGGAGTCCGGTTTTTTGTTGCGAAAAGATGAACAGTTAAAAGAAATGATTATATTTGTATTCTATTTAAGAATCCAGACTTATAAATTGTATTTAATTAAGTCATTATATTGTAAATTCTCAGCAAAAAGAACTGGGCTTATAAGTTCCCGTGATAGTTCATAACCTTTTAAAATTAAATAAAAGCGCATATCCTGATGGGCAATGAAATAGCAATAAAAACGATATTCATTTTTGGCTCTATAACGTTTCGGGTGGGTAATCAAAAATCGATATCTTTGTACAATGAACAGTACAGATATATTTTCTTTAGCATTGGGTCTAAATCGACCTTGGATAATTAGTAACATCGAGTTCGTTGAAGGAAGTTCA
>JBBSDM010000029.1:0-41380 GCA_038249445.1 Bacteroidales bacterium
AAAGTTGCTGCTCAATTAATTATACTCATTACACTTCTTTCTATCAGCTTTATAAGTTGCTCGCACACTCCCAACGAGTTAAAAGTGGCTGAGCAAATAATGGAAGAACATCCCGACTCCGCCTTACACATCCTTCAAAAAATATCTCCCGAAAAATACAGCTCCGATGCCAATCGAGCATTGTATGGCATACTACTCTATCAAGCACTGGACAAAAACTACATGTCTTTGCAACCTGACTCGTTAATTAATTTTTCAATAGATTATTATCAGAAGCAGAACAATAAAGTAAGACTTGGAATGTGCCACTTGTACAAAGGTCGTAGTTATCAAAATAAATATAAATATGAACTAGCCGCTTCGGAATACCTAAAAGCATTGGATGACCTGAAAGCCGAATCAGATTATAACATTCTAGGCGAAATCTATTCAAACATCGGATTAATTTGTTCGTATCAACAGCAGTACAAGGAAGCTAGAGAGAAGTATCAGCAGGCCGTAAATTATTTTGAAAAAGCGCAAAACCAGAATGCGTTATTCCATTCAATATTGGATATTGGAGCGACCTACAGATGTACCCAAGAATATAAAATTGCACTTAAATATTGCTACAAAGCAATATCTAAAACTAAAGATTCGATACTACTTGGCGAGGCTTATCAAGAAATTGGAAGCATTTACAAAGTTACAAAGCAACCCAATTTTGCAATACACTATTTGAAGATGAGTTTGCAACAACCGGCAAAAGGGATAAACTCTGCTGTTCGGAATTATCTACTAGCTGGCACATATATAGATAAATCTCAAAACGATTCTGCTGAGTTTTATATAAAAAAATCTTTAAAACAACCAGCAAATTTTACTACCAGACGCGGCTGTTACGAAATATTAGTCAACACTACATTTTTGAAAGGAAATTTAGAGCTTATGGGCAAATACATGAGCAAATACCAAGATTATTCTGACTCGATACGCACCATAGAGAGTCAAACGAAGGCGACTGTTATTGAAGATTTGCATAACAATTCCATTGAAACAAGTGGCGCAAAATCTAATTTAACAATAACTATTTTATTACTAATTATAGTCGGGTTAATTGGAGGCGGGCTCTTCTATTACTTTTACAAACGTAGTATGATTAAGAAACAAGAACTTAAGAACTACAAGATAGAACTAAACAGTAAGCAAGCATTTGTAAGTAAAAGCATAAGTAAAAAAATTGAAGATTCGAAAGCCATCCACGCGGCAACTCGCAAACATGCATTACCAAGTGATAGAATCAAATTAGATAAAGAAGTATACAACTACTGCCTGCATATAAATAATTGGGAAGTATTTGCTTTTGAAATGAATCATGCTTTCAGCAATATTGTAGACAAACTACAAACAAAACAACCCACGTTAAGCCACAAAGAAATTAACTGGTGCTGCCTGCACTTATTAAATGTTTCAAATGCTGACAGGATTCTTTTATTAGAAACTACCACCGAAGGTTTATACAAAATGAAGCAACGCATTGCTCAAAAATTAAACCTAAAAAGCACAAAAGATTTAAATTCATTTTTGAAAGAAATTATTACAACCTCACACTGATATTACCACATTAACTTTCCACCTTGTAGAGATTTGCTCATATTTAAGTAAATATATTGGGCAATATACCAGTTGTCCAAAAATAGGCGCCTTAACAAATATACTTTCCTATTAATCAGCAGATTGCATTTTAAGATGTCCAAAGTTTTTTCGTCCCAAATTTGGATAGACAAGCCCGATTGTCTAATTTAGCCGCATCAAAGAGTAAAAATATCTTTTAGATAGCTTACAATAGTCTCAGCCTTGATTTCATATTTCAAAGACAAAAGGGAAGAGCGGCATATTCAAGTATGGTGATAGTGAAACCCATAAGGCGTTTGTCCTCAAAACCTAAACCAGAATAGGGAAAATGCAACTTGTAAATTTTTGGAGAGAAATTATGCCACTCCCCTTTTGTGATATAGCTCGCCCCATTGAGTACTGATACTGTACTGAATGGGGTGATTGTATTTATTGGTTCTTCATAAGTTTTAATTTTGATATTATTTTAGATTTTTAATTTGATATTAAGTTGCCCTATTTGCTAGCAAATACTAGATTTCTCACAAATATTTTTTTGAAGCAGCGAATGATAATATTCAATTCCTTAATAAACCATGCAAATATAACAAATCTCTGTTAATGGGATGAGCTTTTCTGATAAATATTTACATTTTGAAATAAAATATTTACAAAGTCTATTTTAAAAACAACATGCACACAAGTTGATGAAAGCAAATAATATAATGTTTTGGCATAAAAAAAACCGACAAACGTATTTGTCGGTTTCTAGATATCAAAATTTAAAGAGTACTATTCAATCAATTTAAGCTCTGCGGCTCTCACCTTTTCAAAAGTAAATTGTTGAACAACAGAATCTTTGTAAACACAAATTTCAGCGTTAAACAAGTTCCCAATGCTCCCCTGATGAGTATGATTCACCTCTTTATTCGGTTTAAAATTGCCTGCTTCTATTTCAAGGCCCACTTGTTTATAAGCATCCCGAAAAGGAGTACCGGTCAGCGTTAATCGATTGACTTCCTCTACACTAAAGAGATAATCGTATCGAACATCAGTGAGAATATCGGTTTTCACTTCAACCTGTGCCATCATCATAGCAGTCATTTCCAGGCAATCTCTAAGCTCTGCAAAAGAAGGTACAAACACTTCTTTTATAATTTGCAAATCGCGAAAATAACCCGATGGTAAATTATTGGTAATCATCATTATTTGCTGCGGTAAAGATTGTAATTTATTGCATTTGGCTCGTGTCAATTCAAATACATCAGGGTTTTTCTTATGCGGCATAATACTCGACCCAGTGGTAAATTCGTCGGGAAGTCTAATAAATCCGAAGTTTTGGGAGGTAAACATGCAAGCGTCAAAGGCTAACTTTGCAACAGTTGCTGCCACACCTGCCAAAGCATTTGCCACCGTGCGTTCCATTTTACCGCGACCCATTTGTGCATATACCACATTATAATTCATACTATCAAAGCCCAATAGATCGGTCGTTAGTTGACGATCCAGGGGAAACGATGAGCCGTAGCCGGCAGCAGAACCAAGCGGATTACGATTAGTGATTTTCCAAGCAGAAAGCAACAGTTGTAAATCGTCGGCAAGGCTCTCGGCGTATGCACCAAACCACAGTCCGAATGAAGACGGCATAGCCACTTGCAAATGAGTATATCCGGGAAGAAGTACCTCTTTGTAACGATTACTTTGCGAAATAAGTACATCGAACAAGTCAGTAACAGCTGTCACTGTTTTTTCAATTTCGGCACGTGCAAAAAGTTTTAAATCAACAAGCACCTGATCATTTCGTGATCGACCACTGTGGATTTTTTTACCCATATCGCCAAGTTTACGGGTTAGCAGCATTTCTACCTGCGAATGTACATCTTCCACGCCCTCTTCGATGCTAAATTGTCCGCTATCAGCCAATCTATAAATATTCTTCAGTTCGTCAAGTAAATCCACCAACTCATTGGTTTCCAATAAACCAACAGATGCTAACATACGAATATGTGCCATCGAACCAAGCACATCGTATTTAGCCAAAAACACATCCATTTCCCGGTCGCGACCCACTGTAAATGCTTCAATTTTAGCATTTACCTGTGTACTTTTTTCCCAGAGTTTTGTTGCCATAATTATAGTTTATTTGTTCAATGCCTTTGCAAGCAAATCAGCGACCATATTCACACCCTCTTTCAGCTTTTTATCCACCATCATTTTTATCATTGTTGGTAAATCGGCCTTAATGGTCAATTTCATGGCCGTTTTATTTTCTTCGGTCTGTTTCAGTTGAATCCATACATTCACTTTTACAGGTGCATTTTCAGACTCAAACTTAACCGTTCTGAACGGTTCGCGCTCAATAACGCGAAAACCAACTTTGCCAAAACCTTCTACCACAAAGCTACAACTGTCTGTATCAAATTCTAAATCTTTTACTTTATCGGTAGCAGGGGCTTGTTCCTGAATTTTCTTTAGATTATTTAAGTCGCTAAGAATGCCAAAAACCACTTCTTCGTTCGAAGAAATGGTTTTTATATCGCTTTCGTATGTTGTCATATAGTTTATTTACAAATGAGATATTACAATTTTTGATTCAAGCAATGCTGTTATTCTAAAAAGAATATTCAACATCAATTAAGAATCAAACAAAAACGCAACGGTTAAAGTTCAGTATTCCACTCCGATGGATTTGCGCGCCATTCTTGCAGAGTTTCAATATCATCCGCCGAAATATAATTAGTAGAAAGTGCCTCAGCCAATATAGCATCGTAACTGCAAAGAGTGGTAAGCTTCACCTTAGCTTGTTTGAATTTTTGTTCAGAAACCGGAAATCCGTAGGTAAAAATAGCCAACATCCCTAAAACTTCAGAACCATCGTTACGGATCGCTTCGCAAGCTTTTAAACTGCTTCCACCTGTAGAGATAAGATCTTCAATAACTACTACTTTTTGTTTTGGTCGTAAGTCACCTTCAATCATATTCTCCAAACCATGACCTTTAGGTGTCGGGCGAATATACACAAATGGCAAACCAAGTGCGTCGGCAATTAAAGCACCTTGCGCTATGGCTCCGGTAGCTACACCAGCAATCACTTCCACATCAGGATACAGTTCCAACACCAAACGAGCCAGTTCTATTTTAATAAAGCTGCGAATTTGCGGGTATGACAGTGTTTTGCGATTATCGCAATATATAGGCGATTTCCAACCAGAAGCCCATGTAAACGGATTATTCGGTTGTAACTTAATTGCTTTAATTTTAAGTAGTTTTTCAGCTACTGCTTTTTCTAATGTTTTCATTTTGAGCTCAGTTTTTCTCTTTAGTACTTAAGTAAAATAGATATAAAATATAGTTCTTATTTGACTACAAAAGTACGCAAACATATTAAGACTAAAAACATAAATATTTATATTGTACAACATTTTTTGATATGTAATTTTTAAAAATACAGACAAAATGTCTATTATTTCGAATAAATATCGATAAACATGTGTAAAACGTCATATAAAATCAGAAAAGAATAATTAACAATCTAATTCAATATTGAATGTGCCTATAAACATTTTTGCACGAATGCGCATTAATATTTGGCTGTCGTCGTCCGACATCCAAACATCTACCGAATGTTTGCCATTCAACAGCTTATTGTCAGGCATAATGGGGCGTAAAACCAAACATCTAACTTTTCCTCTGGAAGTATTTATTACTTCTTTCCCCAAATAAACTATACTCATCTCATAGCTTTTATCTTCGAAAAAACCATTTACTTTGATGGTATCGTTCTTTTTAAAATCTGAAAAATCCCTCAGGCGCATCAACATAAACCCACCGATCAGGTCGGTCACATTTTCAGGGATATCGTAGTATTTTGGTTCATTGAACGTTTGTTTCTTTTGATCAAGAATTGACACAGCCACCCTTTTATTTTTATGATCAAAGTTAGCGACTTCATCCAGCTTATAATGCCCTTCACGTATAGAACGGGAGGTACGGTGAGTAATAAGATCGGAAGTATCAATATATGAGCCCCAGCTATCTTTTACATAAAAAAGGCTGGCCAAACCATTGGTTTGACCTTTTACCTCTATTTTAAAACAGGGGTGCGATTGCACCATATACACTTTTGAGTCAATTTTGGTTTGAGCATGGCCGATGGTCAGTAATCCCCACCGTGCCCTATATTCGAGCGTTTCACCTTTCAGAAAAGCGTTATTAGCCTTAGGATTAGTAGCTCCATATGTCAAAAAACTCACAAACAACATAAATAATATGCTGACATTTCGGATAATATTCATTTTTGTTTTAAAAATTGATCGTTTAATTGATATTCTCTGATAACTTTCAATAACCATACCAAACAGCGCTGAATTTAATTCACCGGTGATAAGAAAGCATCCTCAATATGATCTATGACAAATTCCTGACCATGTGGAATAACAGATATAACATCAAAACGCGTTTCGCCCTTCCAATCGAATTGAAAGATATACTCATGAGTAGCGTTTACAATATTTCTAATTTTACGAAAATTGATAGCTTCTTCGGGATGTTCAAAAGTAGCTGTAGAACGCGTTTTCACCTCCACCACCACAAGCCAGTCATCTTTGCGTGCCACAATATCAAGTTCCAACTTACCCACCGTCCAGTTAGTATGCAAGATGCGAAATCCTTTACTGCGCAAATAGGCCTGAGCACGCTCCTCACCTAAGTTTCCTAAGTCGTTGTGTTCTGCCATAAAATAAAAAGCAATATGAAATAATAATAGTAGTTATAAGTTAATAAGTAATTAGTTACTTTAGTTAGAAGTCAGTGTAGTTGGGAAGTTAGTAGTTTCAGGATCAATGTCTTTATTCAGCATTTTTAATTATTAATTCAGACAGCTGTGTCTTAGCTCTTGCTTCTTGGTTCTTAATTCTTGAATCTCAGTTCCGACCTCTCTCCCCGCTCTCTCCAAAGGAGAGAGAGCCGCAGCAGAGCAAGTTTGAAATGCAGCGCAATAAATAGGACGGGTCTTTTGTCTTGATTCTTGACTCTTGGTTTTAATTCCTGACTCTTGGTTCATGGTTCTTGGTTCATGTTTCTTGATTCTAAAAGTTATTTATAAAAATACAGACCAAAAATACATATTTTTGAACTATAACGGTCAAAGTTGGTAAGATAATATTATTTTTGTACTGATTATTCAGCAATTATGGCAAAAAAGAAACTATTACCCGCCTCACAGCGAAACTCCCTACGAACACATCGACAAATTTTCACTCTTAACGACGAGGAAAATAAAGCATTAGAACGCTATATTGCGAAATATAAGGTGCAAAATAAGTCAAAGTTTATTCGCGAGACTTTGATAGTGGCTATTATTCGTCGGTTTGAAGAAGATCATCCAACCCTTTTCGACTAAACTCCTTCTCAGCAATTAGTTTCGAAAATAAATTAGTTGTCTCGCCGACATTTAATCTAAACACAAACAAACTACAATATGGAATTCATTCTGGCATTTCTTGCATTGGCTGTCGGCTTTCTGGCAGCATGGTTTATTGCATCACGCAATTATGCCAATATTCGGAAAAACTTTGAAGCCAACGAAAAGATACTTACGAGCACATTGGCCGAAACGATGACTCAAAAATCAGTTACTCTGGAAACAGTACGTTTAAAAATTGATGAAATTCAACACCTTCAACTTGAATTAACTAAACAAATCGAAACCTCGAACGCTCGTGGCATGGAAGTTGCTACATTAAAAGCGGTCAATGAAAACCTTGACGAGAAACTCAAAAATCAGAAAAGCGAGATTGAAACACTACAGAAACGGCTCACAACAGAGTTTGAAAACATTGCTACAAAAATCCTAAAAGAACGTTCTGACGAATTTTCTGCTTCGAACAATAAACATATCAGTGATATTCTTAATCCGCTGAAAGAAAAAATTCAGTTGTTTGAAAAAAAAGTGGACGAGACCTACGATAAAGAACTGCGCGATAAAATAAGCTTGCGTGAAGAGGTAAGAAAGCTTACCGAGCTAAACACACGCATCAGCCAGGAAGCCAACAATTTGACAAATGCGCTTAAAGGCGATGTGAAAAAGCAGGGCAATTGGGGCGAAGTGATTTTGGAACGGGTATTGGAACGATCAGGATTGACACGTGGACAAGAATTTGAGCGAGAGGTGGTAGTTGAGGGTGCCGATAACAGTGTACAACGGCCGGATGTAATTATTCATCTGCCCGATAACAAACATATTATCATCGATTCTAAGGTTTCGCTCGTGGCGTACGAGCGATTTATTTCGGCCGAAACGGATGAACACCGGGCAACGCATTTGAAAGAACATGTAAATTCGCTGCGAAGTCATGTAAAACTATTGAGCGAAAAAAATTACCAAAATGCACTCAACCTCAATACTCCAGATTTTGTACTGATGTTTTTACCCATCGAAGCATCGTTTTCGGTAGCTGTGCAGGGCGATAGCGAGATATTCTCGTATGCGTGGGAACGAAAAATTGTGATAGTAAGTCCTACAACATTGTTGGCAACCTTACGCACCATTTCTTCTATCTGGAAACAAGAAAACCAGACAAAGAATGCCCAGGAAATAGCTCGACTAAGCGGGGCATTGTACGATAAATTTATTGGATTTACGGAAGATATGGTAAAGATAAAAATCAATATCGACCGAACCTCCAATGCATATGATGATGCATTAAAAAAAATGAAAGATGGTAGTGGAAATATTATTCGTACAGCCGAAAAGATAAAAGAACTAGGTGCAAAAACAGGAAACAATAAATCACTTCCTGCCGGATTTGAAAATTATTAGCATTTTGAAATGAAATGTGCAAATTATATTTTTTCCAATATGAATCAATGCCATCTTTTTAAGGAATTAGCACACAGAACACACAGTAAAAACAAAATATCACCATTTATAAACAACTTTGTGAACGAATTTTTTTAATAAATAGTGATTATCAGTACACTTCGTTTACTCCGTGTGCTAACTAAACGACATGAATTACGAATTGTAAAAGCTAATCGCAATTTAATGAGGATGAATATCCACACCAAATTTTTACATCCAACTATATGATATTTAAAACTTTACTCACATTTGCATTTTTACTCGTTATACTAATAGCCAATGCCGGAGGTATACCCGAAAAAGCGGACAGCATTGTCAGCGCAACATTAAAAGCAATTGATACTGACAGTTTACTGATGGAAATTGAGAACCCCGCAACAACGCTGGCTAAAGTATCTATTACAACGCAAAAACCACTAGCTCAGAAGAGAACCAGAATACGGATCAAAATGCTTAACTCAGACCTAGAGAAACATGCGTTCGATTCGCTTATTGCGGTAAACAGAGCAGCACTTAAAGACACATTAAAGTGGTTTAAACAGCCGAATGATCTTGCTCCTATTCATATTGATTCACTTATTCTTCAATCCAATCCATTTTATATCGACCTGGTGTACGAAAACCCACCTTTAAATTTCAACTGGAATTTAATCACTGAGTTTAGGCCATTATACTATGGTGCAGCCCCTTCTAGCCTTACGAGCAACACCTATGAACGTATAAAAACAACAACTCCCGAGCAGTTTATCAGCACATTTCGAAATGAAACAAGACGTAATATTTCGCGCACATCAGCCCATTTATATGCTTTTACATTTGATCAACTGCCAGATCCTGAAGGAAATAAAAATTATCTTATCCAGGCAAAGAAAATTGAGAAAATCCATTTTGTAGACGAAAACGATGATGAAGAATACACGAAACGAAAAATAAGAGTGGAGAAACTTCAGCTGGGCCCCTGGCAGCACAAGGCAAATGCATTGGCGCAATTCTCCGAAAATTCGGTTTCATCTAATTGGCATCAAGGCGGAACAAACAACTTATCGGTGTTAGGCATCTTGTCTGGTAAGCTAAACTTTGATGACAAAAAATCAATTCAGTGGGATAATAGTGCCGAATGGCGCGTTGGGTTCAATACAGTTGCCGGCGATTCATTAAGAATGCTCAGCACCAATGACGATGTGGTAAAACTCAACAGTAAACTGGGAGTAAAAGCCGGTGGAAATTGGTTTTATAGTGGGTCGGTGGATTTTTCGACACAATTATTTTCGAGCTACAAAGGCATAAATTCTACTGTAAAAAAGACTGCATTTCTCACCCCCATTCGTCTGAATATTGGTGTGGGTTTGGATTATAAATACAAGAAGATAATTTCATTAATGGTTTCTCCAGTTTCGTTCAAGTATATTTACTTAAACAATAGTCTGGTAGATCCAAAGTTATTTGGGATAAAAGCAGGAGATCATCAATTGACAGAGATAGGTAGTTCGTTTAAAGCCTTATTCTCGTACGCACCGGTTCGCGAAATACAGCTTGATTCGAAGTTCTCCTTTTATACTAACTATCAAAAAGTGGAAATCGACTGGGAAATGGTGTGCAACTTCACCATTAATCGGTTTATGTCCACCCGCATTTCATTCAATCCGCGATACGACAACACTGTTATTGAAAAAGCAGGAGAAAAAGCAAGAATACAATACAAGCAACTGCTAAGTGTTGGATTCTCTCATCGGTTCAAATAATATCAACGCTCGAACAAGACGTGCCATGCATCAAACTTAGCTACCCCCGCCCGACCATAATGACCTAGCTGAGTTCTGATTCGTTCGAGTGAAAGGGTTTCTTTCAACCGCGACTTGGAATAAAATTTGTCTGCATAACAAATCAATTGCTCTTCGAACATCACGGGCAACATATCCCGATGCGGCAGTGGCAAGTTATTCTTAATAATCATTTCTTTGCTAATTCCCACCCCCGTGTGACGCTCACAAACCAGAGCATGACGAACGGTTGCGCAGTCTTTTCGTAACAAATCGGCACCCAAGTATCCGTGCTCGATGTATTGGTGCGTACCAAAACAATGAATGCGTGGAGCATTGCACATAAAGATACCAATATCATGCAACATGGCTGCGTCGGCTATAAATTCAAGATTGAGCCGGAGGTCAGGGTTTCGGGCTGCCACAGCAAGGGCTTTGTCTCTAACACTCTCACTATGAGTCAATAGAATATAATGAATATCACTATTCTTAGGATAATACTGTTCAATAATATGGATTGGATCAATCATAACTAAGTAATTAGCAATTCTTTAAGTTCTGCCATAGAAGGTACGCGTCCTTTTACAACTACTTTACCATCAACTACCAATGCAGGTGTGGTCATAACGTTGAATTTCATAATTTCCATAATGTCATCCACTTTTGTAACGGTGGCATCCATGTTATTTTCTGCAACAATTTCTCTTACGGCTTTTTCAAGTGTTTTGCACTTTGGACAACCTGTTCCCAGAATTTTGAGTTCCATACAATTTGTTATTTAGCCCCAATTTATGTTAGATGACAAATCAGGTTGGTTTTGTTGTTCCTATATTTATCTCTGAATTAGCAACATTTTGTTTTCATGTTCATATTAGCAAAAAATGTCTCAAAAGATGTTTGTGCTTTCACCCAGTTTTCTCGGTTAATGCAATATTTCACTTTTATTGTTTCTATTTCGCCTTGAATTAATCCTGCGTCTTTTAATTCCTTCAGATGTTGCGATACTGTGGCTTTGGCAATGGGCAGTACATTGTGTATGTCGCCAAAGTAACAACTGTCCAACGAGGATAAAAAGTGGAGAATGGTAATTCGTGCCGGATGTCCCATCGCTTTTGAAAATCGTGCAAGTTGTTCGTTGTCATCGCTGTATTCGTTATTTTTGTCTATTGCCATTTCTTTTCTGGAATAATGTTTATTGTTCGCAAAACTACGAACAATGTTTTGAATAACACTATAAATATTGGTTTATTTTCGACAGTGGGTTATACTAGCAATTTATCTCAACTTTTTTTCCTAAAAATGACAACTTTATTTTTTATTTTTTAAAATAATTACTACATTTGCTAAATTATTCTACATCGCTAACACAAAAATATCAACAATATGAAATTCATTGTTTCAAGCACCGATTTATTAAGCCATCTGCAAGCAATTAGTCGCGTAATTAACAGTAAAAATTCGCTGCCAATTTTGGACAATTTCTTGCTTCAACTAGAAGGGAATACGCTAACAATGACAGCTTCGGACATTGAAACCACTCTGATCACCTCTATGGAAGTGGAATCTGCCGAAGGAAATGGAAAAGTTGCTGTTGCTTCTCGATTATTGCTCGATACCTTACGTGAGTTCTCAGAACAACCGCTATCTTTCAATATCAACGATTCAAATTTGGCAATGGTTATTACTTCGCCAAACGGTTCTTATAATTTTATTGGGCAAAATGGAGATGAATATCCCCGCATGCCCCAATTGCAAGAAGATGCCCGCACTTTAACCTTGAATGTTACAAGTCTATTGGGCGGTATTTCTAAAACTTTGTTTTGCACGGCCGACGATGAGTTGAGACCGGTTATGAATGGTGTTTTCTTCGACATTGCTTCCGATAGACTAACTTTAGTAGCTACAGATGCTCATAAATTAGTTCGGTATAAAACCAAGCATACTTCTTCTACCATTGTTGAAGGTGAAGAAGCGGTAAGTTTTATCCTACCTAAGAAACCGGCTACTATGCTGAAGAATATTCTTCCAAAAGAGTCGGGAGAGGTACAAATCAATTTTGACAAGAAGAATGCTTATTTCAAATTGGCAAATTATACAATGATATGTCGTCAGGTGGAAGGCCGCTTCCCTAATTACAATGCGGTTATCCCAACCACTAATCTGTATAAAATCATTATCGATCGTGCTACATTGCTGAATGCAATGAAACGTGTTTCGGTTTTCGCCAATCAAGCAAGTAATCTGGTGAAGCTTGCTTTTGCCGACAATACAATTCTTATCTCGGCTCAAGATATTGATTTTTCAATTTCAGCCGAAGAAACCATTAGTTGCCAATTTACTGGTGAACCCATCAAAATCGGATTTAAATCATCTTTCTTAATTGAAATCTTAGGCAATATCAATTCAACGGATATTGTGATGGAGCTTACGGATGCTTCGCGTGCAGGTCTTATTCTTCCTTTCGAAAACGAAAAAAACGAAGAGATTTTAATGCTATTAATGCCAATGTTGCTTAACGATTAAGATGTAATTAGTCTATAGCCTAAGGTCTAGAGTCGAAAGTCTTTAGACCTTAATTTTTTTATCCTACTAAAATTGTTATTTACCAAAGTCATTAGACCTTTGTTCTTTGACTTAAGACATAAAAAAGATGAAACTCCAACTTAAAAACCCAATAGTATTTTTTGATCTCGAAACAACAGGTACCAATATCGTATCAGACAGAATAGTTGAGATTGCGTACCATAAGGTTTCGCCAAACGGTCGCGAAGAAACAAAAAGTCTTCGTATCAATCCAGAGATGCCTATTCCTGAGGCTTCATCAGCTATTCACGGCATTTACGATGTGGATGTGGTGAATTGCCCAACTTTCAAGTCGGTGGCCAAAGAAATCGCTCGAGATATCGAAGGCTGTGATCTTGCGGGTTACAATTCTAATCGCTTTGACATTCCTTTGTTGGCCGAAGAACTGTTGCGTGCCGAAGTGGATATCGACCTTATGAAACGTAAATTTGTAGATGTACAGGTTGTTTTCCACAAAATGGAACAACGTACATTGGGAGCAGCTTATAAGTTTTACTGCGATAAGGACTTGGTGGGAGCACACGGTGCCGAAGCCGATACAATGGCTACTTATGAGGTGTTGATGGCGCAACTCGATCGCTACCCTGAATTACAAAATGATATCGACTTTTTATCAAAATATACCACTCAAAATAACAATGTGGATTTTGCCGGACGTATCATTTATAATGATAAGGGGGAAGAAATCATCAACTTTGGTAAATACAAAGGACAAAAAGTGGTTGATGTATTGAAAACAGATATGGGATACTACGGCTGGATGATGAACGGCGATTTTCCGCTTCATACCAAGAAGATATTGACAAATATCAAACTCAGAGATTTCAATAAATAAGCATCACGAAGGTGCGTTCAAAATATAAACCGAGTGGAAGTAATACTTTCACTCGGTTTTTTTAGTATTTAATGTCCGTGTGCCATTCCAAAGTGGGACATATATTCTATAACAACATATATTCCCATAAGGATAAAGATGACTGCCGTACTGCGGCGAAACCAAACTTCAAAAAGCTGAATTTTATCGTAAAACTTACCCAATCCGGCAAAGCTATACGCCAAAACCCACGATACAATAATAACGGGTAAACCTGTGCCAATGGCAAAAACAACGGCAAGCAATAATCCGGCAGGCTCAGCCAAGGTGAGTGGAATTAATCCGCCGAAATAGAGCACTCCACTATACGGACAGAAAGCTAGAGAGAAAATAATGCCTAAAAACAATGACCATTTTGCGCTCCCCGAGACAGATTTACTGATAATTCGTTCGCTAAAACTGCCCGACTCGTGGTGTTTGGAACCGTGTTTGTGAAATTTGAAGAACTCCAGCATAAACAAGCCGCCAATAATCAAAAACGGTCCTAATAACATTTCGCCGTATGTTTCGAAAAAATGCTGTGTTGGTAATACGCTACCTCCCAATGTAAAAATGGCTGCTAATCCGGTAAACGCAATTATTTTACCCAAAGCGTACATTAAACCATTAAGAATAATTTGCCTTTTGTTGGATACATTTTTACTCAGAAAGCCGATGGCAGTAACATTTGTACACAACGGACACGGGCTGATGGTAGTCATTAGTCCTAAAATAAAGGCAGTTAGCACAGGAAAAGTGCTTGTTGAAAGGAAAGTGTGTAAGAACTCCATAATTTTTTATTTATAATATTCAATCATGTTTTATCCCAAATTTAGGGAGCGTAATTGTGAAATGTGGTGTGTTTATTTTTGTCTTTGAAAAAAATGTTGTAGTTTTACTTTTATTGGCTGCAAAGGCATTTTAATGCTTCAAAGGGTCTCTTTGGCACAATGATTGTGGCTAATCAGAGCGCTCTATTATAATTGGGTTATAGTTATGAAAAATGGAATAAAAATATTGATATTACTTGCGTTCATGTGTTTGGGTTTGCCCATTCGCAGTCAGGATAATATTTCTGTTCCTCAACGAACACCTGAACAAGAAGCGGTTAAACAAACAGAGAAAATCCAACAAGAATTAAATTTAACGCCTAATCAAATAAAGCAGGTATATGAAATAAATTTACGTTATGCCCGCGAACGACAAGTTTCGAATACTCGAAGTGAAGCCATGGAGCGAATTAAAAATAAAAATTCTGATATGCAACTAATTCTGACCGAAAATCAATACAATCAGTTGCAGAACAAACGATATGAACGGAGTTCCATTGAAAATCAAAACATAAACCGTAATCAATCAAACGCATCCGAATTTCGTTCATCTACCGACTATCGAACTAATTCTGCTGTGAGAGTGATTTCGTCTGATGTGAATCTCAGAAGTACTTATCGTTCGGCACATCCCTTAAATTCAAACTCTTCTCAAGCTGTTCGAAAAAGCGAACAGTCAACAGTGAGGTCTTCATTGCGAAGCGTTTCGCCCTCTTCTACTCGTAATCCATCACGGAGTTTAACTACACCACCTGCTAATTCTTCACGACGGTAGTTCTATGGCGAATCCGTTTTTCAGCTTCAAGCGATTTACAGTCTTTCATAATCAATGCGCCATGAAAGTGGGAATTGATGGTGTGTTGCTAGGTGCATGGGTCGAAATAGAAACCGCAAATTCAATTCTTGATATTGGTACCGGTACTGGGCTGATTGCATTGATGCTTGCTCAAAGAAGCAGTGCGTATATTGATGCCATAGATATTGATGCAAATGCTGTACTTCAAGCAAAGGAAAATATTCTCAATTCGCCTTGGCAAAACCGTATAGCGGTTCATAAAATAGAATTACAAAACTACGCTTTAACAACACCGAAGCGCTTCGACCTTATCGTTTCTAATCCTCCGTATTTTATTAACTCTACCAAAGCACCTGCTGAAAACAGAAGCGCTGCACGTCATACCGACACGCTCACACACGAAGAGTTGATTGACAATGCATTTACACTGCTCAAACCAACAGGCAGAATGTGCATTATTCTGCCTGTGGATGAGGGACTATCGTGTATAGATTATTCAGCAAGTATTGGCTTGCATTGCTCTAAACAGCTCGTTGTATTTCCGAAACCTGGCGCAGTAGCTAAACGATTGTTATTGGAGTTTAGCCTGCAATTTGCACAATGTGTCCACTCCGAGATGGTTATTGAAGGCGATGTGCGCCATCAATATTCCTCGGAGTTCGCTACTTTAGCCAAAGATTATTATCTGAAATTGTAGAAAAATTTCTTTCTCTATTACAATAAAGCTTCAACTTTTGCGGTTAATGCAGCTTTTTGAGCAGCACCTACTTGCTTGTCAACCAACTGACCATCTTTGAAGAAGAGAATTGTAGGGATGTTGCGAATGCCGTACTCTGTTGGGGTATCGGTGTTATTGTCCACATCCATTTTTCCAATGATAACTTTACCTTCGTATTCTTTTGCCAATTCTTCAACAACTGGACCTACCATGCGGCAAGGGCCACACCATTCTGCCCAAAAGTCAATTACTACCGGTTTTCCACTGTTGATAAGTTCTTTGATGTTTGCATCTGTAATTTCTAAAGCCATAATCTTTTATAGTTAAATAATTAATAATTTTATTTTTATTTGTTAATTTTCAGAGTTGTTTTTTCCTTGAAAATCGAAAGTTGCCCTTAAAACAGATGGCAACCGATATTGTTTTTGTAATGGACCATATATGTCTATTTATAAAATCTATAAGCATTAATGTACCAGAAAATCAATGATTCCCTCACTATGTGCTCGTTTTAAAGAATGATACACATCTTTATTTATTTGTAATCTGTTTTGACGGGCAAAGAGCATTACTTTGTTTGGCGAAAGCTCGTCAACAACTTGCACGTAAAGATTTACATTGCCTTTGTTGTTCATTACCATGTCGGTTAATTCTACGGCATAATCCTCGGTAAGTTGTTGCAATGGAATGGTAATGGTCAGCGTGTTGATTAATTTTTCTTTTATATCATTGAAGACTTCAATCTTCTTTATTTTAATTTCCAATTCTACCGGAATGTTTGGATCCGAAGGTTTCTTGAATTTATAATCGGCTCCTTTTTCTTGAATGGTGGCACTAATATACAAATATAAGTCTTTAATCATGTATTTGCCAAATTCAATGTAGTTTTTCCCGAATAATGCAAATTCAAATGCACCAGCATAATCCTCGAGTGTAAAAATACCATAGGGATTGCCGGCTTTCGAAGTACCATGACGAAACCCTGTGACCATACCGCCAATTTTCAGTCCTTTAGCTTTCAACGGTGCAAAATCTTTTAAGTCCACAGTGGTGCAGTTACATACATGATTTATTTCAAATTCGTATTCGTCCAGTGGATGTGCTGAAAGGTACATGCCTATTAAATCACGTTCTTTATTGAGCTTTTCCAATGGAGACCATTCAGATGCGTACGGAATTTCGGGTTTTGTAATTTCCACAGCATCCATGCCTCCAAAAAGAGAGTTGCGTGTCATGGCCATATCGGTTTGAAATTTATTTCCATAGCGCATGATAGATTCCAATACTTGTTCTCCTTTGCTGTTTTCGGCAAATAATTGTTCGCGTCGTACATCAGTAAATTCATCGAAACCTCCCGACAAGGCCAAACTTTCTACCGCTCTTTTGTTGCAAGCGGTGAGGTTGACACGTTCAATAAAATCGAACAGGCTTTTGTATTTACCATTCGTATTTTTCTCGTCGACAAGCGCAATAACTGCACCTTCGCCCACCCCTTTTATACCGCCTAACCCAAAACGGATATTTCCGCTTTTAGTTACTGTAAATGTCAAATCACTTTCGTTTACGTCTGGTCCCAGTACGTTCATGCCCAGGTTTTTACACTCGTCCATAAACTTGCCCACCTCGGTAATGTCATCGCGGTTGCGTGTTAAGTTGGCAGCCATAAACTCTGCGGGGTAATTTGCTTTCAGATAGGCTGTTTGATAAGCAATCCACGAATAGCAAGTGGCGTGCGATTTATTGAAAGCGTACTTTGCAAACTCTGACCAGTCGGCCCAAATCTGCTCCAGCTTGGCAATGGGTCCAAATCCGTTTTTCTGGCAACCCTCAATGAACTTCACTTTCAGAGTTTCCATTTTGTCCACGAGTTTCTTTCCCATGGCCTTGCGTAATTCGTCAGACTGGCCGCGGGTAAATCCGGCCAAATCGCGGCTTAGGAGCATGACCTGTTCTTGGTACACGGTGATTCCGTAGGTTTCCTTTAGACGTTTCTCCATTATCGGAAATGGATATTCGATTTTCTCGCGTCCGTGTTTCCTGTTGATAAACTGAGGGATATATTGCATTGGACCTGGACGGTACAAAGCATTCATAGCAATTAAATCTTCGAATTGGGTGGGCTGTAAATTGATTAAGTGCTTTTGCATGCCGGCCGACTCAAATTGGAAAGTGCCAACCGTCAGACCCTTGCTAAACATTTCATAGGTTTTAGTGTCATCGATAGGGATGGCATCGATATCCAACTTTATTCCTCTCAATTTTTTTATGTTTGAAAGTGCTTCTTTGATAATGGATAGGGTTTTAAGTCCCAAAAAATCCATTTTGATCAGCCCTATTTCCTCAATTACGGAGCCTTCGTACTGAGTTACCAACATTTCTTCGTTGGTCTCTTTGTCGATAGCAGTACTAAGCGGAACTAAATTGGTCAAATCGTCGGATCCGATAATAACCCCACATGCGTGAACGCCAACCTGACGCACGGTGCCTTCGAGCATTTCTGCGTAACGAAGTGTGTTTGATAAATTTATATCTGACGAATTACGAGCCGATAGCATTTCGGGAACGTATTTCAAACAGTTGGCTATATTTACTTTTGGTGCTTTACCGGTAGAGTCCTCGGGAAATTTATCAGGAATAAGTTTTGTTAACCGGTCGGCTTCCGCAAGCGGTAGGCGTTGCACCCGCGCCACATCCTTAATCGACGATTTGGTAGCCATTGTACCGTAAGTAATAATGTGGGCTACACGTTCTTTTCCATATTTTTCTGTTACCCAGCGCAATACTTGTCCTCGGCCATCATCATCAAAGTCGATGTCGATATCGGGCATAGAGATACGGTCTGGATTCAGAAACCGCTCAAACAGCAAATCGTACTTAAGCGGGTCAATGTCGGTAATGCGCAAACAGTAGGCCACCACGGAACCTGCTGCCGATCCACGGCCGGGACCTACAGCTACACCCATTCCACGTGCTGCTGAAATAAAATCTTGAACGATAAGGAAATAGCCAGGAAATCCCATGGTTGTCATTACCTCCAGCTCAAAGTCAATACGCTCAGATTGCTCGGGAGTCATCACTGCGCCGTATCGTTTCTTTGCCCCTTCGAGTGTTAGTTGGCGCAAGTAATCGGCTTCGAGTTTTACACGCACTGCTTTATCGTACCCACCCAACCGGTCGAAACCATCTCCAAATTCTTTCCGTAGCATTTCTTCGGTAAAATTAGCGCGGTAGTCCTCCTCTGTTGCAAATTCTACAGGAATAGGGAAGACAGGCATTAACGCATCGGAGTCAATATCGTAAAACTCAACCTTTTCGGCTATCTCTACAGAGTTTTCAAGAGCTTCGGGTATGTCTGCAAAAATCTGCCACATTTGCTCGGGCGACTTCAACCATTCTTGCTTGGTGTAGCGCATACGGTTGGGGTCGTCAAGGTCTTTGCCAGTGCTCAGGCAAATTAAGCGTTCATGAGCTTCGCCGTGTTCTTCTTCAATGAAGTGAACATCGTTGGTAGCAAGTAGCTTGGTGCCGGTTTTGCGTGCCAGCTTTATTAATTCAAGATTTTGTGTGTTTTGTTTTTCGTAGGTAGAATAATCGGCGTTGGGTTTGTCGGTTTTATGACGTTGAAGCTCGATATAGTAATCGTCGCCAAACACTCGCTTGTACCACAATACCGCTTCTTCGGCTTCCGCCAAATTGCCTCTTTCTACTTTTTTGTGAATTTCGCCACCCAAACATGCTGATGATGCAATCAAGCCTTCGCTGTATTTTTCCAATAATTCATGGTCGATACGCGGGCGATAATACATTCCATCGATGTAGGACATCGATACCAGTTTGCATAAATTTCGGTATCCGATCTTGTTTTTAGCCAACAATATCAAGTGATATCCACTACGGTCTTCGGTTCCACTTTTGCTCTGCCGCCCACGGCGTGCAACATAGGCTTCGCAACCAATGATGGGTTTGAAAAGTTTATGTTTGGTTTCCTCAATTTGTTTCAGCAAGTCATTTTTAAGATCTTCAGTTAGTTCTTCGGCTTTGAGTTGTTTTTGCAGGTCGGAAATCTGGCCTTTTATTTTGCCATTTTTCTTTTTTGTATAATTAAAAAATTCCTTTATCCCAAACATGCAACCATGGTCGGTAAGAGCCACGGCGTGCATTCCGCTTTTGGCTGCTTTATCCACAAGGTTGGGGATAGACGACATGCCGTCAAGCACAGAATAATGGGAGTGTACGTGAAGATGAACAAAGGAATTCATTGTAAATAGTTGTTTTCTTAGGTTTTACAATCTCACAGAACGGATTGTTTTGGGAGGCTAAAGATACAGCAAATTTTGAATGCTGACGAAATATTTGCTAAGAAGTTATCGACAATTTTTGGAAAGCACAGACACAGACTGTATCTACATAGGATGATTATTTATTCTCGACCTGATCAATAATCTCTATTATTTTTTTTACTACCGAATTCACATCACCAGCTACGGAATAATTAGCCAGTGCGTAAAAAGGTTCACGTTTGGCTAGCCCGTCGACTATGAATTGGCAAAGTTCATCCTCTTTTTTAGTAGCAATAAGTGGACGCTTAGCAGCTTGTGTGGCTAGTCGGTCTGTAAGTTCGTCGGCAGTGAAGCGAAGATAAATGGTAGTGCCGTGTGTATTCATGTATTGGATGTTGTCGAAAAAGCAGGGAGCACCACCTCCTGTAGATATAATAGCCCTGTCAAACTGAGCTACTTCGTGTAAGCATTTTTGTTCTAACAGACGAAATTTATCCTCGCCAAGTTCGGCAAATATCTTCGAAATGGATTTAAACTGTTGTTCCTCAATGTGTGCATCCATGTCAATGAAACTGTGTCCAAGCTTTTCGGCCAGTAGTTTGCCAACGGTTGTTTTACCCGATCCCATGTATCCAATCAGAAAAATACGATTCATGCTTACAATGTATTAGTTATAGTATCAAACACTTATGTTTTTTATTGATACTCTGCAAAAATAGTGATAAATTGTCAAGTGGGCGAGTGCTTGTAAAAAAAAATCTGTTGATTTGAATTCATAGTTTCATAATTTTGTAATTGACATCAAATTTTACATTACCTTTGTATTAAAATTCATTCGAAATGGCTGAAGAAAAAGAAAGTTCTGTATTACTGCTTTTTACCGGAGGGACAATCAGTATGTCCGAAGATCCAGCAACTGGTGCGTTGCGTCCTATCGATTTTGACCGATTGCAGGAATACATGCCAGAAATTAAACAGACCGGGATTACTGTTAAAAGCATCCCTTTTCTTCCACTTATTGACTCGTCCGATGTCCATCCGCCTGTTTGGGAGCGCATGGCAATGCTTATCAGAGATAACTACGATGATTTTGATGGTTTCGTGGTGTTGCACGGTACTGATACCATGGCTTATTCGGCTTCAGCGTTGAGTTTTATGCTCGAAAATTTAGCTAAACCGGTTATTTTTACCGGGGCGCAGTTACCCATTGGTATGATGCGTTCCGATGCAAAAGAAAATTTATTGACGGCTATCGAAATTGCTTCGGCCAAAGAAAATGGTCAGCCGATAGTTCCCGAAGTGTGTATCTTTTTTGAGGATACGCTTTTCCGAGGAAACCGTACTACCAAGAAAAATGCTGAGCATTTCTCTGCTTTCAACTCATATAATTATCCGCCATTGGCTAAAGCTGGTGTGCATATTAAATATTTTCGCTCGTCCATTCATTATCCGGCAGCAGGAACCAAATTGCGAGTGCGTACGCATATTGACCAGAATATTGCTATCTTAAAATTATTTCCGGGAATTACTGAGCACACCGTAAATGCTATTTTACAAATTCCGGGACTAAAGGCCGTCGTGCTTGAGAGTTTCGGTGCTGGTAATGCACCTCGTAAAACATGGTTTTACAATGCTTTGAAAGATGCTACCGATAGAGGAATTTTAATTGTAAACAAGAGTCAGTGCAGCACCGGTTCGGTAGAAATGGGACGGTACGAAACAAGCCTGAATCTAGTGAGTGCGGGTGTGTTGAGCGGTTACGATTGCACCACCGAGGCCATTGTGACTAAGCTAATGTATTTACTAGGCGAGTGCGATTCGCTGGACGCCATAAAACACCAGCTGAGTGTGAGCATGTGTGGCGAAATGACTGTTAGCTAAGGCGACGAAAAGATCAAGGAGCTAATTATATATATTAAAGAGACCGATATGAATTCAAGAATTCATATCGGTCTCTTTGTATTTGTAAAACTTTAGTTTTTGCTCTTCTTGGTAAATAGCACCACTTTTACATCCAGCTTGTTGCCAATGTCAATCACATCAATCACTTCCTGAAGATTCAATGATTTGTCGGCCTGAAGTAGCACCAGTGTTTCCTCGTTTTTGCTTTTGGAAGCTAATATCTTTGAAAGTTGCGGTTCTATTTCGCTAAAAAGGACTTCTTTTTTGTCGATAAAATACTTATGATCTGCCGTGATGGCCAAATTTATTTGCTTTTTTACCACCACATCTTCAGTTATTTTTGATTTTGGTAATAAAACCCGGATGGTAGCCGGTGTCACCATGGTGGAAATAATCAAGAAAAAAAGCAACAAGAAAAACATGATGTCGTTCAGCGAAGCAGTATACACCTCGGCCGCTCTCGATTTTCTGCGTTCTATTTTCATTTATTTCGTGTTATAAATCCGTTGTGGAATACATGCTTATGCATTCTCAATTAGATATTTGTTTTAGTGTCTCTTTTGTATTTGCGTATTTCTTTCAGCAAATCGTTCGAAGCTTTGTCCATACGTAATACCACTTTGTCTATGCGGCCATTCAGCACGTAATATCCAGTGTAAGCCACAATCCCTACAAAAAGTCCGGCCCCGGATGAAATCATTTTTTGGTATAATCCATCGGAGATATTGGCAATGTTCAAATCGTTTGTAATGGATATGTTGTAGAAAATTTTTATTACCCCAAAGATGGTTCCCAAAAAACCAAACATGGGTGCAATGGAAGCTGTAATGCCTAAATAGTTCATGCCTTTTTCCAGTTCGGAAATTTGCTGGCGAGCTTCGGCCTGAAGTGCATCCTGAACTTCTTGGTCTTCGTTTTCGGCCTCAGCCAATCCGGCAGCCATCACTTTGGAGTAAATGGTTGGTTTTTCATTGCAAAGTGCGATGGCATCCTTTATTTTTCCTTCCGAAACCAATTTTGTAGTTTGTGTAAACCATGCAGTATCTATTTTGCCTAGTATTTTAATGGAAATCCAACGTTCAATCATCAAATAGTTGGCTAATACAAATAGCAATCCTAAGGGTATTAATATCATACCACCTTTGAGTAACAGATTGAAATAGGTCTGATTGGTCATGACTACATTTGTCGTGTCGGCTACTACTTTTGGTGAGGCCTGGAGTAAAATGCTGAGTAGATTCATTTGATTTTGAATATAATAAGATAGTACTAAGAACGAAATTATTTACTGTTTATTTATTTTCACCGCAAAATTAGTGTTTTAGAAATGAATACAGTTCTTATTGAGGTTATTTAACGCGAAGTTGATTTCTTTGGAATGAAATTTTTGCGAGGATCTAATTTCTTTTAAGAAAAAAAAGACGCAGAGTAGCTCCACGTCTTTTTTCAAATTGTATTTTAGAAATATAACTTTATTTTGCAGCTGTGCGAAGTGGAATTCTCATTTTGTAGAAAGAACGCCAAACAAATACTAGCGCAATGGCAAGAAAGCCAGCACCAATAATACCACTGTAATCAAAGCTATTGCTGGAAACTGCGTCGAGTCTCATTTTCAAAGCTATTTCGGTTGCCAGCAAACCAAACAATGTTGAGAATTTGATAATCGGATTCAACGATACGGACGAAGTATCTTTGAATGGATCGCCCACTGTGTCGCCAATTACTGCGGCTTCGTGCAATGGAGTGTTCTTTTCTTTCAAATCCACTTCGATTACTTTTTTAGCATTATCCCATGAACCACCGGCATCGGCCATATAAATAGCTTGAAACAATCCAAAAGTAGCAATGGATATTAGATAAGCAACAAAGAAATTACTGTCGAAGAACGCAAAGCCAAGCGTAAAACAAATCAAGGCAATAAAAATATTCCACATACCTGTTTGGGCATATTGTGTACAAATTTTCACCACTTCTTTTGAGTCTTCAATATTGGCTTCTTTTTTATTTAAGTCGAAAGTGCTTTTGATAAATTCAACAGCACGATATGCACCTGTTGTTACGGCTTGCATAGAAGCTCCACTGAACCAGAAAACAACAGCTCCACCACATATTAGGCCCAACAGGATAGGTGCCGAGGTTAACGAAACGCTCAATAATCCTTTACTTTCCAGCAATAATATAATAGAAAAAATCATGGTAGTGGCTCCAACCACGGCTGTTCCAATCAACACTGGCTTGGCGGTGGCTTTAAAGGTATTGCCGGCTGAGTCGTTCGCTTCGAGATAATGTTTCCCAAGTTCAAAGTCGGGAGTAAATCCAAAATCCTTTTCAATCTCTTGGGTGATGCCTGGAATTTGTTCAATCTGAGATAATTCGAAAATAGACTGTGCATTATCTGTCACAGGGCCATAACTGTCCACGGCGATAGTAACCGGACCCATACAAAGAAACCCGAATGCAACCAACCCGAATGCAAAGATGGAGGCGTGAGGCCCAAGAATGGAAGTCAGGCCAAGTTGGCTAATAAAATATGCACCGGTCATTAATCCAACAATTAACATGCCTGTCCAGAAAGCTCCGAAGTTACCCGAAACAATTCCCGAGAGGATGTTCAATGAAGGGCCACCTTCGCGCGAAGCAGTTACTATTTCGTTTACGTGTGCCGATTTTGAACTGGTAAATAGTTTTGTGAATTCGGGGATAAGCACAGCTGCCAATGTACCACAGCCTATGATACCTGCCAATTTCCACCATAAAGATGCATCGGCTGCATTGCCAGTAATTTGAGCCAAATCGCCAACAAGTAAATAGCTCATAAAGAAGGAAGTGGAAATGCTTAGGATGGCCGCAATCCAAATAAGTCGCATCAACGGTTCTTCAAAATCAAACATTTTCAGCCCTTTATATTTGCGTTTTGAGATGGCTTGGTTGATAAAATAGGAAAGACCGGACATTAAATCCATCAGAAAGCGCATTCCAAATATCCACACAATTAATTTGGCCTGAATTTCGCCAATCAATTCTGGACGACCCGGAAATGCAAACGGAACTGCCAGCGTAATAAAGGTAATCAATGCCACGCCTGTTACACCGTATGTTTCGAAACCATCGGCAGTAGGGCCTACGCTGTCGCCGGCGTTGTCGCCAGTACAGTCGGCAATTACACCCGGGTTACGAGGATCATCTTCTTTTACGTTGAAAACAATTTTCATTAAATCGGAACCAATATCAGCAATTTTAGTAAAGATACCTCCGGCAATACGAAGCACACTTGCACCTAATGATTCGCCAATGGCAAAACCCAGAAAACAGATACCTACAATTTCGCGGGGAACGAATAGGAGGATGATAACCATCATTACCAGTTCGAGCGAGATAAGGAAAAGACCCACACTCATGCCAGCGCGTAACGGTATGTCAACCACATTCCAGGGCTCCCCATGAAGTGAGGCAAATGCAGTGCGGGAGTTGGCATAGGTGTTGATGCGAATGCCATACCAAGCCACCGCATAAGAACCGCCCATACCTAATATTGAATAAAATAACACATACAATAATGTGCCAACAGATTTTCCCTGAAGTGCTAGAAAATAGTAGGACATGATTATTGCCACAAAAGCAAAAAGCATTAAAAGAAATTTACCTTGCTGCAATAAATAGGTGCGACAGGTTTGAAAAATAATTTCGGAGACTTTCAACATGGAATCATGCGCTCTTAATTTTTTTACTTGCGAGAAAAGCCATAAACTAATACTAAGTGTAAGGCAGATTACGAGTGCTCCGTAGAACAGAAAATCCCACGAAGAAATAGCCTGTCCGAAAATGTGAAATTGGCCTACGTGCAAATCAGGAATGGCGATATCGGCTTCGCTTGCAAACAAGTTGGCCGATGTTAGTAAGGCTCCAATGAGAACCATTACTGTGCGTTTCATTTGTTTCATAAATGGTGTGTGTTATTTAAGATGGATACAAAAAGTTAACAGAAAAAAAAATAAAAAAATCCCCCAAATTTACATCTTTGTTTTAGTAATTACACTTTTTTTTTGATGAAAGTTATGAACAGTGCAGGTATTTTTATGCTTTTTTAAGCTTTTTTTATGCTGGGTTTCGTATTTCCCGGCTAAATAGGTTTTCTGTACCCAATATTTGCAAATCGGTTCATAATAATGGTCAGAAGATAAGACTTGTAGCTGCATCCGAAATTCTTGTAACTACTCCCTATGCTTAGCTTATTTTAGAATTCTCTATCGGTGAAAGTTGAAATAATTACATACCTTTGCACTCTCTTTCAAAACATATACCGCAACAGATAGAAACGCGAGTAACTGTACAATGAACATTCCCAAAAAATACTATCCCAACATAATTGCCATAGCTGTTTCATTAGCATTCTACGCATTGCTTTTTATTTTGCTGAATCTAAATCTAGAATGGAGTCTGTTTTCGGACGCCCCCGAAATGGATGAACCTCAACAGGTAGAAGTCGATTTTCAGAATGATGCCGTAGATCAAACGCCACCTGTGCCCGATGCGATTGAGAAAATGATGAAAACTCTTGTAGCTATGCCAAAAATTCAAATCAACAAGTCTGTTTTAGTTAAAGAGATATTGAAAGATATTCAGCAAAATACGACCGATATTCCTGACAAGGTGGAACTGGCAAAAAAGGACAGTCAGATGATGGCCGAAATACAGAAAATGGCCAATGAGTTGCAGAAATCGATGAAAAAGGATAGCTTACTGGCCGAACAAGAACGGCAAAAAGCAATACTCGAAAACGGAGCAAAAGATAATCAGACCTATGAAGAGGAGATGAAGTTCTACCGATCAAATTACAAAACAATCTATAATTTGAGGAAAATCTATCCGTATGTTGTACAAACGAAGTCGCTGGTTGATAATATGAATGCAAAACTGGCAACCATTACCGATAAGCAGGAACGTAAACAGCTGATAAAGCAAACCGAGAAAGCATTGTTTCAGCAGTTCGAAAAAGACATTCGGAAAATGTCCACTTCTCAGGGGAAATTACTACTTAAACTCATTGCCCGCGAAACAAACCAGAGTGCATACGAACTGATTAAAATCTATAAGGGAACCTTGCCGGCCACCTTTTGGTATGGCGTTGGACTTCTGTTTAAGGAAGACCTGAAACTGAAGTACGACTCACTTACCGTAGACTCAGCACTCGAAAAAGTAGTGAAAAAATACAAGCAAGGAAAGTTCTAGTATGAGAATCCCAGTTTGGTCAATCCGGTGCTGTAATTCTCTATCATTATCACCAACTTCTTGTATTCCTAGGATTTGTAATCCGTTTACAAATTCAACCGATGCCTTACTGTCTTTATCAAAACCTATTGAGTTGGATAAATATAGTGAAATTATTTAGACAACTCAAAGAACGGATCACAGATCCTAAGAATACAGAGAGGTGGGATTAGTAATAATTAGCTCCGAATACCGAGTCGCTAACCGATGGTTCCTACTAACCAACCCGCACTTTTGTGCAAGTAAGTAATGTTTGTATATCCGGAAGGACAAACTAGCGTTATCTAGTAAGCTTACCGATGCCAAATGTTCTTTACCTTTTGAAGATAACAGGCCTCGTAATATTCTTTTTCTGTTTTAAATCTTCTTCCTTGTAAAAACCGATCATTCGAACTCTGATTATTGAAATCGCCCCAGCCGGAACCTTCAAAATATATTTTAAACCATTTATCATTCACCTCCCATTTACCTTGTTTATCCTTTATCAGATAACCGCTAAATACTAGCTCCATGGCTATTTCGTGGAGCTTGGCGAAGCTTAAGGGTGTATGCGTGTCCTTTTGGTACATTTCTCGGGGAAGTACGATCGTAGCACCCGAAAAGAAATACCAATTTTCTTTTATTTTTGCTCCATAGATATAATCAATATAATCCTGAACTTTATATTCACCTTTCAAGTTTCTTGACACAATTGCGCCTACGAATCTATTGCAATCTATATTTATGCAAATAATTGAATCAATATTATATTCACCTAAATCTTTGAATGCAACGTATGAACTCAGTCTGTTTTTTATCCAATTATCTATGCTATCATTGAGGTCGCTGTATATTTTCCAATAGTTTTTCTGCCCAATAATTATTTTAGAAACATTCAAGCAAATTCTTCTTTTTTCAAGCATTTCTTTTGAATCATGCTCTTTATTCCTATTACACGAAGGGAAAAGCAGAAGAACAAACAAAATCAAAAATAGAAATTTCTTATCTTTGTATAACATATCCTTTTTTTCCTTTCTCTAAAGTAAATATCCATTTATAATTTTCAATCGTGTGGCTAATGTAAAAGCCACGTTTCACGGTTCCGTCTGAAGGTATAAAAACTCGTCCGCCTTTTGTATTTCCAGTTGGCAATTGTTCGATTCCTTTCACAGCTGGTGCAAGATCTAAACCTATTCCTGTAAATTATTGTCCACCAAGCGTATACGGTGAAAAATTGATTGAAACATCACCTAAGTGTGCAGTTATCCGTTTATAACTTGGGTGTAAGCTGAAGCGATTGGGTAAAGTAGGATAAGTCATATTGTTTCAGGTATTTGTTATCGAAAACGACAAAGGCAGTTGGATTAAATTTGCAAATGAGATATTGATATTTCCATTTACGAAATAATTAAAGGGATCACGAAGTGCATTTGCATTTCCCCATGTATAAATTGAGTTACTAGAAATACCTCCACGTATTTTAAAAATGTCCTTATTTTTAAAATTATTTTCAATACCATCTAATTTTACTTGTTGTGCAAAAATGTTAATTGACAAAAAAGTAGAATGACTAATTTGCAAATTCTCATGTAAACAATACTTTTATCTTGATTTATTAAAAATTCAAATCAACATCAACTTCCACAAGAAAACCGCCTAAAACAGATTTCAAAAAAATACGTTGAAGCTCTAGGTTTATATTATACTATTTTTTATAATCAGCATATATATTCACTTTGGTTGAGTTTGCAAAATACGAATTAACTTAACCGTGCAAATATCGATGAGGGATATTAGAATCATTTAAACCAAAGTACGCAGTAGTGAAAATATTATTTTTGAGCCTAATCTCTAATTCACTGCAGTAGAAAAAAAGAGAGTTATGCACTTTGTTGCATCCTCTGTCAACAAGGAGATTACTATATAAAGTAGAAGAGCATTGTCTAAAAAAATGTTCCAGAAAACTTAGCCTGAGAGTTAATTAGAGAAAAACTAAATTAGCTATTTACAAGCAATACAACTTTAAGTATATTTAATTATTTTACTCATTTATTAATATAAGCTTTTTAAATTTTAATAATTCTAATTTACTTATTGATTCAACTGGAATGACTCATATAGAGAAAGAAGGATAAAAAAACACATATAATTTCTTATTTGTTTACTACCTTTGTCAATCAAAATATTATTCATCGCCGTCCTTGGGACTAAAAATTATGAAATACGTTGACGTCATACTTCCATTGCCATTGGCAAACACATTTACCTACTCCGTGCCTGACGAATGGTCTGACTCAGTGCGCATTGGTATGCGAGTGGTGGTGCCTTTTGGCAAAAAGAAAATGTACACGGCGATAATTTACGTGATACACTCTATCACTCCCACCATTTACGAAGCGAAAGATATTCTCTGTCTGCTAGACAAAGAGCCCATCCTTCGTCACCCACAATTGAAATTTTGGGACTGGATATCGTCCTACTATCAGGCTTTCTTGGGCGATGTGTATCAAGCGGCAGTACCAGCAGGTATGAAACTGGAAAGCGAAACGCAGGTGCGCATCAACCCCGACTATGAGGCACAGACCTTGCTCACCGAAAAAGAACAAAAGCTGTTGGATGCACTCTCCGACGGTAAAACCACAACGGTTACCGAGCTCAATAAAATAACCGAGATGCGCGACACCTTGCCCACTCTAAAACAGTTGTTGGAAAAAGGAGCAGTGGAAATCAGCGAAGAACTGACCGAGAAATTTCGTGCTAAAACAGATACTTTTGTCCGCCTTACGGAGGCAGCTTTGCAAGAAGAAAATTTACGAAAACTGTTCGAAGATTTAAGTCGTGCCAAAAAGCAACTGGATGTATTGATGATGTATATCGATTTGTCGAAATGCCTGATACTGCTAAAAAAGCGCGAAGTGAGCCGCAAAGAATTACTGGAGCGCAGCGGTGCTTCGGCAGCCATCCTCAACGGATTGGTAGAACGCGGCGCTATGGAAACCTACGCAAAAGAAATTGGACGGCTGGATGTTTCGGAAATTCAAACTTCGGAGCAGTATCCGTTAAATGAGCATCAACAAAAAGCGTATGTTGAAATTGAGAAGCAGTTTGTAGAAAAACAAGTAGTGCTGTTGCATGGCGTGACTTCCAGCGGTAAAACAGAACTATATATTCAGCTAATAAATAATGTGTTGGCCGGAGGGAAACAGGTATTGTACCTTGTGCCCGAGATTGCTCTCACCACCCAACTCACCACACGGTTGAAACGTGTTTTTGGTCGCAAACTGGGAGTGTACCACTCTAAGTTTTCGGATGCCGAGCGGGTGGAAATTTGGAACAATGTGCTGAACGACAGAACCTACGATGTGATTATTGGCGTTCGGTCGTCCATTTTTTTACCTTTTCGTCAGTTGGGATTGGTCATTGTGGACGAAGAGCACGAGTCGAGTTACAAACAATACGATCCTGCACCACGCTACCATGCCCGCAATGCAGCCATTGTACTAGGATCGATGCACGGCGCAAAAACTTTACTCGGCACCGCCACCCCAGCTATTGAAACCTACCACAATGCACTTACCGGAAAGTTCGGGTTGGTAGAACTCAACGAACGGCATGAGGAAATGGCTATGCCCGAAATTGTAGTAGTGGACAGCAAAGAAGCCTACCGCAAGAAACAAATGGAGACTCATTTTACTCCATTATTGCTCGAAAAAATAAGCAAAGCACTTGAAAATAAGGAACAAATAATATTGTTCCAAAATCGCCGTGGATATGCACCCTACATCGAATGCAAGGCTTGTGCTTATGTGCCACATTGTAAAAACTGTGATGTGAGCCTCACGGTTCACAAGGTTTTCAACACACTTACCTGCCATTATTGTGGTTACACCGAAGCCATCCCCACCATTTGTCCGAAATGTGGAACCCCTGGCACTATGGGCACAAAAGGTTTTGGAACCGAAAAAATTGAAGACGAGATAAAACTTATTTTCCCCGAAGCCCGTGTTTCGCGAATGGATTTGGACACCACGCGCTCTAAAAAATCCTACGAGAAAATTATTACAGATTTTGAACAACACAAAGTCGACATACTGATTGGTACACAAATGGTATCCAAAGGATTAGACTTCGAACGGGTGAGTTTGGTAGGTATCCTGAATGCTGATAACATGCTCAACTTCCCCGATTTCCGAGCGCACGAACGTGCCTACCAGCTCATGGCGCAAGTAAGCGGCAGAGCTGGACGAAAAAACAAACGCGGAACAGTGGTTTTACAAACTTCATCACCAGCCCATCCTATTATTGCACAAGTGATAAGCAATGACTACAAGGCTATGTTCAACACGCAGTGTGAGGAACGCCAGGTGTTCAAATATCCCCCTTATTACCGCATGATTCAGATTGTGTTACGTCATCGCGATCCGAAAGTCTTGAACCAGGCAGCCAATAAAATGGCAACCGACCTTCGGGCTGTTTTTGGTGCACGCATCCTAGGACCAAACGTACCATCGGTAGCACGCATTCAAAACATGTACATCAAACACATTCTCCTCAAATTCGAAGTAGAAGCCTCGGCAGAACGAGCCAAAGAGCTGCTTCGCCAAATCACCGATCAAGTGATTGCTCAACCACAATTCAAAGCCTTATGGGTAAATTTGGATGTGGATCCGATGTGATTCGCAAATCAAGATTATACCTTGCTAAAGTAAAGCACTTTAAAGTTTTTTTCGTTCATTTTACTTCGAAATGTAAATTTTATATGAAAAATCTTATTACATTTGCAACCGAAATCTAAAAGGGGTGTCTAAATAAAACAGACTGAGATTATACCCATTGAACCTGGTCAGGTAATGCTGACAAGGGAACTTTACGCTCACCATCCAGAGCATCTTCCCCCTCTTTTATTTCAAATAATTAATTATCAACCTAATTTTTATTTGACATGAAAATCCAAATAAACAATGTACAATTAGATGTGAATGAAGGCATTACTGTGTGTAATGTCTTTAGAACTATTCTTCGACTTGAGTCCGATGGCAAAGCCATTGCGATAAATGACACTATCATTCCACGAGATAACTGGGACTCAACTATTCTTTCGAAAAACGACAAAGTAATTGTAATTAAAGCTTGTAGCGGTGGGTGAACATACCCCACAAAATCAGACCCCCAAACTCCTGAAAGGTAGTAGTATAAAGAAATTTTTATTATTTAATCTTACTTTCAATCAATAGGTCTTTTAGCCTTCCATAGGCTTGAGCTCTACACGTGAAAACCTTAAATTAATAAATCAACACACAAAACATGATATCAGCATCGAATGACATTTTTGGAAAGCCGTTTCCAAATTCAAAAAAAATATATGTAGATGGTAAGCTTCACAAAATAAAAGTAGCCATGCGCGAGATTCAGCTTTCCAACACTTTACATAATGATGGAACAATTGATCACAATTTGCCAGTTGCAGTCTACGATACTTCAGGGCCATACTCCGACCCCAATTATTCAGTAAATTTTAATACCGGACTACCGCGCCTGCGTGAACAATGGATACTCGACAGAGAAGATGTAGAGTTCCACGACAGTTCAACGTCGCGTTATAGTTGTGAGCGAATGAACGATAGCTCGCTTATCCATTTGCGTTTTGAGCATTTAAACAACAAACCATTGCGAGCCAAAGTGGGCAAATGTGTGTCCCAATATTTTTATGCTTGCAAAGGAATTATTACCCCCGAAATGGAGTATGTTTCTATCCGCGAAAACCAACGTTCGGAGGAGTATCTGCAGGAATTAAAAAAACTGAACAAAAATAATGATCAAACAGAAAACCCAATTCCGTTCATCACACCCGAATTTGTAAGGAGCGAAATAGCTGCGGGAAGAGCCATTTTGCCAGCCAATATTAATCACCCCGAAGCAGAGCCGATGATAATTGGACGGAATTTTCTGGTAAAAATAAATGCCAACATCGGAAACTCACCCACTTGCTCAAGTATTGCCGAAGAGGTAGAAAAAGCTATTTGGTCATTCCGTTGGGGTACTGACACAATTATGGATCTTTCTACCGGAGCAAACATACACGAAACCCGCGAATGGATTATCAGAAACTCACCAGTACCTGTTGGCACTGTACCATTATATCAAGCTTTAGAAAAAGTAAATGGACAGGTTGAAAATCTGACTTGGGAAATTTACAGAGATACGCTACTTGAGCAATGCGAACAAGGTGTTGATTACTTCACTATTCATGCTGGGCTGCTGTTGTGCCATATCCCAAAGACTCGGAAAAGGGTTACTGGTATAGTTTCGCGGGGTGGAGCAATTATGGCAAAATGGTGTATGCATCATCACAAAGAAAATTTCCTGTACACTTATTTCGATGAGATTTGCGAGATACTGTCCCGATACGATGTGGGAGTGTCGCTTGGCGATGGCTTACGGCCTGGATGTATTGCCGATGCCAATGACAGTGCGCAGTTTGGTGAATTGATGACTTTGGGCGAACTGACCCGAATTGCCCGAAAACATTACGTTCAGGTTATTATTGAAGGACCCGGACATATTCCTTTCCAGAAAATCAAAGAAAACATGGATTTGCAATTGGCACATTGCGATGAAGCTCCTTTTTATACACTTGGACCTTTGGTTACTGACATAGCACCTGGTTACGATCATATCACTTCGGCCATTGGCGGCACTATGATTGCCATACTTGGCACTGCAATGCTTTGCTATGTAACTCAAAAAGAGCACTTGGGGCTTCCCGACAAAAACGATGTGCGTGAAGGAGTAGTTACTTTTAAATTGGCAGCCCATGCAGCGGATATTGCCAAAGAATTTCCAGGAGCGCAAATACGCGATAATGCCATGGGAAAAGCACGCTTCGAATTTAGATGGAAAGATCAATTTGCATTAGGACTAGACCCCGAAAAAGCCATGCTCTTCCACGATTCCACATTACCCGACCAAGAAAATAAAACTACGCATTTTTGTTCGATGTGTGGTGAGCATTTTTGCTCGATGAGAGCCAGTCATGAAATTAGAGAGATGTTTGAAAAATTAGAAATGAAAGCGGAATCAACTCATCAAAGTTGTTGTAAAGTTAAAGTTTAGCTAAAAAAAATGATACTTATAACCGACCCCGAATTTTTGCCCGATGAAGAACTTTTCATAAATGCATTCTTTAGCCAAGGACTAGAAACCCTACACTTACGAAAGCCACAGGCAAATATTTTTCAAATGGAAAAACTTCTTTCAAAAATTGAAAGCAAGTATCACCCCAGAATAATGATTCATAGCAATTATGATTTGATAAACAGATTTCAAATCAAGGGTTTACATTTTACTGGAAAAACGAAAGGCTCATTTGACAACTATAAAGCAATTGAATGCCAAAGGAGTTTATCGGCACATAGTTTAGCTGAATTGAAAAATATAAATCCCTTGGTGGATTATGCATTTCTATGTCCGATTTTCCCTTCTATTTCCAAAATAGGATATGCAAAACAATGGGATATTAAAACACTAAAACAACAACTCTCGACGAGTAGAAAATTCAAAATAGTAGCTCTTGGAGGTATAAATTTACAAAACACAAAAACGGCAATGGAATATGGATTCGATGATTTTGCTGTTTTGGGAAATATTTGGAATTTTGCAAAAGAAAGTCTGTCGTTAAGTGTGGCTGTAACACATTTCAAACAGTTTCAATATGCTCAATAAACGACCATTTTGCCTCAGTATAGCTGGATTCGATCCATGTGCAGGCGCAGGTATTTTAGCTGATATCAAAACTTTCGAATCATTCGGTGTTTATGGTATGGGAGTAATTACTTCGAATACTTTTCAAACCGATAATGAGTTTGTTGGGCTAGAATGGATTGAGTTAGATAGCATTTTGAAACAACAGAAAATGCTAATGAACAAATGCCATTTCGAATCGATGAAAATTGGGCTGGTTAATAACTTCGATACATTACAAAAAGTAATTCAATTGGCTAAAAAAGCCAATCCAAGTATTCATATTGTTTGGGATCCAATTCTGGCAAGTTCATCAGGATATAGTTTTCATTCCAGCAGTTCAATGGAACTTCAATTCGTGGAAGAAAATTGCACCCTAATAACTCCAAATTATGAAGAATTGAAGCAGCTTTGGGATATTGAGCCAGCACTTTTCGCTTGTCAATTCAATAGTGCCCTGCTATTAAAAGGCGGTCACCGTGTGAGTGAAACAGGCACCGACATACTGTTTTCAAACAATGCATCAACAGAAATACCCGGAGTTTCATTTCACGGAAAATCGAAACACGGAACTGGCTGTGTGTTATCTGCTGCCATCGCCGCCAATCTGGCAAAAGGCGAAAATTTAAAAGATAGCTGCACCATTGCCAAAACCTTTGTAGAAAAATTTATTTTAAGTAACAATTCAAATTTAGGATTTCATGAAATCAAATAAATCAATTTCAAAATTTCAATTTATCACAATAAATCATCCAAAAATCTCTCACTCAGAGCAAGCAATTAGAGCCTTCGAAGGTGGTTGCAAATGGGTGCAATTACGAATGAAAGACCACTCGTTGGACGAAATTGAAACAGAAATAAATAAAATTCTTCCAATAGCTAACAAGCATAATGCTAAACTTTTGATAAACGACCATGTGGAGCTGGTAATTAAAACTAATGCTCATGGCGTTCATTTAGGCAAGGAAGATATGTGTCCGAAAGAGGCACGAAACTTACTAGGCAACAATTACATCATTGGTGGCACTGCAAATACATTCGAAGACGTAATTAAACTAATCGACTCCAAAGTAGATTATGTGGGGTTAGGCCCATTTCGATTTACTTACACAAAGAAAAAACTCAATCCAAAATTAGGATACGAGGGTTACGAGCAGATACTTTTCAAATTAAAAATTAGCAACAAAAAAATTCCAATCATTGCCATAGGTGGAATTATTGATACTGATATTGAGAAGTTGATGGGAAGCAATATTCATGGTATTGCAGCTGCTGCAGCCATTCTAGAAAAAGAAGAAATTGAGATAAACGTACAAAAATATCAACAAAAAATAGATGCATAAAATGAAACCACTAATTATTGCAGGAAAAGAGTTTAACTCAAGACTGTTTACTGGCACTGGTAAATTCAGTTCTAACAAACTGATGGGCGAAGCCATCTTAGCTTCTTGTTCTGAATTAGTAACGGTTGCACTTAAACGAGTAAATTTGAACAATGATACGGACGATATGCTTGTGCATCTTCAACAGCCTAACATAAATTTATTACCAAACACTTCCGGAGTTCGCAATGCAAAGGAGGCCGTTTTTGCAGCAAAATTAGCTCGCGAAGCACTAGGCACAAATTGGGTGAAACTCGAAATTCATCCCGACCCGAAATACTTACTAGCCGATGGCGAAGAAACTCTAGCAGCCACTACCATACTTGCAAAAGAAGGTTTTATTGTTCTGCCCTATATTCAAGCAGATCCTGTTCTTTGCAAAAAGCTGGAAGAAGCTGGTGCTGCGGCAGTTATGCCGCTAGGTTCGCCTATTGGTTCCAACCAAGGTTTGCAAACTCGCGATTTTCTAAGAATTATCATTGAACAAAGCAATATCCCGGTAATAATTGATGCTGGACTAGGAGCGCCATCTCATGCAGCCGAAGCAATGGAAATGGGCGCAGATGCAGTTCTAATTAATACCGCAATAGCCATTGCCAATAATCCAGTAAACATGGCCATTGCATTCAAAATGTCGGTGGAAGCTGGTCGTTTAGCTTTCGAAGCGAGACTTGCTCCAAGTGCTCATTTCGCTCAGGCCTCTAGCCCACTGACATCCTTTCTGAACGAACTTTAATGCATTTACACCAAAAGGATTATTCACTCAAAAGCACATAATCATGACATTTTTTGATATTCACCAACAGTACAATTGGGACACAGTAAAAGTTTCAATACATTCCAAAACGGTAAAAGATGTGGAGGATGCATTAGCAAAGCCGAATAGAACATTAGAAGATTTTAAAGCACTGATTTCTCCAGCAGCCAGTCCCTTTTTAGAACAAATGGCTCAGAAAAGTCAAGAGATTACACAAAAACGATTTGGGAAAACTATACAGCTTTATGTGCCACTTTATTTATCAAACGAATGTACCAACTCCTGTATATACTGTGGTTTCAGATGCGAAAATGAAACAGCAAGAGTTACTTTAAATGAACATCAAGTACTCAAAGAAGTAGAGGTTATAAAAGCTATGGGTTACGAAAATGTTTTACTAGTTACTGGTGAACATCCCAAAAAAAACGGCTGCGATTATTTGCAGAAAATAATTCGGTTAATTAAACCTCATTTCTCACAAATTTCACTAGAAGTTGCTCCATTGGATAATGAGGGGTACAAATTATTGGTCAATGAAGGAGTGCATGCCGTATACGTGTATCAAGAAACGTATAATTCAGAACGTTACCCTGTTTATCATCCAAGAGGCAAAAAATCGAATATGCAATATCGTCTCGAAACTGCTGACAGATTGGGGGAAGAAGGCGTTCGCAAAGTAGGGCTTGGCTGTTTGTTGGGGTTAGAAGATTGGAGAACAGATTCATTTTTCACAGCATTGCATATCAATTACCTCGAAAAAAAATGGTGGCGTACTAAATTTAGCATTTCGTTTCCACGCATGCGACCATTTGCGGGTTCCTACAAACCCAATGTTGAAGTAACCGATCAAGACTTACTTCAATTAATCTGCGCATGTCGAATTTTCAATGAAGAAGTTGAGGTCACTCTTTCCACACGTGAGCAGCCTAAGTTTAGAGATAACTTGGTAAAACTAGGAATTACCGCTATGAGTGCAGGTTCAAAAACCGAACCTGGTGGCTATGCAGAAAACTCGAAAGAGTTAGAGCAATTTAAAATTACCGATGACCGTTCTCCAAAAGAAATTTGCGAAATGATTAACTATAAAGGCTATGAAGTAGTTTGGAAAGACTGGGACGAATGCTTACAAACCAACATTTAGATGGAACTCACAACAGAAGAAAACGAAAGATACAATCGCCAAATAATCATCGAAAATTTCGGTAAAACTAACCAACTGAAATTAAAGAACGCCAAAGTTCTTGTGATTGGAGCAGGTGGATTGGGCTGCCCAGTTATTCAGTATTTGGTAGCTTCTGGCATTGGTCAAATTGGAATTGTGGATGCCGATTCAGTTTCACTCTCCAACTTACAACGGCAGATTCTGTTTACCGAAGATGAAATAGGTTTTTCGAAAGCGGAAATTGCGGCAAATAAGATGAATAAGTTGAACAGTCTGGTGCAAATTCAGATGTTCAATGAATTCTTGGATGAAAAATTGGCCGATATTCTTTTCCCAAAATACGATGTTGTAGTAGGTTGCACTGACAGTTTTCACACAAGATATTTGATTGACACAAAAAGTCAAAAATTCGGTATTCCATTTGTTCATGGTGCAATCAATGAATTCGAAGGCCAATTAACCATTTTTAATTACAATGGCAGCTCGTCCTACGCCAATCTTTTTGGCAACCAACCACAGGAACTGTCTAAGCCCAGAGGAGTGATTGGAGCAATATCCGGCATTATTGGAAGTCTTATGGCACTGGAAGTAATTAAAATTATTACTGCTACAGGAACGGTACACTCAAATAAACTCCTTTTATATAATGGATTGAAAAATGCTTTTACACAAATCAGCATTGTGTAAAAAACAGATGATCGTACATATTCTTTCAAAATAAAATTTCCTAACATCAAATCACTATTTATGCCAAAGTTGCAGAAACACCCTCCCTCAGATTTCATTCTTACTCTTTTTTGATAGTTTTTCAAAATAATCATTATCTTTGCGATTGTAAATATATTAATTTGCAAGTCAAGTGAGATATTTACTAGGACTGCGTGCTTCTAACCTTAGCACGCCGATTTTTTTTGAAAGAAAATATTGTTCTTAAATATATACATTCAAAAACTACCATCTAACGTTATGCAAGAAATTAAATTTTACAGTGGGGAGATTATTCCATTAGAACTTCACAAAGTACGCATCGTACAAAAATTACATTTAGTGCCCATTGAGCGTCGTTTAGAAGCTCTTTACGAAGCTGGGTTCAACACATTTCGCCTAAGCACCAAAGATGTATTCCTAGATATGCTTACCGATTCGGGCACCAATGCGATGAGCGACAATCAATTGGCAGCCATGATGCAAGCCGATGATGCATACGCCGGATCACAAAGTTTCGTTCGCCTTCAAACTGCGGTTAAAGATGTATTAGGCAAAGAATTACTCCTCCCAGTTCACCAAGGTCGCGCTGCCGAAAGTATAATTTCTATTGCCTATGTAAAAAAAGGAAGTTTAGTTCCAATGAACTATCACTTCACCACTGCTATGGCTCACATAACACAAAATGGTGGAAAAATTGCTGAGTTGCTTTACGATGAAGCCTATGTGATCAACTCAGACCATCCATTTAAAGGCAACATGAACATCGAAAAATTGGAAGAAACAATTCTCAGTCATGGTGCAAGCAACATCCCATTTATCCGAATGGAAGCATCCACCAATCTTATTGGAGGTCAACCATTTTCGGTTCAGAATTTACGAGATGTTCGCTCTTTAGCCGACAAATACAGCATCCGAGTTGTATTAGATGCCAGTTTGCTGGGCGAAAATGCATATTTGGTACTTAAACGTGAAGAGGAATTTAAGGACTCTAACATGTGCGAAATAATGAAAACAATGACTGCATTGGCAGATTTAGTTTATTTTTCGGCCCGTAAAATTAGTTCCTCGCGTGGTGGTGGAATGTGTACCGACAAAATGGAAATTTACAAAGAACTTGAAGCGCTAGTGCCACTTTACGAAGGATTTACAACATACGGTGGTATTTCAATTCGTGAAATTGAAGCAATGGCTGTTGGTCTTTACGAAACTCAAGATGAAACAATGATTTGTCAAAGTCCCAGTTTCATTAAATATTTAGTCGATTCGTTAGATAAAAAAGGAATACCTGTAATCAAACCAGCTGGTGTTTTAGGCGCTCACGTTGATGCAATGCAAGTATGTGCTCATATCCCACAAACCGAATATCCAGCGGGCGCTTTGGCAACTGCATTATTCTTAATTTCAGGAGTTCGTGGCATGGAACGAGGCTCTATCTCTAACCAACGCGATGAATATGGCAACGAAACGTATGCCGATATGGAATTACTTCGTCTGGCAGTCCCTCGTCGAGTATTCACTTTGTCGCAAATAAAATACGTTGAAGATAGACTAAACTGGCTTTACGATAACCGCAAATTGATTGGAGGTTTGAAATTTGTATACGAGCCGCCAGTACTTCGCTTTTTTATGGGTGGACTGGAACCTACTTCTGACTGGCCTCAAAAATTAATGGCAAAATTCAAAGCTGATTTTGGAGAAAGCTTATAAAAAACACTGTTCAATAAATTGATTAAATGCTGGATGATTCATTTCATTCAGCATTATTAAAATCTTATCAAAATGATCACTAAGTAATGGTCAAAATATAATATCGTATTTTGTGCCGAAGTTATTCAACACAAACGACAAGCGCTCTTTGAGATTCTGAAAACAGAGATAAACATCAAGCGGTATCCAATTATACTTGATTCTTCGCCATAATATCTCGATTAAATTCAATTCAGGAGAATATGGAGGTAAAAACAAAATATAAACATCTTTTTCTTCCCATTCTTGGATTTTCGCCATGAATTTGTTCGATTTATGAATGGGTGAATTGTCAAGTATTACCACTGTTTTTTTGTTTATTTGTTCAACAAAGCTATCCATAAACTCAATAATTTTCTCTGTATTGAATGTTGTTTCAAGCACTTGTGAAAATATATCATTTTTGCGAGACATTAAACCTACAACATTTAGAAACTTACCTTTAGCTGCTGTCAGCAATA
>JBBSDM010000030.1:0-41378 GCA_038249445.1 Bacteroidales bacterium
AAGGTCGGTTCCGGCTTCTAATAAATGGGTGGCATACGAATGTCTTAGCCAGTGTAAAGAAACAGGTTTTTTGATACAGGATTTTTCAAGTGCTTGCTTTAACACATTCTGTAGGCTATTTTCACTGTATTTTTCACCGGCATTTTGTCCCTCAAACAGCCATGTTGTTGGTCTAAACGTTTTATAATATTCACGCAGCATTTCTATTACTTTATCCGAAATAGGTACTATCCGGTCTTTTTTACCTTTAGCATTTAGTATCATCAATAAATGCCGTTTGGAATCAATGTTTTCGGGTTTTAGATTTAATAATTCGCTTCGTCGCAGACCGCAAGCATAAATCAAACTTAGCATGGTGCGATGTTTTTGATTTTGTGATGCATGAAGTATGGTTGCTACTTCTTCTTTGCTCAATACATTGGGGAGTTTATGTTCCCGCCGGGGTCGGTCTATTTGTTCGGTAATCACTTTTGAGCCCTGAATGGTTTTGAAAAATAATCGGGCTGCATTCACCGCCTGATTTTGGTACGATTGACTCAGATTTCGGGGTATCATATACAAATGTACAAACCGAATCATATCATCATTCGTTACTTCGGCTGTTTTCTTGGGTTTTATAAATCGGAGGAATATCCGAATGGCTTTTGTATAAGTCACTATAGTGGATTCACTATAGCGTTTAAATTCCATCCATCTTTTGAAGGTCAACATTTCCTGTTCACATTCTTCGTCTAAATAGGGTAAATCAGTAATAATTTCCGTCGTATCAAATACTGGTATTGGTTTGGGTAGTGGTGCTACAATTGTTTCAATCCGGGTGATTCGGTCTCCAAAATAATTTTTCAATAAATCCAGATTCCGTCCATAATTTGGAATAACCCAAACATACTGTCGATTTTCCCAACGGACATATTTAAATGTTCTGATAAACTGAATATCCGTTTCATTTTTAGGCATTTTGATCACTATCTGCTTGCCCGAAACTGTTATCTCGATATCAATAGTACTTTTTGTTGCTGCTACATTTTGTTCGTTGCTTTGCTCTTTAATAGGCCTTTTCTTTTCCTCTATAACTTTTCTTACTTCAATAACTTCTTTCATTTCCGTTATTTCTGTACCTGCATCACTTCCAATTACTTCTTTTACTCTTGTAACTATTTCTACCTCTGGGAACAGTTTTTTCAATTGTTCAAAAGCCTCACTTGTGTACGGAATATGCCATGCACCCATAGTTTTGCTCCAACGGGCATTGGATATTTGCCTCAATTTGGACACCCACTCCGTGTTATACTCGAAGTCGACGCGTATGCGTATTTCCGAACGATGAATAATTTTGGATACTTTCATATTTTTTATTAATTTCGCACTCAAAGATAAAAACATTTTTTGTATTAACGATATGTTTTTTTAATTAGTTTATAATTTATTTGTATGGCTCATTACTGCTCTAAATTATTTTCATACATCAAATTACTGCTCATTCCTTTTTTTATCTCTAAACCAAAAAGAGTGGGAGAGTACCTGCGCCTACTCTCAAATCTCCATTTTACAATTATCTGCATTTTCGGTGAACAGTAGCTCTAAAGGCGGATTTAAGTGCCATTACTCACTGTCAACTGTTCGGAGTGTAACCCACATTCAAATATTAATTTTTTGCGAAAAAAAGTGGTAAAAACTAAAAAATTAAATAATATAGCTAAATTTGCAATTTGCATTAAACCTTTTGCCTTAAAAACTATCTAAAAACAGCTATAGGTGTTAATTTACAACCCCAAATTTATCAAATGACGAAAATTTTAGGGGTAGAACCAAAGAGACGACACTAACTTTCTCTAGTCTTTCTTATGGAGGGGTTGGGGAGGTCAAAATAATAAATATTCAAAAATAGCTCAATGAAAAAAAAATCGACCTTATGGATTGCCCTAGTGATGGTAGCGTTAGTTGCCTTTTTTATAAAATTGTCCTTTACAAAGTCCAACGATAAGGACAAACGAGGCGATAAAGAAAAAGTGCAAAAAAAAGTAGATGCCTTTATTGTAAAACCCACTTTGCTGATAAAGGAAATCTCCGTTTCGGGATCATTGCTGGCTTTTGAGGAGGTAGAACTAAAAAACGAAGTGGCCGGCCGGGTGGTAAAGATTAATTTGCCCGAAGGTAAATTTGTAAAGAAAGGTACGCTCTTAGTAAAGCTTTTCGATGATGATTTACAGTCGTTGCTACACAAATTGACATCCCAACTCGCCATTCAACAAAAAATTTATAATCGTCAGTCCGAGTTGTTGAAAGTCAATGGAATAAGTCAGAATGATTACGATCAAACAGGCTTAGTTATCAACTCGCTGAAAGCGGATATTGAAGTGGAAAAAACCATGATTCGTAAAACAGAAGTATTGGCACCATTTGATGGCGTTATAGGGTTGCGCAATATAAGCATTGGAGCCATTGTTACTCCATCAACGCTGTTATCCACTATCCGCACCGCCAACAAAACGAAACTGGACTTTAGTGTTCCCGAGAAATACAGTTCGGTGATTAATACCGGTATGAAAGTAAAATTCAATATGTCTGGCACCGATAAAATCTACAATGCAACGGTAATAGCCACCGAGCAGGGTATAGACGCTAGTACCCGTAATTTAAGAGTGCGTGCCCTTGTCAACAATACTGCCCGCGAATTGGTTTCGGGAGCTTTTGCCAGCGTAACACTTCGCCTGAGCGAAAACAAAAACGCCCTCATGATTCCCACACAAACCATTATACCTGAGGAAGAAACCAAAAGTATAATCGTTGCCCGCCAGGGGAAAGCTCATTTTATAAAGGTACAAACCGGTATTCGTAAAGCATCACTTATTGAAATTACCGATGGAGTCCAAGTTGGCGATACCGTTATCACCTCCGGTATTTTATTCCTAAAAGAAGGTAGCAAATTAATCTATTCAACAATAAAAAAGTAATCAGTAAAAAGTTAACAGTGAACGAGTAAACTTTATTTCTTGTTTAAATAATATGATTATCCGCATAATGTACAATGAATTTAAATAAAATGGGCTTTGCCCAAACCCACTTAGTTTTTTTCTTGATAAAAAAAGTAAGCAAAAAAAATCAATCCGTCAACTGACGGACACTTCACTCGAAAAACTTACGCTCAAAAAGCTGAAATCCTCCAACTCCTCTCCGCCAGCTGGCGGATCGTCAAACAGGAGTATTTGTAAGCTTTTCTCACTTGTTTTTCGGTTCACCTAACAAGGTCGGTCGTATAAGAATAGTTATACAACTATTAATACACTTTGCGGAGAATCATAAAAGGTTAAAAACTAAGACTGCATACTATGCTGATAATCATTTAAATAAAACTAATTGTGTACTTGTTTACTCGTAAACTCGTCCACATTGTAAACCCGTAACTTGTAACTAACTCCTAACTAATAAATCATGAGTATATCCGATATAGCCCTCAAACGTCCCATTGGTTCCATAGTACTTAGTTTGATTATCATACTAATGGGGGTAGTAGGCTTCAATTTTCTGGGTGTTCGCTTGTTTCCGGCCATCGATCCACCCGTTATTTCAGTTCAGGCTAACTATACCGGTGCCAATGCCGAAATCATTGAATCGCAAATTACCGAGCCGCTCGAAAAATCGCTCAACGGTATTGAAGGTGTAAAATCACTTTCTTCGCGTTCGGCTATTGGGTCGAGTAATATCACGGTGGAGTTTGAACTTGGTGCCGATTTGGAGAAAGCTGCCAATGACGTGCGCGATAAAACTTCGCAAGCCATGCGTAGCTTACCGCAAGATATTGATGCTCCACCTACTGTTACTAAAGCCGATGCCAGTGGCGAACCTATCGTTATGTTGGCTGTACAGAGTAGTGCCATGAGTGCTATTCAGTTGAGCGATTATGCAGAGAATGTTTTGCTCGAAAAACTGCAAACCATCCCCGGTGTTAGTTCCATAGGTATTTACGGTCAGCAAAAACCGGCCATGCGTTTGTGGCTAAATCCTACTAAGATGTCGGCTTATAAGATTACTGCTTCGGATGTGCGAGAGGCTTTGAACAAAGAAAATGTGGAAATGCCCGGTGGAAAGATCAGGGGAAATACTACCGAACTTACGGTAAAAACCCGCGGCAGACTTATTACCGAAGATGATTTCAATAATCTGATTATTCGTCAGGACGACAATCAAATTATCCGGTTTAGTGATATTGGCGAAGCAATACTTGGTGCACAAAATGAGGAGTCGGGAGCACTTATCAATGGTAACACAGGTGTAATGTTGGCCATAATACCTCTGCCGGGTGCCAACGATATTCAGATTGCCGATGAGTTTTACAAGCGTCTTGCCCAGATAAAACAAAACGCTCCGAAAGGCATGGAGTTGAATATTGCCCGAGATAAATCTATCTTTGTCCGTCAGTCGGTTACCGATGTGCTGGAAACCTTGTTGATTTCCATTTCACTGGTAGTTCTCATTATCTTTCTGTTTTTCCGTAACTGGATTATTGCCTTACGTCCACTTATCGATATTCCTGTTTCCCTGATAGGTACTTTCTTTATCATGTATATATTCGGATATTCTATCAATGTACTTACATTGTTGGGTATTGTGTTGGCTACCGGTTTGGTGGTGGACGATGGAATTGTGGTAACGGAGAATATCTTTAAACGAATAGAGCAGGGCATGGATAAGATGAAAGCTGCGGTAGAAGGTACGCGCGAGATATTCTTTGCCGTTATCTCTACTTCGCTTACGCTGGCTATTGTATTTATTCCGGTTGTCTTTCTGGAAGGATTCACAGGCCGTCTGTTTCGAGAATTTGGTATAGTGGTGGCCAGTGCTGTGCTTATATCTGCACTTGTATCGCTTACCCTAACTCCTGTGCTTAATGTGATTCTTGGAGGTTCGGCAACACATCATTCTAAGTTTTACATTGCTTCTGAGCCTTTCTTTTTGGGAATGGAGAAAAAATATAAACGTTTCCTTAGTTTCTTTATCCTCAACCGCTGGATTTCTTTTTCTATTCTGGGATTGTGTATTGTTATTATCGGCAGTTTGGTTACTACCCTGAAATCGGAACTTGCACCACTAGAAGATCATAGCTATATACGAACTACTATCACAGCCCCCGAAGGTTCTGAATATAGCACTACTAACAAAGTGGTGATGCGTATAGCTGAAATGAACATGAAACTACCCGATGCCAAGTATACACTAGCACGTTTTGGTGGGGGTAATTCTAATTCAAGTGCTAACTCCGGATTTGTTATTACCTTTCTCTCTCAACCAGAAGAAAGGAAAATGACACAGAAATCTATTTATCAAAAGCTATCAAAGAAATATGACTCTATACCCGATGCGCGGATCATTGCCAGTCAGGAGCCAACCATTACCACCTCCAGTTCCAGAGGCTTGCCGGTTCAGTTTGTATTGCAAAACCTCGATTTTGCAAAACTGCAAACCGCTCTTCCTAAGTTTCTGGAAGAAGCTGGAAACAGCCCTATGTTTAGCAATGTGGATGTAGATTTGAAATTTAATAAACCAGAACTGAATATAACCGTGGATCGTCAGAAAGCCACCAGCATGGGGATAAACGAAAAGGATGTGTCTGATGCACTGAACTTGGCATACAGCGGTAGTCGCTATGGATATTTCCTGCAAAACAATATGCAGTACTATATCATTGGTCAGGTAGCACGTACCGACAGAAGTGAACCTGGTGATATCTCATCATTGTATGTTCGTTCAAATGCGGGCAATATGATTCAACTGGATAATCTGGTAAAGATTAAAGAAAATAGTAATCCGCCCATGTTGTATCACTTCAATCGTTATAAATCGGCCACTGTTTCGGCCAATCTTGCCGAAGGGAAAACGCTTGGTGAAGGTATTGAAGAAATGCAGCGCATATCCGCTAAGTTATTGGATACTTCGTTTGCTACTGCTTTGGCGGGGCCCTCTCGCGATTTTGCTGAGAGTAATTCCAATATCTCTTTTGCATTGATCTTGGCCTTGTTGCTTATTTATTTAATTCTGGCAGCACAGTTCGAGAGTTTTCGCGATCCGTTTATCATCATGCTTACCGTGCCTATGGCCATAGCAGGTGCTATGCTTTCGTTGTGGATCTTCGGGCAGACATTAAATATCTTCTCCGAAATAGGGATGATCCTGTTAATTGGTATTGTTACCAAGAACGGTATTTTAATTGTGGAATTTGCTAATCAAAAACGTAAACTCGGTATGAATAGCAGAGTAGCTGCTTTTGAAGCTGCTGCCGCCCGCTTTCGCCCTATTCTGATGACTTCATTGGCAACCATATTTGGTGCATTGCCTATTGCTTTGGCTTTAGGAGCAGGAGCCACAAGTAGGGTTTCACTCGGTATAGTGGTGGTCGGTGGTTTACTCTTTTCACTGTTGCTTACCTTGTTTATCATCCCGGTAACGTATATGGTACTTTCTAAAAAAACAAAGAAAGTAGCTGAATAAAATGATTATTCGTTTTATTACCTACAAACAATTTAGGGAAAGTTTATTTCGGTGCTCTGCACCCCGTTTGAAAAGACTCAAAGGGACAGCATTCCGAGATATTTTTGTTATTGGTATGCTTTATGTGGAACAATAGTTGATCATTTTTAACAGTAAAGTGAGAGCAAGTTTTAGAACTATTACATTTAGAAAATTCAAATCCGTCTTTTGCCCCTGAGGGGCTGAATGTGAATAACCCCCGGTAAGCGAAGCGAATCCGGGGGGTGATAATAACCCGATGTACACAACCCCTGAGGGGATTGAACCAATAAAATAAAACAATTATGAAAATACTTGCCAGCCTACTCTTAAGCATTCTATGCAGCACTGCCACTGCTCAAAAAGCTATCACGGTAGACGATGCCATGAGCACTGCCATGATAAATAACTTTGATATACTTGTCTCACGCAATGATGCGGATATTGCTAAAGTAAATAATACCGCCGGAAATGCAGGTATGTTGCCAACAGTAGCCATTACAGGCTCGGCTAACTATGGGCTAAGTAACAGCACTCAAAAGTTGGCGACGGGTGTTGAAAATAAGTACACTTCACTATCTAATACAGGCCTGAGTGCAGAGGTACAGCTCAATTGGAACTTATTCGACGGTGGTAAAATGTTTATAACCAAAAACAAACTGAACGAGATACAAGCGCTGGGGGAAATGCAGTACAAGGACAAAGTAATGCAAACGCTTTTCGAAGTTATTGCAGCTTATTACGATGTGGTGAAGCAAAAGCAACAGCTCAGCTCAATTAATGAAGCGCTAAACTACAATCGCGACAGAGTAATTATTGCGCAGGCAGGTTTCAATGCGGGTTCCATGCTAAAGTCGGATGTATTGCAGGCTAAGATAGATTTGAACGTTAGTACCGAGAGCCGAATCAATCAGCAATACGCTATTGAGGCCGGTTTGAAATACCTTAATCAACTGCTGGGTAAGAATGCCGACGAACAGCTGGTCATTGCTGATTCTATTCCGCTCAACTATTCTCCCGATAAGACCGACTTGCTTCAAAAACTCAACAGTTCTAATACAAGCATACTTAGTTTTCAGAAGCAGATAGACGTTGCACAACTGGCGTTGAAAGAAAGTCGCAGTGCCTATTTACCTACTTTCAGTCTTAAAGCCGGGTATTATGCCTCGCAAACGGTCAATTCAGCAGGAAGCACGTTGCGCAGCAGTTCTTTAGGTCCACAGGTAGGAGGAACGCTTGTAGTACCTATTTACAGTGCCGGCGAGAACAGGAGAAAAGAAAATGTAGCTAGAATTCAGGCGCAATCGGCAGAACTTGATTTACAGAATATCAAGTTGCAGGTAAATACACAATTAGTAAACACGCTCACCGAGTTCGAAAATCAGCAAGAATTGCTGAAGATAGAGGCCGAGAACAATGAATTAGCCAAGGAAAACCTGCAAATTAGCGTCGACCGTCTGAAACACGGACAAACTACTTCACTCGAAGTACGACGAGCTCAGGATGACTACGTTCAATCCTCTACACGTCTTATCAACTTCCGCTATGCACTCAAAATGGCAGAAACTAAACTCAAACAAATGGTTTCGGGTTTGTAATACCTGATTTAAAGTAATACAAAGAAGAACACCAACTATATGCAAAGTAGGGGTGACCAATAAACTTGGTCACCCCTTCTTTTTAAATTTTATCAATTAATTCTTATTCGAATTCAATCAATACATCATCTTGCAATACAGCTTGTCCCGATTCTACACAAATGTTTCTAACCACACCGTTCTTTTCAGAAAGGATGTTGTTTTCCATTTTCATAGATTCCATTACCAATAGTAAATCACCTTGTTTAATGGTGTCACCAACTTTCACTTCCATACGAATAATACTTCCTGGAAGCGGAGCTTTAAGACTATTTGCACTTGACTTTCCGGCCGATTTAGGCGCAGAAGCAACAGTAACTTTATTCTCTCCTGGTTTCGATTGTACATCTTTACGTACTAGAATTGGAGTTTTAAGCGTATTTACTTCTTGTTCCAATCCTACTGAATAAGATTTACCATTCACTTCTACCTCGGCTTTGTTACCTTCTACCGATTTGACATTCACGCTATATGAAGTGCCATCTATTGAAAATTTGAATTTCTTCATAATAATATTATCTGATAGGATTGTTTACACCATAAATTTTTGAACTCCAGGGTGAGTAGCGTCTTTCGATACGTTTGATAGTAATAACATTACTTTCAGTATCGTGCACTTCATCAAACAGCAAATGTAAAGCCATTGAAATAGCTAAAATATCACCGATTGGAATATCATCATTATCCTTGCCAATTGAAGGAGTTTTGGCTTTTTTGCCAAAAAGTTTTTCAAATATCATAGGATGAATTTATAAAGGTATATTACAATGTTTCTTAGGTGGATTTACCACTTTCTTTGTTTCAAGAGCTTGGAATGCACGAATCACACGGAAACGAGTATTACGGGGTTCAATAATATCGTCGATATATCCAAAGGCAGCAGCTTGATAAGGATTAGCAAATTTTTCTTTGTATTCATTTACCTTTTCGCTCACAAATGCAGCTTTTTCTTCTGGATCGGCAATAGCAGCAATAGCACGACCTTCTAATACTTCAATAGCACCTGCAGCACCCATTACGGCAATTTCGGCAGTTGGCCAAGCATAGTTAAAGTCACCACGCAATTGTTTACAACTCATAACGTCATGTGCTCCACCGTACGATTTACGAATAGTTACCGTTACCTTTGGAACTGTAGCTTCGCCATAAGCGAACATCAGTTTAGCACCGTGAGTAATGATACCTGCATATTCCTGACCGGAACCTGGTAGGAATCCCGGAACATCAACTAAAGTCAAAACCGGAATATTGAATGCATCGCAGAAACGTACAAAACGAGCCGCTTTACGAGAAGCATCACAATCTAACACACCTGCTAAGAAGTTAGGCTGGTTAGCTACAATACCGGTAGGAGCACCGTTGAAACGAGCAAAACCTACGATAATGTTACGAGCATAATGACGGTGAATTTCAAGGAATTCATCATTGTCCACAATACCATGAATAATGTCTTTCATGTCGTAAGGCATGTTCGGATTATCAGGCACAATGGAGTTTAATTTATCATCCAAACGGATAATTGGGTCGGTATTTTCAAACAATGGTGGTTCTTCCAGATTATTTGAAGGTAAGTAAGAAAGTAACTTGCGGATAAGCATCATACCTTCTTCTTCGTTTTCAGCTTTGAAGTGAGATACACCCGATTTGCGTGAGTGAACATCAGCTCCACCTAAATCTTCGGTAGAAATATCTTCACCGGTAACCGATTTCACAACTTTAGGTCCGGTTACGAACATGTAGCTGTTTTGTTCGGTCATCAACACAAAGTCAGTAAGTGCAGGAGAATAAACAGCACCACCGGCACAAGGTCCGAAAATGGCAGAGATTTGTGGAATAACTCCGGATGCAAGGATATTGCGTTCGAAGATTTCTGCATAACCGGCCAATGAAGTAACACCTTCTTGAATACGAGCACCACCCGAATCGTTGATACCAATCATTGGACAGCCCATTTTCATGGCCATATCCATTACCTTACAAATTTTAAGTGCCATTGTTTCTGACAATGAACCTCCAAAAACTGTAAAGTCTTGTGCAAAAACAAACACAGTACGTCCGTCGATAGTACCATGACCGGTAATTACACCGTCGCCAAGGTATTTTTCTTTTTCAAGACCGAAGTTATTACAACGGTGAGTAACAAACATGTCTAGTTCTTCGAAGCTACCTTCGTCGAGCAACATTTCTAAACGTTCACGAGCTGTGAATTTTCCTTTGGCATGTTGCGATGCAATTCTTTTAGCACCACCTCCCAATTTGGCTTGTACGCGCAAATCGATAAGGTTTTTTACTTTTTGTTGATTTTCCATTTTTTTATATATGAAGTTTTGGTTGTTGTTTATTGACACAAAATCACGTGTAAGTGCCAATCAGCCAGTAACTATTTATTTGTTTGGATCTTCACACAATTCTGTCAACACACCAAATGTAGATTTTGGGTGTAGGAAAGCGATGTTTAAACCTTCTGCACCTCTACGGGGTGTTTTGTCAATTAAGGTTACACCGCGTTCGGCAGCTAAGTCTAATTTTGCTTGTAGTCCTTCAACTGCAAATGCGATGTGGTGAACGCCTTCGCCTTTCTTTTCAAGAAACTTTCCAACTGGTCCTTCAGGATCGGTCGATTCCAATAGTTCAATTTTGGTTTGGCCTACTTTGAAAAAAGCGGTTTTCACTTTTTGTTCCGGAACTTCTTCCACAGCATAACAAGTTAATCCCAATACATTTTCGTAGTAGGGAATGGCAGTTTCGAGGCTTTTTACTGCAATGCCTAAGTGCTCAATATGAGTCGGTTTCATAAATATATATTTTAAAAATATTGATTTAAATGGTAATACATTGATAAACAGGTACCTGTGTTATGTATTTCAGAACTGTTGCGATTTTAAATTATTTCAATTACAGAAATTTTTCCGTATTTCAAATTTAGTGCAAATTTACATCAATAATTCTTCATTATCAACGAAATAGACAATAATTTTTGATATTTTTTTTTCGTTTTGATTATCAGAAAGATAGCATTAATATGCAGAAAATTGCGCAAAAAGAGCTTAAATGAGCAATATTAAAAAGAAATTGTAAGTTGAGGAGAAAAATGACCAACCAAAGTGAGACTGAAATATCATGCAAACGGACTATTTGTAATTGAATATTTGCTTAAAATGAACTTGAAGTTCAAATAGAGGAGGGTATATGTGTCAGATTGAAAGTACAGGTTTTTAGGAGACAAAAAGTGAAAATAGCTCATTACAATTTAAATTGCACGCAGTCACCATAATCAACATTCAAATCAAAGTATTTTTCGGCTGAAAATTTTTCGATAATCACGCCAAAAGAGCGAATAACTCCTGCATGAGTGAAAATAGCAATGTGTTTGTGCTTTCTTTTTTTAAGCTCTTCAATAAATGAATCGACCCGGCAAATTAAATCCATCAGCGATTCTCCGTTGGTAGGGGTTTCTGTCACCCAATTTTTATACCACCGCTGAAGTTGCGGGTCGGTAATATCTTCCCACGCCTGCATTTCCCATTTGCCGAAGTTAATTTCCATTAATCTGTTGTCGATGATGGGCTGGTTGAAGCCGCAATAACAGGCTAATTTTTCGCAACGTTGCAAAGGACTGGAGTAAATTGCATCGAAGCTGTTTGAATCCAGTTTTGTTTTCACCATCGGAGCTTCAAGTTCAAAATTATCCGAAACATCTACTTCACTTTGTCCATAACAAATTCCAGAGGATACGTTTACTGAAGTGTGTCTGATTAAAGTAATGGTCATCTTAAATTGAGTTTGTTTGTGCTGGTCTTTCCTGCAAAAGTACAAAATTGGATGAAGATATTGACCTCCTCTTCTTATAAATTTACTTCAAATTTAAATATTAAGAATCAATAAAACCCTTTGTCAGCCCTGTTTTCACTACGTCTGTCAGTAGTTTGTTCTTTGTTTTACATTCTGCTACTTTCAACTAAGTTGTAAATTTAGAAGCGCAGTACGGCGTATAACGAGAGGTAAAAGCTTAGCTCACAAAGCAAAGCTGTTGCTCCACAAATATCGCCGGTATATCCTCCAATCCGTTTTTTTGAAAGCATAAAAACTAAACTAACAGTGGCAATTGGCAGTAGAAGTGATAGCCAAAGTTTAACATTAAACAATAGAATAATTGGCAATAACCCGAAAGTAAGAATCGTGATTATTCCGAAAAAGCTTAGTTTTTCTAAAATTGTCTTGCTTTTGCTTTCTTGCTCGGCGCGTGCGTAGGGTAGTAGATTCATCATTAGTGCAGTGAGCATTTTTGAGAATGGATCGGCGGCAATGAAAGCTATTGCGGTCATTTCCTTCGGGATGCATACTATTATATTGATTAGTAGCAAGTAATAGAAAATCATTCCAATAAGTGCATAACTACCCACATGCGAATCTTTCATAATCCGTAGCACATCTTCTTTGGTGTGTCCAGCTCCAAAACCATCAAAAAAATCGCCCAAGCCATCCTCGTGCAATCCCCCGGTGAGCAGTACTCTGCAAGCAAAGGCCAGAATTACAGCGATAACAGGAGGGAATAAAAACGAAAATGCCCACCAGACTAAAGCTGTAAAACCACCAGTTACCCAGCCGGTAAGTGGCCAGAAACAGATAATTCTCTTGAAACTTTCGGACGGGATTTCCAACACTTTCCATAAAGGTAAGCGGGTGAAAAAAGTGATGGCGGCTGCAAGTTGATAAAATATTTTTTTCATATAAATTAGCTCTATTTCTCCCGAAGAAGGATGAAATGTAAGTATTTTAACCTTCTTTGGAGAACTTAGCAGGTATGTTTAATCGAAGTACTTAGTAACGCTGGCCTTTTTGAATGAATTCATTTCATTAATCATGCGTACAGCAGAGTCTACTAACGGATAGGCACACAATGCACCGGTTCCTTCGCCAAGTCGCATTCCGAAGTTTAATAATGGTTTCGCTCCGAGATGTGTTAGCACAAACTTATGCCCCGCTTCATCACCCTGATGCGTGAAAATGCAATAACTCAACATGTTTTTGTCTAGCTTGGATGCGGCTAATGCACAGTTCGTCATAATAAATCCGTCGATAAGAATCACCATTTTAAGTTCTGCCGCCTTGAGCATACCGCCAATGGTCATCACCATTTCATATCCACCAAAATAAGCGAGCATATCCACTATCGAACCATCGCCAACGTAATTGTTCATAGAACGCTTGAAGTTGTAGTTATCCAGTGCCTTTTTTAGAGTATTGAATTTTCTTTTCACCCCTTCGCTATCAAACCCGCTACCGGCACCCACACACACCTCTAGGGGGATATTAGTTAAACAGCTCATCCACAACGACGAAGATGAAGTGTTGCCAATGCCCATTTCGCCAAAGCTAATGATATTGCAGCCTTCGTTGAAACAATCTTCTACCACTTTGGCGCCTCGTTCGATGCAAAGGTTGAATTCATCTTGGGTGATGGCACCTTCGTGAAGGTAATTGCGTGTGCCTTTGCGCACTTTTAGGTCTAAAAGTTGGTCAATACCCTCAAAATCATAATTAATGCCCGCATCTACTACTTTCATTTTGAAGTTGTGCTGACGTGCTAGAAAGTTAATACCAGCACCACCTTCCATAAAGTTGAACACCATTTGTGGTGTAACTTCAGCCGGAGAAAAACTCACACCCTCGGCCACAATACCATGATCACCTCCAAAAATGATATGATGAGGGTTGTTGAGTTCCGGGCTAAGGGTTTGTTGAATAGTGCCAATTTGTAATGCCAACTCTTCTAAGCGACCCAGTGATCCTTTCGGTTTTGTAAGGTTGTCGATTTTGTCAATCAGATGAGGTACAATGGCTTGTTTAGGTTTTTGAATGTTGAATTTGTACTTTAGCATAGTTTTTTTTGGTTTTAAATTATGAATCGATTATTTGATTTTCATTGGAATAGATGATACCATTAAGATGACTTCATCTGATTTAGAGGCGATATATTGGTTTACCCAACCAACAAGGTCGGTAAAACGTCGTTGTAAATCGTTGGCAGAGATGCCGCCCAATCCGATTTCGTTGGTGACGAAGATAAAATGCGCATCTTGTTGTACAAATTGATCAAATCGAGAAGTAATTGCTTCGAGTGATCGCAGTGTATCTCCCTCAAATTCGCTGAAAAAATTTGTGCTCCAGAGCGTAACACAGTCAATCACTACCACACGACCCACAACTGTTCTGTTTTGCAACTCTTTTAGCTCCTCAATATTAATCCACTCACTGCCACGATCGGCTTTATGTCGTTCAATGCGCTGACGGTGTTCTTCGTCCCACGCGGCCGAAGTGGCTAAATAGATGGGGTGGGGCGAAAGGCTAAGTGCAAGTTTCTGTGCGTAACTACTTTTCCCTGAGCGTTGTCCACCTGTGATAAGTGTGATTTTTTTCATTGTTTTATTCTAAAATAATACTTGGGTTTATAATCGGGCATGATTTCGGGATGAAAAATGCTTACCAAATCGGATAAAACCACATCGGGTTCCATAGGGCCTTCTTCGTAAAAAGGACAGGTTGCCGAATTCATTGCAAAAATATTTTTCTTTTTAAACGCTTTGAAATTTGCATAAAGTTCATACTCTGTTTCTAATTGTTTATAAGTCAGGTCTGATTGCGAATTATTATACTTAATCAACCAATAATCAGCATGAATTGCTTTTGCAAATACCGTTTCAAAAGCCATAGGTACAGAGCCAGCATTTTTTAGATCTGCCCACATATAATTTGCTCCTGCATCTTTCAGAAAACGACCGATATAGCTATTACCACCCGAAACATACCAAGAATCTCCGTATTTCTTTTCGGCAAAAACTGTTGGGCGGTTTTTGGTACGCAGCACTTGAGTACAAAGTGACTGATAGCGTTTTTCCAGATTGTTGAAAATCTTTTCAGCCAATGCATCTTCACCGGTAAAGGCGGCTTCAAATTTAATCCATTCCGACCTTCCCAATGGCGATTCTTCCATGTACGAGGCGTCTTTTACTACTGCAATTCCGGTGTTTAAGAATCTGTCGTGCGTATTATTTTCGAAGGGAGAAATTACCAATACATCGGGGGCAACAGCCACTAATTTCTCAATATTAATGGATGTGGCCATTCCTAAATCAACAATTTTACCGGAACTTAGTCCTTGCTTTATAACATTATAGTCAATGTACTCGGGTTCACAAACGGCCACTACATCATTTATCTTGCCCAATTGATTCCACATACCAATGTGTACCGACGAGCAAATGGCAGCTCGTTGCACAGGCACTTTCACGATTACACCTTCGGGCAGATGATTGGGTATTGGAGCGTTTCTGTCTACTAAAATGTATTCCTCAAGAATATGAGTCGAATCCCATGGATTGCGAACAATTATTTGCGTATAGTTGGCAAAACGACTTATTGAAAAGCCTTTAGCATAACGAATTTCCGATTTTACTTCCTTGTTATCCTGTTTGCTTTCCTGCTTTTTTGTAGTGGGAGTGCATGCTCCAAATAACAATGAGAAAAAAAGCGCAAGTGCTAGTAATTTTGATTTCATGTGTGTTGTTTTTATGCGTAATTTAAAGTGTACACCAAACCAGCGACAATTGCGACCATAAACCATTCGCAGGCAGCATTTACTCGCAGTGCTTTTTTCATGTCGGCAAATTGAAGTGCTCTGTTATTATTGCCTATATACGGTTTCTCTACTATTTTTCCAAAATACTTGTTGGATCCACCAAATCTACAGTTGAGAATAGCGGCCAAAGCAGCTTCCGGATAACCGGAATTGGGACTAGAATGCTTGCTGCCATTTCTCAAAACCAAGGTTGTTTTAGCTAAATTGAGTGTTCCCACTAGCATAAGCAATGCGCTTATTCGAGCCGGAATGTAGTTAGCCACATCATCGAGTCTGGCTGCGAATTTCCCGAAATAAAAATATCGGTCATTTTTATAACCAATCATCGAGTCGAGCGTATTTATCATCTTGTAGGCTAACATGCCCTGCACTCCCAATAGTGCAAACCAAAACAAGGGAGCAATCACACCATCGCTCAAGTTCTCGGCTAAAGTCTCCAATGCTGCCGATCGAATTTGCTGCGGTTCTAGTACCGCCGTATCGCGCCCAACAATGCGTGAAAGTTGCTTTCTTCCGGCATCGGTGGATAGTTCCAGTGCTTCAAATACTTGTTGCACTTCACTCCTAAGTGTACGCGCCGATAGGCAATAAAATACAACGATTACCGTAAGTAATAGATTAAATACATCACTGTAATTAGTTGCTATATTGATAAGTAAATAGGCTATATAATAAGTTGATAGAATGAGAGTGATGGACATTAGGGCACCTTTAGCAAACAGATGTTTTCCTTTGTTTAACTGTTTCTCGCCTACCGAAATTAAATTGCCAAAGCCAACAATAGGGTGTGGCAATTTTTGGGGATCGCCCAACAGTTGGTCTAGAACAAAACCAATAATTAGCCCTATGAGGGTATAACAGACAGGCTCCATTCGTTCAATTTGTTGATTAATAAATCGTTTTTTTCTTCTGATAAAGTACAGATACGAATGTATTCGCCCTGCAACCCTTCAAAATTGGTTGCCTGCCGAACTAATATCTTGTAGTTCAATAAGAAAGTCTTCAAATCACTCGCTTTCCCCATTTTTAGTTTTACCAAAAAATAAGGTGTTTTGCTTGGGATAGTATCAAAACAATGGAGAAGATCTATGCTCTTTTTCAATAGATTGCATTCATTTAGCCAACTAACCAGTTGAAATTCATTAGTGTCATTCTCCAGAATAAATTTTCCAGCCTCAATGGCTAAAGTGTTGACGCTCCATGGCATTCTGAACAGACTAACTTTAGCAATCAGAGTTTCGGAAGTCATAATGTATCCAAGTCTCAGACCGGGAATAGCGTATCGTTTGGTTAGCGATTGAATGATAATCAGGTTGGAGTGGTTTTGAAGTTCATCAACCATACAAACTTTTTGCTGTGTAAAATGAATATAAGCCTCATCCATCACAAAGATTGATTTGGGATAGCTGAGTAGCAATTGTTTTATTTCGTCAGTCTCCAAACAATATCCATCAGGGTTGTTGGGGTTGCATATCCAAACCAAATTGGGTTTTGAAGTTTCAATATCAATAGTTAAGTTTTTATAATTAGTACATTGAACCATGTGTTTATGCATTTTACAAGCATCGGCATATTCCGAGAAAGTGGGTGTGACAATCAATGACGTTGACCCTGAAAATGCATTGGCAATCAGATAGAAGGCCTCAGTGGAACCATTACAAATTAGCAGTTGAGTTGTTGCAATCTTGTTTTTTTTGGATAGGGGTTGTTTAAGTGAGCAGACTTCTGTATCGGGGTAGCGTTCGATAGTGTGCATTTGTGAATACAAATGTTTATAAAGTGCCGAGTTATCAGCACCATACCACACGTTCGAACTGAAATTGGCTTCCAATTCACCTACATATTCATCACCGTGACCGTTTATCATACATTGAATTTTAATTATGAATTATGCATTATCTTATACACCAAGTCCATATTTACATGTTTACGCACATGGTCGGCCAGTTTATCAAATTGCTCCTCTTTAAATTTGAAATAGTCGAACGACGGCTGATTTGCTTTCTCGATTAGAAATGGTGCAATAATCATATCTACAAATTCGGCATTATCCAGTATTCCATGAATATAAGTACCATAACAATTGTTGATAAAACAGCCATCCGTAAAGCCATTTTCCATTTTGTTCAAGGGTTGAATTCTCGATAGAGTTTCTGTTCTGCCATTGTGTATTTCGTAACCAGTACAACTTGTATTTCCCGCAATAATCGAGAAATTGACCTGTTTAGTGATTTTCTCTCCTTCCATTTCGGTTTTAATGGGTAATAAATTCAAACCTGGCAACTGTTTCAAATCACTTTCAATTCCTGTTGGGTCGAGTAATTCTTTTCCAAGCATTTGATATCCTCCACAGATTCCGAGCACCGTTTTGCCACTGCCATGCGCTTGAAGAATAGCTTGCGCAATTCCGTTTTTACGAAGTATTTGGAGATCGTGAAGCGTATTTTTTGTACCGGGAATGATAATAATGTCAGCATCGGCAATTTCCGACGATTGATTAGTGTAATAAAGATGAACACGTTCGTCGTGTTCCAATGGGTTGAAATCGGTGAAGTTGGACATGTGTTGCAACAAAACCACAGCAATGTTCACCTTTCCTAGTTGCGAATTGCGGTTTTTGGTATGCAGCATAACCGAGTCTTCTTCCTCGATGTGAATGTCTTTTTAATAAGGCACTACGCCTATAACTGGTATGTTACATAAATCTTCGAGCATTTTAATACCCGATTCGAACAAGCGTAAATCGCCACGGAATTTATTGATTAGTATGCCTTTTACCAGTTTACGTTCGGTTTCATTGAGAAGTAAAATTGAGCCATAAACCGATGCAAAAACACCGCCACGGTCAATATCTGCTACAAGAATAACATGGGCATTGGCATGAGTAGCCATGGGCATATTCACCAGATCGACCTCTCGAAGGTTAATTTCAGAAATGCTTCCAGCTCCTTCGAGCACAATGGGATTGTAGCGTTTTTCTAGTCTATCAAATGCCGAACAGACCTCCTTGCGCAGTACAGCCTTGTTATTCGACGTAAAATAGTCGATAGCGTGTTGGTTGCCAATGGATTTTCCATTCAGTACAACTTGGCAAATAGTATCTGCAGATGGTTTAAGTAATAGCGGATTCATGTCTGTGTGGCACGGGATTCCAGCGGCCTCGGCCTGTACAACCTGTGCGCGACCAATCTCCAATCCTTCTGGGGTGGCAAACGAATTTAACGCCATATTCTGAGCTTTGAATGGGGCGGGAGAGTAGCCATCTTGTTTGAAGATACGACAAAAGGCAGCAGCAATAACGCTTTTGCCTACATCACTGCCAGTACCGGCAAACATAATAGGGAAGAGATAATTCATGTTGATAGTTGATAATTGACAGTTGATAATTGACAGTTCTCATGTCAACTTGTAACTTGTTTACTTGTAACTATTTTTCTATTCCAACCCGTGCTTGCACGCCTTGTTGGTAATAATGTTTGATTTCAGTCATTTCTGTAACTAAATCGGCATATTCGATAATTTCTGAACAAGCATATCGGCCAGTAATAATAATTTCGGTTCGTGGATTACGCTTGTTGAGAATAGTTATAAGTTCATCTGCACTAAACAGATTGTAAAAAATGGCAATGTTTGCTTCATCCAGAATAACAATATCGTGTTCGTTGTTGCAAATAATTTCTTCTACTTCTTTTAATCCCTTTTTAGCAGACTGTATATCAGCTTCTTTTGGTGCATTAAAAATAAAACAATCTAAGCCGTATTGTTTCAAAGTAATATTTGGTAAGTGTTGTGCAATAGCATCTAACTCGGAGTAATGCATACCTTTTGCATATTGCGCAATGTATACTTTTTTTCCTGCTCCGGTTGCCCGCACTGCTAGCCCAATGGCAGCAGTTGTTTTGCCTTTACCGTTTCCAGTATAAACTTGTACGTATCCTTTCATTTTTTTGTTTAGGAATTAGATTATGAATAAAGGAATAACTGAAAATAAAATATGGCAGCATTTTATCTTCAATTATTCCATACATGCATTTTGTTTTGCTTAGAAATTTAATGCTTGTGTTTTATTATTTATTTTGTAGATATAAATACAATTTTAGTTGGGTTTAATCCTGTAATGAAAGAGAATTTAAATGCTCCATCTTGTCCAAAACAATACATTTTTCCGTTGTTGACGTAATCGCTAACCCCTAAATAGATGTTTTTTGAAATAGGGTCAACGTTAATACAATAAGGTATTTTTATAATGTCAGTTGTAATGATGTTTGCGCTTACTAGTTTTTCATTCTTAACATCATATATAGCGATTGTTTTATTTGCAGCTTGCCAGTTAGCATCGTATTCGAAGTTTGAAATATATGCATTATCGCCAACGATATCAAAATTCTTAACTGCAACTGCTATATCAGTAACTTTATCAGTTCCTGCATCAATTCGTTGGAATTTTCCTGGAATAGAACCGTAATTACCTTTTGAAACTACATAGACATCACCATAATTATCTGCTTTAATTGTACCCGGATTTAAGTTGATTTTAATTTTTTTAGTTTCAGTAAATGTAGATAAGTTGATGACTGAAACGGTACTGTCCATCACAGCTGCCATTCCACCGGTGTTAGCAACGTATAATTTATTGTTTGTAATCACACTTGCATCAGGATTGGTACCTACAGCTATTGTTTTTTCTACAGCCAACGAAACAGTATCCAATTGTGCTACATGTCCATCGTAAAGTACAATATATACTTTACCATTTGCCGAAGTCAATGATCTAGGCGAACTTGAAGTACCTGCATCATTTTTCATTGGGAGCGATTTAATGCTAATACCAGTTTTGGCATTAATTATTTCAATCAAGCTTGATTTATATATAGCAATATAAATTTTAGAGCCATATTTAATCATATCTTGTCCTGTATCACCAAGACCTCTATTATTTTTATCTAAGAATAAATCGGCAGATGCAAAACTGGTTGCAAAATCATAATAAGTCAGACTGGCATTATTAGAGCTGTATTTGCCTTGGTTTAAGACAAAAACCCCAGTACTAACTTCTGTTGTTGATGACGTTTCATCCTTTGAATTACATGATGTAAATAATAGACCACAAATTGCAGTTAATAAGAGAGAAGTAATAATTTTTGTTGTTTTCATAAATAATATTATTTTTTAAATTGTTTATTTTTGAGTTATTTGTTATATCCTAAATCCATTGAGAGGGTGATTCTGAAATTTCGGCGTGGCATGGGGTAAAATTTTACTACCTCGTATTGAGTATTGAATAAGTCAATAATTTCAGCATTTACCTTCCAATTTTTATAGCTTGTTGATACAAAAATGGAATGTATGGCATATCCATTCATTTTGTTCGTTTTGTCGGTCATTTGTCCTATCCATCTAACGCCCGAAAATACCAAGTTATATCCCGCTTCCCATTTTTTATGTTCGTAAAATATTGATCCTGAACCTGAATGTACAGGAGTGTAAGGAATTTGTTCTCCAAAGTTATCACTCCCAGCAATGACGTCTTTAGCACTTTGTAACGAATAATTGACTTTCGTTTTCACTAGATCCAATTTTCCTGCTTTGATATTCATTTTTAAATTGACATCCAGGCCTTTTATTTTTACATTTCCTTTATTTGTCATACTCCAATGAAACATATCGCGCGGAATGGCAATGATTTTATCCGTTACCCGGTTGTAATATCCATCTACCGAGAAGACAAATTCTGATAAAAAAGGAATTTCAGATTCCAAATAGGTGAATCCAATGTTGTATTGGTTAGCATCTTCGGGACGTAGATTTTTGTTGCCTATTTCTTGATAAAAGAGATCGTTGAATGTGGGTAGCCGATAGATATTTTTATAAAATGCTCTTATTCTCAACTCTTTATTTTCTAGTAGTTTATAGGATGCACTTATACTTGGCGATAGTTTATATCTATCGGGAGATGCAACCCCTGTACGCACGTTTTCACGGGTGAGCGTGTAAAGTAAATTTGCACCTAATGTTAGTCTTTCTGTAAGATACTTTGCTGCTAAATTAGCCAGTCCGGTATTTCTGGTAGGATAATTAAAGTCTTTAAAATTGACATTAGAATTTATAGTTAAGTCGTTGTACCACCAGTCTGTAGCAGCCGAAATAAATAAAGGTTCAAGCAATTTATACTGAAGCGATGCCGATAAATAATATTCATTTTGCAAATAATGATCATTTAGGATGCCATTGGTGCTGCTGTATTTAGAATCTTTGTCAGTGAAATGATTGTCGGAAAGATTAAACTTCGCAAAGTATTGATGCTGAAGCCTGTCTGAGACCTTATTCAGGTAGTGTATTTGTGTGAAGAATGTTCTGTCCTTCAAGCGTTGTTGCGAATCATTTGTATTATAGAATGTAACACTACCTGGCAATCCACGTTCAGAGGTAAAGAAGTTAGACTTTATCGCAATGCTTTCTTTTTCTTTGATACGGTATAAACCGTTAATTTCCGATCTGATGGATGTTATGTCGGTATTGGAACGTTTAAGTTCTGCCGAAAGATTGGCGGTTGACGAACCATAGTATTGTAGAAAAGTATATTTCCCATTCGCCATTTGGGCATCGGTAGATAAATTGAAAGCCCATGTTTTAGCGAAATTTTTTGCTAGAAAAAGTGACGGGTTTAAAAATCCAAATGATCCGACTTTAAAAGATACTTTTCCTTCAAATGATTTGTTTCTATTGTAATCGAGCAATTTTGTTTTTAAACAAAGTACACCGCCTGACGAAAACATACGCGCTGATTGGAATATATCATTGGGTTGACCGTTTGATAGTGATATTTCGGCAATATTATCAATCGAGAAACGACCTAAATCAATTTGTCCGGATTGTATATCACTCATCATCGCCCCATCGTAGCTTACACCGGTGTATTGTGCGCCCATGCCTCGCAACGAAACAGTTTTCATACCACCAATGCCACCGTAGTCTTTGATAATAACTCCGGAGAAGTATTTGGCTACATCGGTAATGTTTACAGCATTTAAAGTGCCAATTTCTTTCTCGGCAAAAATCTGCACAGGCATGGCGGCACGAGCTACTTGAAGTCGCTGGCCGTTTACAGTTACAGTTTTTAGTTTGCGGGTGTGAAGGGTGTCCGTTTGAAATTCCTCAGCTACAGCCGCCGAACTACAAAATAAAATACCAAACAACAGAACTGATCTGATGGATGAATGAGAATGAAACCTTGAATATTTAAACACAGTTGTAACTATTTGACGATGAATTTAACCGCTCAAATAGCTCTCGAAAATGACCTGACAAAGGCAAAAGATAATCTTTTTTGCTGATGTGTTCGTCGCTTTTTCCTCGAAAGCTTCTGAAAATGACTATGCTCGGCAGGTCTTCTGACTTACTCCCGTTTTTGAACGCCTTCCCGATTTTCAGTGAAAAGTAAACAGTAAACAGTAAACAGTGTAAATAGTCCGATAGACTTAAAACTGATAACTGATAACTGATGACTGATAACTGATGTTTCCAGTGGCAAAAGTGTTGTTCAAAACGTTTTATTTAATAACTGTCAACGGTTAATTATCAACTGTCAATTATTAAAGGAGCTTACAGCAGCGGGACTGTACAGGAATTACACCTGTTTCCCTTTTAATCACCTAACGCGGAATGCGAAGTAGTGAACCAAAGCGATGCAAAAATACAGTTTTTTTTCGAAACTGAAAATAGTGTTGGATTATTTTTTAATAAAGATTTATTTTTATGCCATTAAAGTATAATGAATCACCAGAATACCTCGGTGTCATTATTGCAATCATTGCATTAATGTCGACTACTTTCATTCATTGTCATCAAAATTTCCACTATCTTTACAAGATGAAAAATAATGCAACCCAAATAGAAAATACTCTGCAAAGCATGGGAATAGAAATCCTGAATGCTATGCAATTGGCCACGCTTGATGCTAACGAGAAAGAAAAAGATATCATTCTTCTGTCACCTACAGGTTCGGGAAAAACATTGGCTTATCTTTTGCCGGTACTGATGAGTCTGAAACCTGAATTTGCGAAGGTGCAAGCTTTGATTCTGGCTCCATCGCGTGAGCTGGCGCAGCAAATAGAGCAGGTTTGGCGCAGTATGAGTACTGGATTTAAGGTAAATACTTGTTTTGGAGGTCGCCCAAGCAATGGGGAAAAACGCGATTTGGCTGTTCCTCCGGCTTTGCTGATAGGTACTCCCGGACGTTTGCAAGACCATGTTGAGCGTGGCAATTTTGATGTAAGTGACATTAGCATGTTGGTGCTCGATGAGTTTGATAAATCACTCGAAATGGGTTTTACAGAACAGATGGAGGCCATCATCATTCGTATTCCTCATCTCAAAAAAAGAATACTCACTTCGGCTACCGATGCCGTTTCGATTCCTGCTTTTACAGGTATTCAAAACCCTATCAAACTAGATTATTCCGATAAAGATAATAAGCTGAAAGGACTCAAAACCTTTCAGGTAAAAGGAAAAAACAATGACAAGATGGACTTAATCTATCAGTTACTTTGTTATCTGGGTAATGACTCTACTCTGATTTTTTGTAATCAGCGCGAAACGGTGGAGAAAGTAAGTGCTTATCTTGCCGAACGCCGTTTGCCGAATGAGTTCTTTCATGGAAAGCTGGAACAACCCGATCGCGAACGTGCACTTTCGAAATTTAGGAACGGCAGTTGTACTGTTTTTATATCAACAGATTTAGCGTCGCGTGGACTTGATATTCCAGAGATAAAAAATATTATTCATTTTGATGCTCCAGTGCGTGTGGATGAATATGTTCATCGCAATGGTCGTACTGCTCGCATGGAGTCCGAAGGTTCTGCTTTTCTTTTATTGGCAGAAAAGGAAGAATTGCCCGAATTTATTGCCACACAGCCTGTAGTTTTGACTTTACCTGCATTGGCTTCGATGCCTCCGAAACCCGATTGGGCAACGCTCTATATCGGAAAAGGAAAAAAAGATAAGCTGAGCAAAATGGATATCGTCGGTTTTATGTTCAAAAAAGGACAGTTGGCCAAAGATGAACTGGGCATGGTGGAAGTTAAGGAGTACTATTCGTTTGTAGCCATTAAAGTGTCGAAAGTAACTGAAGTACTACGGTTGGTGGCGAACGAAAAGATAAAAAATATGAAGGTGAGGATTGAATTGGCCGAGTAGCGTATACTCGCAAATCCAATAGTGCTGTTGATCAATATATAAATAAAACTATTAACTACATAAATCAATATCATGAAAATTAAATTTATTGGTGCTGCCCGCGAAGTAACCGGCAGCAAGCATCTTATTACAACAAACGAAGGTAAACGTATTTTACTCGATTGTGGTATGTTTCAAGGTAAAGGTTTGGAGACGGATGGATTGAACCGCAATTTGGGGTTTGATCCTGCAACCATCGATTATCTTATTCTTTCGCATGCACATATTGATCATTCGGGACTCATCCCTTACTTGTACAAAGGTGGTTTCCGTGGTTCTATAATTAGTACCAATGCTACCCGCGACTTATGCTCTATCATGTTAACCGATAGTGCGCACATTCAGGAAGTGGACGTGCAGCATTTCAACGAGCGACGTGTGAAGCAAGGTCTACCAACTGTTGAACCACTTTATAGCCAGGTTGATGCAGAAGCAAGTCTGAAACTATTTATTGCATTGGCCTTTGACCGCCGGTTTTATATCAATGAACTGATAAATGTAAAATTCACGAACACAGGACATATGTTAGGTGGTGCAGTTGTGAATCTCGAATTACTGGAAAATGGTCAGAAAGTACATTTGGCTTATACCGGTGACATTGGTCGCCAGCATAACCGTATTCTTCATCCACCAACCGCTTTCCCGCAATGCGATTACCTGATCACAGAATCTACCTACGGTAACCGTTTGCACCCTGCCGACAAAGAGATAGAAGATGATTTGTTACAAATTGTGGTGGATACTTGTGTGAAAAACAATGGTAAATTGATTATTCCTTCGTTTGCCATTGGGCGTACGCAAGAAATAGTGTATGTGCTCAATGATTTGTTTAATAAAGGGAAATTGCCAAAAATAGATGTGTTTGTCGACAGTCCGCTGTCGGTGAATGCTACTGATATTTTTAGAATGCATACCGATGGCATGAACGACGAGGTGAAAGTAATGCTAAAGTACGATTCAGATCCTTTTGGGTTCAACTCCTTGCATTATATCAAAAAACTGGAAGAGTCAAAAGCGCTGAACAGTTATGACAAACCTTGTATCATTATATCTTCGTCGGGAATGATGGAAGCCGGGCGAGTAAAACACCATGTAGCCAATAATATTTCTAACATTCATAACACCATCTTGATTGTGGGTTATTGTGCTCCATCAACCTTAGGAGCTCGCATTCAGGAACCGGGCTTACGCGAAATTTCTATTTTTGGAAATATTCACCCAATAAAAGCTCGAATTGCTAAAATCGAAGCTTTTTCTGGTCATGGCGATTACAACGAGATGAAAGCCTTTTTAAGTTGTCAGGATAACAAGCAAATAAAAAAGACATTTTTGGTGCACGGTGAGTACGCTACTCAACTTTTCTATAAAAATGAACTAGAGCTGGCTGGATTCAGCAATATCGAAATACCAGAATCGGGAGAAGAGTTTGAATTGTAAAAATAAATATACGATTATCCGATACTTTAGTCATCAAAACGTGAACCACAATATGTTCAGAAAGGAGACAAAAATCGAAAGGTTTTTGTCTCTTTTCGTAAGCTAATCATCAATGTCAAATTTTTGATATAGCTTATTTCCTATTCAAGCCTTATTGATTCTTTTTGTGCTGTTCTATTTCTGAGTTTACAAAGGCAACTATCTTACGATATTTATTATTCATGGGAATCAGGGGTTGGAAACTAGTCGTAGGACATTCACGTTTTTCTCTGTTCTTAGGGTATCTGTTGTCTATTGATAGGTATGCACTACGGGCAATGACCAAATTATTAGCTAAATATTATTGTCAATTCCTGATTCGCATAGATACTGTACACTGCTTACTGATAACTTTTTTTAAGCTACTCGGTAACAGCAGTCACTTTATATCCCTTACCCTGAAGCAGTTTTAATAATCCGTTTGCGCCGCCAAAGTGTAATGCACCAACTGCTACAAAACATGAAGAATCCTTAAACAATGGAGGCAGTTTTGTGAGCCAGTCTGTATTCCTGTTATCAACCAGTTTTGCATATTCTTCAAGCGTCATGTCCGATTTTTTATTTTTGCCCTTCGCTAATTGCACTAATTCATCTATTTTTCCGGCTTTATAGAGTTTGTTCATGTTTACTATTTCAACCAATGCACTGTCTTTTTGTTTTATGGTCTCAACCAGTACTTCTGCCTGTCGTTGTAAACTCGCATTGCCAAATAAAATAGTAATTTGTTGTTCTACAGTTTCGAGGCCTATTACTTTCTTGCCCTGTTCGGCAGCTACAAGTTGAAAATAGGAGTCAATTTGTACATCTTCAGTAAACCCAGTTAGTTTCTTGTAAATTTCTATCTCGTACAAAGTATTTATGAGTGTCGGATTCATGATACTAAGCTCCTTTAATCCAATTTTCAAGCTAGATTTAAGTTCTTTATCTACCAATTCATATTCATTCTCCGATAGTAAATCCCTCATTTTAATATGGTCAGGCATCATTGCTGCTCGTTGAATCTTAGCAGTTGCATCTACATTGCTGGTAATCATTTCACCCACTACCATGTTCGAGGCGTTAAACGCCCTGTATAAGCCAGGAACACTGTCCAGAAATTGTATCGGAATTAGATGATGTGTACCAAACAAATAGGAGGGATGTTTGAGCCCGTTTCCACTCACTTTCCATAGTAGCTGCGCCTGAGAAACCGAAAAGCTTAAAATCAGGCAAACGAATAGCATATTTTTTTTCATAATTTTTTTTTACCCGACAAAGATAGCTAAAATCATTCCTTGAGCTAAATCATGGCTTTGATTAAAGTACATTTTATGAATTACAAAGCTAGATTTATTAAATATCCCGAAATTAATCCTCAAAAATGTATTATTGTTAATCCTATAATTATTATCTTTGCATAGTTTCTATCTATAAAACAGTTATCATGACATTACAACAACTCGAATACGTATTAGCTTTAGAAAAAACACGTCATTTTGTACGAGCGGCCGAACTTTGTGGTGTAACGCAACCAACGCTCAGTGCCATGATTCAGAAACTGGAAGATGAGTTGGATTGTAAGATTTTCGATCGCTCACGTCAACCGATAGAACCGACTGAAATTGGCGAAAAAATTATTCGTCAGGCGCAAGTAATAATTTATCAAGCCAATCAGTTGAAAGAAAGTATTCAAAATGAAAAAGATACGCTTACAGGGACTTTGAATCTAGCCATTATACCAACCATTGCGCCTTATTTATTACCACAGTTCATTGCCACATTTAAAAAAGCGTATCCACATATTTTATTGAAAGTGAGCGAGATGCATACAAGTACGATTATCGAAAAATTGCGGATTGCCGAAATTGATATGGCCATTCTCTCTACGCCACTCGAGGACTCAAAAATACTTGAAGTTCCACTTTACTACGAAAAATTTACAGCGTATATTTCACCCAACGAGCCGATTTATGAACGTACTGAACTTTCGGCCAGTGATATGCCTTTGGATCAACTTTGGGTGTTGGAAGAAGGGCATTGCTTGCGCAATCAGGTGTTTAATTTTTGTAACGAAAAGCCACAGCATAACCATACTTACGAGGCAGGAAGCATTGACACACTGGTAAAAATTGTTGACATAAACGGTGGCTACACCGTTATTCCTGAGCTTCATATAGAATTGCTTACAGAAAAACAAAAACTAAATCTTCGGGAGATTGTAAAACCCGAAGCAACGCGTGAAATTTCAGTCGTTATCCGTCATGATTTTGTTCGTGAAGGAATGTTGAATGCGGTGGCAGAATGTGTCAAGCAAATCATACCTGCACACATGCTCGATTCACGTTTGAAAAAGTTTGCCATTAGGCTATAATTGAGTTTGTACCACATAAAAAAAGAAAAGCGTTTGCTTTCCTTTTTTTATGTAAATACATTTATAAATAATGTTTTTTTGAAGGCGTTAACACAAACATAAACATACTCGTAACCCCTAACTCCTTCTTATTTTTTTATCACCTCAGTTATTGGATTGCCAATACAGCCACTTGGCATTTGTATATGTAGCAATGCAGCTAGTGTGGCCGAGATGTCAGTCATTGCAGTTGTTCGATTCGTAACTCCATGATCTATTTTCCAACCCATAAAAATAAGTGGAATATGTGCGTCATACGGATTCCATACGCTGTGCGTACAACCTTTGTTGCAGTAATGAGGTAGCCAACCGGGCAAAGTAGCTAACACTACGTTTCCGCTTCGTTGGTGGTTGTATCCGTTTATCATCATTTCTTTTAGGGGCGTAGGAATTGATGCTTCTGCAATTTTATCCTGATCTACCGCGTATTGTATGCCTTTTGATGTTTTCAAATAATCAATGGTAGATTCTTTTATTTTTCCAAAGTCTAAGTTCAAACTATCAATTTTAGTTCGGTTGAAAAATACCTGAAAGTTCTCAATTTCATAAGCCAGTTTGCTATAGCCGAATTGTTTTGTGAGTTTTTTGTCCAGATTAGCGTACAAATCGGCATCGAGTAATCCTGTAGGCATTTTGTTAGCTTGCATAAACCCTTCGGCATTGGCAGCACCATGATCGGCAGTTAGGAAAACCAGGTAATTGCCTTTACCGACCTTTTGATCGAGGTAAGAAAAGAAGTTCGACAAATCTTTATCTAATCGTAAGTAAATATCCTCCACTTCAATTGCATTTGGACCAACCAAATGACCTGAATAATCGGTGGAAGCACAATTTATCGTCAAAAAATCGCAGCTTTTTTCCTGTCCTAATTTATAACCCTCCGCAGCTGCTTGAGCAAACTGAAGCGTTAGTGTATTGCCAAAGGGCATTTGACGCAATGACCCATGATCTAGTGCGTATGCTTTTTTTGTATCGTAAGGAAATACCGGTTGAGTTGCACCTTTCAATGTGCCTTCCCAAGGCACATTATCCGCAGTGCTTTCGGTATATTGCTCAATTGGCAATAAGGTGTTCCAACCATTTGCAATGAGTTTGTCAACAGGTTTCGAATCGTTGAAATCAGTTACCCATTGCGGTAAAAGCGACATGTAATAGGAGCTGCTTATAAATTTACCCGAAGTATCATCTATCCAAAATGCGGCAGTAGGATTATGTCCGGCTGGCAGAATCGCCGCTCTGTCTTTGAGCGATATGCCAACCACTTTCGACTGAAAATTTGTGGCCAATCGAAGTTCATCGGTAATAGTTGTAGTCAATAACTTGCGCGGCGACATTTTACCGGCATCACCTTTATTACCAATCGTTTGCACGGTAGAATCGTCAGTGCAATATACCGATTTGCCGTTTTTATCTGTCCAATTATTACCGGCTATGCCATGAATTGAAGGAACCGAGCCCGTGAAAATGCCAGTGTGACCTATGGCTGTAACTGTTGGAATATAATTAATCATTGTATTTTCGCACGAAAAACCTTCTTTAAGCAATCGTTTAAAACCACCGTTTTCGTATTTATTGTAGTAACGATACAGGTAGTCCCAACGCATTTGGTCAACAACAATACCTATTACCAGTTTTGGTCGTTCTAAATGTGTATTGGGTAGGTTCTTTTTTTGAGCAAATAATGTGGTGGCGATAACAAGACTGAGTAGGAGTATTCCAAATCGATTTTTCGTTTGAATCATATAAAAGAAATTTAATTTGTTTGAAATGAACGATTAGCAAAATAATAGAATCACTTTCCAAACAAAATTATCACTGATGAAGTTTAGGAGTTTTTAAAATGGAATTAATTTTTAAAACGTTGAATAAGATTATAGGCTTTAATAATTCCTAGCTCACCAGCTTTACTTAAATCAGTCAGACCTTTATTGTCCTCCCCAATAAATAAATAGATGAGTCCACGATTAAAATAAGCCTCTGCAAACTCTTTATCAACTTCTATTGACTTAGTGTATAATGCTATGGCCGCTTTGAAATCTTTATTGGCAATCAAGATATTAGCTTTGTTGAAGTAGGTAAACGAAAAATCTGGCGTTAGTTCAGCTGCTTTATCCAGATCTTGCATAATCATTGTTAAATCGATGTTGTAGTTACTATTTTCAATTACCGGCAGATTATTCTTGTACAATCCCGGTTCTTCATCAATTATCTTTTTACGTTCATTTTTTTTTGCATCCAATAATCTGTATCTAACATTAGCTCGTGTAAAATAGGCCATCATAAAGTCTGGTCGGATTTCTATGGCCTTGTCTAAATCGTCGATGGCACCAATGAAATCTTGCACAGAAGCAAATTGCAAAGCTCTTGAAAAAAGCACATCTGCAGTAGGCGTTATTTTCGAAATTGAATCAGTAGTTTTTTTTATCGCATTGAAATATACCCCAAGCAAATCGGAGGTGAGCGGTATTTCTCTGTTCGAAATTCTTAATGATGATGGGTAATTCTCTTTATTATACTTCTCAATCAAAGGATGGAAGAGGTTTGTTCTGCGAATTTTATCAATAAGTGTAATATGGCTTATCACAAAGTTGCCTTCAGTGGTCACATCGGCATATTTGTTTTGTACATTTCCCCAAAGCGCATTTCCATATTGCGATTTTGGTTCATTGTCAGCTACATTTTGCCCTTTGTTTTGATTGAAAAGACTTCGTTTATTTCCCCCCGATCCTACTTTTTGTTTTTCGGTAGCTATTTTATTCTCGGCAAGAAGTATTTCTTTTGCTTTTCGTTTGTAATAATCTTTGTTGGCTTCAATATTTTGAACCATTTGTCTGTATCTGAAGGCATTTTTGACATTTCCAAGTTTGTCTTCACATTCCGCAATACCTTGGTATGCAGGAATATAAAAGGGGTATATATTAATAATTATTTTGTAATCGGCAATGGCATTTTTATATTTTCCTGTGGTATATTCCAGTATTGCTTTTTTTAATCTGGCTTCTTTGTTGGTCGAATCCATATCTAATACTTTCGTAAAATCTGCCAAAGCATTATTACTATCTCCTAGAAATCCACGTAAAAAGCCTCTATTATAATACCCCAGACTTTCAGTACTATCTATTTTAATGGCATTGTCATAATCGCTTAATGCTTGTTTATAGTTCTTTTTCTCGTTATTTAATATTCCTCTGTTTATATAATCGCCCGAAAATGTAGAATTACGTTTTATAGCTTCATTGTAATCTTTCAGTGCACCGTCTTTATCTTTCTGTTGCATTTTAAGCAATGCACGGGCACTCCAACCCAAACTGCTTTTTTTGTCAGATTCAATAAATTTATTGAACGCTTTTTCGGCTCCAAGGGTGTCTTTCAGTTCTAAATTGTACCTCCCTTTTTCATAGAGCAGACCGTATGATTTTGGGTTAATATGTAAGAGTAGATTTACTTCATTTAATGCGGCACTATAGTTTCCGTCTCTTTCGTAGGCTTCAGCTCTACCTCTTATAAAAGTGGTATCGTTGGGGCTAAATTCTAATGCTTTAGAAAAATCAGCGGCAGCTTCTTTGTGAAACTTTAATTGATTTCTCAAATAACCTCGAATATAAAACGCTCTGGGAACAAAAGGATTACGGTTTATGGCTTCGGTGCAATCTTGTTCGGCACCTTCAAAGTCACCAAGAAAATACTTCGCTTGAGCACGCAATAGATAAGGCTCTGCTAAGTAGGGTTTTATGGCAATAATTTGGTTGAAATATTGTATCGATATGACATAATCGCTAAAATACATGGCATTTTGCCCCATATCCATTATGCGGTCGGTGTTCCATTGAGCTATGGCTGTAAGCTGACTCAACAGATAAAAGGCTATGAGGAAAAATCTCTTCAAGTGCTTAAAATTTTGATGTAATTTAAAACTTCACAACAAATATAGTTAACTTTTTAATACTCAATATTCTATTTAATTATATTTACAGCCTTTATAGTTTTTTTTGTTTTTTTAGAAATAAGTTGAGGTCAAAATTATTATTCTTCAACAACTACATCACAACCTTCGTTGGCATTAAATGAACTCGGAATATCGAATTGTTCGCTCGATGAGTATCCTAAGTCCGAATCAGCAAGCACTTTTTTCATATACAATGCCCAAATTGGTAAAGCCATGCTCGCACCTTGTCCTTCTCCAATATTATCGAAGTGAATAGAGCGATCTTCGCCACCTACCCATACACCCGAAACAAGTGAAGGCGTATAACCCATAAACCAACCATCCGAATTATTCTGAGTTGTTCCAGTTTTACCACCCATTGGCATATTTAAACCAAATCTGTTACGAATTCTGCTTCCGGTTCCTCCATCCACTACAGCACGCATCATATAAATCATTTTGTAGGCTGTCAATTCGCTGAAAATTTCATGCATTTGAGGGGCAAATGTACCAATCACATTTCCATTTTCATCTTCAATGCGTGTTACATAAACTGGTTCTACACGAATACCTTTGTTGGCAAACGCTGTGTATGCATCAACCATTTCGGCTACAGATATTTCACATGGTCCTAAACACAATGAAACTACATTGGGCAAATACCCTTTAATTCCAAACGAGCGCATGAGTTTTATTAAAGCGTCAGGTGTAAATAAGCTCATCAAATATCCCGATATCCAGTTGTCGGAATTAGCCAACCCCCATCGTAATGGAACAATATCACCGATGTTTTTTCCTTTGGTAGTTGTTTTTGGAGACCACATTCTTCCATTGCCATCTGGTAGTGATATCGGCTGCCAAGCTGTTTTATCGCATGGCCACATTCCTTCTTCCATTGCCAAAGTGTACAAATATGGTTTTACTGTAGAACCAACCTGACGTTTACCTACATTTACCATATCGTATTGAAACTGGCTAAAATCAGGTCCACCAACGTATGCTTTTACATTCCCATTGTGCGGGTCCATCGACATAAATCCACAGCGTAAGAAGTGCTTGTGATAACGAATAGAATCCATTGGCGTCATTAATGTATCAATATCGCCATTGTAGGAGAAAACCTGCATTTCTAATTTAGTTTTAAATGCTCTTTCAATATCCGATTCGCTATCGCCGGCAGCTTTCATTTTCAGGTAACGTTCCGATTGCTTCATCGAAGTTCTCATGCTGCTCTGTATCTGATCCGGTGTCATTTTGCGGGAGAATGGAGCATAACTACGATTCTTCTTTTCTTTGAAGAATGTCTTTTGCAAGGAATGAATATGCTCACTTACAGCAGCTTCGGCATAGGATTGCATGCGTGAGTCAATGGTTGTGTAGATTTTTAGACCATCGCTGTAAATATTGTAGGGCGAACCATCGGCTTTTTTAGTTTTATTGCAAAATCCATAAAGCGGATTGTTATCCCACGACCACCGGTCTTCTTCATATTTTTCGTCTTGCCAACTTGCGTAATCACTTCTGCTAGGTTCTTTTGCTGTAAGTACCATTCGCAGATACTCTCTGAAATAGGCTGCCAACCCAAGCTTATGATCAACTTTATTGTATTTAAGCGTTAATGGAATCGCTTTCAGTGAATCGTATTGTTCGTCTGTTATAAAATCAGCTTTACGCATCTGATTCATTACCACATTTCTACGTTCACGGGTACGTTCATTGAATCGTACCGGGTTAAAGTAAGACGGATTTTTACACATTCCAATTAGTGTAGCAGCTTCTTCTATTTTTAATTTAGCAGGGCTGGTACTGAAATAGATATGTGCTGCAGATTTAATACCTACAGCATTATTCAAAAACCCAAACTGATTGAGATACATGGTAAGAATTTCTTCTTTGGTATACAATTTTTCGAGTTTTATAGAAATAACCCACTCAATAGGTTTTTGCAATGCACGTTCGATAAAATTTTCGGCTTGAGGAGAATAGAGCTGTTTTGCCAACTGTTGCGTGATGGTACTACCTCCACCCGAGCTTTTTACCTGAAAAATTCCCCTTTTAATGGCAGATCTAGCCAAGGCCCAACCATCAATACCCGAATGTTCATAAAATCGAACATCCTCAGTGGCAATGAGTGCATTTACTACGTTTTCGGATATCTCGTTATATTGAACACCTACGCGATTTTCTTTACGAAAATAACTTCCAATTAGTTGTAAATCTGATGAATATATCTCTGTTGCGTACTTGCTTTTAGGGTTTTGCAACTCATCAATAGGAGGCAGGTAACCAATCCAACCTATATTTATAAAAACGAATATTAAAACGATACAAAGAATTCCGAATGCAAATAATTGCCAAAATATGCGTAAAAATTTAGAGCGAGTGCCTCTTTTTTGAGTTGTTTTTTCCATAAGTTGTTTTGCGTAATATGACCACAAAAGTACTACTTTTTTTGATAACTATACCCTCATTAAATCCATAATAATAAGGTTAGAAATCTGTATTCCTTGTAAGTTCAAATACAATCTGCCGTTTGAATAATTTACTTTGTTGGTTTCAATAAATTTTTGAGCATTTTGGAGGCAATAGTCCTTAAATTCAATGTCGAATTCTTTTTCGAGCAATGCCGTATCTATTCCCTCTGAAGTACGTAACGAGACCATTACATAATCATTGTATCTGTCATTAACGCTTAAGGTTTCGCTATCTAAAAATGGCGCATTTTCAGCAATAGCTTTTGTATAAGTGGTGATTGATGATACATTCCACTGACGGGAAGTTAAGTTGTAAGAATGAGCCGAAGGGCCCACACCAATGTACGGTTGCTGCTTCCAATACGATGTGTTATGTTGAGACCGGTAATTAGGGCGTGCAAAATTTGAGATTTCATAAGCTTCAAATCCATTCGACTCTATTTTTTCTATTAGAAGTAAATACATTTCATTCATAATATCATCATCAACAGTTCTTACTTTCCCTTGTTCACGCTGTTTCCACAATGCAGTTCCTTCCTCGTAAGTTAATCCATAAGCCGAAATGTGTTGAACATTCAGCGTCAAAGCTGTGTCGATTTGTTTTTCCCAGGCTGCCAGTGTTTGATTGGGTAGGCCGTAAATCAAATCAATACTGATATTATTGAATCCCGCCTTTTGAGCATTTTTGACTGCAGCAATGGCCTCTTTTCCAGAGTGTCTGCGGTTTATTCGTTTTAGATCTGTATCGTCGAAAGATTGGATACCAATGCTAATTCGGTTAAAGGGTAAGAGGCAAACCGACTCAAGAAAATCTGTTGTCAGATCATCCGGATTAGCTTCGAATGTAATTTCGGCGTTGTCTGCTACGGTGTAAATCGCATCAATTGCATCAAAAATTAATTGGAACTGATCTTTATTTAGAATACTTGGTGTTCCACCACCAAAATAAATGGTGCTAATTGTTTTATTTTGTAGAAAATTTTTGCGAATATGTAGCTCTTTAACGATGGATTCAATCAAATTTGGTATTAATTGAGGGGCAACTTCAGTGTAAAAGTCGCAATAAGTACATCTTTTTTTACAAAAAGGAATATGAATGTAAATACCAGCCATTTTTTAAGTTTTTATGTTTCAGTTGCTTGCCTAATAAGTCAAAAAAAAGTGCTTATTTTTTCTACAAATTTACTACAAATAGTTTGTATAATCGGAAAAAGCGCGTATCTTTGCACTCGCAATTGAGAAACAACAACACAATTAAAGTTGACCAATTGAAGTAAAGAATTCGGGGTGTAGCGCAGTCCGGTTAGCGCACCTGCTTTGGGAGCAGGGGGTCGTGGGTTCGAATCCCGCTACCCCGACAAATGAAAATCAAGCACTTACAAGTCATTTTGTAGGTGCTTATTTTTTTTATGTTTACACAAGTGCATACACAACTCTCTCTCAACTCTACTTTTCCACACAAAAAGGGCAATTTTGAATCACTTCAAAACCGCCCTATCTTCATCTTGCTTTTTTAACTATTTATGGCATTTCACCAAAGGTTGCAGCCCTATGTTTTTGTTAATTTACCTGTCAGTCAGTGCCTTTATAAATTCCAGTGATTGAAAAGGGTTTAATCTCATGCGTGCTGATGTATCCCGCCAGTGCTTTCTCCAATTCAAATTTAAAATCATCCCCTGTAACCATAACTCTTTTATTGTCGTATCCAAAATAAAGATTTTCCGCATTGTCTGAAATGCTTTTTAATTCTCCTACATATTGAATGTTAACACTTCCATCCTCTTCTAATAAAAAAGACACAAATAAGGGTTGTTTTTTTTGCTTGCTTCCAAAAGCGAAGTTTAAAATCTCATTAATTGTTTTCATTATTGTTCTGATTTTTAATTGATAATATTTTTAGTGAAATTTGATTTACAGCCTCATCAGGTGCTGATTGAAGTAATGCTTCAAGTTGCTTATATTCAAGCTATAACTGACTTTCTACTGATATGCTACTCAAAGTTGGTACGGCATATTTGAGTAAAGTAGTGAGAATCTGCAACCGCTTTTCAGGGTCTAATTTTTGCAAATCATCTTCGAACTGACTTTGATTTTTTTCTAATAGATTTTTTACCCACTGCTTCAAATCTGCATTTATTCTATTCGGCACGCCTTTAGTACGTCCGTTCGGATTGTTTACCGTTCCTTTTGTTGGGATATTATTAAATGTTATTTGTTTGATAAATAATTTCTATACTTTTCAGGGAGTACCATTTGAACACGTTCTAATCCTTTTTCTGTTATTCCATTGGTTGTACATGGTTTGAATATCCTAAAAAACTCATGCTTCATACAGTCTACTGTTCGTTGTGTTGGTTTTAGATCGTCCAACCACAAAGCCATAATACTATCCCCGGTACAAATAACTACTATTCCAGTGCCGGGACACTTTGAAGTACATAATAAATTCTGATAAGGTCGAAGTTCATAAACTCCATGTTTGATAATTTGTTCTGTTTTCATTTCGTGTTGATTTTAAATTTTATAAAATGTTTGTTTAATATGTTTGTCATTATTTCTGTTGCTTGTTGCAAGTGTTGTTCCTGTACAATTATTTCGTCATGGACTGTTAAGAATGGAATCGCTTTTTCTGCCAGCTCTCGCCAAATTTTACTCATTATTTGCACCTCATACGTTTGGAGTAGCCAAGCAAGATTAGAGTATTGCTTTTCTCTGCCGTTGGGGTTTCGGGGTTCATCCGCACTCTTGTACTGATTAATCCAGTCCAACCAATTTGCACCCTTGAGCATTTTTGTTAGTTGGTCATTAGGTTTCCCAAATAGTATCTCAAAAAATCGTTTCTTACCTTCTTTACGGCCGTCTAACTGTGCGGTGGATTGAAGCATAGAGTAAATGTCCAAACCTTCATCAATCGCTTGAGAAAAGCTATTAGTACCTACTGAGTTTTTAAGTATAGCACCCAATAAAGTCGGTTGCATTTGCGAAACATCAAGCGAAACGGTTTTTTCATTTCTCAAAATCAAATTTGGTCGAATCAGGTGACTCATTCCTGTGATTGGTGTGTGTACTCGACCACTAAAAGTATCAACCTTAAAAAAAAATTCAGGAAATCGCTCACGGTGGTTAAAAAATGTATTCCAGTACGGCGATACTTCCATTTCGTTTGGTAATTCCGTTTCCTGCAACCTATCCAACATCCACCGATGTAAATCTGTTAATGGTCTGCCAGTTGGTTTTAGCAGGGAAGTGTTAATTTCATTCACGCCCACAATGTTATATTTATTCATTCCTACCGTTTTGACTTGTGGCAAGGCTTCCAATTGCAGCCGTGTAATGCTCCATCTTTTTAATTCGGCATCCGACAAATAGAAGGCATTACTAAATACATCGCATTTCCAATGATTGGTGAAGTACTGCTTCGTATTCAAGTATGTTAATAGTTTGTTCATATCGTTGTTTTTATAGCTAACTATCTGATTATCATTAGTGAAATTGTTAATAATTATAATCTATGTTTTTTAATGAAGTTGTTAATAATTAACCTTTTCATTAATCTCTGTAACTTGTTTATTTATAGAATTATAGCAAACATGAAACGTTTCATGTAACAATTTCATTACTTCATGAAACAATGAAATACGCTTATGTATAGAAGCGTATTTTCATGCACGCTTTCATATCTACTATTTTTCATTACCTAAAACAGCATCTCAATCGGTATACATCGCTAATCTGTACAGCTTCGTTTGTTTGTCTTTTACTATGAAGTTAATCTTCACTAACTTTGAAATATGGTTTTTGGCTGTTCTGCTTGTTTTACCAATTAGTTCGGCATATTCATCGGCTAAAGCTTCATATTCAATATTCTTGTTAGGGGCAAGTAAACGAGTGAAAGATGCTTTCATTAGGTCTAAATCCTTTTCGGTTTTTGGAACACTCTCAACTGGCCCGTTATAAATTGGTAAACCTGTTTCATCGATTGTAAAACTGAAATCATCAAAGGCGATGTGTCGGGTTGCATAAGCTTTGACTATTGATGTACCCTTATCATCTTTAACAACTTCAAAAATCGTCTTGCTTTTGTTCAGGGCTTCAGCTCCGTAGTGTCCTCTTAATTCTCCGTTGGTCTTTCCTTCGTGCAAAACATTAAGAATACTACAATCATACTTTGAACTTAATGCCATCAATTGCCCTATGCTCTCCTTTGCTTCATTGGGGTCATTGAAGTTGTGAATTATATCAACGCCACCGTCAAGTACAACCAAATCAAAACTACCTTCCTCAATTGCTTGAATCACCATCGATTTACGAACATCCACTTCATAGAATTCTCTAAATGTAAGCACTTTTAAACGACTATTAATATGAACCCAACCCATTAGCCTATAAATGCGATTAAGTACCTTAGACACGCTTGAGCGGTGTTGTTCGGTATCAATTAGCAATACCTTGGAATCAGAATTTTGTTTTAATACCATTGAAACAAGCATTGTTACAAAGAAGCTTTTTTTTGCCTTCGCTTTTCCTTTCACTGTGGAAATGTTCCCACGGCTCAAAACCAAATAACCATCGATTTTTAAAATTGGATCGGGTTCAGGTGCTTCAATCCCAAAAACCACTTCACAACTCTCTAAGTCATATCTAATCGGCTCAAGAGAGAGGGCTGTCATATCTGTATATTGTCCCATGATTAAAATAGATTAAGTTGGTTGTTAGTAACTTTTGGAAATAAAGAAGGGTTGCAAGTGATGAAATCCACTTTAAATCCAGTTACTGAACATTTACGATGGTCGACTACATAGAGCAATCCCATTTTCTCCAAATCCCTTTTGTGGCGACAAATATTTTTCTGTACTATTCCAGTTGCAGCGGTAGCCATTGTAGCGGAGCAAACATTGTTCTGCGAAAAATCAAACAGAATCTGAATTTCGTTTTCGTATGTAGCTTTCATAAGGCATTTGCAATTAACACAGTGAATAAAAACACGGTCATAAACAACCACACCCCAAAAAATACATTTGACAAATTGGTGATAATTTAATTTAGTTGATTTTTCATGTTAATATCTCCCCAACTTTAAGTTAGCACTGCGGGCAACTACGCCAGTCAAATCAACCGTTTTAGTTTTTTGTTGTTCTATCCATTTAGTTAAATCATCTGCATTGAAAGAAACCCGCCTTCCAAATTTCGAAACAGGAATTTCATTTGCCATTGTCTTTTTGTAAATTAAGGAAAGACTACATTTGTAACCAATAGAAGTTAAAAACTCAATCGCTTCACTAATATCTAAATTCTTTTTTCTATTTACTGCCTTGGTAGGTTGAAAGCCTATTAAAGCTTTTTGAACTGCATTATTAATTTGTTCTTGCAATTCATTTTCTGTTAACATTGTGACTACTGCCATTTGATTAAATTGTTTGTACTGTTTTAAAAATTTAGCACTCATTCGCTACCCAACGAATAATAAGGATATTTGGGCTAATTCCTTTTGCTAAACCTTTCGATACAAAAGTAATTCATAATCAATTTATATCATTGTCTATCAGTTATTTAAACCGACTTTATAGGTCGGAAAATACAGTTTTTGGGGTCGGAAAGGTCGGAAAGTATAAGGGTATTAAACGCAAAAAGCCCACTAACTTTGGATTAGTGGGCAATGCTTCGAGGGGTCGGGTTTTTATTGCAAAAAAGACTTTATTTTTTTAATCTTTGCGGTGTTGGTCGTGGGGTCATTGTTGCTGTCGATAATTGAGTTATCGGAAAGAATAACAATAGCATTCAATTCCTTAATCTTTCGGGTGGTACTTTTGAAATTAGAACAATATAATTCTACAAAATATAAAAACTCAGGTTTCCGTTTAACATCTACAATAATTCTTTTTCTATCGGAACAATCACTACCAACAAAAAAAGACTTCCACGATTTTACATCTCCTTTGATAATAATTTTATCATTGATTAATTGTCAAGTTTCACAAGGTTGTTGATGTAAGTTGATTGTATTTTGGTTCAAATTTAATATTTTATTTTTAAATTCTGTTGGTGTTATTGTAAAAATTTCAGGACTCAACTCATACCATTTCTCAATTGCTTGAAAAGG
>JBBSDM010000031.1:0-39465 GCA_038249445.1 Bacteroidales bacterium
ATTATAAATCTTTCCTTTTTCAAAATTAGTAGAAAAGGTTAGGACAATGGATGTTTTATCTGGAGATATCTCAGTTGAAACAGGATTGCCCATTCCGTTATCAAGCGTAAAAGTGGACGATGAAAAACTCATTCGCTCTGAAAAACCCAACTTCAGTTTGTTTGCTGATTCAATTTTAAATGTATTCCAAACTGGTGGCTCTTTATCCACCGCTTTGTTACCTGTTACAACAATATCATCGAAAAAGTAATTCATACCTGTTGCCCCCGAATTTACAAAAAGCAGTCCAAAATAACTGCTGCTTTTTACAACCGTATTTTGAGTAGTCCCTTCGAGAACAAAATCTGCATCGGTTGCTAACTTACTGTATAATGCAAAATTACCATCAGCATCACGAATCACTTTCAAACGAATTTCAACGGGATTTCTATCAGTTCGTTTGTCTATTCCATCAATAATTTTGGTCTTGGTAGTGCCCTCTTGCACGAACAATGATACTTCATCATTTGTTCCACCTATCTGCACATAATATCCGTTGCAGCCGGAAGTTAAATCAGATTTGTCGGATATCAAATAGATGGAGGCATAATTGGACGATGATGGGTTATAATTTATTTTCACCCAACATTCCCAGCTAGCATCATCAATTGCCTCGGAAGGCGTAAAAAGATAAGAAGTAGACGCAACAGCGGCTTTCGATTGAAGTTGCAAGGATGCGTTTACTAAAAAATTGGAGGAAGTCCCAGTCCAAATTGGGTTATTTATAAAGTTTCCATCCAAAAACGTTTCATTCACCTGACTGAAACAAAAAATTGGGACTAAAATAAGAAAAAAAACACTTAAATTCTTCATTATGTGTCATTTTTAGTTTAAAATGAATTACTTTTGCGGAAAATTATGAGAGTATTTTAGAAATTATATCTGCAAAAATAATGATTTAATTTAATTCTGATTAACTTTGTCATAATATATTTTTGAAAATTTACAAATAAAACTAAATAAAACTATTTTTGAAATAATTCCTCAACACAAAAATCTGTTTTCTAACGGACTGAGGGTCATTCTTAATTTTTAAAACAATGAGAGTAGCAATTGTAGGCACAAGTGGTGCCGTAGGACAAGAATTTTTACGTGTGTTAACAGAACGCAATTTCCCATTGACTGAACTGGTTCTTTTTGGATCAGCACGCAGTGCGGGCAGTGTTTATGAGTTTAAAGGTGAAAAAATCACCGTTAAAGAGCTTAAACACGGTGATGATTTTAAGGGAATCGATATCGCATTTACCTCTGCTGGCGCAAGCATTTCTAAAGAATTTGCCGAAGATATAACCAAATTTGGAACTGTGATGATTGATAATTCTAGCGCATTCCGCATGGAAAACGATATTCCATTGGTAGTGCCTGAAGTTAACGCTGCCGACGCCAAAGAACGTCCACGCGGAATTATTGCTAATCCGAACTGTACCACTATTCAAATGGTAGTGGCTTTGAAAGCTTTAGAAAATCTTTCGCATATCAAACGCGTTCACGTGGCAACCTATCAGGCTGCTAGTGGTGCAGGTGCAGCTGCGATGGACGAATTAGAATTACAATACAAACAAGTTTTGGCCGGCGAAGAAGCTACAGTTAGTAAATTTGCTTATCAATTGGCTTATAACGTAATTCCACAAATTGATGTATTTACCGACAATGGTTATACAAAAGAGGAAATGAAAATGTACCACGAAACGCGCAAAATAATGCATTCTGATGTAGAAGTTAGCGCAATGTGTGTACGTGTGCCTGCTTTACGCGCTCACTCAGAAAGCGTTTGGGTTGAAACTGAAAAAGTAATCTCGGTAGAAGAAGCTCGTGCAGCATTTGAAGCAGCTCCTGGCGTAGAACTTATCGACAATCCAGCAGAGAAAAAATACCCAATGCCATTGTTTTTGTCGGGCAAAGATCCGGTTCACATAGGACGTATCCGTAAAGATATTTCTAATCCTAACGGAATTACTTTCTGGTGCGTTAGCGATCAAATTAAAAAAGGGGCAGCACTAAATGCAGTGCAAATTGCTGAATACCTGATTGCAGAGAAAAATATCTGATCAGAGAGAAATATTTAATAAAAAAGCTGACTTTGAAATTATTCAAAGTCAGCTTTTTTATGTTTAAGGATAATAAAAACAATTGAGGATAGAAAATAAAATCGGGTCGGATTGACAAGCAACCGACCCGAAGTAACAAACAAAACTACTAACGTTAAAAGGTTTAGAAATTCTTTTTAGACTGTACGCAAATTAAAAAAAATACATCTACAAGCTTAGCAATGAAGAAAACAAACAAGTTAAGGCTAAATAAATCACAATACCAACATCTTCAATTACAACTGTATAGATAAAATCATAATTCAAAACTTCTCATTCATAAATAAATGGATAAATTTGAATTTCGGGAACAGCTATTTATCGTTACAAAACTAATTGTTTCTGCACAGACTAGGGTCATATTTGATGGGACAAATTGTAGACATTTACTTTAAAAACGCTAATATTCAACTGATTTTAGGAAAAATATGAATTGAAATCGAAAATTGATTTGAAAATATTTAATTAATACAACTGTTAAAGCCCATAAAATAGGTAGCATAATAAAGGCATTAAAAAGCAAAAAAAATTTATACTCCAACTATTTATGGGACAAAATGAGGACAAAAGAAAAAATATATTTACTTTTGTACCAACAAATACAAATTTAGTGAGTAAATATATGACGATATTCTACAAATTAAATAGCACTAAACTAGCTCTGAAACAACTAATTATACTGTTACTGATGCTTCTTGGACATACTGCGGCAAGTGCGAAGTACGTAAATAATGGGATACTACGATTAAAATCAAACAACGAACTGAATGAGAAAATAATTGATCTCTCAGGAAACTGGCAATTCTATTATGGCAAACACTTGTCAGCCACACAAATGCAGCATATTCCTGCCAACGATAAACAGTATATCAAAACTCCTTCCGCGTGGAATAGCAAGCTCTATAAAGGTAAAATACTGCCAACATACGGCATTGGCACCTATTATCTCAAAATTGTGCTTAATAAATGTCCCAAAAGCAAAGATATCAACTATGGATTTAAGATTGGAAATATTATCGCGTCTTACAAACTATGGATAAATGGGAAATTGGTGAGCAAAGCCGGCAATGCAAGCATCACTCGGAGCGATTATAAACCTACCTACCTACCGCAAACTTGCTTTTTTCAATCAGAAAGTGATACATTGGACGTGGTACTGCATGTGAGTAATTTCTCAGACCCTGTTTATGCAGGAGTCTGGCAAAAAATATACTTCGGTGAGAATAAAAGAATAGTACATCTTGATTGGGTAAGAAACTCTCTCACCTTTTTTATTCTCAGTGCATTTATATTGTTATTTCTATATCAGTTTACCCTGAGTTTTATTCAAAAAGAAGAAAAATCGCATCGAGTTATAGCCATTCTATCTCTCTTCTCCTTCGTTAAGCTATTAGTTGATGGAGATGTTTCGGTTTATAATTTTTTTCCCGATCTCAGTTTCACGCTATACTATAGATTATGGATGTTGGCCTTTCTCATTATCCCTATCGCACTTCGATTGACAAAAATTGCCTACCCGTCGGAAGTAAATAAGAGGATAGAATGGATATTTTATTCGTTCTACGCAGCAATGACAGTTGTCGTTATTTTCTTTAATATACACTTCGTACTTACGCATTTAATCATTGTGGTTTACGCTACATTTATTTGCAGTATATACATGTTCTATGTATTATTAAGAGCTATTCGGAAAGGAAGAAAGTATTCAATTATTTCATTCATCGCATTTACAGTGATGATAGCATTTATTTTAAACGACCTTGCATTTCTGACGTATCAATTTACCTACGGTTATCTCTCACATATAGGTATATTTATCTATATCATCATACAATCAATGACAGTTACTTTAAAATTTGCAGCCTCGCATAAAAAAGTAATTATCTTATCAAACGAATTGTTAGATACAAACAGGAATCTAGAAACTTTAGTTGAAGGAAGAACCAAAGATCTAAATGATGCAAATAATGAACTAGCAAGCTTGAACAAACAAAAAGATTTCCTCATATCAACAATTTCGCACGATTTGATGGGCTTTTTTAACACACTGGTTACTTTCACCAAACAGCTCTCGAAAGATAACACCTTATCCGAAAAACAACATAAAACGTTGCACAAATTGTATCAAACATCAAACAAAGGTTTCTTGATGTTAGACAACATACTATCCTGGGCTAAGATTCAAATTAACAATGAGGCAGAGCTAAAACCAATAGAGAAGTTAAGCTACATTGTAGATGAAAATTTATACTTATTTGCGGAGCAGATTGAAAGCAAAGAGTTGGTAACCGAAGTGAAGATAAATAACGAATACACTTTCACATGCGATATTGGAAATTTAAATACAATCATCCGAAATTTATTATCTAATGCAATTAAATTTAACCAGAATTATGGAAAAATTACCCTCACCAACCAACTTATCAATAATCGGGTGCAAATAATAATTCATGATGACGGAATTGGGATGACATACAATGAATTAGCAAACGTATTTGATTCCGAGAAAACAAAAAAGAGAACTGGAACAGCCGGTGAAAACGGAAGTGGTTTAGGTCTGATGATTGTAAAAGAATTAGTAAAAAATAACAACGGTACGATTAATTGCAGTAGCCAAATAAACAATGGAACGAGTTTCATTGTTGAATTTCCAAGCTTGATAAATAAATAATTTGGGCATTTAAATAACACACCAGATGAAAAAGATATTGATAATTGACGATGAACAGGACTCTATAGCAGTTTTCGAATTACTGCTCACGAATCTGAATTACCAAGTAGAAAGCGTATCTAATCCACTTTATGCCATCGAGATGATTAAAACTACTAAGCCAGACTTAATTATTTTAGATTGGCTAATGCCTGAAATGGAAGGAATTGAAGTGCTGGGAAAGATAAAAAACGATCCGGAAATAAGCGAAATTCCTGTAATTATATCTTCAGGAATACGCACAGAATCTGCCAATCTGCACACAGCACTTTGGCTGGGTGCCATAGATTTGCTAAAAAAACCTATTGATGAAATAGAATTAGAAGCCAGAGTTGCAGCAGCCATAAAGCTATATGATTATCATAGAGACTCTAAAAAAATGCAGCTTGAAATACATGCTAAAGAGATACAAATTGAACAAAAAAAAGCATTGTTTTATCAAAACGAATTGAACAAAAAAAATCGTGAGATGTTAGTTTCAGCTGTAAGCATTTTTCAGAATAAAAAATTGGTATCAATCTTAAAATCAGAAATTTTCAGTGAAATTGGTGAACTAAGCGAAGAACATAAATCATTGGTGGTAAAAGTTCTCGATAGATATGAAAATATGTCTAGCTCCATAAACTGGGATATGTTTGAAAAAAGATTTACAGAGTTAGACGATAATTTTTATAATAATATAATTTCTGAATTCCCAAGCCTAAGTAACGGAGAACAAAGACTTTGCGCATTTTTCAAACTAGGTCTCTCAACCAAAGAAATAGCCATCATCAATTACTCAAGCTACGAAGCTATTCGTAAAGCAGTTTACAGAATTAGAAAAAAATTAAATCAAAGCGAGAAAGTAGATCTAAATTTGTTCTTTCAAGAGTTTTAATATCAGTATTACACCCAACAAAGTAAAAAACAAACTGATAAAAAATTCAAAACAATACTTCAAAACAGTTGATAAACTAAGCAAAACAAGAGTATGTGCCTACAATTAAGTAACTTTGCTGGTTGAAATAAGATAGCTAATTAGAGGCAAGGTGTGTTAAATAATAATTAAATAAATAAATTACAATATAAAATGGATTTTAAGTACGATGTCATCGTCATTGGCGCAGGTCATGCGGGGTGTGAGGCAGCAACAGCAGCTGCCAATATGGGTTCCAAAACCTTACTCATAACTATGGATATGAATAAAATTGGACAAATGAGTTGTAATCCAGCTGTTGGTGGGATTGCTAAAGGGCAAATAGTCCGTGAAATCGATGCTTTGGGTGGTCATATGGGAATTGTAACAGACCGTAGTGCCATACAATTTCGCATGTTGAATCGCTCAAAAGGACCGGCTATGTGGAGCCCTCGTTCGCAAAGTGATCGTCATGAATTTATACAACAATGGATAAAGACCGTTTCAAACACTAATAATTTAAATATTTGGCAAGATACAGTAAAGGAATTGGTTATTGAAAACGGAACGATAGTAGGATTAAAGTCGGCACTTGGTGTTACTTTCAAAGCAAAATCTGTCGTTCTCACCGCAGGAACTTTCCTAAGCGGTCTTCTTCATATTGGCAAAAACCAGCAAATAGGTGGAAGAATATCTGAACCTGCATCGTTTGGTTTGACAGAACAACTCCAATCCATCGGCTTTTCTACCGACAGAATGAAGACAGGAACCCCTTGTAGAATTGATGGACGAAGCATAGATTTTTCGAAATTGACCGAACAAGAGGGGGAAAATGATTTTCACAAGTTCTCATTTCTCGAAGAATCGAAACGAGAATTGAAACAAATGAGCTGTTGGATTACCAATACAAACGAAAAAACTCATGATGAAATCAGAAAAGGAATTGAATTTTCACCTCTTTTCAACGGACAAATTCAGAGTATTGGACCTCGCTACTGTCCAAGTATTGAAACAAAAATCGTAACTTTCGCAGACAAATTATCTCACCAACTGTTTTTAGAACCCGAAGGAGTGGATTCTCAAGAGTTTTATATCAATGGTTTTTCATCATCACTCCCACTTCAAACACAAATTAAAGCAATTCAAACGATAGTTGGACTTGAAAACGCGCAACTTTATCGTCCTGGATATGCAATTGAATACGATTTTTTTGATCCAACGCAGCTAAAACACACCTTGGAAACAAAGCGAATCAAAAACCTTTTCTTTGCCGGACAGATAAACGGAACCACCGGATATGAAGAAGCAGGCGGACAAGGATTGATTGCAGGTATCAACGCACACATAAATTGTTACGGTGGAAACGGATTTACACTGGGTAGAAACGAAGCATATATTGGTGTTCTCATCGACGATTTAGTGACCAAAGGGGTGGACGAGCCTTACCGAATGTTTACCTCTCGAGCAGAATATCGCCTACTTTTGCGTCAGGATGATGCAGATGTACGTCTAACAGAAAAGGGTTATGCAATCGGATTAGCCACAAAAAACCGTTTTGATCAACTTAAAAACAAGAAAAATGTACAGGAAAAACTAACCAGTTTTATCAAAAACACATCTATAAAACCAAACGACATAAACGATTTTCTTGTTACGCGCAATTCATCGGAACTAAAACATGGCTGTAAATTGTCCGATTTAGTGCTTCGTCCACAACTAGGCATTGCCGATTTGGCAAAAGCAGTTCCAGCTCTACGAGCCGAAATTAATTCAATTCAATCGAAAACTGAAGAAATAATTGAAGCAACTGAAGTTCTTTTAAAATACGAAGGCTATATAATTCGAGAAAAATTAATTGCAGAAAAACTTCAGAGACTTGAAAATATAAACATTCATGGGCGAATTGACTATGCTTCGGTTCAATCATTATCTACAGAGGCGCGTCAAAAGCTCGCTAAAATAGACCCCGAAACCATTGGACAAGCAAGCAGAATTCCGGGCATTTCGCCAAGCGATGTAAACATTATTCTTGTTTTGTTGGGGAGATAAGTGTGGAAATAGCAGTAATACAGGCATTTCATCAATAATTGTTCCACGTGGAACAATCAACTCAAATAATAAATGTTCCACGTGGAACGTGCAGAATGCGCATATGAAAATAGAAAAAGCTTTGAAAGATATGATTGATTCACTCCCGGATAAGCCGGGGGTTTACCAATATTTTAATCCATCCGAAGAGATAATATATGTAGGAAAAGCCAAAAATTTAAAAAAAAGAGTTAGTTCCTATTTCAACAAAATTCATGAGCAAGGCAAAACAAATGTGCTTGTAAAGAACATTGCTTCTCTAAAATATATAGTTGTAGAAAATGAAGAAGATGCGCTGCTTCTTGAAAATAATTTGATCAAGGAGTATCAACCCCGCTACAATGTTCTATTGAAAGATGGTAAAACTTATCCAAGTATCTGCATTACCAACGAACCATTTCCAAGAATTTTCAAAACAAGAAATATTTACAAAAATGGTGGTACCTATTTCGGCCCATACAGTTCGAACTATACCATAAATTCAATTCTAGAAATTGTACACAACCTCTACCCTATACGAACTTGTAAGTTGATTTTGACAAAAGAAAATATCAAGGCCAATAAATTTAAAGTGTGCCTACAGTATCACATAAAAAAATGCAAAGGTGGTTGCGAAGGAAAAGAAACTGAAGAAGAGTATCTAAAAACAATTGAACAAGTACGGCAAATAATACAAGGGGATGCAAATGAAATAAGTAAGATTCTTTTAAATCAAATGCAACAACTGGCTTCGGAATATAAATTTGAAGATGCTCATTTAATCAAACAAAAATATGAACTTATAGAAAACTATAAATCGAAATCAATTATATCGAATACGGTTTTGGAAAACACCGATGTATTTGCTTACGATGAAAACGAAAATTCTGCATTTATAAATATTCTCCGTATTTCGAAAGGTTCAATTATTCAAGGTTACACTATAGAGTATAAAAAAAGACTTGAAGAAGACAAAGAAGAAATATTGGCTATGGCAATAGTAGAATTGCGAGATCGCTTTAAAAGTAATTCCAAAGAAATAATTGTTCCATTTGAAATTAATTACACTATAAAAGGAGCAACCATAAATATCCCTCAAAGAGGAGATAGAAAAAAATTATTAGATCTATCGCTTCAAAATGTTCGACAATACAAAATGGACAAACTGAAGCATGCCGAGAAATTAAATCCAAATCAACGAAGTATTCAATTACTTAAAAATATTCAGGAGAAATTGCAAATGGATAAGCCTCCAATGACAATTGAATGTTTTGATAACTCAAATATTTCCGGTACAAATGCTGTAGCTGCTTGTGTAGTCTTCAAAAAAGGGAAACCATCAAAAAAGGACTATCGCAAGTACAATATCAGAACTGTGATTGGATCAGATGATTATGCTTCAATGAAAGAAGTGGTAAGGAGAAGATACAGCAGAGCGTTAAATGAAGAAACTCCCCTACCCGACTTGATAATTGCCGACGGTGGAATAGGCCAAATGGAAGTGATAAGGCAAGTAGTAGAAGATGAGTTAAAAATCAAAATACCAATTGCGGGTCTAGCAAAAGATAGCAAACATAACACGCGTGAATTGCTTTTCGGATTTCCGCCAAAAGAGATAGGATTAAAACCAACTGATCAACTATTTAAATTATTGGCATCGATGCAAGACGAGGTGCACAGATTTGCCATCACCTTCCATCGTGATAAAAGAAGTAAAGTTCAAATTGCATCTGAACTAGATAGCATACCCGGAATAGGCGATAAAACGAAAAAAGACCTTATAAAACACCACAAAAGCGTAAAGCGAATTAAAAATGCTACACTGCTTGATCTACAAGAAGTAGTGTCAAATAGCAGAGCATCAATTATTTATAATTACTTCAACCCGAATTAAATTCGCTGAGATTTAGATATTACAGAAGATTCGTATCTTTGTAAGGAATTAGAGCCCTCTCAAAGCATCAATTTGAAATTGGAAACATAAAAAAATACAAAGATTAAAAATATATTTGAAAAAAAATGCTAACAATAAATTCTATAGAAGAAATTCGCGAAACAGCAAAAAAATTCATCGACGAAATAGGCGAAAAAAAAATATTTGCATTTAACGGAAAAATGGGTGCGGGTAAAACTACATTCATAAAAGCCATTTGCGAAACCATGGGTGTCAAAGAAACTATTAACTCACCTACATTTTCAATAGTGAATGAGTACGAAGCAGCCGATGGTCGCATTATCTTTCATTTCGATTGCTATCGAATTAACAAAATTCAAGAGGCACTTGATTTAGGAGCGGAAGAATATTTATACAGTGGAAATTTATGCTTTATCGAGTGGTCGGAAAATATAGCTCCTATCTTACCCGATTATTTGGTAAATGTTGATATAGTAGAAATAGAAAATGGAGGCCGACAGATTACAATTCATTAGAATTATTGATAAATCAAAAAAAGAAAATGAAACAAAAGTAGAAAAGCTCGATTATGGAGCAAGTGAAGGCCTCGAGAAAGCAAAGCCGAGATGAGGAAATTCAAAGACATGGAAAATCGATAAATTATCGAAAGGTTATGATGAGTAAAAAAAAGTATAACCGAAAAAAAAGCAAGGCAGACGATGAAGTTCTGCCTTATTTTTTTGTACAAATTCTAAATAACAAAACTGGAATGCTAATATAATAAAACATAGATAAATAGTGCAGTTAACTTAATGAAGAATATAACTTTGTGTTATGCTTAGCGTGTGAATAATTCAAAGAAAAAATTAGGCAATGCAATATTAATAGGCTTACAATGAAAATAGGCTGAAACAAATAAATTGTAGCAGCCTATTTAGCATAAAGCGATATGGATATTACCAGATAGAAACTCTCTTTTCTGTAGCTACAAACATTTTATCACCGGGTTTTATACCAAATGCACCATACCACGACTGAATGTGCGGTAGGGCACCGTTTACGCGCCATTTACCTAATGAATGAGGGTCTGATTTGGTTTGAACTAAAATCTGCTCAGGACGAATGTTTCCAGCCCACACATTGGCATAAGAAATGAAGAAACGTTGTTCAGGAGTAAATCCTTCCAACTTTTTGAGTGGAGCATCTTTGGTAGCAGTTTTAAAAGCTTGAAATGATACTTGCAAACCACCATGATCGGCAATATTTTCTCCTAAAGTAAATTTACCATTTCCATGGACTCCCGGAGCCACCTCGATAGCATCAAAGAAATCAGCCATCACTTTTGCACGAAGGTCAAATTGTTTTTTATCATTAGCACTCCACCAGTTTTTTAAGTTACCATCTTTATCAAACTGACAACCTTGATCGTCGAAACCGTGTGTCATTTCATGACCAATAACAACGCCAATTGCACCATAATTGAAAGCATCATCAGCCTTCATATCAAAGAATGGGTATTGAAGAATACCGGCAGGGAAACAAATTTCGTTAGTAGATGGATTGTAATATGCATTCACTGTTTGAGGCGTCATCAACCATTCTGATTTATCAACCTTCTTACCCGCTTTTGCAAACATATATTCACTTTCGAAACGGTTAGCGCGTTGTATATTCGCAAAATAAGAATCTTTTTTGATATCTAATTTCGAATAATCTCTCCACTTATCCGGATAACCAATTTTTACGTAGAAAGAATTAAGTTTTTCAATTGCTTTTACTTTAGTAGAATCGCCCATCCAAGGTAAAGCCTTGATACGTTCACCAAGTGATATTTGTAAGTTCTTCACTAATTTTAACATCCTGTCCTTTGACTCTGCAGGAAAGTATTTTTTTACATACATTTGTCCAACAGCTTCACCTAGTGAACCATCAACACTACTTACAGCACGTTTCCAACGTGGTGAATGTTCTTTTTTTCCAGAAAGAGTTTTGCCGTAGAAATCGAAGTTCTGTGCATACAATGCATCACTTAAATATCCAGCTGATTCATCAATCAATTTCCATTTTAAATAAGCAATTTGAGTAGCCAAAGGTTCAGTTTCGATAATCTTACCGGCTTCAATCAAGGATTCTCTTTGTGAAACACTGACATCTTTGATGTTCTTCAATCCAAGTGCTGAAAAATACACATTCCAGTCGATAGCAGGTACTAACTTTTGCAAATTAGCTACAGACATTTTGTTGTAATTAGCATGAGGATCACGCAATTTTACCTGATCATAAGCTGCTTTAGCCAAACGAGTTTCAATAGTCATAACAGCTTCCACATTCTTTTGAGCATCGGCAGCGGTGAAACCAACAAATTGGAACATTTTAGTTACATGGATTTTGTACTTTTCACGAATCTGCTTAGTATGAGCATCATTATCTAAGTAATACTCCCGTTCACCCAAACTGATACCACCCTGATGTGTTTGTACCAAGTTATCATTACTACTCATAGCATCGGCATCGACATAAACCGAAAAATAGGGAGTTAATCCTGATAATAGTAAGTCGGGAAGTAACTTACTCAATTCAGATATTTGCTTAACAGCAGCAATTCGTGCTAAATCGGCTTTTAGTGGTGCAAAACCATCAGCATTTAACTTAGTGCTGTCCATAGCCAAATTAAATAAATCTCCAATTTTTTGCTCAACAGTACCATTGTCAGCAGATTTCGAAGAGATCTCTTCTATTAAACCTCTGAGTTGTTTACGGTTGTTTTCGGCTAGGAAATCGAAACTTCCAAAACGCGCATACTCACCAGTAAGTGGATGTTTGTCCATCCAGCCTCCACAGGCATATTTATAAAAATCGGTTTTGGGGGACATTGTAGTGTCGAGATTAGCTAAAACGATACCAGCTTGGGAGCCAACATCTTTTTTGCTATTGCAGGCAGTTGTCATAAGCGCTAGGGCAATAATGGGGATGAATAGTTTGTTCATTGTAAATGGTTTGAATATATATAAGCTGCAAAATTAAATAAATTGTTGAATAAATTATAATTATACAGAAATTAAACAGAATAAATTGTAAATTGTTTACAATCATATTATAATTCTATCATCGATGGAGAGGATACAGAATCAATAATCCTAAATAACTCATTTAAAGTATCTGCACGTAGCATGGCAATGCGTGTTTCCTTGAAGTTAGGAATTCCTTTGAAAACAGGTGTGGAAGCTAAATGCCTTCTACTATGAATAATGCCTTTCAAACGTTGATCACTAACGCTTTCAATAGGGGTTAAATCGTCAATGTCGAGCCATTTTACGGAGGAGATTATATGTTCCTTCAGAATAATCTTTTGTTCATCGAAAGTAAGAAAAGGAGTTTTATCACCAGTTTCGAAAAAACGCTTCATTTCTGCAAAAATCCATGGACGACCGATAGATGCGCGACCCACCATAACAGCATCTACACCGTAACGATCGAAGCACTCGGCAGCACGCGCGGGAGTAGTCACATCGCCATTGCCGATGATAGGAATATGCATACGTGGGTTGTTTTTTACGTCGCCAATCAGCGTCCAGTCGGCATCACCTTTGTACATTTGAGCGCGCGTACGTCCATGAATAGCTAAAGCCGCAATGCCACAATCTTGTAGTCGTTCGGCCAATTCGAAAATAACTTTACTATCCTCATCCCATCCGAGACGAGTCTTGACAGTAACAGGTAAATTTACTGCTTTTACAACAGTCGAAGTGATTTCAAGCATCTTAGGAATATCACGAAGTAGCCCTGCTCCTGCCCCTTTGCCAGCAACTTTTTTTACCGGACAACCAAAATTCAAATCGATAATTTCGGGCCTTGCATCGGCTGCTATTTGAGCTGCTTCAGCCATTGTATCAGCTTCTCGACCGTAAAGTTGTATAGCGACAGGACGTTCTTCATCGTAAATAGTCAATTTTTGCTCGGTGCGCTTCACACTGCGAATCAAAGCATCAGCCGAAATAAATTCGGTGTAAACCATATCCACCCCAAAACGTTTACATAATAAACGGAATGCCGGATCGGTTACATCTTCCATGGGAGCCAAAAAAAGTGGTTTATCTTGAAATTCTATATTTGAAATCTTCATATTTGCTTTAAAATGGAGTGCAAAGGTAGGAAATAATTTTGGCGTAAGAATAAATTTAAAATTTCTTAAGATCGGTGCTAGACAAATATAATTAGAAATTGAAGACATGATAAATGCTTCTAAATCGCTATATTTGTAAAAATATAAAATGAAAAAGCATGACTACATCATTGAATAAAAAAATTACTGTGAAGCAAAAATACACATCAAAAGAATTCTGGAAACTGATACGTGCAATGAGCTTTATTGCTCTAGGTATCATTTCGGCCAGTTTCGGTCTAAAAGGATTTCTATTGCCCAACTCTTTTATAGACGGTGGTGTAACTGGTATTTCACTTATATTAAGTGAATTGACAAATATACCTCTATCCTATTTATTAGTAGCATTAAACATTCCATTTATAATACTAGCACTTTCCACCATCAACCGTCAGTTTGCATTCAGAAGTTTAATTGCTATTGTGCTACTGGCACTAACAGTTCATTTTGTGCCGTTTCCAACCATTACCAATGACAAACTATTGATAGCCGTATTTGGAGGATTCTTCCTAGGCTTAGGTATCGGTTTGGCCATTCGTGGTGGATCTGTGATTGATGGTACTGAAATTCTGGCTGTATTTGCAGGGAGGAAAACAACCATGACCATTGCAGATGTAATTCTGGTGCTCAATGTTTGTATTTTTATGGTGGCTGCCTATGTTTTTTCTATCGAAATAGCTTTGTATGCCATCCTTACTTATTTGGCTGCTTCAAAGACGGTAGATTTTATAGTTTCAGGTATTGAGGAATATATTGGAGTTACCATCATTTCGGAACACAGCGAAGAAATAAGACTGGCCATAATTGAAAACTTAGGTAGAGGCTGCACACTCTATTACGGTAAAAAAGGATTTGCCAAAAGAGGCGAAAAACTTAAAAAAATAGATATCGTTTATACACTTATTACCCGATTGGAGCTCTCTAAATTAAAATCGGAAATAGACAAAATTGATAAAGATGCATTTGTAGTAATGCACAGTATAAAGGATGTAAAAGGTGGAATGATAAAGAAAAAACCTATGGCCTGATTAAAAATGGCTAATTGTATCGATAAAAAATAAAAAAATGCTCAACAATCAGCTAATAAGCAAAAGCATTTTCATAACAATACAATTAATTTCATTTGTTTCAACTCAGGCACAGGACAGATTATTTAATTATACTTACCATAGTGGAGTCTTAAACAAAGAACAACGGGAAATAGAAGTATGGAATACATTCCGTGCTGGTAAAAACGATTATTTTGCAAGGTTGGACAACAGGACTGAATTTGAAGTTGGTTTCCGCAAAAACCTACGAACTACTTCATGTTTGAGGATTTTTTAGTAAACACCATTTCATTCAAAGTTACAATTGATTTAGTTACCTTTGCATATGAATTCAAAACAAATTTGATGAAATATTTATTTTCTTTTTTTATGATAGCGTTTTCATTTGGCAGTATTTACTCACAGACTGTAAAATACTCTAGCGCTTGGTTTGGCCCAAATGCTAATCCAGTAGCGGAATTTACTGATGCTAGAATTCCTGAGAAAACAACGTTTAGTTTAATGGCCAATTACTATTTTGGTTATGGCGATCAGACAAAAAATGGCTATTTTAAAATAGAAATTCCCCTCCTATCCGAGCGCGTTTCGCTGAAAATATGGTCGACCGTTTTAGAAAATTACGTTACTACAGCCGATGTTATGCAAGCGCGTGGTAGCAGCACAGTTTCGGGTTCTGAAGGTGGCGATATTTATGTACAAACAAGAATTAGACTACTGAAAGAACAAACAAACCGTCCGTCTATTATACTAAACAGCACTTTAAAAACGGCTTCGGCTACAACCTATAAAACAAGACGTTACTTCGACACACCAGGCTATTATTTCGATCTGGAAGTAGGTAAATCTATTGCTACCAGCGGCAGGTTTATCAGCGAGATTCGCGGAGTAGCTAACCTTGGTTTTATGTGTTGGGAAACAACAAACAGCGCTCAGGACGATGCGCCCATTTATGGCGGTAAGCTCATCATTGGGAATCCAAGATGGAAACTGGAGAACACGCTTTCGGGCTATTGGGGTTGGATACATACCAGTACGCGATTAAATCCTGCGGGCGATTATGGCGATGCTCCTTTGGTTTATGCCACTAAACTTTCGATACTAAAGGGCAATATCGATTATTTCGCTCAATATCAATATGGAATTCGCAATTTTCCATACCATCAAATAAGAGTTGGAATAAGTTTTCCGATCAGTAAATTGACACCAAAATATTAAAATAATGCATGATTCTAAATGCATAATTCTCAATTAAATAAAAGGATGAATAGATCAGAAATTGAAATAATGGCACCTGCCGGCTCATGGGAAAGCCTTTCGGCAGCAATCAAAGCAGGTGCTGATTCGGTGTATTTTGGCATCGAAAAATTGAATATGCGCAGCAAATCGAGCAGCAATTTTACAACTGATGATTTGCGTGAAATTGTCCGTATTTGCAAAGAAAACAAGGTAAATAGTTACTTGACCGTCAACACTATTTTGTATGACGAAGACATAACCCTGATGCGCCAGATAATTGATGTGGCTAAAGAATCGGGCGTATCGGCCATTATAGCATCCGATGTTGCTGCCATGATGTATGCGTCAAGTATCGGCGTAGAGGTACATCTATCTGTGCAAACGAACATAACAAATGTTGATTCTTTGAAATTTTATGCACAGTTTGCCGATGTGGTGGTGCTGGCCCGCGAATTGAACCTAAAGCAGGTAAAAGCCATTTACGATGCCATTGAAACGGAACAAATCCGAGGTAAAAACGGAGGACTAATTCGCATAGAAATGTTCTGCCACGGGGCGCTATGTATGGCTGTTTCGGGCAAATGTTACCTGAGTCTTCACGAAAAAAACGTGTCGGCCAACCGTGGTGCTTGCAACCAAATTTGCCGCCGGAGTTATACTGTGAAGGACAAAGATTCGGAAATTGAACTGGAGATTGACAACGAGTATATCATGTCGCCTAAGGACTTGAAAACAATCGGATTTTTGGACGAAATGATAGAAGCTGGAGTACGTGTTTTCAAAATTGAAGGCCGGGCTCGCGGTGCCGAATACGTAAAAGCAGTAGTTGGTTGCTATAGCGAAGCTATCGAATCATGCCTCAACGGGAAGTTCACAGACGAAAAAAAGGCTGACTGGGACGTAAGGTTATCCAAAGTATTCAATCGTGGATTCTGGAACGGCTATTACCTCGGACAGCGCCTGGGCAAATGGAGCAGCAACTATGGTTCGGAAGCTACGCATAAAAAGATTTATGTCGGCAAATGCACCAACTTCTTTCAAAAGCTAGGTGTGGCTGAGTTTCTACTGGAAGCGCAATACCTGGAAGTAGGTGACGAAATACTCATTACAGGCGAAACAACAGGCGCTTATGAAGACGTGGTGAAAGAAATCCGCGTAAAACTGCAACCAACCGATAAAGTAGAAAAAGGAACGTATTTTTCTCTGAAAACCAATGAATTAATCCGCAGGAATGATAAGTTATTCAAGATAGTTACAACAGAACATTTAATAAAAAAAGCGGAGTAATATCCCTTTTTTTATTACTATATAAAAACATAAATATTTATATAAAAAACTTTTATATATAAATTGCTGAATTATAAATATTTATAATTTATTTTTATAATTACTAAGATTAATGTATGAAAATAAAAAATAGGGTTTGTAAGTAAAAAAATAAATAGTTACTTTTGCGTAAATATTTATTAAAAAATCAATCTTATGAAAAAAATTTTAGTGGTTTTAGTACTAGGAGTAATGATGCTTAATGCAAATGCTCAAACAAACGTTATCAAATTTAATCCACTTGGATTAGCATTTGGATATGTAAATCTTTCGTATGAAAAAACATTGTCAACAAAAGCTGCTTTGCAGATCAATGCTTCGCTTACATCACTTGACTTATTGGGTACAAAGTATAGCGGCATAGGTATTGGTGTAGATTATAGACTATATTTATCACCTACAAAAGAAGCTCCAAGAGGTATGTATTTTGCTCCAGGCTTAAGTTTTAGTTCTCTTACCGTAGAAAATGGTTCTGACAAAGGGACAGGATCTGTTTTCGCATTAAAAGGAGTATTAGGTCACCAATGGGTATGGAAAAGCGGTTTCTCTTTGGACTTATACGGTGGTGTTAGTTATTACTTGAACGGAGATATAAGTTTAAACGGAACAAGTTATGGTAAATTCAACGGACTTATGCCTGCTTTAGGGGTATGCGTTGGATACGGTTGGTAAGAAATATTAAAATAATTTTAAAAAGAGTTTAAGTACACTTTGTAAAATATAACCACCGTACTGGAATCAGTACGGTGGTTATATTTATTTAGTAATCAACCTAATAATTTATCCAACCGCTTTTGCATTTCTTCGTAGGTCAAATCTTCTTTGTGGGTAGCTATCATCCATTTATATCCAAACGGATCCATTACCTGCACAACACGGTCACCATAAAACATATCTGTTACAGGCATGGCAAGCGTTGCACCGGCATCGATAGCTTGTTGGAACGATTTGTCAACGTCAGTAACATACAATCCAAAGGTCATGGGATTTCCCCCAATAGTTAGCGGCCCTTTGTTTCCCCATTCAATATTTTCATCGGCCATCATTAGCATCGATCCTTCAATCTCTATTTCTGCATGACCAATCAGTCCGTTTGGCATTTTTAATACCCCAAGTTCTTTTACATTAAATGCTTTTTATAAAACTAAATCGCTTCGGCGCAACCTTTTATAGTGATATATGCATTTAAAGTAGCTGCTCCGGGGTAAATGTAAGAAGTGCTCATAATTCTAATTTTTAAAAGTTTATGTTACTTTTATATACATACATACCTAACAAATAATTAGAATAATTTTTTTATCAATTCATTATTTATCACTTATTATCATAACAAAAAAATAAGGTTTAAATGATAATTTCTAGCTCATTTCCAGCATTCTCAAAATAGGTTTCACTGCTTTCAATCTTACTTCTTCATCAATCAAAATTTCTGGACTTTCATTTAGCAAGCATTTATAAAGCTTTTCGAGTGTATTTAAACGCATAAAATTACATTCGTTGCAAGCGCAAGTGCTGTCGTTTGGCGGAACGGGAATAAATTCTTTTTGGGGATTTTGTTTTTGCATTTCATGAAGAATTCCGCTTTCGGTGGCAACCAAAAACGATGTTGCATCGGAACTTGTTGCATAATTTAGTAAAGCCTGAGTACTTCCAATAAAATCGGCCATTAGTAATACTGTTTTTTTACATTCCGGGTGCGCTAAAATAAGTGCACCTGGATGTTCATATTTTAATTTCACCAACTTTTCAACAGAGAATTGCTCGTGTACATGGCATGCTCCGTCCCATAATAACATCGAACGACCGGTTACACTGTTGATATAATTTCCAAGATTTCTGTCAGGGCCAAAAATTATTTTCGCATCTTTGGGGAACTGATCCACAATTTTCTTAGCATTGGTAGATGTTACCACCACATCAGTAAGCGCTTTTACGGCTGCTGTGGTATTTACGTACGAAATAACAGTATGGTCGGGGTGTGCAGTAGTAAATGCCTCAAATGCGTCCGCAGGACAGCTGTCTGCCAACGAGCAGCCAGCATTCAAGTCGGGAATCAGTACTTTTTTCGAAGGAGAAATAATTTTGGCAGTTTCGCCCATAAAATGAACACCACAAAGCACAATAATATCGGCATCCGTTTTGGCAGCCCATTGAGCCAATGCCAAACTATCGCCCACATTGTCGGCTATATCTTGTATATCGCCCATCTGGTAGTAGTGAGCCATGATGATAGCGTTCTTTTCTTTTTTCAGTCGGTTGATTTCCGATATAAGTTGAGTTTTATCCATTTTTTCAGACATAATCAAAGTTTTCAAGATTATATTTATATTATTCTTTTAAATTTTAAAAAAACTTTTATAAGATTATAATAGGCTGTTAGTTTGGTTGATAAAATTATTGATAAAAACTTGTATAATTCTTTATTAAATATTAAGGTGCAGATATAAACAGTTTTGAAGTTATTATATATTTAATTTATAATGAATTACAAACTTTATCAACACATTGTTAGTAACTGCAAAGTTAGAAAGTTTTTATGAATGACGATGCTGATAAACTTCAAAAAGCGGTTAAAAGAAAGCTATAAAAAATGTGCTAACTAATTTGGTGGTTTCAAAACAATTGATATGGCGACATAGTTTTCATATTTCCAAAAAAAGTTGTGATGTTTCTTTCAAAGGTTATTAGTAAGTTTTCAACATGTTGTTGATAGCTTATCAGAGGGATAATTTATTAAAAGTGGAATAAGTTTATTTAAATTATTATATATGTAATTTTATAAATAAACATTTACAAGTTATTTGTGTTTATACATGTAATACATATATTATTGTAATAATTACAAATAAATACTATAAAAAACACAGGTATGAAAAACAAAACTTTAGTAGCTATTTTAATCCTATTAGTAATTTCTACTTCCATGTTTGCAGGCAAACTAAAAGGAAAAGTTATATCACCTGGTGACAAAGGTATGATTTCAATTGGTGGTGGAACCAATTTAGACCAAAGTTTAGACCGGTTGTTTCGCTTTGATGCCAATGTTTATGTGCCGCTTTATTTCAATAAGTTTATGAGTTTTGGATTCAATGCAGGAGGTAATTATAATAGCTTTAGCAACGATTTTCAAACGTTGCCAACGGTATATAACATGGCGAATCTGGTGACAAATACTGCTGCTTTTGTTGGCGATGTAGCTGCAAAAAAAAGTGGATTTACCTTGCAAGTTGGTCCTCAAGCTAATTTTCATGTAGGAAATAATATGATTATTTCATCTATTATTGGATTTGGCTTAAGTAATATGTATCAACCCAGAGAATATAAAGCTGTTCAAACCACTAATACTGACATAAAGACTTATACATACGATTTGTTGAAAGTAAAAGAAACTGCTACCAATGGTTTGTGTATGACTCCAAAAGTACGGTTGAATTATATGATTAGTTCAACAGTTGGCTTTTGGACAGAGGGAAGTTATTTGATTTCGCCAAGCGTTTCTAGACTAATATCAACTTTTAAACCCGAAGGTGTTGCAGACATAAAAGGAAATTATAAAGAACAACAATTGGCACTTGGCACTTATACAACGCAAACAGTAACTCAAAGTTACAATGCAGTGGGTGTAAATGCAGGAATAACCATAGTTTTAGGTGGTGTAAATTATGAACGCAAAGGCATAAAAGAAGGTGGAATACGAAAAACGGAGGAAATGGCGGCTGAGCGCAAAGGCTGGGACGGATCGATAAAAGGTATAGCTGAGCGTAAAGGAATTAATGAAAATGGACTTAAGAAAACCGAAAATATTGCTGCTGGGGATGGTTCTACAGAAGGTATTGCCCAACGCAAAGGAATTAAAGAAGGAGGATTAAAGAAAACCGAAGAAATAGTTGAGCGCAAAGGCTGGGACGGATCGATAAAAGGTATAGCTGAGCGTAAAGGAATTAATGAAAATGGACTTAAGAAAACCGAAAATATTGCTGCAGACCCAAAAGGTTGGGATGGCTCGGTAAAAGATCATGGAGGCGACCCTCATAGCCAGCGAAAAGGTTGGGATGGTACAGTAAAAGGAGGAAGTATTCAAGGAAAAGGAATTACTCAATCCGGAATAAAGAGAACAGAAGAAATGACGGTAGATCCTAACAGTACTGATGTTTCAAATGTGGGCAGTTTGGCTGGCGGTGGTAGCGGAGCTGCAGCTGCATCCTATGCTGCTACTGGAAGAATGGCTTCAGGGTCTAGTTCTAATGATAGTTATTTGGTAACATATACAAAAATTTCTGATAATCAACTACTTATTAGCGGTATTGATGTAAATGGAACTCCTTTTGAACATGCTATAAATACCAAAGGAACTGGTGGAACAATAGCAAGGACGGCACAAAATTCTGATAATGGAGACGCTGCAAAGCATGCGATAAATTCCAAAGGTTCAGGTGGTAATTTGGTGAAAACTCAAAACCCCGCAAATAATGAAATTCCACCAAGTTGCGGTTCTGTCAATCAGAAAATTACCTATCCCGATGGAACGGTTGAAGAGAATACATTTGCTTGTCCAGCTGACGCGGTTGAATATCAACAGCTTAAAAATGTGACAGTTTCCAAGCAAACTCAAGGTGCAACTTTTGGAGAAAAAGTAAATGCGGGATTACATCAAGCAGGGAGTCAAGTTGGGCAAGGAGCTTCGATTATAGGTGGTGCATTGCCCGGTGGAGCTGTAATAAGTGCTGCCAATACTGTACAAAATGGAAATTCGGGTGAACAGCCAAGTTCCATTTCAAACGTACTAAAAACAAAACACGATACGTCTAAAAATTCGGTGGGGAATATTCGCCGATTGAATGAAAACCCCGATACAACCTCTACAGATTCTCCAGCCGCTAGAAAAGGTTGGGACGGAACTGTGAAAGGTGGAAGTAGAGGTATTGATAAAGCAGATATACGTAAAAATGCTTCTAATCAACGCAAAGGCTGGGACGGAAGTGTAAAAGGCGGCTCAAAAGGTATCAAGGAGAATGGAATAAAATAGAAATAAAATATAAACGGATAGAAATCCAATGACCTGCATATTTAAAAAAAGGCGAAGAAAATACATTCTTCGCCTTTAATATTAAGTGATTTAGAAATCATCTATGCATAAAGTTTACCCACAATCCATAAAACGAGATTTGTTGGGAGTATTTTGAATAAAAAACAAAAGGCCTGGTACTGAAAACCGGGTACTACTCTGGATTTCATACGGTTACTCATGATTTGTTTTACCATCTGACCCGCTACCACTTCGGCAGCCATACCGTTTTGCTCGTCTTTTTCCATGCGTTCTACCGAACGTTTCATGATGACAGAATAAACAGAATTAACTAATTGTGATTTTTCTGTGTATTTTCGTGCAGCAGTAAACTCTGTAATTGTATCTCCGGGAAGTACCGTGCAACATTGAATTCCAAATGGTTTTAATTCGAGCGAAAGTGCTTGCATAAATACCAATAATGCCGATTTACCAGCTGAATAAAAGGCCTGGAAAGGAATTGGAATAACTGCTGCAACCGAAGATGTTGTCATAATTTTTCCATAACCTTGTTTTCTGAAAACAGGAATACAAGCTTGAATGGTTTTCACTGCACCAAAAAAGTTGGTTTCCAGTTGATATTTTGCTTCTTCGGATGAAGTGTCCTCGATAGATCCGGCAATACCATTTCCTGCATTACAAATGACAGCATCTAACCGATTGTTTTCTTTTAAAATATGTGCAACCACCGAAGCGATATTTTCTTCATTGTTTACATTCATTTTTACATGAACCAACTCCCCTACTCCATTCTGAGCTTTTTGAGGAATTCCACCACGACGCGAAGCTGCGTAAACGCGAACTCCTTTATCCATTAGTTGTACTGCTGCCGACAAACCAATTCCGGCACTGGCGCCGGTAATTAATACTACTTTTGTTTCCATATTCGCTAATTATAATATTTCGGGTACAAAGATAATAACTATTAACACAAATCTAATTTAAAAAGGAGAATAAAATACTTAAATAAATTACTACATTTGTACAAACAATTTTTAAATGATAAAAAATGAACGTTTTAGTTACCGGAGCGAACGGATTATTGGGACATCATGTGGTTTTTGAATTGTTGAAACAGCAACACCATATACGAATAATTGTACGCAGCTGTAATAATATTTACTTCGATTTATCATTGGTGGATAGTATCAAAGGAAATTTTACGGATGTTGATTGTTTAAAGAAAGCTGCTCAAGGTTGCGATGCCATTATTCATATTGCAGCCATTACGGCTACCGATTTATTGCATTACGGGGATTATAGCAAAGTAAATGTGGAAGGATCGGCACAGATTATAAGGATTGCCAAAGAGCTAAGCATCAACACACTAGTTTATGTAAGTTCAGCCAATACAATTGGTTTTGGTACGGAAACACAATTGGCCGACGAAAATAACGCTATTCAGTTTCCGTTCACTCATTCGTTTTACGCACAAAGCAAGGTAGCATCCGAACAACTTTTTATACAAGCTTCTCGAAAGCCGGATCAACATATCATTATTGTTAATCCCACTTTTATGATTGGGGCGTATGATCCTAAGCCAAGCTCTGGAAAATTAATGATAATGGGTTATAAACGGGCATTGAATTTCGTACCAAAGGGTGGCAAAAACTTTGTGCATGTAACCGATGTAGCTGTGGCAGTTTGTAATGCCATCACGCAAGGAATAAATGGAAATCGCTACCTTTTATCAGGTATAAATCATTCTTTTAAAGAATATTATACTCTTCAAAAATACATAGGAAAGTATAAACAGTGGATTATCGAATTGCCCGATTGGGTATTGTTGGTCGTTGGAAAAGTGGGTGATATTCTTCGCAAAATGGGAATAAAAACAGAAGTTTGTTCGATGAACCTCCGGCAATTGATGATAACGGAATACTACAATAACCGAAAAGCAAAGTTGGATTTGAATTTGCCCGAAACGAATATTGAAATACCTATCAAAGAAGCCATTGATTGGTTTAAAGAACACAAAATGATAGACCTTTAAAATCTAAAATACTCTCAAAATTCATAATTTTGTTGTACAATGAAAAATTTTGCAACCAAAAAATCACTCTCAAGCTCTGCTCCTATTGTCAACTTGCGAGGTTTAATAAGTCTTATTTTAATCTCATGCTATGTTTTTCCGCTTTTAGCTAAAAGTCCCGGAAAAAAAATCGAATCCATTCCTTTCGAAATGGTGGGAAGTTATGTGGTTGTTAAACTCAAAGTAAACGAATCCACACCTTTGAATATTATTCTCGATTCTGGAATATCCAACACGATTATTACCGAATTAGAGCCTACGGATAAAATTTCTCTTAATTTTTCGGATGTAAAAAACTTAATGGGTCTGGGTGGTGGCGACCATTTGGAAGCCTATAAAAGTAATTACAATGTACTAAAGGTAGGTAAATTAAAACTGGAGTCGAAGACGGTGTTTGTTTTGCGAGAGGATATTTTTAATTTATCGAAGCATACAGGTACAAAAATAAATGGATTGATTGGTGTCGATTTTTTTTCCGATTACATCGTAGAGGTTAATTACACCAATAAACGAGTGAACTTTTACGAAAATGAGTCGCTTACAGTGCCTAAAGGATATGAAACTATACAGTTGAATACTGAATATAATAAGATATTTGTGAATTTAATGGTAACGGACTCGGACAGTACAAAAAGAAAAGTTAAAATGCTTTTAGATACTGGTGCAGAGCTTAATGCATGGTTTCAAACACATAAATCTGAATCGGTACACATCCCCAAAATCAATGTACGATGCACAATTGGTGAAGGTTTTAACGGAGAAATTAAAGGGCTTGTAGGTAGGATGCAGCAAATTTGTTTCGGCAGTTTTTGTCTGACGCATCCTATTGTTTCGTTTCCCGACTCGGCCAGTATAGCCGCCATTGTAGAAAATTCCGATCGAGATGGAACGATTGGAAGTCAGCTGTTAAGCCGGTTTAATTATTTTATAGATTATAATAAAAAGCAATTTCATTTTAAGCCCAACGAAAATTTTAAGGACAAATATAAATACAATATCGCTGGAATTGAGGTGACACAGATTATTCCAGCAGTGCCACAGTCGGAAATTTGGAAGGTATGGGAAAATTCCCCGGCAGCTGCTGCGGGCTTGAAAGTTGGCGATCAAATTGTAGAGATTGATGGTCAAAAAGCATATCAATTTACTGTAAACGAATTAAAAATGTTTTTCGAAACGCCATCAAAACGACTATTAGAAGTGATGGTAATAAGAGATGGAAAAGAAGTAAGAGTAAAAATAGATATGAATAGCAAGATTTGAGAATTGACGTTCTATTTTATAAATACCATTATAACAGCTAAGTAAAAAAAATACATGAGTTTATTTATAGTGATTTTTTTTGAACTTAGACTGTATTTTCATTTTTTACAAAGAAAAAGTTATCAACAGTTTGTAGTTACGAAAAAAACATCTATTTTTGCAGTCCCAAACTCCGAGACGGAAAATAATAACATAAAATACATAGAGCAATGAAAAGGACATTCCAACCTTCTGTTAGAAAAAGAAAAAACAAACACGGATTCCGTGAAAGAATGGCAACAGCAAACGGTCGCAGAGTATTAGCCCACCGTCGTGCCAAAGGAAGAACAAAACTTACAGTTGCGGATGAGCCACGTCACAAACACTAATTATCCTGCAAAATCAGTATAAAGAAAGTAGAAACTTCAAGTAAGTTTTTACTTTTTTTGTTTTTATCCCCTCTGTAAGCAATTATTTGAGTATTTTTGGCTTTGTATATTGAGCCCTTTTAAAACTAGAATTTTATTTTGTAATAGTACTGATAGTCAGAAAACTAATTTACACAAAATAGATGTTTTATTGCTTGATTTTTTTTATATTTTGCAGTTTTGATGATCAGTACATGCAACTTTTTACTTGTAACCAGTAACAATTTATGGACTTAAAAAAATTTTGGAAAGAAACTTTCGGTGGCTTTGTATTGAAAAACGTGCTTATAGCTGTTGGTGTTATAGTAGCTATGTCGTGGATTTCGCTGATTTGTGTCGATTTTTATACACACCATGGCGAAGCTGAAGTTGTGCCTGATTTACGCGGATCTACCATAGAGGAAGCTCAGGTGATATTGTCTAGTAAGGGTTTACATGTACAAGTGATTGATTCTGTATATGTTCGTGGTAAAAAGTTAGGGACAATTATTGAGCAGAATCCCTCACCAAATTCAAATATAAAGACCAATCGCCCCATTTATATCAAAATAAATTCGCGCTTTGTTCGTCAAGTTAGCTTGCCCGAGTTGAGTGATGTTTCTTATCGTCAGGCAGACGCCATGCTTCAGTCGATAGGTATAAGCGTGGGAAGTGTAGAATATTCTCCTTCCGAGTACAAAGATTTGGTTATTCAGGTAAAATTTCATGGCAGAGCGGTTTTGCCCGGAACAAGAATTCCAGAAGGAAGTGCCGTTGTTTTGGTTGTTGGAAGTGGATTAGGCAATGCCGAAACTCAGATACCTGCCATTAAAGGTATGGGGCTGAACGAGGCGACCGAAGCCATCACTGCCGCTACTTTTGTGGTTGGTGCGGTAGAATATGATGCTACACCATCGGGCAATGAAGATGAATATATCATTTATCGTCAACGTCCGGCAGCAGGAAGTTCATTGCCTGCTGGCAGTAAAATCAATTTATATCTTTCGAAAGATAAAGGGCGAATGAACGAGACTTTCGAAGAAGATAAAAAACCGGAAGAAAGCAATGAGCAATTTTTTTAATAGCAATTTTAAATTACAATCGTGACTGAGGATTATTTTGAAGATATAGAGGAAGATGGATTGAGTGAAGTAGGAGAGGAGCAGGAGCTTTTTGAACATTTTCGTTTTGTGGTGGATAAAGGGCAGACCATGGTGCGAATTGACAAGCATCTGGTAAACTGTATGTCCAATACTTCGCGTAATCGCATTCAGGAAGCTGCTGAAGCCGGTAATATATTGGTCAACGGAAAGGCAGTAAAATCAAATTATCGCATAAAACCAAACGACATTATCACTATCGTACTGGCTTATCCACCAAGCGAATTTGTAATCATTCCTCAGGATATTTCGCTTAATATTGTATACGAGGATGACGATATTATGTTGGTCAATAAGCAACCGGGACTGGTAGTACATCCGGGCTTTGGGAACTTTGATGGCACCTTGCTCAATGCCGTTGCTTGGCACATGAAAGATCATCCCGACTTTGACCCGAATGATTCCCGCATTGGTCTGGTGCATCGCATTGACAAGGATACTTCAGGCCTGCTACTCATCGCCAAAACCGAAATGGCAAAGTCAAATTTAGGTAAACAGTTCTTTGATAAAACTACTCAACGTCGTTATCAGGCTCTGGTTTGGGGCAATGTAAAAGAAGATGAAGGCACCATAGTTGGCGCTTTGGCTCGTGATCCTCGAGACAGAATGCTGTTCACCGTATTTCCTGAAGGAGAAAATCCTGTAGCTAAGCATGCCGTAACGCACTATAAAGTATTGGAACGAATGGCTTATGTTACATTGGTAGAGTGCAGACTCGAAACTGGTCGTACGCATCAAATTCGTGTTCACATGAAGCATATTGGGCACACCCTTTTCAACGATGAACGCTATGGCGGACATGACATTTTGAAAGGGACTACGGCTGCTAAGTACAAACAATTTGTAAAAAACTGCTTCGAAATTTGTCCACGTCAGGCGTTACATGCCAAAACGCTGGGTTTTGTACATCCACGCACCGGTGAATTTATGCACTTTGAGAGTGAATTGCTAGACGATATGCAGCAACTGATTGAGAAATGGAGAGGATATGCAAAATTTTTAGATGAAGAATAAATAATTTAAGAATTTAATTCTAAACAGACTGTATTTTTAAACTTTTAAATGCTAGCATTATGAAGATATTACATTTCGTCAAGATTAAAAATTTCAAAATTTTTGGTAATGAAATAAACGTTTCTTTAGATCAACCATCTGTTTTAATAGGTCCTAACAATTCAGGTAAAACATCTGTTTTACAGGCAATAGCACTTTGGTCATTTGGTGTAAAGTCATGGTATGAATCAAAAGGAAATACAAAAGCAACAAAAAATTTATCTTCAGGAATAAACAGACTTAATCTAACACAAATACCAGTTCAAAATGCACGGTATTTATGGAATAATACAGAAATAAGAAAAGGAAGTACTGACTTAATTCCTCTTGAAATTACTGTTGGAATAGAATTTAATGAAAAAATTCATGAATGTCAACTTTCTTTTACTCAACAGTCTTCAGAATTAATCTATTGTGTTCCGAGTAAGGGGTTCTACGAGAATAAAGAATTATTAGAATTTGCAGCGCATATAAATGTTGATTTACTGTATTCAATGTCAGGTGTTGCAATTGAAGAAGTTCTTATTCCCGAAGGACGAATTAATTCTTTAATTGGACAAGGGCAAACATCAGAGGTACTTAGAAATCTTTGCTATATGATTTTCACAAAAAGTAAAGATGATTGGACTGATATGGTTGATTTGATGAGGAAATTATTTCAAATTGAACTACAACAACCTAAATTTATAACCACAAGAGGTATTATAGAACTTAAATATAAATCTAAGGATATTAAAAACAACTTAGATATTGCAATGGCTGGTAGAGGTTTTCAGCAATTTTTATTATTGTTTTCATACCTATTTTCTCACAAAAATTCTGTTTTATTATTAGATGAGCCTGATGCACATCTAGAGATACTAAGACAAAAGACAATTTACAGTATACTTAAGAGACTAACACAAAGTAATGGAAATCAACTTATAATAGCAACCCATTCAGAGGTAATACTAGAAGATGCAGCAGATACAAACTTAGAGTTGATTTTGGTTGGTGAATCTGTACATATTGCTGAAAAGAAAGAAATAAAAAATGCATTGCGAGACTTTGGGATTGAGCACTACTATAAGGCAAGGCAGAAAGGTTCAGTACTCTATATTGAAGGAAGTACTGATATTGATATATTAAGAGAATTTGCTAAATTAAATAAAAATCAAGAGGCATTTGATATTTTAGATGGTAATATAAATTATTATTACACACAAAATAATGAACCTGATAATACTCTAGACAATGAGATTGATATTGTTCAAGGGGCATTTAAAAGATACATTGATCATTTCTATGCAATTAAAAAAGTCGTTCCAAATTTTATCGGTTTGGCTGTTTTTGACAGTGATGGTAAAGATTTACAATCAAATGAAAAGAATCTTTTAGCAACAATTTATTGGAAAAGGTATGAAATTGAAAATTATTTTATAAAACCAAGTGTAATAAATAGTTGGTGTAAAGAGGAATTGAAAATTAATGGAACTTTCCTTGAAACTCAGTTTAACGAGGCACTAAATGAATGTATCTTACAACAGATCTTCAACAATAACAAAAAATCATTTGATGAGTTTATACAATTATCTGATTCACTGAGGGACACATATTGGTTAAGTATTACTAGAAACACTAAATTAAGTTTATTTTTCGAAAAAGTTTTGGAAAAGTATCATGATGTATCAGGTCAACCCATACCAATAAATAAAGGAAGGTATTATGAGTTAGTAAAATACTTGCCTTTTGATGAAGTTGATGATGATGTGAAAAATGTATTGTATAAGATTGTTGATGTGTTTAAAGTATAAGAAAAAATTAATTTCAAATATTTTATGAAAAAAAATATAGCCATCGTAGCGGGTGGAGACTCGTCGGAAGTAGTTGTTTCGCTTAAAAGTGCAGCGGGACTTTATTTATTTATGGACAAAGAACGTTATAATCTGTTCATTGTAACCATTGTATGTCAAACATGGCAAGTAGAGTGGTCGGATACTGAAAAGATTGCCATTGATAAAAATGATTTCAGTTTCACTCGAAACGATGTGAAGACTACTTTCGATTTTGCATATATCACCATTCACGGTACACCGGGTGAAAACGGTATTCTACAAGGCTATTTCGATTTAATAGGGTTGCCTTATTCTTGCTGTGGCGTGTTGGCTGCTGCAATTACATTTAATAAATTTACTTGTAATCAATACCTTAAAGGCTTCGGTGTGAAAGTTTCCGAATCGTTAGTTCTTCGTGCCGGACAGACAGTCTCGGACGAAGAAGTGGATCAAAAAATAGGTTTTCCTTGCTTTGTGAAACCCAATGTAGGTGGAAGCAGTTTTGGAGTGACCAAAGTGAAAAGCATAGACCAAGTGCAACCTGCCATTACACTGGCATTTGCCGAAGGTGCTGAGGTGATGGTTGAAGCATTTATGGCTGGAACCGAAATTACCTGTGGTGTGTATAAAACAAAGAGTAAATCACATGTTTTACCTATAACAGAGGTAGTTAGCGAAAATGAATTTTTTGATTTTGATGCAAAATACAAAGGGCAGGTGCAAGAAATTACACCGGCGCGCATCGCCGATGCGTTGACAAAGCGTGTTCAAAAACTAACATCTGCTATTTACGATATTTTGGGTTGCAAAGGTATAGTGCGCATTGATTATATTATTTCCGAAGGCGATGTCATCAATCTTTTGGAAGTAAATACTACACCTGGAATGACTACTACAAGCTTTATTCCACAACAAATTGCAGCTGCTGGGATGGATATAAAAGAGGTGATGACAGAAATTATTGAAAATGAACTCTGTTAGTTGCAAGGCTTTGGTTACAAGTTACGAGTAATAAAATGATATATTACAAACACCTTGTAACATGTAACACGTAACTATATATTTATGAAAACATTCGACCAAATAACACAAATTATTAGCTCAGAACTGGCGCAAACCAATTGGAGCAATGAACCTCGCGGCCTTTATGAACCTATTGGTTATGTGCTTTCTATGGGTGGAAAGCGTATTCGACCAGCTTTGACATTGATGGCCTGTAACTTGTTTTCGGATGATGTGCAGCAAGCAGTGAATTCGGCCATTGGCTTAGAGATATTCCATAATTTTACCTTGTTGCACGATGATATTATGGACAGAGCGGATGTTCGTCGCGGGCAACCAACAGTACATAAAAAATGGGATGATAACACGGCCATTCTATCGGGTGACGTGATGCAAATAGCTTCTTATCAGTTTATAGCTCAAACACCTGCTGAACAGTTAAAGCGAACCCTGGACTTGTTTTCAAAAACAGCTGCTGAAATTTGCGAAGGTCAACAATACGATGTTGAATTTGAGAGTCGTGATAGGGTTGAGGCGGATGAATATTTAGAAATGATTCGGTTAAAAACGGCGGTTTTGTTGGGTGCAGCACTTCAAATCGGTGCATGGATTGGTGGAGCAAGAGATGAGGACGCTCAGTTGTTATACGATTTTGGAATTCATATAGGTTTGGCTTTTCAATTGAAGGATGATTTGCTGGATGTTTATGGAGATGAAGTTACATTTGGAAAAAAAATTGGTGGCGATATACTTTGCAACAAAAAAACATTCATGTTGATTCACGCACTTGAGTTGGCAAAAGGAAAAGATGCCCAAGAACTTCAAAAATGGCTAAGTACTTCTGATGAAAAACAAGCAGATCAAAAAATTAATGCTGTAACCTCCCTTTTTAATAAACTGGGAGTAAAGACACTTTGCGAAGAGAAGATGCAACATTTCTATGCAAAGGCAGTCGCAAATTTGGAAAAAGTGTCGGTTTTGGAAAATAATAAGCAAGAATTGATAAAATTAGGCGAAAAATTAATGTTTAGAAACGATTAATTTTTTATCTTTGTGGGTATAAATATATTTTCAATTTATTAATTACGATTTTCAATTATGATTTTTTGCTTTGCAATTTATCTTTAATTGCAAATTATCAATTGTTGAATATTATGCCCTACCGCCGATTACCAAACACAGATCAAGCTCGATTACGTGCACTCCGTACAGCGATTCAACAAGCCGAAAATCAGGATTACGGCCGTCAAGTAATTTCGTATAAAACGATTCATGAGGCAAAAACGTACTTAAATGTTTTTGAAAAACAGTTAGCACAATATCAACTAACACTTGATAGTCAGGTGTCTGCCAATAAACGCTATCAACAGATTGTACACAATGCCCGTTTGTACATATCGCATTTCATTCAGGTATTTAATCTTTCCATCATACGTGGTGATATAAAAAAGGAGCATAAACTGCTTTATAAATTAGATCCCAACGTGCATACCGTTCCCGATTTAAGTACCGACTCCGCCTTGATTAATTGGGGAAAATGCATAATAGATGGAGAAAATGAACGAATAAGAAATGGTGGTTTACCGATTTACAATCCGGCCATAGCAAAGGTACAAGTTCATTATGAGGTATTTAAAGAATATAAATCCACTCAAAAAATGTATCAGGCCACCACTACCCGAAATTGGGAAGATTTAATAAGTTTGCGCGAAAGGGGCGACCTTATCATTTTGGATATATGGAATCAGATTGAGACTAATTATAATGATGAGAAACCTTTTGCACGTTTTAATAAGTGCAAGGCTTTCGGATTGGTGTATTATTACCGAAAGGGCGAAAAGGAACTGACACTTCAGGATGATTTGGTGAGTAATAAGTTACAGGCTATTGTATAATAATTTACTGATATTGATCATTCTATTCAATTATTTTTGTGGGTGATATAACTTTATTCATAGGTTTATCATCGCTGTTTGTTGGCACTGATGGCAACAGTTGTAAATCGAAACATACGCCCCATTTTAAAGTTTCAATGCCATTGAAAAATCTGTCGTAATAGCCTTTGCCTCTTCCTAATCTGTTTTTATGCAGGTCGAAGGCCACTCCCGGAACTATCGTCAGGTCGACTTTTCCCACATATACACCATCCATTTCAGGCTCGTAAATGCCCAATTTTCCTCGTTTGAGATTTTCTTTTGAAGAATATTTTTTTATTTCGATGTCATCTTCAACCACCGATGGCAGTAAAATTACCTTCTCAACACTCCATTTCTGTATAAACTTGTGTGTTGGCAGTTCGTCAGCAGTAGACCAATACATTAATATTGTTTTAGCAGAGCTAAATTCAGGGAGTAATTCAATTTTCTTAAAAACTAAATCTGCTGCTTGTTCTTTCTGACCTGCTGTAATTTGTTTTTTCAATTCATTAATCTGCCTACGAATCTGATTCTTATTCGAATCTATACCTTCCATATTTCTTCTAAATTAGTTTATTTTTCAATTCAATTTTGATGCTAAATTAGACAATAATTCTCTATTTTATTTTGAGTCATACCACAATCTTTTTATAATAATAATTTTTGTTCCCAAAATACTTGTTAATCACAAATATTTATTTTATTTTTGACAATCGAAATCTTAACTCCGAATTGTTTATATTTGACATCTAAAATTCTCTATATATATGAAGAATATCGTCTCATTATTAGTTGTTTATTTATTCGTTTATCCAGTTTTTTGTCAAATTCCATCAACTCTACCGTCATCATCATCTATTGCTCAAACCTCTGTGGCTGACAAGCAGAACTGGTCAGCATTTACCAATCCAGCCATGTTGGGTTACCTAGAACAAACGGAATTTGGTGTTCAGTTTGAAAATAGATACTTGTTAAATGAGCTTTCCACAAAGAGTATGCAGGTAGGATTTTCGTCTAAACTTGTTTGTACCGGGGTCTCATTTTCACATTTTGGCTACTCGCAATATCACGAAATGATTGCCGGTATTGGTTTCGCCCGTAATTTCTCTAACAAATTTGCTATGGGTGTTCAGGCAAACTATTTTACCAGCTATTTTTCTGCTTCTAATTCGTACCGAGGAGCATTTTTCCCTCAAGTTGGATTATCAGTTCTATTATCACCAACTTTTTCGATTGGATTTAATGCATCCAATCCATTTCAATCGGTCATAAAAAACGAATATGTAACAAAACGAATTCCTTCCGTTTTTAGCTTAGGAACTGAGTATTTATTTTCTCAGGAATTAATTTGGCACACGCAAATAGATAAGGAAGTGAGTAGTAACTATCGCTATGCGACTGGTTTTGATTATAGAATGTTGGAACAATTGACGGTTAAACTTGGTGGTTATTGGTTAGATTATTTAGTTCCATGTTTGGGAGTAGGAGCAAAGGCAGGTTCGTTTTTGATTGACCTTAACTGCGAACTCCATCCTCTATTGGGATTAAATACTTTTGCATCGGTTCATTATCGTTTTCGTAAATAATAATTTATGAGGCAGATATTTATTTTAGTATGTTTTTTTTTGGCGTTTTCTTGTACGGTAAGGGCACAGGATGCCATTGCCACCACCGAGCAATTGATAGCCGACATTTTCGAACAATATATATCTGAAAGTGAAGATGATATTGACTATGACACTTTCTACGAAGAGCTAATGTTTTTTTCGGAGAACAAGATTAATTTAAATAAAACAACGCGTGAAGAGTTGGATAGATTACCCTTTCTCTCAGATATTCAGATAGAGTATATTATCTCTCATATTTATCGGTTTGGAGCTTTGCAGACCATTTATGAGCTTCAATTGATTGATGGATTGGATATGACCGATATTCGCCGCATGTTGCCATTTGTGGTAGTGGGTGAGGGTGTTGACACGAATAAAAAAATATATTGGCGCGATTTGACACAATATGGTAAAAATGAATTGTTTTTCCGTTTTGATAAAGGGCTCGAATCAAAAGAGGGCTATCAGTTTTTACCGGATGAAGATGAAGATGCCGCTGATGCAAATGCTAAGAAATATATCGGGAATGCTTTTTACCACTCGTTGAAATATCGTTTTCATTATAAAGACAGGGTGCAAGTCGGTTTTACAGCAGAGAAAGATGCTGGAGAACAATTTATTGGTAAAATACACAAGGGCTACGATTTTTATTCAATGACTGCTCAATTGAAGGATTTTGGTAAGTTTAAAACCATTGTTGTTGGTGATTTCAAAGCCAATTTTGGTCAAGGGTTAGTGCTTCGAACAGATTTCGGCATGGGTAAATCGTCGTATGTGCTCAACGTTATTCCCCGCAATTCTGGATTGAAAAAATATGGTTCAACGGATGAGAATAATTTCTTTCGTGGAGCCGGTGCAACAGTTCATCTTGGTAAGTTTGATGTTACAGCATTCTATTCCAATAAAATGTTGGATGGTGACACCATTGATGGTTCATTTTCAAGTTTGTACAAAACTGGGCTGCACCGAACACTGTCCGAAATGAGCAAGAAACATACCATTAATCAACAAGTTGTGGGAGGAAATATAACTTTTACATATTCGAAAATTCAACTTGGATTTACGGCCATCCACACATTGCTAGATAATAGATTACAACCCGACAAAGCAGTATATAATTATTTTTATTTTGTCGGAAAGCAGCAGACTACAGGAGGTGTGCATTATCGTATGAGATGGCAGAAACTTAATTTTTTTGGCGAAACAGGCGTGGCCGATAATGGCGCAATGGCTACTATTAATGGATTTTCTTTTATCCCTCAGTCACAAGTAAATCTGGTAGTTATGCACCGTTATTATTCACCCGAGTATGATACTTTTTATGCCACCGCATTTTCCGAAACATCTCGTATAAACAACGAGAGCGGATTTTATATTGGAGCGGAAATTCGCCCGTATAAAAAATGGAAAATTTCTGCTTATGCCGATAGTTATCGATTTCCATGGCCTAAATATGGAATTGATATCCCTTCGGTAGGGGCAGATTATTTACTTCAAGCAGATTATGCAGCCAAGCGAAACATAGCTATGTTCTGGCGATTTAAATATGAAGAAAAGCAAAGTAATTTTTCTCAAACAGAATTTGTTACACCTGTTGTTGTGCCGATTCAAAAAATGTCATTGAGGTATAGCCTAAGCTATAGTTTTAGCAATTTCAGCTTCAAAAATGTAGTTGAAGGGAATTTAATTAGACAAGCCGATGCACCTTGGTCTTATGGTGTAATTGCATCTCAAGACGTGAGTTATGAATTTAAAACTCTTCCACTTAAAGTTGATTTCAGGTACCAGTTTTTTGATGCTGTGAAATACGAAAACCGTTTTTATTCGTACGAGAAAGATGTTCTTTATGCCTTTTCTATTCCAATGTATTATGGGTTGGGCAATCGTTACTATTTTAATTTTCAATATGCATTGAATAAACACCTCTCACTTTGGTTCAAAATAGCTCAAACAGTGTATGCCGACGATAGAGAATTATTGAGTAGTGGAAATGAAACTGTTATTGGAACAAGAAAAACGGATGCACGGTTTTTATTGAAATGGGAGTTTTAAAGTCTAGACCTTTAATCTGATGTTTAAAAAAAATATAAAATTGGTGGTTTGACTCAAAAGAATGTTGTATAACATGATTTTTTATGCCTGTTTTATTAAAACAAGTGTTTTCTTTACACTTGTTTTTTAGCAACAATAGTTGAAACTTTCAATTAAATAGTAAAGGTCTAATAAACAATAGAATAAAAGTATATTTTTTCACTAATTGGAAGTACATATGACTGCATCATTTTATAAAAATAAAGATACACATCTCATTGCAGTTGACTGTATAATAATGGGCTATAAAAACTATGATTTGCATGTTTTAGCCGCTAAACGACAGTTTGAGCCAATGAAAGGCGGTTGGTCGCTAATGGGTGGTTTTGTGAATCAGGGCGAGAGTATTAATGAGGCGGCCGGAAGGGTATTGGATGAGTTTACCGGCATTGACGGTATTTTCATGGAACAGCTTGGAGCTTATGGTGAGGTAGAACGTGATTTGGGTGAGCGTGTAGTTTCCATTGCTTATTATGCGTTAGTGGACATGGACAAGTTTGATACTTCGTTGGCTGAAAAATATGATGCTCGATGGATTTCGATATCGCATTTACCTCAGCTTATTTTTGACCACAATAGAATGGTGAAAGATACGATTAATACTTTACAACGAAGAGCTGCTGTAAAACCGATAGGTTTCAATTTACTGGGTGACCAATTTACCTTGCCGGCTTTACAAAGCTTATACGAAGCCATTTATCAGGAAACGATTGACAAACGGAACTTCAGAAAAAAGATTTTGAGTATGGACATTTTGGAAAAGCTGGATGAGAAGGATAAAAGTTCTTCAAAAAGAGGGGCTTTCTACTACCAGTTCAACAAAGATAAATATGACCAATTGATTCAACAAGGTCTACATTTTTGGCTGTGATTTTTTTAATTGTTTAAGTGTATTATGAACGCTTAAAACTTTGCAAAAAAAATAGGTGAGAGAGAAAATCATAACAAATTAAATAGTGAATAATTTTATGCTGGAAGATTTAAAAAATAAGGTATTTCACGCTAATCTGGATCTAGTAAAACATGGGTTAGTGATTTTTACATGGGGAAATGTAAGCGCTATCGATCGTGCAACTGATCTAATGGTTATCAAACCTTCGGGTGTTTCGTACGAAGACATGAAAGCAGAAGATATGGTTGTGGTTGATTTGGACGGCAAAGTGATTGAGGGTAAACTAAAACCATCGTCGGACACTCACACCCACCTTGTGTTTTATAAGGCATTCCCGAACATAGGCGGGGTGGTTCACACTCACTCTACTTATGCAACAGCTTGGGCTCAGGCCGGATGTGACATCCCAAATATTGGAACAACACATTCCGACTATTTTAGCGATGGCATTCCTTGTACACGCGATATGACTCAAGCCGAAGTAGAAGGTGAATACGAAATGGAAACAGGTAATGTTGTTGTTGAACGATTCAAGGGGCTTAATCCAGACTTTATTCCGGGTGTATTGGTAAAAAACCACGGACCATTTTCATGGGGAAAAAATGCAAACGACGCTGTTCACAATACGGTAGTATTGGAACAAGTAGCTAAAATGGCATATATTGCATATGGTATTAATCCAAACCTAAGCATGAATCCGCACTTAACTAAAAAACACTTTTACCGTAAACATGGACCAGATGCCTATTATGGACAATGATTGATAATGAATAATTCTAAGTCACTTAATTGTCAGTTTAGCTTATGCTTTCAAAAGTCTCAAAGTCATTCCATATAAAAAAATTAAAAAAACGTAAATGAAAAAAATTACGATTATTCTGTTAATGACATTAAGTTTGTCAAATTTATGTGCTCAAAAGTTTGTCTCAACCATTAACTCTTTGCCCAGCGAAAAATGGTACGGTGCTTATACAGCTAAAGCATTTTGTAATACCCCTCTGAAAGACATTACGTTTCAGCCCTATTTGCCTACAGAAAAGAGAAAAGATTTAACTATAGATAATAGGGGTAACCAAGCAGTGCCGCTTTTGATTTCTAATATGGGTCGCTATGTATGGAGCGATGAACCATTTGCTTTTGAATTCAAAGAAGGGAATTTAATCGTTCATTCAGATGTTGAAAAAGTGGAGGCTCTTGTTGCAGGAAAAACGTTGAGGGATGCTTACATAGGTGCAAAAAATAAGCATTTCCCTGCTTCGGGGAAAACACCGCACCCGCTTCTGTTTCAAAAGCCGCAATACAATACCTGGATAGAACTTAATTATAATCAAAGACAAGATAAAGTTTTACAATATACTAGTGATATTCAAAAAAACAACTTTCCAACAGGTGTTTTTATGATTGATGAAAATTGGGGAAAGGCTTTTGGGATGTATGAGTTTGACGGCAACGCTTTCCCTGAGCCAAAAAAAATGGTTGATGAATTGCACTCGCAAGGATTTAAAGTAATGCTTTGGGTTTGTCCTTTTATTAGTGCGGATTCTAAAGTGTTTAATAAATTAGCCAAAGCGAACCTGTTGGTTTTAAGAAAAGACAGTAAAAAACCAGCCATGATAAAGTGGTGGGAAGGATATAGTGCCTGCCTCGATTTAACTAAGCCACAAGCCATAGACTGGTTTCGGGAGCAATTAAAAAATCTGCAAAAAACGTATGGTATAGACG
>JBBSDM010000032.1:0-38987 GCA_038249445.1 Bacteroidales bacterium
CTGAAGGATGGGTAGGCACGCAAGTCTATCAGGTGAATGCCGATGTGAATGGTTCTCAGAAAAAAATCATTTTTGTTCCTTATGCCGATGCAGGACAAACCGGAGGCACAATTTCAACCTGGCTGAAAAAGAAAAATTAAATGCAAAAATGCATTTAAAATGATTTTTTGCCAATTAAATTAGAATTATTCTAAATTGAAATTCACAAAGACGAATTTTACGGCAAATGGACTCAAGAAATGAACTACCCCGTCGCAAGCAGACGGGGAAGTTTATTACGGATTATTTGTATTATTTATTGCCTCAAGCGGCAGGGAATTTATCTAACGAGATTAAAGTCATGATTAAATATAAGGGGTAGGCAGGAATTCAAATTACGGGTTGTACATTATTATTGATGGAAGTAGTGTAAGTACCAGAAATCAAATAATGTCGTATTTTTCTAAAAGATGTTTTTACAATACAGTTGCAACAATAAGTCAACTTTTAGAGATAAAGGAGCGGTTTTTAAATTGATTTTTACCACCCCAAGTCCCTTGAAAGGGATGTAAAATGCCATCTTCGTCCAAAACTTTTAAATACGACATTATATTCTTTCCAAAATAATATTACTTAGAATTATACTCAGATTAGAATTACACTCAAAATAACAAGAACAAACATCAATTAGCAAATTAAATCCATGAAAAAGAAACAGATTATCACACTTTGCCTTTGGGCAACATTCGGCTCAGTACTTTCGGCGCAAACCCTTCCGCCGCTTAGCCCTACATTAACAGCGTTGAACCCCGAAAACATTTTTCCCGTCAATTCGGACACTCAGTTTGAGTTTAAGGACAAGAACAAAAGTACCAAACCAAGTGTATTTACAGTCAATGTGGCCAACAAAAGCAATCCCATTTTTACCGCCGAAGTGTTTGCCGGATCAGCCTCGCATTATGATGTGCAATCTACATGGAAGCCAAATAGTTCTATTAAAAAAGGCGACGTGCTGTTGGCGCGGTTTGCCATGCGTGGTATTTACGCTAAACAAGAGTCCGGCGAAGTGGTAATCAATTTCTTTGTACAACAAACTGTCCCACCGAACGACAAAAGTGTCATTATGCAACTTGGGACAGGTGCGGAATGGAAAGTTTTTGACATTCCGTTTGTAGCCAGTGCTAACATGAATGAGGGGGAAGCGGAAGTCTGCATTTCCTATGCCGCATTGGCCCAAAAAGTTGAAGTTGCCAACATTCAACTGCTAAACTTTGGTCAAAAAACCACGTTGGCGCAGCTACCTACCACCCGGTTCAGTTATACAGGCAGGGAAGCAAACGCACCTTGGCGAAAAGCTGCTCTTCAACGCATTGAGGAAGTAAGAACTGCGCCGCTTATTATTCAAGTGAAAGATGCTAACGGCAAACCCCTGAAAGGTGTTACCGTAAAAGCTCAACTCGTAGACCCTGAGTTTATTTTTGGAACGGCTGTTGGGGCTAATCTGCTTGCAAAGGAAACTTTGCCGAATTCAGAAATATACCGCAAAAAACTTCTTGAACTTTTCAACGCAGTTACAATTGAAAACGGTCTGAAATGGGCTTCGTGGATAAATCCTAAATCTAGGGAAACTACCAAGCAAGCAGTAGATTGGATTACCGACCACGGGTTGCGCCTTCGTGGTCACAACTTGGTATGGCCGGGCAAAAAATTCACACCAAATTCCTACTCAAGGCAACCTAATTTTGGTCCGGGGTTCTCCGATTCAATCACAAAACATATCGAGGATATTGCAACTTTTACCAAAGGACGTGTATATGGTTGGGATGTGATTAATGAAATGATGCATGAAAAAGACTACTTCACTGCTGCCATGCCTCGCACACAAGCTGCAGAATGGTTCAAACAAGCCAAACGCATTGATCCTAAGGCACAGCTTTTTATCAACGAATACAGTATGCTTAACAGCATTGCCAGCCCTCAAAACATCAAAACTTATTTAGAATTGATTGTCGAACTGCAAGGCTATGGCGCACCCATCGAAGCCATTGGAGTACAAGGGCATGTGGGTAGGCAACCTCGTAATCCGGAACAAGTAATTTCGGATTTGGATTTGTTTAAACCCATCGGGTTGCCCGTGCAAATTACCGAATTTGACGTCAACACCCCCGATCAAGAATTACAAGCCGACTACACACGCGATTTCCTTATTGCCTGTTACAGCCATCCTTGCGTTACTGGATTTACCATGTGGGGATTTTGGCAAAAAGCCCATTGGAAGCCAGACGCAGCTATGTATAATGCCGACTGGACACCTAAACCCAATGCCGCCGTTTGGACAGATTTAGTAACCAAACAATGGAGAACAAACATCACCGAGCTATCCAACGGAAAGGGAACTATAACCTCACGTGGACACATGGGTGCGTATGAAATTACGGTAACTAAAGGTAAAAAACAGGTAAAATCAACCTATCAACTTTCCAAAACAAGTACTCCTGCAATTATAAAGTTGTAAGAAAATAATAAATAACTTACAAACACATGAAACAGATTTTTTTAGCCATTAGTTTGTTCTTTAGCGTAGGATTATGGGCTCAAAACAAAAATCCAAATGTTCCGTTAGTCCGAATTTCTACCAACAGGGTTATTCATCGTTTTTTCGACACATCGCCCATCAGCCCTTCAGGAAAATACGTTGCATTATTTCGCTTCCCTTCTGAAACACATTCACCAAAACCAGGTGAAGTTGGCGAAGTTATTTTGGTAGATATAAAAACAGGACGGGAGCGCGTGGTGGCAAAATCGTGCGGATTTGAAATGCAGCTTGGAGCCAATGTGCAATGGGGAGTGAATGACAAAGAGTTGTATTACAATGATGTGGACACCACTACATGGACTACCTTTGCCACACAGCTCAATCCGTTCACGGGTGCAAAACGCCGCATGGGTGGAACAGTATTTATGGTTTCGCTAGATGGAAAGAAATTGGCGAGCTATAACCTTGAAAAATCGAGATATGCCCAAGTAGGTTACGGAGCCGTTGTTCCAAATACATACGCTCAACGCAACAAAGGCTTAGTGGATAACGATGGTATTTATATCACCGATGTAGCCACTGGTAAATGCAAACAAATTGTTTCAATTCGTCAAATTTACGATAATTCGATACCGTCAATAGCTGTTGCAAACGCCGAAAACTTTGAATTCTATTGCTTCCAAGTAAAATGGAATCCGCAGGGTACGCGTCTACTTACGGTTATAGACTGGTCGCCAAAAAAAGATAGCCAACGTCAACGAGCTGTAATCACCATGCGTGCTGATGGAACAGACATTAGAACTGCCGTTACAAACGAGCAATGGACTAAAGGCGGACACCACATTAATTGGATGCCCGATGGCGAACATCTTTCAATGAACCTCAATGTAGATGGAAAGCCTGGAATTGAAATAATTACTGTAAAATACGATGGCACTGATATGAAAATAGCCTACCCAATTGGGTCTGGTCATCCATCCTATCATCCCAAAGGATTACCATTTGTAATTACCGATGCCTACGCAGGCGAAATGCCACTTGCCGATGGAAAAACACCTATCAGACTTATAAACATTGAAAAACAAACGGAGCAAAACATAGCCGAAATAGTTCTACCCAAAATCACTGATTTTGAATTTCGGGTAGATGCACATCCAACGTGGGACAGAACAGGAAGGTATGTTGTTTTTAACGGTACAGAGAACGGTACACGTTGTGTCTACATTGCTGATTTAAGAAAATGTTTCGTTAAGTAAGCAACATGGATGTGTATGAGTTTGCTGAAAATATAAAATTTAAGAGAAATGAAAAAACGACTTTGTATTATTTCTTTGGTGTTGACTGCCACATTATTTGTTTCGGCCAACAATTGGTATGTGACTAAATCTGGAAACGATTCGAACGATGGAAAATCGGTCGCAAAAGCATTTTTTACCTTACAAAAAGCAGCTGATTTGGTTCAGCCGGGCGATGTAGTTTTGGTTGGAAATGGTGTTTACACAAATACTGATCAATCGGATGGAAGTGCTGTACTAGATATTCACACTTCCGGTCTTGCCGATGCTTGGATTACTTGGAAAGCCATTAATGGAGAAAAACCTGTAGTTAATCCTCAAGGATGGACTGGAATTCAAATTACGGGTTCTTACAATATTATTGATGGTATTAATGTAATTGGGAATAATGACTCCATTTTTTTGCTGGAAGCACAGGAAGACGCAAAAAAACCAGCCGCAAATCCTTATTTTAATACAAATGGAATTTGTTTCGACGGTCGGAGGATGCCCGCTGAAAAAAAACCACATCATTTGATTGTTCGCAATTGCGAGGTGGCTAAATGTGCTGGAGGTGGTATTACGGGTTTACAAATAGATTATCTAACCATAGAAGATTGCAAAATATATAACAATGCTTGGTTTATGCGTTTTGGTGGTTCGGGGATTACCACATTAAGTAACTGGGCATTTGATGATGCTCCGGGTTATCACATTGTAATTCAACGTAATTATGTTTGGAACAACAAAACCATGGTTCCGTGGGATAGAATACAAAAATTGAGCGATGGAAATGGGATACTTCTCGATGTTACTGACCAAAACCGACAAGGTGCTACAAACCCCAATGATGATGCAGTAGCAAAAAAGGCTGAAACTCAAAATTCAACAGCAGAAGCTACGCCAAAAACTACTGTAGCACCGACAAAACCAACACCTCCTGAATGGAAGGGCAGAGCATTAATTGCCAACAACCTAAGCGCATACAATGGTGGATCAGGGATACACGTATTTCGCACAAAACATGTTGATATTATCAATAATACAACCTATTGCAATGGTACTATTGTTGGTTACCAAGAACTTTTTCCTAACAACAGTGAAGATATTATTATTTTAAACAATGTGATCGTTCCACGTCCGGGTGGAAAGGTAACCTCAAATAGTAAAAATACCAATATTCGTTGGGACTACAACATTTATCCAATAGCACAAGATATTTTTAAGGGTGAACATGATATTGTGGCTGATCCAAAATTTATTGATATTCAACTTGACGTGACCAAAGGTAATTTCAAACTCGCTAAGGGAAGCGCAGGTATTAATTTAGGTAGCAATGATGTGCCCCAGCCAACCGATATTGACGGGAAAAAACGGTCAAATAGCGGTCGCGATCGTGGTGCTTTTGAACAATAAATAAACATAGAAGTAGTTGCAAGCAGCCCATTAAAGTCTCCGCCAGCTGGCGGAGACTTTAAAACCAAGTTTGTATATTTAGAGAAAATAAAATCTAACTATTAAAGTAATCGAATATCTCTGATTTGCGTTTTTTGCGTATTTTGCGTATTTTGAGTTCAAAAACTTCGTTCAAAAAGTTTGTTAGTTAGGAGCATTTAGTGACTAGTTGCAAGTCTTATTATCCGAAAGTTATTCCAACATAACCTATCAATAATAATTATCAAATACTTATGCTATTTTCAAATAAAATTGAAATAAAAAAAATATTCTCAGAAATACTATCAAAATAAATTATGAAGATAAAACTATTTAATTCAATATTGTTTGTATTATTGCCAACGTTATTGTTGGCTCAGGATGGTAGAGTATTTGACAACCTTGTTTTGCCAAGCAAAATCCTCAAAATGGATCGTAAATATGCAGTTTATCTACCTCCGGGTTACGAAACATCAAATCGGAGCTATCCAGTTTTGTATTTATTGCATGGTTCAGGAGATGACCAGTCCGGTTGGGTGCAATTGGGAGAAGTAAACTTAATTGCTGATAAGGCAATAAAGGAAGGGAAATCAACTGCAATGATCATTATAATGCCTGATGCAAACACCGGTCACAGGGGATATTTCAACACTATTAATGGAAATTTTCCATATGAAGATTTTTTTTTCAAGGAACTGATTCCATTTGTTGAAAAGACCTATAGAGTTCGAGCAGAAAAAAAATTTCGTTTTGTTTCCGGACTTTCAATGGGAGGCGGTGGAACGATTGTTTACGCCTTGCATCACCCCGAAATGTTTGCAGCAGCCTGTCCTATGAGCGCAGGTGTAGGACTTCAGGACTTGGAATCCACAAGGCAGATGTTAAAGAAAGCGAATCCGACTATTTCCGATGAACAGATTGATGCTTACAACAAACAGCACAATGGTATTGAACTGGTCAATAATCTACCGGAAGATCAAATAAAAAGCGTTCGGTGGTATATTGATTGTGGTGATGATGATCCCCGGAGTGAATCAAATTCAAAACTTCATATGGCAATGAATAAAAAAGGAATAGCACACCAATTCCGTATAAGTGATGGAGGGCATACCTGGACTTACTGGAGGGCATCGCTTCCTGAAGTGTTGAAATTTATATCAGATTTTTAAGAAAAACAAAAAAAACGGATGCTTCTCTGGTTTTTATAAATGCTGGCGTAACAACTAAAATAAATTAATCAAAAAATTAAATACTAATGAAGAAATTAAAGTCTATCATATTTCTTTTGCTTGCAGTAGTTGGCCTATCGGCTCAAAGCAAAACACCAATTTATCTGGACAACACGCAAGCTATAGAACTTCGTGTAAAGGATGCATTGTCGCTTATGACATTGGAGGAGAAAGTGGCTATGTGTCATGCACAATCGAAGTTTAGTTCTAGAGGAGTCCCGCGACTGGGAATTCCAGAAATATGGACAGATGATGGACCTCACGGGATTCGGGAAGAGGTTTATTGGGACAAATGGAGTGGTGCCGGTTGGACAAATGATTCTTGTACTGCATTTCCTACGCTCACCTGTTTAGCAGCAAGTTTCAATCCTGAAATGTCTAAATTATATGGGAAATCAATAGGTGAAGAGGCTCGTTACCGTAACAAAAATGTTTTACTCGGCCCAGGTGTGAATATATATAGAAGTCCTTTAAATGGTAGAAATTTTGAATATATGGGCGAAGATCCATATTTGTCATCGCGCATGGTGATACCGTATATACAAGGGGTACAACAATGTGGTGTGGCAGCTTGTGTAAAGCATTTTGCATTGAATAATCAAGAAGTTAATAGATCCGGGATTAATGTTCTGGTAAGTGATCGAGCCTTGAATGAAATATATTTACCAGCATTTAAAGCTGCGGTAGAAGAAGCTAATGCATGGTCAATTATGGGTTCTTACAATCAGTTTCGTGGGCAGCATTGTTGTCATAATGATTTATTGTTGAATAATATTCTTAAAACCGACTGGAAATTCGACGGAGTAGTTATTAGCGATTGGGGCGGAGTACATAACTCTGATCAAGCTGTGAATAATGGTCTTGACTTAGAAATGGGTACATCAACCAATGGACTTACTACCGAAGGAACTTCACCTTATTCGGAGTACTATCTCGCAAATCCATTTTTGCACGGATTAAAATCGGGGAAATACAGCGAAACAGTATTAAATGATAAAGTGAGCCGTATTTTGCGTTTGATTTTCCGAACAACCATGAGCGCAAATCGCCCTTACGGAAAGTTTGTAAGTCCCGAACATTCAGAAGCAGCACAAAAAATTGCCGAGCAGGGAATTGTTTTGCTAAAAAACGAAAAGCAAATACTCCCCATTGTGGTTGGAAAGTATAAGAGAATAGCTATTATAGGCGAAAATGCTGTAAGAAGTTTGGTAATTGGTGGTGGTTCGTCATCGTTAAAAGTAGCGTATGAAGTTTCGCCTTTAGAAGGGTTACAAAAAAAATACGGAAAGGAAACAATTCAACAAAGTTTGGGATATTCATCTAAAACCTCTACATATGGCAAAGAAATTCCGTCTATTCTTAATACTGATTCGCTGATAACAGCAGCTGTAGAAATTGCAAAAACTGCCGAAGTGGTTTTCTACTTTGGTGGGCTAAACAAAAATAATTTTCAAGACTGCGAGGGAGCCGACCGAAAAACGATGACATTGCCTTTCGGACAGGATAAATTATTGAGTGAGTTGCTTAAAGTAAATAAAAACATTGTTGTGGTACTCCTCAGCGGAAATGCAGTGGAGTTGCCTTTGCTAAAAGATATTCCAGTCCTAATGCAGGGTTGGTATTTAGGCTCAGAAGCCGGTAGTGCATTAGCTAATGTACTTTCCGGTGAGGTAAATCCAAGCGGAAAACTTCCGTTTACCTTTGGCGCTAAACTAAACGATTATGGCGCACATTCCTTTGGAACTATTTCATATCCTGGAAACGGTACCTATCAGGAATACAAAGAAGATATTTTGGTTGGTTACCGTTGGTTTGATACTAAGAAAATCAAACCTCTTTTTCCATTTGGTTATGGGTTGTCGTACACAACTTTTGAATATGGTAAAATTACTACCGACAAGAAAATTTATAGCGAAAATGATGTCATCAAGATATCGTTTACACTAAAAAATACAGGAAAAGTGAATGGTGCAGAAGCCGTTCAGGTATATGCATCACAACCCAAAGCAACTGTAGTTCGTCCATCGAAAGAATTGAAAGCATTCAACAAAATAAATCTAAATGCAGGAGAAACAAAAACTGTAGAATTAGAATTAAAAGTGAAGGACATGGCGTACTACAGCGAAAAAACGCAAAGTTGGGTAGTTGAGTCTGGGGAATTTATACTTTGCAATGCAGCTTCGTCAGCTGATGTAAAAAGTTCAATAAAAATTATGGTAAAGTAAATTCACAGCTAAAACAACATCTATACTAACAATTTGAAAAAATGAGAAAACTATCAATCTTCATTTTTGCTCTTTTAGGATTCCATGCCACTTTTGCTCAAAAAGTTATTCAGGCTGACATTCAATCGCTCTTAAATGCACGAATTGTCACCACATTATCAAACAATAAGCTTGTTTTGTGGACAGAGTCGCTCGATGCAGGGGAAAGTGGAATGGCTACACAATCCGCAGTATTAAGCAATGGCGATAAAACCTCCATTGCTTTGCCCGATGATGGTGTGTTTTCAGCCAATGAATTACACCCCAAAGTGATGCTGAACTTCAGCAACGCAAAGCCGATAGGTTTCCAAGCACGTCGTTCTATTGGTGTGGATTCGTTTATCATTGTTACCCCTAAAAAGAAATACGAAAAAGTGTTTCTGTTCTGTATGAGTGGCAACGGACAATCGAATCTCTCTTTTCAACTAATTTATTCCGATAAAACTATTGAAACATGTGAAAGATACGTACCCGATTGGTTTTTCGATTTAAAACCCACCGATACAAATCTTTGTGTACTTGCTAAAAATATGGGAAAATGGGATAATACAAATAAACTGATGGAAGCCGACCACCATTATATTCATGGGGTTATTTTGCAGCCAAATCCGGTTAAAAAGCTTGTAAATATCTATGTTAAGAAAAAGAAAAAAGCGGTAATGACTCTTTGGGGTGTTACCTTACAAACAAAATGATGTAAATTTGTCATATGAAAATTAATCATTTAAAGTTAAGCGCAATCTTTTTTGCCTGCATTTTATTTTTAGGTGCTTCTCAAGTGTTTTCTCAAAAACAGAGTGCTAAAATTGACCCACTCAAATACGTCGACCCGTTCATAGGTGTTGATGGTAATGGTAATGTTTTCCCGGGTGCAGCTTTGCCTTTTAGCTTGGTAAATCTGAGTCCCGATGTAATACGTACAAGTTCACCTGCCGGATATTCGTCTAATGTGCCAATTGTAGGTTTCAGCCACAACCACATGAGTGGCATGGGCATGAAGCGTGGTTTTGGCAATTTGTTGGTTTTACCTCAAACAAGTGAAGTTGTTTTGAACGATAGCGCCTCGATTAAAGACGAAGTAGCAAGTGCGGGTTATTACGCTGCTACCTTGGTTGAATCGGGCATTAAAGCAGAGCTTACTTTGTCAGCAAAAAGTGGTGTACACCAATATACTTTCCCGAAAGGAAAAACATCCCGAATTTTAATTAGTGTTTCATCAACTACTATTGGTAGTTCGAGTAAATGCGTAGCTTCTGAAGCCAAATTTATTTCGGATAAAGTAGCCGAAGGCCAAGCTTCGTTTGAATCGGCTGGTAGCTCAAGTAAATACACCATTTTCTTTGTAGCAGAATTTGATAAATCGATTGCTATTACGGGTGGGTGGCAAGGAACCGAAGTTCTTAAAAACGTAAAAAATGTAAGCGGAACAAAAACTGGACTGTTTGCTGAATTTAATTTTCCAAACGGAGGTACCGTGGGGTTGCAAATAGGTATTTCATATATGAGCCTCGAAAATGCAAGAAAAAATTTAGCAGTTACACAAGGAAAAAGTTTTGAAGCAAACAAATCAATGGCAGAAACCATTTGGCGTAATTATTTGAATAAGATAAAAATAGACGGTGGAACCGAAGAGCAACGCAAATTGTTTTATACAGGTATGTATCGTTCGGTAGTTGTACCTAGTGATGTAACAGGCGAAGTTCAGGGTTGGGATCCTAAAGTGCCTCATTTTTGGCACATTTACTGTATTTGGGATACTTACCAAACTGCCAATCCATTATACACGTTAATCATTCCTGAAAAAGAAGCGGAACTTATACAGTGTCTTGTTTCTATTCAGCAAAAGCATGGTTGGTTACCCGATTCATGGTATGCTAATGATTATACACATATTCAAGGCGGTACACATGCTGATGTAGTTATTGGTGATGCTTTTGCCAAAGATTTGAAAGGCTTTGACCGTGAAGCAGCTTATACTGCTATTCGCAAAAACGCCACAGAACCTGGACCTGATGGGCGCTATAAAGGGCGTTACCCTGAATATTTTACTTTAGGTTATTTACCGTATTTTCAACCCGAAAAATACATGACCAATGGTTTGTTTGATGGGGGTAAGCACGCTAAAACATCGACTAATCCTTCTTCTCGCACACTTGAATATTCTCGTGATGACTACGCAGTGGCTATTGCAGCCAAGGCTTTAGGTAAAAATGAAGATTTCGAAAAGTTTAAAAATCAATCTATGAATGGTTGGAAAATATGGAATCCCGAAACCAAATTCTTTTGGGGCAAGGATGAAGCAGGGAAATTTGTGAACGGATATTTTTCACATAAAAATGGAAATAAATGGATATATGGGTTTGCCCCTGAACACCAACCTCGAACTTGGACTCCACCATTTTACGAAGGCAGTCCCTGGGCGTATGCTTTCAGTATGCAGCATGATGTGAAAGGATTAATTCAAAGGCATGGTGTCAACGAAGTGTTTCTTGCTTTTCTTGACCGATATTTTGATGAAACTATGCCCGACGGTACCCATGTAAACCACCACGAATCTGACAACGAACCGTCTTTTCTTACGCCCTGGTTACATACTTATGCCGGAAGACCCGATAAAAACGTTGATCGTGTACAATATCAACTTAACAAAGATTATAAAGTTTCCCGTAATGGATTACCTGGGAACGATGATGGAGGTGCTATGTCGAGTTTGTACGTATTTAGTGCTATGGGATTTATGCCGGTTGCCGGTCAAGATGTCTATTTATTGGCCAGTCCACTGTTTTCAGAAATCACAATGCAGTTGGCCGACGGAAAGAAATTTGTTATCAAATCTAAAAATTGGAGTACAGAAAATAAATACATTCAAAAAGCAACATTGAATGGAAAACCTTGGAAAAAAGCTTGGTTTCAACACAAAGACATCATTAATGGAGCAGAAATGGTACTGGAAATGGGAGATAAAGCATCGTCTTGGGGAACAACTATTTTTCCGCCTTCAGCATCCGACATGAAGAAACAAATATGATTTTTACTAATCAATAAATTAAAAATATTATGAAAAGACGCGAATTTTTAACTACATTAGCTGGTTTTGGCTTATTGACTCTAATTCCGAAATCAATATTTGCGAACAACAGTGCTACATCAACAAAGAATAAACTGAAAGATAGAACCTTTGTTTTTAATCCTTACGATGATAATAAAGTTGTAAGGGTGTATGAACCAATGGTTACAAATTATGATTATTCCGAAAATTTAGTTTTCTGGAAAACCATCGATCCAAAAGTGCTGAGAAAGATGTTAGGAAAGTCGATAGCCGAAATTTCTGGCGAAACTTCAGAAGTAAAAGCTTGGAAAATGATTTTTGCAGTAAATAAAATGGCTGACTTATCTGCTAAAAAAGTGGTTGTGAAAGTAAACTTCAACAACACTGGGCGTGATATTCACACAACCCTAAATAACAGTCCAGCTATGATGGCTGTGCTCGCACAAAGCATGCTCACAAGCGGTTTGAAAGAAGAGAATATATTATTTTTCGACTGTTCACGTCCGTTCCCTGATGAATTTAAGACAGAGGTACGTTCTCTTGGCCTGAGTAAAGTTGGAATGAAAGGTAAAACAGATGACTTGCCAGAAAGTGATAAAACTATTTTTCTTTCGGACAATAAAGGATTACTAAGAGATGGTAAACAAAGAGAAAACTATCCAATTCCACAATGTTTGATTGATGCCGATTATATGGTAAATCTTCACTTAGTGAAAATGCATGAAACAGGTGTGACAGGCTCCATGAAAAACCTATTTGGTATTTCAAAAAATGTTGCTCACTACATGCACTGGATACCTAAAAGCTTTAAAGAAACCTATCACTTACCGGATATTTCGCTAAACGAAGAGATAAAAAAACGGGCAAGACTTAACATTGCTGAATTTATCTTTGGCGGACATACACCCGATTCGATTGATAAATTTACTAATGAGGCATTTTTTCCAGACGGAAAACCTGCCAGTCTGATTGTATCTCGTAGTCCGTTTTATCACGATACGGTTCTTTACGGTTTTATTAAGAACGAACACGAAGCATGTGATCCAGAAAAAATTCGTAAAGACCTAAAAATAATTGGACCAGATACCTGGTTGAAAAAATCGGCAGAGCGATACAGCGGCTGGAAATATGACCAAGCTTCTATCCTCGAAACAAACAAAAACGGTCGACCTAAGAAGGATTTAAGTTTCAAAAATGTGAACTATGTTTCAATTTAAAACTGAAAAAAAATAATGGCAAAATAGTAACAATCATTTCGGACAAAGCTTCGGAGAAGAATATTTATATTAAATCCTGCAAAATCAATAGTAAAGAATGGAACAATTCCATTTTCCACAACAGCGATATTGCTAATGTTGCAACCATTGAAATGGAACTGAGTGAAGTAACTACTTACTGGGGGAAATAAAATACCTACTTTTATGCTAAATGATATGATTGAAATACTTGGGGAAACGAAAAATGTAATTATCTAAGGATTTTCATGCAAATAGAAATATTCTGTTTCGGATAATAAACTCACTATTTATCCACCTATGGTTACACCTGATTATAATTCTTGCTTGTTTGCGTGGGTGTTTATGATGAAAAATGCTAATACAAACTACTAAATCATTAATAATTAAAACTTATAATATTAAATTAAATAATTTTAAAAACTAGCTTTATGAAAAAACAATTTTTGAATATCGAATTATTGATATTTATTTTCGTCATTTTATTTTCTAATAATCAACTAATTATTTCCCAGACACCTACTGAGATTAAAGGTAAAGTTGATTTACTTATTAAGAAAATGACTTTAAAAGAAAAAGTAGGTCAACTCAATTTAGAGACCTTTGTAAATGAAAATGACTCAAAGAATGATTTGACTGACAAAATCAAAAGAGGGGATGTTGGAAGCATATTGAAAAGTAATGGAGCTAAAAATAATCTTCGACTTCAAAAAATAGCTGTTGAACAAACACGTCTTGGCATTCCAATTATTTTCGAAGAAGATGTAATTCATGGTTACAGAACCATTTTCCCCACACCACTTGGCGAGTCGGCAGGCTGGAATTTAGATAATATTGAAAAATCGGCAAGTATTGCAGCAAAAGAAGCATCAGCTAGTGGCATTCATTTGACCTATGCACCAATGGTTGATATATCGTACGATCCTCGCTGGGGTAGAATATTAGAGAGTGCCGGCGAAGATCCTTATTATGCGAGTTTTGTTGCAGCAGCAAGAGTTAAGGGTTTTCAAGGGAATGACCTAGCAAGTGGACAAAATGTAATGGCTTGTGTAAAACACTTTGCAGGTTATGGTGCTGCACTGGCAGGTAGAGATTATAATATTGCAGATTTTTCGGAACGTACTTTAAGAGAAATTTATCTTCCACCATTCAAAGCAGCAATAAATGCAGGGGTCGGTAGTGTGATGTCTGCGTATTCTGCTTACGATGGTATTCCAGCAACTGCTAATCAAAAATTATTGAAAGGAATTTTAAGAGATGAGTTGGGTTTTGATAAGATGCTTATTACAGATTGGCAAACCATAAATAATCTTGTAAAAATTGGTATTGCTTCGGATGAAAAAGAGGCCGTTTTGATGGCTGTAAATTCAGGTATTGATGTGGATATGACTAGTGGTTTATATCTTAAGCATTTGGAGGCACTTATAACTGAAGGTAAAGTAAACATTAACAGTATCGATAAAGCTGTAGAACGTGTTCTTATTGCCAAATTTAAATTGGGTTTATTTAATAATCCCTATAAATTTTTTAACGAACTGAGAGAAAAGGAAACGCTTTTAAATCCTGCACATCTTGAATTCGCCCGTAAATCAGCTCGGGAATGTATGGTGTTACTGAAAAACGAAAATTCTATTTTACCCATACAAAAAAACATCAAAAGGATTGCTGTTATTGGGCCACTTGCAACACGCAAAAGAGACATGTTTTCGTGGTGGGGTGGAAAGTATTCGCAGGCAAAAGATGAAGATGTTACTACTTTATTGGAAGGCATTAAACAGAGTGTTGACGCATCGGTAACTATAACCTATGCTGAGGGCATAAAATTAGATGGATTTGAACCAAAAGGTTTAGAACTTATTCCAGAAGCTGTAAAAATGGCATCAGAAGCTGACCTTGTTATTTTAGCAGTAGGCGAAGAGTATTGGATGAGTGGCGAGGCTGGAAGCATTTCAAACATTGATTTACCTGGTGCTCAAACAGATTTAATAAATGCACTCTCAAAAACTGGAAAACCAATAGTTTCAGTATTATTTAACGGAAGACCTTATGATATTCAACTGCTGACGAAAAATTCAAATGCAGTTTTAGAAGCCTGGTTTCCGGGTACTATGGGAGGTTTAGCGGTTGCAGATATATTATTTGGCAAATATAATCCTTCAGGAAAACTTACAGTTACATTTCCTATCAATACGGGTCAAATACCAATTTATTACAATTATAAAAGAACCTCTCACGATGCAACAGGCGAAGAGCTAAAAAATAGATGGGTAAATAAATACCTGGACATTCCCACTACGCCTTTGTTTCCATTTGGTTATGGATTGAGTTATACCACTTTTGCCTATTCAAATTTAAGATTATCAAAGCAAATTATAACTGCAAAAGATGAACTTGTCATAGATGTTGATATAACTAATACAGGAACTGTTTTTGGAGAAGAAGTTGTTCAACTATATATTGGTGATGTTGTATCTTCCGTTTCCAGACCGCTAAAGGAATTAAAAGGATTTAAAAAACTCAGCCTGAATCCAACTGAAAAAAAGGTGGTAAGTTTCATTGTCAAGAAAGACGATTTGTCTTTTTATAATCAAGATATGAAATGGGTTGCTGAGCCTGGAAAATTCACGATCATGGTAGGTGCATCATCTGCCGATATTCGCCTAAATGCTTCTGTTGAATTGAAATAAAGTTTTGTTTAAAACAATTCCGTTGAAAATTAGCCAAATAGCTTGTCTGGTGTTACTCTTAACTGTCATTTCAGTTGTTTAAACGTTTACTACCAACTGTTATGTCGATGCCGTAAATGGCACAACTTAAACACAGGTTTATCTTCAACCGTGACAAGAGAAACCATTCAAACGGCTGCGGACTTAATAAACTAGGGCGATACCGTTTTTATCATTTACAGAACTTACGAAGTAACTTCTGTAAATGATAATTTTTTCAATTTAGGACGCTAAGGCGGTGTAGGCAAGCATACTAATTATAAGACAATTACAAAAATTCTACAAAAATAAAAGCCTCGGCTGCTGTTTGGCAAGCAATAGTAATTGATGGTTTGTCTGTTCTACTTGACGGACTTGAATGTGAAGGTTCTTTTTTAAATGAATTCTCAGGAAAGTATTACCTTTGTCGTTCAATATTTATATATTTTACATTTGCTGATTAAATGAAGAATAGAGTTACATTAAAATCAATCGCTAATCATTTTGATTTGTCTGTTAGTACAGTCTCCCGAATTTTGAACGGGAAGGCGGAGCAATTCAGAATCAGTAAAGCAACTGTAGAACTGGTAACAATTCATGCAAACAAGTATGGCTATACTCCCAACTTAATTGCAAAAGGACTTCAAGCGTCTAAAACCTTTACTATTGGGTTAATGCTTCCAGACATTGCGAACCCATTCTTTGCCAATATGGCAAGGCAAATAGAGAGAGCAGCATCGCATGCAAATTACTCCATCTTACTAGTTGATGCACAAGAATCTATTGAAATGGAAATACGACAACTACGAAACATGTTGGGCCGCAAAGTAGATGGTTTGATAGTGGCACCAGTAGGTACTTCATTCGAACATTTTGCAGAAGCTTTTAAGGAAAATATTCCGTTGATTTTTGTAGACCGTTACAGCAAAACAAGCAATATCCCTTATATAACTTCTGACAACTTTCAAGGGGCTTATAACGCTACTAAACTTTTAATAGCTCATGGTCATAAACAAATTGCAATAATTAAAGGGAGTGAATTTATCGAAACTGGGAAAGAGCGCAAGAGAGGGTTTCTACAGGCAATGCATGAGGCCGGATTTGAAGTGGATAATCAATTAATCGTCGGAAATGAATTTTCACAAGAAAATGGGTACGACTCTACAATGGAACTTTTAAAGAACGTGATCAAGCCGCCAACTGCCATACTTGCTATGAATAATCAGATTGGATTAGGAGTATTAAAAGCAATTAATGAAAAAGGATTGTCTGTACCGACTGATATTTCGTTGATATTTTTTGATGAGCAACCCTATTTCGCTTATCTGAAAACGCCTGTAACTGCCATTCAGCAGGATTCTCAATTGATTGGCGAATTAGCTATTGATTATTTGTTCAAAAAGATTGACAACCCTGATTTTGAGTTTAATTCGCAGTCTATACCTGTCAAAATAGTCGAAAGATCTTCAATAAAATTAATGAATTAATTTTATTATTATTTGGTTGAGTAAAAATTATTTGATTCATATTCATTAAATAGTAATTAAAATATTGCGGATTTCAGTTTATTTTAACTAATAGAGCCGCATTCAAAATCGATGAATGCGGCTTTGATTTTATAAAATATTTCAAATGTAGCTTGTTAAATACTAGTTGAAACTTATAATCTTCAACCAACGTTTCAAATCCGCTGCATCCCATTTTTCTTCGATAGTGATAAGGTTAGCAGCATCAGCAAAAGGAGGATATTTATTGTAAAGAGTGAGCCTTCTGTAATGATGCATAAACACTCCGTTTATTACTACAATAGGCTTTATGTCGCCTACCAGTTCACTTCGCTGGCATGTTCTGAAGAAGATGTCAAAATCGGCAGCTTGTTGAGTCAAATCCCATTCCCCAATTTTTGTGATGCCCGATCGATTCATCGCTATGGCCGATCCTGAGAACCCTTCGGTTAAGGATAATCCATATAACGAAAACATTTTTTCAGTGTATTTTTCCCACTTTCCATAACAAAGATAAGCCATCAATTTTAAGCCAAATGTCTGTTGACCAAACAGCGCGATTATTGGATACTTAACGTACTTCCAACGCCTCTGAATTTTAGTTGATACTTGCTTGTTTACCAGCCGATCATTGGTTCCAAAGCTAACAACATCGCGTCCATCCTTACCCAAAATCTGCAACATTCGACTGTCCCAATGAGGTGAAACCAACGAATCATTGTTCATGAAAACCAAGCAATCATATTTGGCGGCCTTAATTCCCTGATTCTGGCAATGTGGATACGAATAATTTTCGGTATTTTTTATTAGGGTTACATTTTCGTCATCTAGCGATTCGAAAAACTCACGGCTACCATCTGTTGAACAGTTATCGACTATTATCAATTCAAAAACGTTATCGGTATATTTCTTCAGGTAATCCCAGAATAGCCGATTCATATCCAACTGGTTATAAATAGCCGCAATTATTGAAACCATAAAAAATAAACATTAGTTAGCGTTGCCTAAAAATATCTTATCGAAGAGTCTACCGAACTCTCAACCTTTGTCCTGGTTTAAGCTTGGTTTTTTGTTTAATCCCGTTCATCCTGCAAAGTGCTTTTGTACTGGTACCATTGCGTGCCGCAATTTGTCCCAGATTGTCGCCTTTGCGAACCGTGTAGTACCTGAGAATTTGAACTTGTTTAAACTCCCGTTGATAATAGAATGATTGCTTTTTGGTAAGCAGATAGGAGGTTGAATTGACACGCCCATTATTAAAATCAATAATATTGGCAGGATTAATGGCATTGCCAATATAACGTGTTTCGAAATGGAGATGAGGCCCTGTTGAATGCCCTGTATTGCCACCCAAAGCAATTAATTCGCCGGCTTTTACCCGCTGATTATGTGCCACCAAAACCACCGATAAGTGACCGTATACTGTTTCCAGGCCATTGTCGTGTCGTATCACAATGTAATTGCCATAACCATGTGCTTCGTAATCGATGATTCGGATTTTGCCCGGAAATGCAGCACGAACACTGTCGCCAACATCGAGGCGCAAGTCAATTCCATAATGGAAGCGATAGCGACGTGGTCCGAAAGAGGATGTTACCATGCCAGAAACCGGGACTACAAAGTGAGAGCAATCGATGCGAACAGAATCTGGTAAACTATCGACGGGGATTTTGTATGGATTCAGCTTTTCTCTTGTCCAAATATTATTATAAATATCTTCTGCCGGATGGTTCTCCATCAAGTCATCCGAATGGTCATTCAGCATTTCCTGATAAATATTTACGGTGTCTTTTTTCGTAATGAGCGAGAACATCGATTTTTGCGAATGTGCCGCAAATGTTGTGAGAAAAAAGAATATTATTGGAAGATATTTTTTTAGAGAAATAGGCATATTTTGTTTTAATTAAAGCATAATTGTGCCCCGATAGCTACCGGGGCACAATGAATTGTATGTAAATCAATCGTTTACTTGTAAATTGTAAAATAAAGAGAGAATGTTCTAATAATGAGTTTAATATTTAGAACTCATCATTTGCATAGAAAACATTTTTATTTAGTTTTTCGAATTCAAAAACCTCAACAGCACTGAAAAAACGAGCAATTTCTACTTTCCCATTTTCTACCGTATCCGATGTATGAAGTATATTTTCCTGAACACTAACACTATAATCACCACGAATTGTTCCGGGAGCAGCTTCGCGACCATTGGTTGAGCCAGCCATGACGTGTGCAATGTGGACGGCGTCAACACCAGTCCAACAGCAAACAATTACCGGAGTCATCATCATCGACTCAACAATACGTTGATAATACGGTTTTCTGACTAAATGTGTATAGTGATCCATTAAAACTTCTTCGTTTAATTGAACCATTTTCATACCGCTAAGTTGTAAGCCTCTACGTTCGAAACGTTGAATAACTTCACCAATTAACCCTCTACGAATTGCACAGGGTTTGATAATTACGAGTGTTCTTTCCATTTTAAATTGTGGTTAATTAATAGTGTGATTAGATTTTCTTCCCCAAAAATAGGGAATTGAAAGCTTAAATCAAAAGAAATTCAATTTTATTAACTTATAGCGCCCCAATTTAATGTATTTGTCTTCAATTTGCTTAATTGTTTTGCCAATATTCGATTTTCAGGTTTCTCTAGTTGAGAGTCAATCTCCAGAATTTCGATGGCAGCATTCCGAGCAATTTCCAACATTTTACCGTCTTGAGCCAAGTTAGCAATTTTTAATTCGAAAGGCAAACCGCTTTGTTGCGTACCTTCTAAATCACCGGGGCCGCGAATTTGCAAATCGGCTTCCGAAATTTCAAAACCATCGTTAGTGCGCACCATAATTTCCATTCTTTTTCGGGTGTCGGTTGCCAGTTTGTAACCGGTAAGTAAAATACAAAACGACTGTTCGGCACCACGCCCAACCCGTCCGCGTAACTGATGCAACTGCGACAATCCAAAACGCTGTGCACTTTCAATCACCATTACCGAAGCGTTTGGTACGTTTACACCCACTTCAATTACGGTAGTGGCTACCATTATTTGTGTTTCGCCCTTCACAAACTTTTGCATTTGGTGATTTTTCTCCTTTGGTTTGAGCTTGCCGTGTACCATGCTGATGCTGTAATTCGGAAACACTTCGCGCATATAATCATAACCTTCCTCTAGGTTTCGTAGGTCAATTTTTTCCGATTCCTGAATGAGCGGATACACTATGTAAACTTGTCGCCCGGCTTCTATCTGCTTAGCAATAAATCCATTAATTGCTGGTCGCTTGTTATCGTAATAATGATAGGTTTGAATAGGTTTACGACCGGGAGGAAGCTCGTCGATAACCGATACACTTAGGTCGCCGTACAACGTCATGGCCAGGGTGCGTGGAATAGGTGTAGCCGTCATGACCAGAATATGCGGAGGTTGCAGATTTTTTTTCCAGAGTTTTGAACGTTGTTCCACACCAAATCGATGCTGCTCGTCGATAACCACTAATCCTAGGTTTTTGAATTGCACTACATCTTCTATTAATGCATGGGTTCCAATGAGAATGTGTAATTCGCCGCTACGCAATTTCTCGTGCAAAATAACACGATTTTTTGGGCGAGTAGAACCGGTGAGCAAGGCCACATTCACGCCAATATCGCCCAAAAATTCGGTTAAGCTGGCAAAGTGTTGCGTAGCCAAAATTTCGGTTGGTGCCATGATGCAAGCCTGAAAACCATTGTCTACAGCCATAAGCATTACCATTATGGCTACAAGTGTTTTTCCACTGCCCACGTCGCCTTGTAGCAGTCGGTTCATTTGTCTGCCCGAAGCCACGTCGATGCGAATTTCGCGCAACACCCGCTTTTGTGCTCCGGTAAGTTCGAAGGGTAGATATTGATTGAAGAAGGTATTGAAATAATATCCAATGGTGCTAAATATAAAGCCTTTAGACTGTAAGTCCCGCCAGTTTTTTAGCCGAAGGATGCTCAGTTGAATGTAAAACAGCTCCTCGAACTTTAAGCGTTGACGGGCTTTGTTGAGCGCATCGGCATTCTTTGGAAAATGAACATTGATAAGTGATTCTGTAAGGTTCATCAACGCAAATTTATGTAGAATAAAAGCTGGTAGAACTTCGGGGATTCCACTTTTAATGCCTTGTATGAGTGGAAAAATAATTTTCTGAATGGTTTTTGAATTCAAAAAACTGCTTTTCATTTTTTCTGACGTATTGTAGAAAGGCACCAAGCCCATTTGCTCGGGTGGAGGCATTTTGGATGCTAATTCAATTTCTGGATGCACGATATTGAATCGCCCATTGAACTGTGAAGGTTTTCCAAAAATCACATAGTCAACCTTGGTGTGGTATTTCTCCATGGCATACTTTACACCTTTGAACCACACTAGTTCGATGTTGTTTTTTCCATCCGAAAATACCGCAGTCAAACGTTGATTATGACCTTCGCCTACATTTTCGAAACGGATAATCTGACCTTTTACCTGAATAAAAGGCATTTCTTCATTTATTTCGTGCAAATAATAGAACCTGCTTCTGTCTACATATTTGTATGGGTAGTACCGCAACAAATCTTCGACGCTATGTATGCCGAGTTCTTTGATGAACAGTTCCGCTTTTTTAGGACCAACGCCCGGCAGAAATTTTATGTCTTCATACGATAAATCCATAATAAAAAGGCTGTTAAGTAGTTACAAGTATATAATTACGAGTTGCAAGTTTTAATATCTGAAAGTTATTTCAAAATAACCTCTCAATAATAATTTCCAATTACTTATTATCTTTTATTTATAATTTCTAAAACAGGTTATTTTGTGCTGCATATTTATTGTTCTGTAAGAAAATATATTCCATGCTAATGTTCATGATTCTCTATCGAAAGTCTGACACACTCTATCTAACTCTTAACACATACTATCCAAAGCTCAATATCGACAATCTAATTTACAGCACGTATTCCCTAAAGCTCGAAACATGCTCCCGAAAGCTCAACATGTAATGTCGTATTAACTTTACTGCCAATCCAGACAGTTACATCTACTCCCGAAAGTTCGACACATATAATCGAATTAACAGCGCTAATATTCTGACAATGTTTTCAGTCTTCCTGAACTCGCTAATCTACAGTTTCAATGAACTTATCCTGCCACATATCTTCCGCCTGGAATCTTTCGCAGCACAAAAATAATAGTAAACGAGCAAATTAGTGTTGCCAACACGATGACTGGCAGCGATATGAGCGGATGCGCCATTGTCCAAAAAATATTACTGCGAAAGAAAATACCAATTACAATAATGTGAACCAGATAGATGCCATAGCTGTAGTTACTAATGGTCTGTTGGAGCCACGAAATAATCTTGTTCTCAACATGAAAATCCTTTGCCCACACAAAGACGGCTATCGACTGAATAACAGTGTTTAATGTAAGGTAACTGTAGATGCTCAAATCGAGTCGGTGTGCATTTTTACTGGCTAAATAAGTGTAAATGGCCGAACTTGCAATGCTCAATATAAAAATTGCAACCGCAAGTTTTCGCGCGTTATTCCACGGTATGCGAATTTGATACAAAAAACACCCCAGCACCAGATAGCCTGTGTACAGAAAATAGCCCAACATTTTATACTCAAAACCATCCGACCAACGATAAAAATTGATCGGAATGGGGCGAAGAGCAATGAACAGCACCACCCACGCCAAAAGTAGAACTACGAGCCACGAATTACTCAATTTTCGGACGGCTCTTCCCAGAAAAGGTACAAACAGGTAGATGAATAAAATCATGTAAACATACCAAAAATGCTTCGAAATGCCTTCGCTCAGAAACAAATCGCGCGCCCAAGGTAACACCGTTGAAAGCTCGACTGGTCGTTGCCAGGGTTTGAGCATTGCCCAACGAAAAATCCAATAACACAACATCCAAAAAAGCAATGGAACAAGCACGCGCATGAATCTTTTTTTATAAAACTCGCCCAGCTGATAGTCCTTGCTCAACAGCGTTGCACCGCTTAACATCAAAAATAGTGGAACTGCAAACCGCACTGCACTATCAACAATGTTACCTATCCACCAAAAATCCATATTCCAACCGTAAGCCATGTTTACCACCGGAGTTGAATTGTGAATAATAATGACTCCCAAAGTAGCTAAAGCTTTCAGAGTGTCCAGCCATTCAATATTTATGAACTTTTTTTCCAATACTTATCGTGTTTCGTCCAACAGTCGTTCAGCAACTATCAAATCAAATTCAGTTGTGATTTTTATGTTCTCTCTGTTTCCTTCCACCAAACGCACAGTAGCTCCCATGGCTTCTACTACCGAGGCATCGTCTGTAAAAAGGGGCGAGAAATCTTGTTCATACGCTTTTTTGAGCAAATCAGCATCAAAAACCTGAGGCGTTTGTACCAATTTGTAAGCATTCCTATCCACCGACTTGCTGCCATTAGCATCCACAAAACGAATGCTTTCTACCGAAACCATGGTTGGAATGGCTGCTCCGAATTGAGCCGCTGCATCAAAGCACCGGGCAATAGTTTGCTTGCTGACCAAGGGGCGCACACCGTCGTGAATAGCCACTAACGCTGGGGTTTCTATCGCAGCCAATCCATTCTTTACCGAGTGAAAACGGGTTTGTCCACCGGTCACTATTTGGTGAGGAATATCGAAGGCTTGTTTTTTGCAAAGCTTTTCCCAGAAGTCGATCTGCGCAACAGGCAGAATAAGTACCAGCTGAAACGAAACATCGAAACCCGCAAATGCCTCAAGTGTGTGCATTAAAATGGGCTTTCCATTGATTTCTATAAATTGCTTTGGAATATTGGCTTGCATACGTTCGCCTTTTCCACCAGCTACAATTAGTACTATTTTATTCATTGAGATACGATTTTTTTGACAGGTTTTAGAACATAAATAGAGTTATAAACCCGTTTAAATGAGTTGACTATTTATATATTCAATGTTGTGATTTATACTTTGCTTTTAATTTAAAACTAGAACAAAGATAAACATTAAATCTTCAGTAGTGATAACTATAAACCACAAAACAATATCAAATTAGAACTATTTAGAAGTATTTGTCAGAATACCCGCAACATTTTTATAACTTTGCACCCGAATTAAGTTGAAAAAAATAATGAAAAAAACTGCTTTGTCTTTAATTATCACCTTTTTACTTTTTGTTGGCATTTTATCGGCTCAACAAAATACAGATTCGAAACAACAAACAATATTTGAATCGCTTGCTACGCCCGATTCTTCGTCGAAAGCAACTGTAAAGTTGCATCAGGATAAACGGATAGAAAATCTCGTGCTTGGAAGAAAAATAATGACCGCAACCGGAAATGGATCGGGGTCAGTATCAGTATCGCACGAAACAAAAGCCGTAAGTGGTTTCCGCGTTCAGGTGTTTTCGAGCAATACCCAACGCACTGCAAAAAACGAAGCGTTTAAAAAAGAAAGTCAGATAAAAGAAGAGTTTCCAGATTTGGCGGTTTATGTAAATTACTCATCGCCTTTTTGGAAAGTGAGGGTGGGTGACTTTCGCACTCAGGCGCAAGCACAGGCATGTAGAGCAGAGCTGATTACGGCTTTTCCCGGCATTAGAAGTGAAACCTACATTGTAAAGGAACAAGTAAATATCTCCGTATCAAAATAAATACTTATGGATTTTAATAGCAACCAACCTGTTCCTTTTGATTCGGAAAAAACGGCAAAAATAGCAGAGCATTACCAGCAAATTATACAACTCTTGGGTGAGGATGCAGACCGTGAAGGGCTGGTGAAAACGCCCGAACGGGTCTCTAAAGCAATGCAGTTTTTGATGCAGGGTTACGACCAAAATCCCGAAGATATTATTCGGTCGGCTATGTTTACTGAAGATTACCGACAAATGGTTATTGTAAAAGATATCGATTTTTATTCGATGTGCGAGCACCATATGCTTCCGTTTTTTGGCAAGGCACACATTGCTTATATTCCCAATAAAAAAATAACTGGATTGAGCAAGATAGCGCGAATTGTGGAAGTTTACGCTCGCCGTATGCAGGTGCAGGAACGTATGACGACTCAGATAAAAGAGTGTATTCAGAAAACCCTGAACCCAATGGGAGTGATTGTAGTTATCGAAGCTCAGCACCTTTGTATGCAAATGCGCGGTGTACAAAAACAACATTCTATCACCACCACTTCAGATTTCACAGGTGTTTTCGAACAAGCAAAAACCCGCGAAGAATTTTTGAATTTGATTAACAGAAAGTAAAAAAAACTACTTCAATCTCATTTCGACTAATTCGTCGGCTAACCGAACACAATCAAGGCAGGGCAACTTGCCTTTTTTTATTTCCAAACATCGAACGTCTTTTGTTTCGGCTAAGAATTCGTCATGAATGCTAGGTTTATTTGCTAGGCGAAGCAAGCGTTCAGCAGCGAATAATGCGCCACAAACGCCACCCTCCACGCGTCCACCGCCCCACGAACGATATTCCTCAATTTCATCTTCGCTAATTTGAAGTTCGTTTTGAAATCCTTTTAAAATTGCTTGAGCACAATTTAGGTTTTGTGGTAATGCGTGAAAATAATTTTCGGAGCTGGTTCTGTCTTTTTTTTTATTCATTTGTTTGTAGTGCAAATTAATAGTTTAACAACACGTTCCTATGTTCAGCCACCTTCGGGGCTGGTATTGTAGGTTGTTTTTATCCGTGGGCTTCACCCCACGGTTATTCAAATTAAACCCTTTCCGGGTTTTGCATTTATTGAAACAATATTTAAAGCTTTACTTCAAGTTAGCGGTTTATATGAATATTTATTGAAAGCTATACTCATATAATTAGCCTTGTAACTCGTAGCAAGTAACTATTTTCAATTTATCACCATTATTTTAGTAATGGTGCTCTTTGTTCCATCGGCATTTACACAGATGGCAAAATAAATACCGGTACTCACTTTTCGTCCGCGCGCATCTTTCCCGTTCCAAGTCGCCAAACTCCCGTTCGACACAGTTTGACATACCAGGTTGCCATTAATATCAGTAATTTTTACTTGTGTGTTATCCACCAGACCAGTAATTGTAATAAGTCCTTTGTAATCCTCTCGAACCGGATTTGGATAGGCATATACATCTTCAAAAATGCTTCCAGCCTCGGCTGCATCGCTTTGGTACGACACAAGTCCTTGTCCTGTACCAAAAAAAACCTCACCTGATACCTGATTAATAGCTATGGAAAGTATATCGTTTGATAACAAAGGACTGTTAGCTGTCGTAAAATGTTGTATGGTTTCTTGTCCGTTTTCCGACATAAGATACACGCCGGAAGTTTCTGTTCCCAGCCATTTTCGGTTAGCACCATCTATTGCTATTGCCTTTATTTTTTCATTAGCAAGTAGATAATCAGCATTGTTAGTGCCATCGTTGCGGGGTATTTTTACGCGTGAGCAACTTAAACCTCCATCGAAAAGCCTTGTTGTGTTTTGAAAAAGCAAAGGCCCGGCTTCCGTACCAAGCCAGATAACTCCGTTTTTATCCTGAGCAATCGTATAATTTGTGGTGTGCGAAATAAGTGCGCCATCAGTATCCGGATCTGGAAAACTTGTGTAAATTACTGATTTGTCGTCATTTTGATCCTGAATAGTGCTGTTGTCATCAAAAACCAATATCTCGCCTCCACGAACAGAGATGACCCATTTTTGAGTTGTTTTCTGATTGTTGATAAGTAACTTTCCGTAGGTTTCTTTAAGTGCGTTTGGATATGTCAGCTGCGTCCATACACCACTAGCAAGCAGCACTTTTATGCTGGCAGCTACGGCAGAATTGGTGAGGAAAAGATTGCTATTTTGATCAAATACTGCCCCATCTATTCGGGTGAATTGCCACGGATTTTTAGGAACGGAAGGATGCCCTTCCAACGTGCTGTTTGTGTGGTTGTACCATTTATAGAAAAGATTGTTTCTGAATTCGTACAGCCCGGTTCCGTAGGATGTGGCAAAAAAATGTTTATCATCCGCAGGGTCAACGGCAATATTCATAAAGTCGGACACTGGACTTTTTGTGAGATTCTGAATGTTGGACGAATAAATATTTGTCCAGTTTCCGTCTTCGTATATCATTACGTCGCCCTGTCTGCCATAGGCTTCACTCCAACGACCGCCGGGAACGACGAACAATTTCTTTTTTGAGAAAGCCATTTCCCAGGGTGTATTTACAGCAGGGCCATGAGGTTTAAATTTCTGGACTTCAGAATTGCTTGTTTTATATGAAATAACTCCATCTTGGGTAGCCGCAAACCAGAATATGTTATCGGTATTGTCGAATCCACCAGCGTTTAGTGTTCCATTGTAATTTACCAGAGTAGAATTTAATTGAGCATCAATAATATAAACGCCTGCACTTGTGTAAAGGAACATTTTGTCATTAGAGACACTCAGGTTGGTAACAGAAAGTTCGTTGTGATAAGCAGTCCAGCTATTATCGCTTTCCTGCTTGTAGAGTTTTTCTCCACGCAATAAGAATAAATTACCTGTAAAAGAGCTAATGGATTGAAAGTTACCGGTTCCAGGAAGGGCATTCAGCGTTGTCCAGTATTCATAATTCACCAGGTTTGGTTGATTGATGTCGGCTTTAAAAATGGAGTTTGAGGTTAGTGCATAGATGACTCCGTTATGAACGGTGGTGTTCAATACTTCTACTTCCGATGAATTTGGACCAATGTAATACGTGTCGGCAACTTCTTTCTTTGTGACATGTAAAACTACTATACCAAAGTTGCACGATAAATAAATCTTGTCGTGATAAAACTGAATGTCATTTACCCCCTTGCTTGAGGCCATTTGCTTATTGTAAAGATCGGGGATATTGGTAACGCCACTTGTTGCTAAAACATCAATATTGCCATTGGCGTAAAATATAAACAGTTGTTTGTTTGTCTTGCCAAACCCAATTTTCGTGATATTTGTTCCATTCAGTCCGGTTGTTTTACTGTAAAATTCAAGTCCACCATCTTGCTTATCCACCGAAAAAAGTGCACCATCACTTACTGCGAAAATTTTGTTGTCTGATAGTGCAATCTGATTGGCTCTATTGTATGCAAAATGCGTACGCCATTTGCCCATTGCCACTTGCCCAATTACCGTGCAAGCAAAAATGGAAAGAAGAACTCCTAGTGTAATTACTCTTTTGGGCATAGGATTTTTTGATTGTACTAAGTTGCAAATCAATAAAATTGCAAGATGTGGTAAGTGAAGTGTGTTTTAAACGGTTACAGTTTCTTTTTTTGCAGGTAATCAGTCAGTTTTTCTACGGCAAGTGCTCTGTGGCTGATTGTATTTTTTTCGTCTGCACTTAATTGGGCAAAACTAACTAAATATCCTTTGGGTACAAATATCGGATCATAACCAAAGCCACTTTCGCCGCGTGGTTGCGTTGCAATATCGCCATCTATCCTGCCTTCGAAATAGCGCATTTCACCCTTTTGAATAAGTGCAATTACGGTGCGGAAGCAAGCTTTACGGTTTTTATTATCGCCCAATAAACGCAGTACTTTGCACATGTTTTGGGTAGCACAGTTTTCTTCGCCGGCATATCGAGCCGAATAAACTCCTGGCTCTCCGCCTAATGCATCAATTTCGAGTCCGGTATCATCGGCAAAACAGTCAAATCCAAATTTATTGTAAACATATTGCGCTTTTAATAATGCATTGCCTTCGAGTGTGTCGGCTATTTCGGGGATGTCATCATAACAATTAAGGTCGGATAAACTAACGATGGTAAATGTCGGCTCAAGTATGGCTTTGACCTCTTTCAATTTGTGGGCATTGTTTGTGGCAAAAACTAGCTTTCTCATATTTCTCATTATTTAGTTATGGTGCTGACCGCAAAGATAATGATTTTTTAAATATAAAACTGAGATTGCATTTGTGTATTTTCGGTATAAAAACAGGCTAATTTGTCGAACTAAAAGTGCTGAATATTGCTTCTTGGATTCATCGATAGTGTCAACTCGAATCAGTCAATTAAAAAGAAATAAAAAAAGCTTATCGACAAATGTGTTGATGAGCTTTCTTTTCTGTTAGTAAAATTCAATGTTTATTTTGGCAGGAGTTTAACATCTTGTTTTTTAGTAACTCTTCCTCCAGTCACATCTGAGGTTTTTCTATCCCAGTTTATAGCCTCAATAAGTACAGTAACATCTTTGTCGTGAAATGTGCCATTGCTACTTCCGTCAACGTCCGATGCTTTCAATTTAAAAGTCATGTCGTTGGGTGGTAATGCGTAAAACTGAAATTTATAAGCTCCCGATGCGTCTGAAAAGCCATCGAATACTGTATCGGTTTTAATAGAATTAATTCCACCCACGGTGATAGGAGTAGATTTTGTAAGCACAAGTTTGACGTTGTTTATGGGATGAGAACTTATACTATCGGTGATTGTTCCACTGATAATAAACATTGTAGTGGCGATGCCAATTTCGTTGTTGGTGTTACAACTGATAAAAATACTCGAAATAAAAAACAAGGTTAATACCTTGTAGAGCTGGAGTAAAGTTTTCTTTTTCATATTTGTTTTAACTATATGTGGCAATAAGAATTACGAAATTAGGAATACCGTAGTAATTAATGCTACAAAGATAATGATTTTTTTTGATTAACTAAATAGTAAGCGTTTATTTTTAATTTATTCCCGTAGACAGAATAAAGTGTAAATATTTCTGATTCAATAACGAAACATTTTCTTTATTTTTGCAAATAATACTCATAAACAAATGAACGGATGAAGAAGTGCCTTATTTACATACTTAGCATGTTGAGTTGTTTTGCCACTGCTCAGACTACAAATGAGCAAAAGTATTTGTTGACCAGTGCCAGTAATACGCTTGGATATTCGGTAACAGATTTCATAGATCCCTATCTCTCGCCACTAACTTACAGCGGTAGTGGTATCGGATATAATTTTCAGAGTCAACGATTTTTATCCATCGAAAATACCCGAATTTCAAAGTTTCAGAAGTTAAGCCTACTTGCGGGCAAAGCTTATAATCCTCCTCATACTGCTTCTATGTCATATTTTGGGGTGAATTATGGCTGGGGAATGCGCTGTCATTTACAACCGATAAACAGATTTCGGGTGCAGTTGGGTGGATTGTGGGATCTTGATTTTATGTTTAAATACCTTGCCCGCAATGTAAATAATCCGGTAAATGTAGATTTGGGAACCAACCTAAACGTATCCGGTTCGGCGACGTACGATATTTCGTTATTTCGCAAAAATATGAAGCTGAAACTGGATGTAAAAAGTCCTGTTCTTGGCTGCATGTTTGTGCCATACAGTGGTGCCTCTTATTACGAAATGTTTGGTTTAGGGAATCTGGATAATATTCTCCATTTCAGCTCCTTGCACAATAAACGCGGCGTGGATGCCAACCTAATGCTTGAAATTCAATTGCGCAGTACGGTGTGGCGGGTTGGACTTGGTTACGAATCGATGAAATGGGAGGCCAATGATTTAATATTTAAACGAAATAATTTGAGCCTTAAAATAGCTTCCGTTTTTGATTTTGCTACTTTTGCCGGACATAAAAAACGGGCGCCGAGTAATTTCATTAGCCCCAACGAGTGACAAATGCCAATTTATAATTAAAGATTTTGTTTGATGAAAAAATATAATCTGATCCTATTGCTTGTGGTTGCTTTGTTTGCGTCGTGTATGGAAGAACCAATTGTGGAGCCTAATACCAATATGGGCAACTTCGAATCATTGTGGCGAATTATTGACACAAAATACTGCTATCTCGACTATAAACAAATCAATTGGGACTCTATCTATACTGCTTATAAAGCCAAAATAACAGAAAAGGCCGATGCTTTTGTTTTTTTTGATTTGATGGTCATGATGTTAAACGAATTGAAAGATGGGCATGTAAATCTATATTCCAATTTCGATCGAAGTCGCTACTGGAAATGGTACACTGACTATCCTGCTAATTTTAATGTCAATCTGATTCATTCTGCCAGATACCTGGGCAATAATTATAAAATAGCAAACGGACTGAGCTATCAGAAAATAGCAAACGGTCGGGTTGGGTACATTTATCTGGGTAGTTTTTCATACGGATTCAATGATGCCAATATTGTATCTGCATTGAATTACTTTAAAGATTGTAAGGGTTTAATTATAGATGTGCGCGACAATAGTGGTGGCTCATTGGATTATTCTAGACAATTAACTTCTTGTTTTTTTAAAGAGGAGAAGGTAACCGGTTACATAAAACATAAAATTGGCAATGGGCATACCGATTTTTCCAAGGCACTAGAGGTAAAAACACCTGCACATAAATATATTCAATATCTACGGCAGGTGGTGGTGCTTACTAACCGGATGTCATTTAGTGCCACTAACGATTTTGTAAACCGAATGAAACAAGCTCCCAATGTGCTTGTGGTGGGTGATAAAACCGGTGGCGGTGGGGGGTTACCTCTTTCGAGCGAACTACCTAACGGTTGGTTAGTACGTTTTTCGTCTTCACCCATGTTCGATTCTGATATGCAGAATATTGAATGGGGCATTGAACCCGATGTTCGTGAAAGTTTGAAATCGTACGACCAACTAAATGATATTGATACAATAATTGAAAAGGCAATAACGCTCATAAAATAGTAGTAAGAGCTGCTTACCGCTTACTGCTTACCGCTGAATATAAATGAAGAAATTAAAAATAACGGAAATGAATCGACTCACTGTTGAGGAGTTCAAAGATGAAAAGAAAACAGCACTCATTGTGGTATTGGATAATGTGCGGAGTTTGCATAACGTTGGTTCGGTGTTTCGCACTGCCGATGCGTTTTTGGTGGAAGCGGTTTACTTGTGTGGTATTACCAGCACACCGCCGCATGCCGAAATGCACAAAACAGCGCTGGGCGCTGAGAATACCGTTGATTGGAAATATTACCAAGATACGCATGAAGCTATTGATGACTTAAAAACGAAGGGCTACACGGTTTTTGCCATCGAACAGGCGGCGGGAAGCACGTTGTTGCCCGATTTGCAATTGGATAAATCGAAAAAATATGCCGTTATCCTAGGAAACGAAGTGAAAGGCGTACAGCAAACGGTGGTAGATGCTTGCGACGGCTGCATTGAAATCCCCCAGTTTGGTACCAAGCATTCGCTCAATGTGAGTGTAACCGGAGGAATTATTCTTTGGGAATTTCAAAAGGCAATTCATAATTCACAATTCACAATTCAGAATTAAAATACCCCAACTGTTTATGAAAGAAACAGGAAATATTGTGCTAGATAAAAGTAAATTGTTTGCAGTTAGGGTTATCCGATTGTGTTAATACTTGCAAAAGGAGAAAGAGTATATCATCTCTTAGCAATTACTTAGGAGTGGAACGAGTATTGGAGCTAATGTAAAAGAAGGTATTAGAGGACAAGGCACAAAAGATTTTAGATTAAAAATGGGTATTGCGCTAAAAGAAGTTAGCGAAAGTGAGTATTGGTTGGAATTGTTGGTTGAAACAGATTATATTGACCAAAAACAATTTGAAAGTATGAATGATGACTGTGTAGAATTAATTAAAATAGTAACTGCAATTCTAAAAACATCTGATAATAATTTGGATAAAAAATAAGTATTTCAAATGATCTTAATTATGAATTGTGCATTATGAATTAGATTATGGATTGGAGAGACAAGCTAAATAATATAAAAACAGACTTACCGCAAGTGGAGGAAACCCCAAAAGTGATCCCCGCTGCTAAACTGGCCAAAAAGCGTCAGGTGGAGCCTTTGCGTGTGGAGTTAGATAAACGAAATGGCAAGCCGGCCACGCTGGTTACCGATTTTAAAGGTAAAGATGACGAGTTGAAAGACCTTGCCAAACTGCTGAAGGTAAAATGTGGTGCAGGTGGTTCGTCGCGCGACGGAGAGATATTGGTGCAGGGCGATTTTAGGGTGAAAATTGCTGAAATATTGCTGGAGATGGGCTTTAAGGTGAAGAAGATTAATTTTAAATAGTCTGCTGAACTGTTTTTTTCTGTCTATTAAGTTGTATTAGCATGAAAATAACTTTAGCGGAGCATCTACAGGTTGTAGAATGTTGAAAACAACTGTTGGGTAAATTTAAAGGAGATTTGTACTAATTCAAAACGATATATGTATATTTGCATCAGAAAAAATGAACAGATAAGTTGATATAGAAATATGATACATACGGTAAAAATAGACGACAAGACACGGAATGGCAAAAAAAAATCTAAATAAATTACGTCATTATCGTTCAGGTGTGAAGTTCGAAAACCCTGCTGTGACAGGAATTGTGCCCGAAGATGTAACCAGAGATGAATTTGAAGCGCAAGTGAAAGAGAATGTCAACTCTTAGTGCAAAAAGAATGGTATTCTATAGTAAGGTTGCAATAACCAATTTATCAGATATTTTGATTGGCCTGATTGCGTGGAAAAAACATCATAACGCAGTTGAACACGCCAATAAATATGTGTCCGACATGCGATGTGTTTGCGATACTTAGATAAAAAAGCCATTCATTTCAATGCGCGGTACAATACTCATAAGCGATATGGAGAAAAAGTGCACACTTACAAGCGCAATAAACAAACGGTGTGGTATATAATTTATAATCTTGAATAGCACAGCAATGTATACATTCAACGGATTTTATCCAATCATACCTCAATAGCCGAACCGAAATAGTATCGGCTATTTTTTTTAAAACGACCTACTGTTTTCATTATACATTCTGAATTAATTCCCATGCTCAACATTTATCGTGCCTCCGCCGGATCTGGCAAAACTTACCGCCTGACGCAAGATTATATCCACTTGCTTTTCGAACCCAACAGGGAGCGGGCGCATCGTCGTATCCTGGCGGTAACGTTTACCAATAAAGCTACCGACGAAATGAAATCGCGCATCCTCAAGGAGTTGCACGCATTGGCGCAAGGAGCAAAATCGGATTATCGCGCCGGACTAATGGCAAACTTTATCATGACGGAAGAGGGCGTTAATGTTAGGGCAAAGCATATACTTACCACCATTCTACACGATTATTCTTCGTTTTCCATTAGCACCATCGACCGTTTTTTTCAGCAGATTATTCGTTCTTTTGCCCGCGATATTGGTGTGCACGGTGGTTACAATTTGGAGTTGGATAGTAGCTCTACCCTCGAGCAGTCAGTAGATAATATGTTCCTAGATTTGTCCAAAACCGAGAACAGACAGTTGTTGAATTGGCTTACCGAGTTTGCCGAAGAGCGCATCGAACAGTCGGAGAACTGGAACATGCGTGGCAATATTATGGAGCTGGGAAGAGAAGTTTTTAAAGAAAGTTATCAACACAAAGCCGAAGATACGAATAAGAAACTGCACGAGCGGGAGTTCTTGGCCAATTATCGAAAGAATTTGCGAAAAATCAAGACCGATTTTGAGACAAAGGTAAAACTGGCGGCTTCGGAAGGGATGAGAATCATGGCTCGCAATGGCTTGATGCACGAAGATTTTGCTTACAAAACGACCAATACTTTAGAAAAATTGGTCAATGGCAAATTTGAAATCAGCAATCGATTCATTGGTTTTGCCAACGATGTAAGCAATTGTTACACCAAATCGAAGCCACAAGATATCAAGGCGGCCATAGAAGCGGCGTATCAAAACGGCTTGCAGAAATGTTTTGCGGATATTGTAGAGCTGCTGCAAATAGATGTCATCACCTACAACTCGGCCACTTTGGTGCTGAGACACATTAATACCTTGGGTATCTTGTCCGATTTGGCGGTGCAAATAAAAAAACTAACCGATGAGCAAAACACCATGCTTATTTCGGACACCAACTTGTTACTGAACAAAATTATCGACAACAGCGATGCGCCATTTGTGTACGAAAAGACGGGCATTCAAGTGGATCACTACATGATTGATGAGTTTCAGGACACGTCCACTTTGCAATGGAAAAATTTTCAACCACTGTTGGATAATAGCTTGTCGGCAGGCAAGTTTAATCTGGTGGTGGGCGACGTGAAACAAAGTATTTACCGTTGGCGAAACTCCGACTGGAAATTGCTCGACGAAAAAATTCTAACCGATTTTCGTCCCGAACAAATTCACCAGGAAAATCTCGAAACAAACTGGCGAAGCGATCGGAACATTATAGATTTCAATAATTCTTTTTTCTATCGTGCTGCGCAAATTTTGCAAAGCAAGCTCAATGAAAACTTACAAGCCGTGCTGCCCGTTTATCCGCAACTGGAGGCTTTGACGCATAAAATAGAACATGCTTATGCCAATATTCAGCAGCAAATTTCACCCAAAGCAGCTGTTGGTCGTGTGCAGGTAAGTTTTATTCCGCGCGACGAAAACGAAGAGGGTTGGAAGGCTGAGAGTCTGGAACGGTTACCTGCTATTCTAGAAAAACTGCAAGCACAAGGCTATCGCGCCGCCGATATTTGCATTTTGGTGCGTAAAAATGACGAAGAGCAACAAGTTATTCATAAATTACTGAACTACAAAACTACTGCCGATGCCAAGCCAGAATGTTGTTACGACATAATGGGCAATGAAGGATTGCTCATTAATGCTGCGGCTTCTGTGCGTTTTGTATTGGGTGTATTGCAATTATTTGTCAATCCAAACGATAGCATTCAAAAGACCATTGTGAACTACGAATACGCTCGCGGCAGACAAAACAAGTCGGAAAACGAAGCGTTGAATGCTTGCTTTTCTGTAGAAGAACAAAAAGAGAACTCTTTTTCACCTCTGTTTTCTAAAGCTGAAAATGATCAACTTTCATCCTTGCAACACAGTTCGCTCTACGATATGGTGGAGCAGATGATAGCGCTTTTCGGGGTGGGAGCGTGGCACAACGAAGCCGTTTTTGTTCAGGCATTTCAGGATTTAGTTTTTCGTTTTTCGAATAATAAAACGGCAGATTTGAATAGTTTCCTAAACTGGTGGAAAAAGCACGGCGAGAAGCAATGTATTTCTACGCCCGACAATCAAAATGCTATGCGAATCATGACGGTTCATAAATCCAAGGGCTTAGATTTTAGAGTGGTGGTTATGCCGTTTTGCGATTGGGATATTGATAGCCGGATGCGCAATATCCTTTGGTGCGAGCCAACCGTGGCGCCATTTAACGAATTGCCATTGCTACCCATTGAGTATGGTTCGAAACTCGGCAACTCTATTTTTGCCGAGAGTTATTTTGATGAACAAATGCACCAATATATCGATAGTTTGAATGTGGCTTATGTTGCTTTTACCCGTGCCAAAAACGAATTAATTTGCTTGTCGCCAGCTCCGAAAAAGGAAGTAGAAGGTTTGGATAAAATAAACTCATTGTCGACTTTGCTCACCACCTGTTTTCAGGTAAGCACCCCCAGTCTGGATGCTCAGGTCATTCCATTGACCACGTCATTTCACGAGTCCAAAAAGATGTTCGAATTGGGTGAACCCACGAAGGCCGTTTATCACGACAAGCCAAGTACCGACATCAATGAAAAGGTAATCAATTATCCGTCGGTGAGCAGTGCAGACCGCTTGCGCATTCGCCATCAAAGCCTGGATTACTTGTTGGAAAACCAACAACTAACCGACAGCCGGTTGAACTATGGGCTTATTATGCACGATATTTTGAAACAAATCACCCACAAGTCCGATCAACAGAAAGCCATTGCCGATTTAGTGCGTAGTGGTCGTATCAGCGAAGAGGAGAGTAAAATGGTAGCAGAGGAGTTGCAGCATTTCTGGAACATGCCCGAAACCGAAAGTTGGTTTACCGCTGATGCGCAGGTGCTGAACGAAACCACTATTTTAATTCCAACCGGTGAACAATATCGCCCCGACCGGGTAGTGATTCGAGGCAACGATGCAATTATTATTGATTATAAATTTGGCGATAAGGAAAGTGAAACCTACCTCCAACAAGTAAAACAATACATGAACCTGATTACCCAAATGGGTTACGCTACCAGCGGTTATGTGTGCTATGTGAGTTTGAAAAAAGTGGAGAAAGTTTAATCTTTTTGTCTAAGTGCATGACAAAAACACAGAATGCAATTAAAATTAAGATCTTGAACGCTAATTACGCAAATAATTGCAAATCAGAGATTACTATTTTGAATATAAGATTACTATAACTTTGTTAATAGAAATCCTGCTTATGCGCCGACTTTCGGCGTGTATAGTTGAATAACAGGCTCTAAAATGAGGTTTTTATTTATGTCGCAAGGGGACAATCTTCAAGTTGCGTTTATTTGCGTATTCCGTCAGTTGACGGACAAGTTTTGCTTTCCATTTTTTTGTCATGTACTAAATCTTTTGTTCATAAAATTCGAAATGTCATTCTGCCTTTATCTTTAATATATCATCCAGTTTGGTAGTGTAACAGGGTGAGAGTTTTTCATTTTTTAGTTTCCATTTTCGGTCAAAACCCTGAGCCGCTATCTTTACTTTTTGTTTTCCGTACGAAGCATTTAAGTTATCCATCACAGTCATAATCCGATTAAATTTAGCCCGATTTCGTGTGTCAAACAAATTGCCTTGTAGTGGTCGTTCCGGTGTAATTTCGCTGACTATAACTCCTGCTTTTTTAAACTGATAGCCTTCGGCAAAAATGCTTTTTAATCCACGAAGAGCAAAATTAATGAGTTCGGAAGTGTCGTTGGTTGCGACAGGTAGTTGTAGCACCACTTGCTTAAAGTGTTGTGGTAAATTCGTAGCATTGGGATTGGTTTGGATAAAAACCATAATGACCGAGGCCAGTGAATGTTGCTTTCGCAGTTTCTCGGCACAACTCGCTGCAAAATTCGATACAGCTTCCGAAATGGGAGCAAGTTCCGTCAGCCGTTCACCAAAGCTGCGCGAAGTGCAAATAGATTTTTTAGCGGTAGATTTATCCAACTCAATGCAAGGTGTAGCTCTCAGTTCCAGCCAAGTACGTTCGCCCACTACACCCAAGGTGTGGCGCACCCAGCTTTTACTTCGCTGTGTAAAATCCCACGCAGTATTGACGCTATAGTATTCTAACTTCTTAGCATATTGACGTCCAACTCCCCAAACATCGCCTATTTTTGTGAGTTTGAGAGCCTTTTCGCGCTTTTCGTCGGTATCAATAATACAAACGCCCTTGTAATCGATATATTTCTTAGCAAATTTGTTCGCCAGTTTGGCTAGGGTTTTTGTAGGCGCAATGCCCAGACTGACAGGAATACCTGTATTTCTAACAGTTGTGCGCACTATATTTTCGCCATAATCTTTGAGGTTGATATTTTCAAAACCATCAAACATCAGAAAGGCTTCATCGATGGAATAGATCTCCATGTCGGGGATAAATTGAGCTAAGGTGGTCATGACCCGATGTGACATATCGCCATACAATACATAGTTGGATGAAAACACAACTACCTGATTGGTTTCAATCAATGCTTTCAGTTTGTACGCTGGTTCACCCATTGGAATGCCTAGTAACTTTGCCTCAGCTGACCGTGCGATAACGCAACCGTCGTTATTGGAAAGTACCACGATAGGTCGTCCATTGAGCGACGGATTAAAAACTCGCTCGCACGAAGCATAGAAATTATTGCAATCTAATAAACCAATCATTTTGATGTATAAATAACGAATGTATTAATAAGTTTGTAGCTGTCAAGTTTCACAAGGTTGTTGATGTAAGTTGATTGTATTTTGGTTCAAATTTAATATTTTATTTTTAAATTCTGTTGGTGTTATTGTAAAAATTTCAGGACTCAACTCATACCATTTCTCAATTGCTTGAAAAG
>JBBSDM010000033.1:0-34706 GCA_038249445.1 Bacteroidales bacterium
CAAGACAGTCTAATACCACCTATAAATGTTCGCTTACAAACGAAACATTTATATCGTTGAACACCTTTTACATGTCCGTTCTTTTTTGTGATTTTTGAACCACAGAAAAAGCAAATTTTTTGTTCATAGGCTTTGAAATACTTCAAAGGTAATATAGAAAGGCATTTCAGCAACTTTGAGCATCATTTTTGTCCATTAGCCCACTAATTAGCAAATTTGGTGCTTGACAATCATGGAAGTTTGATTGGTCATAGAGTTGCATTTTTGCAAATTACTGTATCTTACATTACCTCATACCTCTTATTTCCCTCCACCACTTTCATTCTCAGCACTTGTTTTCGGTTTCTTTTGGTGCTATAGTTCCGTGGATCCAGGCGGGTTGATAGTTGTTGCCGGCTTCCCATATTAGTTGGTCGAATGGTAGATGGATGCAGATGAGGTGGAAAAGTAGGGCATTGTCTATCACTTCCATATCGGTGGCCTCGTCTTTGCAGTGCTAAGAGAGGGGTCGAGTATGCAGTTGCGAATTTTTGACGTGCTAACGTGAAATCTCTTTGCACTTGATAAATCTCCTCTAAATCATAATTGAGTTTTCCCAACAGCTTATTATCTTTCGATGATTTTGCTTCATCCAGCGCTTTCATGTAAAAATCAATAGCTCGTTCATACAAAAAAATCGTCCTTATACATGCGCCCTTTGTACAAATAACTTGTGGCTAAATAATCCTTCTGCGGATGCTCCTGATAATAAGCAATAGAGAAATCTAACAAGGAATCGGGTTTTATGGGCAGAAATTTGGAGTTGAGTGCCTGCATCATCAGTAACCCATACAATGCCCGGTTTTTGTCCGATTTGTTTTTTGTGCTGGCATTTTATGGAGAATATGCAAGGCTGAGTCGGGTGCAATCTCCACCAGTTGCTCGGCTGTTTTTAGTTCATCGGGCATCATTGAGCAGCTGTATATAAGGATACAGAGACTAAACAGAAGCGACATTCGAAATGAATTAATCATATGATTGGCTGAATGCGTTACGAAAATACAATATTAAATTTAAGTAAAAAATATTGTGATTTGTTGTGTCGTAATTAAAAACCAAAATGAGCCTGTTCAATCTGCAATAATTTTTTTTGCGAAGAGGATGATGTTTCTAACTGGAGGTTTTTTATGAGCGACTTATGGGTGAGTGAATTTAAAGATAAGCAAAAAACGGTTACTTTATGCTAATTTTGTCGTTGCAGAGGTATACATATTGAACTAAAACATTACCAGAATGGTTTTGGATATGAATGTTGACAGAAAAGTGTGATGTTTGCAAACTTAAAAACAGAAAATAATCGGAGTTGAAAACTCCAAGCTCAAAAATAAATTCAATAACCAATCAACGAACAGAAATTATGTTAGAAAAAACCATGGTGATAAAAGGAATGAGCTGCGGACATTGTTCAGCTCGAGTAGAAAAAGTGTTGAATGCCATTGACGGCGTAGAATCAACTGTCGATTTGGAAACTAACTCTGCGGTGATAAAGTTGACCACCGATGTAAGCAATGAGACTCTCGAAAATGCTGTGGATGCCATTGGGTACGAAGTAGTACAAATCATTTGAACGAGAATTTGAACGCAGAATATACTGAATTGGCACAGAATTAAAAAATAATCAACGTGGTTACCATGTGTCGGTTAAATGAAAAAGGAAAGTGCATACTTTCCTTTTTTTGTTGGGATAATGTTCTTAAACATTGCTCAGAAATAAGTACTTTTGTGCTTCAATTGAAAAGGGAAGTATGGAAATCGGTGTTTTTATTGTAGGTATTTTGGCCGGCGTTATGTCGGGGTTGTTTGGTATTGGCGGGGGTATCGTTATGGTACCCACACTTATCGCCATCTTCGGGATGAATATGCTCGATGCCAATGCCACCTCGTTGGCAGCCATGCTATTGCCTGTAGGTGTGTTTGGGGTTATCAATTATTACAAAGCGGGGTATATCAATATTAAAGATTCACTTTGGATTGCACTAGGGCTTCTGGGAGGATCTTTTTTTGGTGCTGAGTTGGCACTTTCCATTGATGTAAATCTGTTGGCAAAACTCTATGCTGCTTATTTGCTTTATATTGCTGTGGGATACCTGAATATACCGGCTTATTTTTCGAAGAAAAAGAATAAAGATGCAATATCAGCCGTCGATAGTCATGCCAAGGTTCAGCATGCAGTTTGGCAATTTATTCTGGTAGGTGTACTTGCCGGAGTTATAGCAGGGATGTTTGGCAAAGGGGGCGGTTTGGTAATTGTGCCCATTCTGATCAAGTTTTTCGACTATGATCCTAAGGCTGCTTCTGCCACTTCGCTTGCAGCGCTACAATTGCCGGTAGGACTTCCCAGCGTCATTGTTTATGCCGAGGATGGGCATTTTAATTTGCTCTATGCCGGATTGATGGCTTTCGGCATTCTGCTGGGTGTTTATTTTGGCTCAAAACTGGCTCTCAACTTATCATCCGCTATTTTTAAAAAAGTATATGCTGTTTTTCTACTCGGAGTGGCGGTGTATATGGTGGCGAAGTATATCTAAGCAGTTACGGGTATTTAGTTACAAGTTACAATACCCTTTAGATAAGGAATTAGCACACAGAGCACATAGAAAAATAGAATATCAATATTCGTAAACAACTGTGTGAATGAAATCTTATAATCATTACACAGTGATTATACGTACACTCCGTTTATTCCGTGCGCTAACTAAACGACCATTGTTACAAGACACTTTGTTAGATTAAATCGTGCTCGTAACTTGTAACTCGTAACTATTTTTAATAGTTTATCAGTTCTTTCATAATCAGTGTCATGAGTGGTTGCACCGAATTTCCAATTTCCTGCACTTCTTCATGACTCACTTCTACAATTTTACCGGGCACGCCTAAATCGGTTATAATAGAAATACCAAAACAACGCATGCCGGCATGATTCGCCACAATCACCTCAGGGACGGTACTCATACCCACTGCATCACCACCAATAGCACGGAAGTAACGATATTCGGCAGGAGTTTCGAAGGTTGGGCCAGTAGTGCCAACATACACACCCTCTACTACTTTTATATTGTTTTTGGCAGCTATGCTTTTTGCTTTTGCAATCAATTCTTTCGAATAGGCTTCGCTCATATCGGGGAAACGAGTGCCTAGCTCAGGCAGATTTTTTCCACGCAACGGATGCTCAGGGAAAAGGTTGATATGATCGGTAATAATCATCAAATCACCAATTTCAAAATCGGGGTTCATGCCGCCCGAAGCATTCGAAACCAGCAGAGTCTCAATTCCAAGTGCTTTCATCACGCGCACAGGAAACGTTACGGCTTTCATATCGTAACCTTCGTAATAATGAAATCGACCTTGCATGGCCAGCACATCCACACTGCCTAATTTGCCGAAAATCAATTTTCCACTATGACCTTCTACGGTCGAAACGGGGAAATTGGGAATTGTTTCGTAAGGAATTTCAATTTCATCTGTAATTTGGGTTACCAGATTCCCTAATCCGGTGCCCAGAATAATCCCGAATAGTGGGCTCGATTGCATTTTAGTTCGCAGGAAATCAGTGGTTTCTTGAATTTTTTGCAACATAGTCTTTAATTTTTTGTATGAATAATGTTTCTTGATCGTGTAAAATGGAGACCCGGATAGGCACGGCAAATGTCCTTGTTTTTAATGATTCGGGGAATAGTGGATTTGAAACCAACCGAGCTGCATCTTTCTCGGTCACCACTATTATTTTTTCTGTATTCTCTATGGCTTCATACTTTTTGATAATAGCATTGAAGTCTTTTTGATTAAAGTCATGATGATCGTCGAAGAGTACTGACTTTAACTCGTGGGTATAATTTGTAAGATATTCTACAATTGGTTCCGGCGAAACGATTCCTGCTGTCAGCAATATAGCTCCTTCGGCTTCTTTTAGTTCAGACAAAGTCCATTTTTTTGATACAAATTCCGGAAAGACCGGCACCATCTCGTGATACTCAAAGCATGAAAAATAAATATGCTGATTGGTTTCTATATTAAGTTCCAGTTCGATAATCCTCATTTGCATGGGGTTAATGTTAGCCGGACATTTGGTTACCACAACGATGTTTGCACGCGTACTTCCGCTTTTCCACTCCCTTAGTTCTCCTGCCGGTAGTACAAAATCAGTACTATATAAATTGGAATAATCTGTAAGCAAAATGGATAGCCCGGGTTGGATATACCTGTGTTGAAAGGCATCGTCAAGAATAATAACCTGTATGTCTGGAACGAGTTCTTGCAGCATTTGCACCCCATGCACCCGCTTTTCGTCAACCGCAACACTCACCTTCGGAAACTTCCGATGAATTTGAAACGGCTCATCACCCAGCGTTTTGCTGTCGGAATTCTCATCGGCAAGGTAAAATCCTTTCGTTTTGCGTTTGTAGCCGCGACTTAGCACTGCAGCTTTCCATTCGTCTTGCAATGTGCGTAAAATAAACTCGGCATGAGGCGTTTTCCCTGTGCCCCCTACTGCTAAATTTCCAACAGAGATAATCGGGAGTTTAAATTCGGTGGATGACAGTAGCTCCTGATCGAATAACCAATTGCGAAAAGCCGCTATCAAACCGTAAATGAGTGACAATGGATATAGAATAATATGTTTTTTGTGCAGTTTCAATGTGGATAAATTTTAGAGCAGGAAAATGATTAGCAAAGATACATTTTTTCTTAATTATTCCAACATATAAAAAAATATTAGGGTATAGGATCATAGCCTTTTCCACCCCATGGATGGCAAGAAGCGATGCGTTTTATCGATAATAATCCACCTTTTATAATGCCATGTTTTTTTACTGCTTCGATGGTGTACTGCGAGCAGGTAGGAGTATAACGACAGCGTGCAGGTAGTAGCGGGGATATGCTGTACCGATAAAAATAAACTGGCAACAAGACGATAAACTCAAGTATCTTTTTCATGATATAATTGTTTACAAACTACTTTCCTCTTTGGCAGTAGTTATCGAATCAATCACAATCGGATTGGCGGCTTTTAGCTTATGCATCAACTTTTGCAATGCTATTTTCATTTTCTTCTCTACAGTTATAAAGTCAAGCTCCTCGTCCGAAACATAATTGAACGCTACGTGAATATGTAGTTGTTTTTCTTCCAAAAGATCAATCAAAGCATGTTTATTAAGCCGATACGCTTCGCGCAAAAGCCGTTTTAATCGATTGCGTTTCACGGCTCGTTTAAATCGTTTTTTGGGTACGCTCACCATAACGCTTGCCGGAACATCATCCCTTTTTGACTCTATCCTAAACACCACTCTAAACGGGTAGGTCATAAACGCTTCGCCTTGTGTATAGAGTCGAGCGATACGTTTTTCGCCACACAGATGTTCGGCTTTCGGAAATGAATTCGGTTTGTTCATGGGTAAAAAATAAACTATCCCAAAAGTACTGAAAATCTTCGATACTTTTAGGATAGCATAAAACTATATAAAGACAAACTATTTCTTTGTCTTTTTTAAATTTTCTTTCAAGAAGTTGTCGATAGCCATTGTCATCGACGTTACACCTGGTAGTGGCGCTTCAATGTCGATTCTAAAATTTGCATCACGCACAGCCTGAGCGGTAGTGGCACCAAAGCAGCCAATCTGAATTTCTCCTTGAACAAAGTCGGGAAAATTTTTCAGTAATGACGCAATACCTATCGGGCTGAAAAAAATCAGCATATCATAATTGAATTCTTCGTCGGGTCCAAAATCGTTGCTTACTGTTTTGTACATTACGGCTTTATTCAACGTAATTCTTGATTTTTCGAGTGCTGACAATGTATCCTCGTTTTGCACATCCGAAGTTATAAACAAGTATTTTTCATCCAAATGCTTGTTCATAATAACTACCAATTCGGCCAGTTTTCCGGTAGCACCATAAAAAACTTTGCGCTTGCGGTAGTGAATGTAACGTTGTAAATAAACGGCCACTGTTTCCGAAATACAGAAATACTTCATCGTTTCGGGAATGGTAATGCGTAATTCTTCACAAAGTCTGAAAAAATGGTCAATGCCATGGCGCGCATTAAAGATAATGGCAGTATGGTCTAAAATTGAAACACGCTGAGCTCTAAACTCTTTAGCTAAAATCGGTTCAACTTTTATGAAAGGTCTAAAATCGATCTTTACATTATATTTTTCACTAATGTCAAAATAGGGCGACTTCTCAGTGGCTGGTTTTGGCTGCGAAACGAGTATCTTCTTGATTTTCAAAGCTGCGAAATTTAAATAAGAAAAATGTTATACTATCAATTGATACGCCTAAGCAATATGAATAAGGGTAAAAATTCGAGGGTGCAAAGATACAACAATATATAAAAAGATGCTACTATTTTATGTAAAAACAGTTGAAATAATTTAATAGTTATCAGAATGTAAGCAATAACGCAAACTATTAGAGTCATTATATCAATCCAATAATGTAGGTTTACTGGTGCATATATGCGGAATATCAGTAAGGGAAAGAGAAAAATGCCTAAGAGTGAAATAATGTTGAAATAGCTAAATTTGGCTAATAATAATACTTTCGCATCCAGAAACACATACCCAATCAGTTGCATAATGATGTATTTAGCGCAGAAGAACAAGACAGTGATGCCAAGCAGGTAGGAATAATCAGTCAATTCAAAATCGGTAGAAGTCTCGTAAACATGTAGTTGCGCAAATAGACTCATCACGCCAATTGCGAAAATAATCAGCAAAAATTGAGCCCGAAAATCGTTTAATGTTGTTTTTCTGTATAAATTTGGACGTTCTGAACTTTGAAAATAGGATTTAATATCCTCAACAATAAATACAGAAGCATTTGAAAATGAAACTATCAGCAAAAGTAATAAAACTGCCAGAGCACAAAATACCCAGTTGACACTTTGAGGAAGAATGGGATGAAGAATGCCTTCGAAACCAGATGTAAATTTTGCAAGGGCGGGTTTGAAGCTTTCGAACATGTGTAGCACATCAAAGCTTGATGTATCCGGATTTTGTAGATAAAGATATGGAATTTCAAAACCGTTATTGTGCGGTTTTTGTACGACAACTTTCAGCGTATCAACTACAGCAGTGGTATCCACATTCAGCACCACATGATGCTTTGCGGGTAGACTCGTCGACAATGTTTTAAGTGTGTCGCTGATAGATTGTATGCTGTCTTGCTGTATCATTTTTGGTTCATTATAGCGCTGCAAAGTTGCGGGCATTTTCGTCCCAGATAACCGATTGCTGTATTGCAGAAAGTACTTCTTCCGGCGTTTCTACCACTTTCCACATTTGCCTGTGTTCTTCGCGCATAAAATGCTCGTCAGCCGCCCGATTAAGCATTGCAACTAAGGCATCAAAATATCCTTCGAGGTTTACAATCACGATAGGTTTGGTAAAAATGCCTAATCGTTTCCATGTGATTACCTCCAGTAGTTCTTCTAATGTGCCGCATCCGCCAGGTAAAGCTACAACTGCATCGGCTAGTTTAGCCATTTTTTCTTTCCGTTCATGCATTGTTTCTACAAGAATCAGTTCGGTGAGTTTGGTGTGGTTCCACTCTACCTCACACATAAAACGGGGAATGACACCGGTTATTGTACCCTTGGCTTGCAACGTGCTATCGGCTAATTGTCCCATCAGTCCTTTTGCCCCGCCCCCATACACAATTGAATGTCCTGCAATAGCTAGTAGTCGGGCTAGCCTGGCGGTGGCATCAAAATAGCTCGGTTTTACCTGAGTACTTGAGGCACAATATACACAAATGGTTTTATGCTGAGTTTGAGACATGTTTCGCCTATAAAGAAAGTTGTTTGCAAAAATACAGTTTTCTTTTCGTATTTTTGAACTTCAATAAAAAAATCGGGTAAAATGATTGTAGTAACGGGTGGTACAGGCTTGGTGGGTGGTAATTTGCTTTGGCATTTGCTGCAAGAAAATGACAGGATAATTGCCATTAAAAGAACAAAAAGTGACTTGAATCCACTGCGCACCATGTTCAGTTTTTATACACACGAACCCGAACCTTTTCTGGCGCGCATTGACTGGAAGGTGGCCGATGTACTGAATGAACATTCTTTACTAGAAATTTTTAGCAATGCAAAAATGGTGTATCATTGCGCTGCCGTTATTTCATTGGGCAATAATGCTTTTGCTATGATGGATACCAATGTTCAGGGCACAAAAAATGTTGTTGATGCTGCTCTCCATTCAGCGGTTGAAAAACTCTGTTTTGTAAGTTCCATTGCTGCGTGTGGAAAAGCTGTGTGTGGCGAAATGATCAACGAAGACAGTTGTTGGGTCAATGTGGCAAATCGCTCGCCTTATTCGCACAGCAAATACCTTTCGGAGCAAGAGGTCTGGAGGGGAATTGCACAGGGTTTGAATGCAGTAATTATCAATCCGGGTGTCATTCTGGGTGTGTCGGGGACTGAAACAGGTAGCTCGCAACTTTTTTCGGAGGTTCGAAAGGGACTGATGTTTTATACTAACGGAGGCAGTGGCTATGTGTGTGTGCAGGATGTGGCAAAAGCAATGATTGCACTCACAAAGTCGCAAATTTCATCTCAACGGTTTGTGCTGGTTGCCGAAAATTGTAGCAATAGAGAGGTATTGAGTTGGATGGCCGATGGTTTTGGTAAGCGTCGCCCATTTATTGGGTTGGGTAAAAAAACCTTGTGGCTTGTTGGGGCGTTTGCAGAGTTGATGGGGAAATTGTTCCGGTTCCACCCACTTTTCGATCGCGGAATGGCTCGTTCTGCAACAAACCGAGAATATTATTCAAATCGAAAAATTCAGAAAGCTATCGGGTTTCAATTTGCACCTATCGAAAATTGCATAAAAGAAATTTGCAAATTTCAGAATAAGAAATTGATTGATAGTGAATAAAAAATTACGCCCTATAATAATTCAATATTATAAGGCGTAAACTGTGACTTTGGGTTATTGAGCCTGAACAACTTCCAATAAACTGTCGATAAACAATTTAGCATCCGATTTCGATAAGCAGAGTGGTGGGAGCAATCTGATGGTATTCAAACCACTCACTCCTGTAAATATTTTCTTGTCAAAAAGCAATTTGTTACGAATCTCTTTTACGGGTTGCTCGAATTCTATGCCGATAATAAGTCCTGTACCTCTTACTTCTTTTATTTGTGGAATTTTATTTAGCTCTTCGATTAAATAATTTCCCACTTTCTCAGTATTTTCCATCAATTTCTCCACTTTCATGATATCCAGTACGGCAATTGCAGCAGTACAAGCCAAGTGGCTACCACCAAAAGTGGTTCCAAGTATTCCGTGAGATGCCTCAAACATGGGGCTGATAAGTACGCCGCCAATGGGGAATCCATTTCCCATCCCTTTTGCCACGGTGATTAAATCCGGACGAATTTCGGCATGTTGGTGGGCAAAGAATTTACCGCTACGACCGTATCCCGATTGAATTTCATCTAAAATAAGTATTGTGCCAGTTGCCTTGCATTCTTCACTTAGGGCTTTCAGAAAGTCAGCATCGGGGGTACGAATACCTCCAATGCCTTGAATGCCTTCTATGATTACTGCACATACATCTTTGTTTTGCAGTGATTTACAAACAGAATCAATGTCGTTTAGAGCGAAAAAATCAACGTCAAAGCCTTCGTTTATTGGTGCCACTATTTTAGAATTATCGGTCACTCTGACAGCAGCTGATGTCCGACCATGAAAGCTTTTCTGAAACGAAATAACTTTTTTTCTCCCGGTGTGAAACGATGCCAGTTTCAGTGCATTTTCATTGGCTTCGGCACCCGAATTGATAAGAAATAGTGAATAATCTTCATATCCCGATAATTTCCCCAATTTACTGGCTAGTTCTACTTGCAACTTATTTTGAACTGAATTGGAATAAAAAACCAAGTTTTCTAATTGCTGTGTTAGTTTCTGAACATAATACGGATGCGAATGACCAATCGATATTACAGCATGTCCACCATACAAATCAAGGTATTCAATTCCGTGATTATCGTAGGTTCTGCAGCCAATTCCTTTTGCAATTTCTATATCAAAAAGTGGGTAAACATTAAATAAATCCATAGCGTCTATTATTTTGAGTTTGAGATAAATATTCAAAAAAATGCGTTCGGAATAACCGTTCTTACTTTCATGAAAATTCGTTACAAAAGTAATTCAAAATTAAGAGACGCTCAAATAATTACAATTAAAAAAAATAATGTAATTTTACAACCGCTTATTATTTACATAATTTTATAGTTGATTGCAATGGATAAACTGGTGACCATATTCTGTAAAAACACAAAATCATATCATACCTATCCACTAGGTACTTCATTAATAGAAATTTACAATGATTTGAAAATTGAGCTCAAATACCAGGTGGTTGCGGCTCGGGTTAACTATAAAGTGGAAGATTTAAATTTTTTAGTTTATAAGCCCAAGGACATTGATTTTATTGATCTGAGCACACCTTCGGGCATGCGAGTGTATGTGAGAAGTTTGAGCATGGTGCTTTCTAAGGCCATTTCGGAGTTGTTTCCGCAGGCCATTCTTCGCATCGAGCATCCTATTTCCAAAGGCTATTATTGTACATTAGATAATTTAAACCAACCCTTGACTGCGGGAGTTATTTCTCAAATAAAAGAGCGAGTAAAGTTAATTATCAAACAGGGCAAACGAATTTATTGCGAGGAAAAGCAAACGTCGGAAGTAAAGGATATGTTCGGAAATCGTTCGCATCAGATGGACAAACTGGCTTTGTTCGAAACGCTTGGAAATCCTTACTGCCGGTTTTTTAGAATTGATGATTATATCGACTATTATAACGGCGTACTTCTGCCTTCTACAAGCTATTTGGGAGTTTTTGACCTGATCAGTTACTACGATGGTTTGTTGTTGCAAGTACCCAATCGTGACAATCCGTTTGTATTGGAACCCATGACTTTTTCTCCAAAGATGTTTGATATTTTTAAAGAATACTTGGGTTGGAACAAGATTATGAACCTCAATAATGTAGGCGAATTCAACATTGCTTGTCGTAACAATCAGTCGTTTAACCTGATAAAGGTTTCGGAAGCATTGCACGAGAAAAAAGTAGCTTCCATAGCTGATATGATTTCACATCGAGGGGATAAAGTGCGCTTTGTTCTTGTTTCGGGGCCATCCTCTTCGGGTAAAACTACTTTCAGCAAGCGGCTTTCCATTCAACTGATGGTGAGCGGATTGAAGCCAGTAGTATTGTCGCTCGATAATTATTTTGTGAATCGGGATGAAACGCCACTTGATGAAAATGGGGAATGGGATTTTGAACATCTGCATGCTCTGGATTTACCATTGTTCAATCAGCATATGAAGCAATTGTTGAATGGTGAAGAGGTTGAAATTCCCTCTTTTAATTTTGAAGACGGAAGGCGCAAGGCTAAGGGCGAGATGTTGAAACTTAACAGCGATAGCGTGTTGGTGATGGAAGGAATTCATGCACTTAATCCCGAACTCATTCCCGGCATACCATCTGAAACGGTTTTTAAAATATATGTATCGGCACTGACAACCATCTCTATCGATAATCACAACTGGATTCCAACCGCCGATACGCGTTTGTTGCGCAGAATTATCCGCGATTACCGTTTCCGAAACTACTCGGCACGTGAAACCATTGCCCGTTGGCCAAGTGTGCGCCGTGGTGAGGAGAAATGGATTTTTCCGTATCAGGAGAATGCTGATGTGATGTTTAATTCGGCCTTGTTATTTGAGTTGGCGGTGTTGAAAAGACATGCTGAACCTATTTTGGCTGAAGTGCCAAAGTATTGCGATGAATATACTGAAACACATCGAATGATGAAATTTCTGAATTATTTTGTAGCAATTCATGATCGGGAAATTCCACCAACTTCGTTGTTAAGAGAATTTGTTGGAGGTAGTAGTTTCAGATACTAAGTTGCTTGTTTATAAATATATTTTGAAAAACCAAATCTGCCCATAACTTCATTTTTTTTTATCGTAAGATGAGAAAAGCCATTTTTTGTTTATTATTGTGTATGCTGATGTTTCAGCAATTGTATGCCATTCATAGAAATGGGTTAATTCAACATCGACACAAAACCTCTGGGGAATTAACAGCTTCTTTTGGTCCGGCATACTGCTATAGCGACGCAGCTGGTTCATTGTTTAGGCAGACTCTGGTTCAAGGGTATCATAATTACAGTGCTACTTTTGGCTTTAGAAACTCGTTTCCTTCTAATTTTAGTTATAAAACGACGTTGCATTATGGCGATTATTCAGGTGCAGATAAAAACCACAATGTGCATAAGGATGGCTATTATTCTTACAACTCCAAAACCCTCGAATTTTCCGTAAGAGGTGAATACGCCGTTCATTTTGGGCTTAAGTACGATAAAAACACACCAAATACTTTTTATGGGTTTGCCGGGCTCGGAGTATTGAATAGCAATACAAAATTCCCAGTTGGGTCACCACAAGGTAGGTCAAACAATACCTGCGGAGTGGCACTTTTAGGTGGAGGGTATAGATATTATCTGACCGATCAGGTTTCGATTGGGACGGAGCTGGAGTTTCATTATTCGTCTAACGATTATTTAGATGGGTATCATCCAATCACTTCTAAAAGGAATGATGTTTTAGTGGGAATTTCTTTTACATTGGCGTACAGAATATTCTAACGAATTTGATATTATTGACAATTAAAAAAAAGAGAAAAACTGATGTTCTTCTCTTTTTTTGTAATTTATAGCGATATACATATTTACTTATCGCAGTCTTCTTTTTGTGCCATTGCCACTGAGTGTTATTACTTTGTCGGGCAAACCGCCGCCCGATATAGTGAGTGTGGCTGTATGATGTCCATGATTCGTTGGTTTATAATTAACGGTGACATTAAAACCTTCAATACTGTTTACCACATCTTTATCCAGAGTGTTGGCCTGTGCTGAAGTGCTGAAAAGCGCAGCATCAGTTCCTGTTATTGTGATAGATAGATTGCTGTTAACGTAAGTTGTTTTGATATTAAGGTTTTTTGTCTCTGAGGTATTAATTGCCGCTTCGCCAAATCGTAACGAGTTGTCCACTTTGTTGATATATATTGTGGGAGGATTTACGGGTAGCGTAGAAATTCCACTTATGTTGAAGTCTACATTTGACACCCCTGCGCTCGAAATCGTCAATTTGTCGGACTGGTTACCATTAAGGTAGGGGTTGTAGCGTAATTGAATAATTGCATTTACAAATCCATTGCTAGGGCTAAGATTAAGACTTTTGCTCCAGGTGTTTTCAGAAGCGAGTTTCACGTCAAAGTGTAGGCTGTTAGCTAAACTGATTTGCACATCTCCTGTTAAGCTGTAGGCTGTCAGATTTATGTTTTGAAATTCCGACGGCGTACCCACTTGTGTAAAAAATCTTAAAAATTTACCCGTAGGCAGAATACGCGTAGGCATAAACTTAAAAGTAACGCTGTCCACCGTTGTGGTTATACCCGCAATAGCACGGTTTATATCTGTCCCCGACCAAGATAGCGGAGTGTAGTTCCCCGATTTGAATGTAGTTCCTGGTGTAGCGATGGAACCTGAGAGAGGCTGCAAATAAACCCGCATATGACTGCTAGCAGTTTGGCTTGTCCCTGTGTAATTGTTAGGGATGTTTGTGTCCCATGCGGTTTGGTCATAATCAATATGCCAGATAAGCATTCCTTCCTGTGGTAAATAGCTATCCCAACCTATTTTTTTTCGATATTCCACCATGAAAAATTCTTTCGGGTTTGGGCTCTTCCCGCTTAGGTTGTGGGCTGTTTCCGAGAAAAGAAAAGCCTGATTGTTGGTATTTGCAGGCGCTGTGCTTCCTTGATAAATAGGGCGTAACGTCAGGTTGGATGTGGTACTGACTTCTTGCGGGGTAAAATAGCCTAAGTAAAACCGATTGAAGGCCGAGTAAGTAGGCGGTGTGCAGCTCTGATTGAGGTACGATCCGGCATCCATAATGTCCCATTTATCCAAAGTAATGTTCGCATTAAGCGTGTTATAATAATCGGGTAGTCCGAGTACATGTCCAAACTCATGACAGAATACGCCAATGCTTGTCATGGTTGTTCCAAAACCGTTTTTTAATTCAGATACACAGGTATATCTGGCAATAATTTTACCGTTAAAGCTGTTGTTTGCATTCGACAGGCTGGTGGTCTGTGGCCAGATAGTACTTGTAGCTCCACCCTCAGCCTGACTTTGTCCTGCATAGACAATACTTACATTGTCTACATAACCATCATTATCGGTATCGTATTGTGAGAAATCTATACCGTTGGCAGATGCTTGTGTGCACGCATCGATGACCATTTGCTCAAGATTTACATCTTTTCGGATGCTGTTATCGTTGCCGTAATATGCCAAGGTATTAGGCAGCACATAAGGACCTATTACATCAAAAGTTGGTGCGAATTTGCCATACGAGCTCGCCATAAAATAATCGCGCACCGACCCGGTAGCTCTATTGGCATTGTATCCGGTAGTATTAAAAAGACTGGTGAACGCAGCTTGTGCATTTGGAGTTATGTAGCTCACATCCGAGAAGTTGACCAAAATAACCAGCGTTTTTACGTTGCCAAGCAGTGGAAATGGTTTTTGTGCAGTCGTTGAAGTGCGTTGCATTTTCACTCTTTGTCTTGTGCTTTGCACAACGGTGAATGATTCGGTGGTAGGCGCCGTTTCTAAAAACTCGATTTCTTCGGTTGTCCGGGTATCAATATCGTGGGCAATTAAATTGCTTTCAACTATTTCTCCCTGTGCATTTTGAGTTCCGTAAGTCAGAAATCCCTTAGCATTGACTTTTAAAATATACCCGTCTTCGGTTGTTTTGTAATCGTGAAATTCATCACCCTGCAACCGAATTGTTAGTTGAGTTCCATCGGGTTGGGTTACAGTGATCGGGTAGGGATAAGCCTTTACTGCTAAAACAGTAGTTAGCGACAGTTGAAAAAGAAAGAAACACAATGCGAAGAGGATGCGGTTGTTCATACGAAATCGGTGTATTTTGTGTAACATTTTATAATGAAAGGCAAATGTAATGATATTTTTTGATTTTGTTTTTTTTCTTATCCGATAAATAAAAAAAAAGTTTTTTAGACCTGTTTAAGAACAAGAAGAATTGGCAAAAAAAGATAATATGCATATTTAACGAATATGTTTATTGCTACAACTAGTGGTAGTATTTATTTCAGTTGTCACAATTATGGAGATGAACTATCACAATTGGAGATTTCAATAGAATTTATACCTTTGTCGGGCGAAAGTTATATTTTTGTTAATTAGCATGGTAGAGACTATAAAGGCATTGCGTGAGGGAAATCAAACAGCATACGAGCAGCTATTTGATAATTGGTATGAGCCGCTTTGTAGGTATGCATATTCAATTCTGAGAGATATGGATGATGCCGAGGATATTGTTCAGCGAACGTTTTGTAAATTGTGGGATCAGCGCGAAAATCTTAACATACAAAGTTCGATTAATTCGTATTTGTATCGCATGGTTCACAACGATTGTTTGAATAATATTCATCAACAAACCAACCGCAAGGAGCATAATTTGAATTATATTTCAACAATGAACAGCTCGGCAGATTCAGTAAATGAACATCTTGAAGCCGGTGAACTTCAAATAGCCATTAATAGAGCACTCGAAAAACTTCCACCACAGTGCAAACGGGTGTTTGAAATGAGCCGAATAGAACAATTATCATATTCCGAAATAGCAACGCAACTAAATATATCAACCAATACGGTTGAAAATCACATTTCGAAGGCACTTAAACTACTTCGAATAGAATTAAAAGAGTTTCTAACATTATGTTTACTCATTCAACTAATAAAATAGTACGGTCATGAAAAAAGATATTGATATTTTATTAGCGAAATATTTTGGAGGCAGCGCCTCTGCAAAAGATATGGAAGCTATAGAACAATGGCTTTCGTCATCCCCCGAAAATCAGACCTTCTTCGACGAAATGACTTCGCTCTATGCCAGATTAAGCGGACTTACCACAGATAACATGCCAAAACCAGATGTAGCAAGCGCACGAAAATCTTTTAGTGTCTATAGAACTATGCACGATGGTAAGCCCGTTCCCGTATCGAAAAGTAATCCATTTACAAAACAGTGGTTGTATCGTGCAGCGTCCATTGCCATCATAATGGTGCTTTCCGTTTCGGTTTGGAAGTTTTTCTTTGCAGAACATCAAGTCGTTTTCGCTACCCAACTAGCCCCAAAACAAAATACCTTATCTGATCAAACCAATATAAAATTGGCCGAGAACAGTAAAATCACCTACAGTTCCAATTACGGCAAGAAGCATCGTACCATTCACCTCGATGGCAAGGCATCTTTTAAAGTGGGTCATGCTGGCAAAGGAACACTGCAAGTATGTACCGGCGATATTATTATCGAGGATATTGGAACAGTATTCGAAGTTTCGGCTTACAAAGATAGTAGTTTGGTGAGCGTAAAAGTAAATGAAGGGCAGGTACATTTCTATACAAAGCAAAATAAAGGACTGATGCTTGGTGCGCATGATACGGGTATTTATAATAAAAAGACCAAGTGCTTTACGGTTTTAGAACCGGCGTTGGAAAAACAGAGTTCGGGTTCATTACGTGTCAATTTCAGAGGTATTCAGCTTGCCGAAGCATTTGAAATTATCTCTAAAGCCTATGGAGTGTCTATCAATCTGCAGGAAAAACAAATTGCAAACCGCCAGATTACAGTTAAATTTGAAGGCGATGATCTGGATATGGTACTTCAGGTTATTGCTGAAACCTTGGATCTGAATCTTGAAAAAAACAACAATGCTTACCTCTTTAGCAACAAAAAAATGAATTAATTGAATGACTAAATTTATACGCCACTTTATAGCCATTTGTTTCATAATTGCTCCGTTATCCCTTTTCGCAAAGTCGACCTACTCCGATAAAAAGGTACACCTGTCGGCAGGGCAAGTTTCGCTGGGTACTATCCTAAAAAACATAAGCAGTCAGACTGCTTGTGTTTTTTCGTATGATCCTGTAAAGATTAATGAGAAACAAATTATTACGGTGCCTACCAGACTTAATTGCAGCTTAAGCGGGGCACTTCAAAAACTATTGCCCAAGAATATTCAATTTCGGTTCAAAAATAAATTTATTGTTCTGCAAAGAGTTTCCACCGTACTAAAAGAAGTGCCTGAAAAAAAGGCTGTTGCGGTATGCTCTGTAAAATCCATTGTGGAACCTTTGGGCACTGAACCGATAGCTGTTGTTGACAGCTTAAAGCCAATAGCAGTGGTAACAGAAAGCGCAACTATTGTTCCTCCAGACCCAATCGTTGAAGCCCCTCAGGTGGATACGGTGTTTACAGTTCCTCCTACTGAGGTTGCTATAGCATTGAATCCGTCGCCAATACTTCACAATAAAGACCTTGTAAAAAAAGATACGCATAGCTTTGGTAGGTTTATCAGAGACAGAGCTGTTCTAGAAGTGGAGTTGTCGGGTTACAGCAGCCAATTAGCCGGAGCAGTTCACCTCGGACTTTATGGCTTTTATGCAATACTGTGGTTAGGGAAAAATGCCGATAAAGCCCAAAGTACGGGTGTTGGTATTGGCGCTGCTTATAAAGTACACAAGTATGTTGGATTGAGTCTTGATGTTTTAAGGCTAGATTTACTTTCTGGTCCAACCTACAATTTGGGTGTCAGAACAGTTATAACTCAGTTTCGTCCTGAGATAAATTTCTACATTGTCAGCAGTTGTCAGCTCTTTGCTGGGCCAACTTTCAATATGCTTAATTCTACCTATGTCAATACAGTTAGGACTTACGATTTAGGGAAGGTCTTTTATTATGGTGGCATTATTGGTGTAAAAGTAGATTTGAGCGAGTTGTTCTGGAGGCGGTCGTGATAATTACTTTCTAATAACACACTTGATTATCAGCCGAATATGCATCAATTGAGAAAAAGTTTTATTTTTTTTCAATATTAGATAGTGGTACGATTTGTTTTGTTTGTCTTAGAAGTATTAAGCAAATGATTATTCAAAATTACCCACATTAAAAATTATTATTATGAAAAGAGTAAATTTATTGGCACTACTAGCCATTTCTTTCAGTCTTACTTCGTTTGTGGCGTGTACAACCACAGAACAATCAATCGGTACCGATGCTTCTATTTCAGCCACTGCTGTAGATGAAGCCCAAACTGCTTCAGCAAATGATGAGGTAATCAGTTCCGCCGACAATTTTGTGACTTCTATTGATGCCTCAGGTTATGCCGCTGTTGGTAGTGTTGGTGGTAATGTTTCCCTTCTACAAACAGGAGGCTTTACAAAAATTATTGATGGTACTGTAACGGTGACTGTCGACAGAACAGGATTAAATGATTTTCCTAAGAAAATTTGTATCGATTTTGGCACCACAGGTGTTATCGTAAAGCGTGGCAATGTATTGAAAGGGAAAATTTACATTACTGTTTCCGGAAGAATGTGGGCTGTGGGATCAACCAGAACGTTTTTATTCTCCAATTTATTTGTGAACGACAACCAATTAAAAGGTGGAAAAACAGTTATCTATAAAGGTTTTAACGACGCCCAAAAGCCTTATTGGACTGTAGTAGCAAAGGATACACTTGTTCGCACCGACGGCACCAAAGTAATCTGGAACACAGAGCGCGTTCGTACCCGCGAAGAATCGTTGACTGGTGTTAAGTTTTCAATTACTGGAAGTTCAAGTGGAATTAACGGAAAAGGCTTGGCTTACACTAACGAAATCGACCCTACAAAACCATTGATTATTGGAACAGGATGCCCATACTTTGTAAGTGGTGTAGTAATTATGACTACCGAAACACGTAAAGCTATAATTGATTATGGAAATGGCACTGCCGATAATTTAGCTACCCTTACCATTAATGGGGTAACAAAAGAAATAAAACTGAAGAAATAAGTTTGCGGGATTTCAAGCAAAATAAAAATCCGAATTATAGCTATTCAAATCAATAAAAAAAGGTCTGCAAAAAATTTTTGCAGACCTTTTTTTATTGATTCTAAAATTTATACATTAAACCTGAAATGCATAATGTCTCCATCAGTCACTACATATTCTTTTCCTTCTACATTCATTTTTCCAGCATCTTTGCAAGCTGCTTCAGAGCCAAGAGTTGTGAAATCGATATATTTAATTACTTCGGCACGAATAAATCCTTTTTCAAAGTCGGTGTGGATAACGGCAGCACATTGTGGTGCTTTCCAGCCACGTCCAAAAGTCCATGCGCGCACTTCTTGTACACCGCAGGTAAAATAGGTTTGCAGATCCAATAAATGGAAGGCTGCGCGAATTAAACGAGCCACGCCCGATTCGGTTAAGCCCACTTCTTCCAAAAACATCTGACGTTCTTCGTAGGTTTCCAATTCGGCAATATCAGCCTCGGTGGCAGCTGCCACAACCAATATCTCGGCATCTTCATCTTTTACTGATTCACGAAGAGCTTCCACATACGCATTGCCGTTTTTGGCTGAGGCCTCGTCTACGTTGCATACGTACATTACTGGTTTGTCGGTTAGCAGGTAGAGGTCTTTCACCAATTTCTTGTCCAGTGGATCCAGCTTCACCGTGCGAGCCGATTTTCCTTGCAACAAGGCTTCTCTGTATTGTACATAAATATCGTAAGTGGCTTTGGCTTGTTTATCACCGCCAGTCTGCGCTTGCTTCTGTACTTTGCTGATACGACTTTCTACTGTTTCCAGGTCTTTTAGTTGCAGCTCAGTGTCAATAATTTCCTTGTCGCGCACAGGATTAATGTTTCCGTCCACATGCGTAATGTTTTCGTCGTCAAAGCAGCGCAGGACGTGAAGAATGGCGTCAGTCTCGCGTATATTTGCCAAAAATTTATTTCCCAATCCTTCACCTTTGCTGGCTCCTTTCACTAATCCTGCAATATCTACAATCTCTACCGTGGTAGGAACAATTCGATTGGGGTGTACCAATTCGGCCAACTTGTTCAGACGTTCGTCTGGAACAGTAATTACACCTACATTTGGTTCGATGGTACAAAAAGGAAAGTTAGCTGCTTGAGCTTTAGCATTTGAAAGACAGTTGAATAAAGTAGATTTACCAACATTAGGTAAGCCTACAATACCGCATTGAAGAGCCATATAGTTGAATGTTTAATTATTTGATTGTGTACCATAAAAAAAAGGAGAACAGGCTAATCGTAGGCCAACAAATTATTTATGAATAACCACTTTGACGATTTTTCTGCTCAGCATTTTCGGGCTGCAAAGGTACGATAAAAAATCGAAGCAGGAAATACAAAGGATAGCTGCTAACTACCTGCTGATTACTATTGCCTAGCCCAAATTTCACTGATAACTCTTGGAAAATGTTCGTATTCAAGTTCGTGCACTTTTTGAGCTATCGTATCGGCGGTATCGGTTGATAATACTGGGCATTTTGCTTGAAAGATGATGTTGCCCTCGTCATAATTACCGTTCACATAGTGTATGGTAATGCCCGACTCCGTCTCTCCGGCGTCGACTACAGCCTGATGAACGCGATGACCATACATTCCCTTTCCACCAAATTTTGGGAGCAAGGCAGGGTGGATATTAATAATCTTGTTTGGATATACGTCGATAAACAAGGTTGGAATTTTAAGTAGAAACCCTGCCAAGACAATATACTCAATATCGTACTTTTTTAGCAGAGTTATAATTTCATCTCCTACCAAAAAATCTTCTCGTGAAAAAGTAAAACTAGGAATTTGAAGTTTTTTTGCCCGTTCATGTACAAAAGCATCCGCTTTGTTCGAAATTATCAATGGAAATTCAAAAACAGAACTTTTTGAATAGTAATTGACGATACTCTCAGCGTTAGAGCCGGAACCAGAGGCTAAGAGGGCTATTTTAATTGGCATGTTGGTGTAGTTATTATTGCACATAAATTAGTATTGTGTGCAAATTTATAGTTTTTTTTGATGAAAAACGAGGTTATGTCGAGAAAATTTCTTTCCTTTGCACCGCAAAATTAATAAAGAAATTCTATTTACAAACTTAAAAACAAAAATTATGTCAGAAATTGAATCAAAAGTAAAGGCTATTATCGTTGACAAATTAGGAGTAGAAGAAGCAGATGTTGTAGCTACAGCAAGTTTCACAAACGACTTAGGAGCTGATTCATTGGATACAGTTGAATTGATTATGGAATTCGAAAAAGAATTTGGTATTTCTATTCCAGACGAGCAAGCTGAAAAAATCACCACAGTAGGCGAAGCAGTATCTCATATCGAAGCATTACAAAAATAATCTTATTCCAACGCTATTTATGGAATTGAAAAGAGTTGTAGTAACAGGTTTAGGTGCAATTACACCGGTTGGATCTTCTGTCCCAGAAATGTGGGAGAATATCAAAAACGGGGTAAGTGGTGCTGGGCCTATTACTCGTTTCGATACTTCTTTATTTAAAACCAAATTTGCTTGCGAAGTAAAAGATTTTGATCCGTTGAAATATTTTGACCGTAAGGAAGCACGCAAATTGGATCTTTATGCACAGTACGCTATTGCAGCTGCTAAAGAAGCAATTGAAAACAGTGGTGTGGATTTAGAAGCCATAGATAAAGACGAAGTCGGAGTTATTTTCGCAGCCGGAATTGGTGGTATCGGTACTTTTGAACAAGAAGTAGGATATTACTTCCAAAACAAAGAACAAGGTCCAAAGTTTAATCCGTTTTTCATCCCAAAAATGATTTCGGATATTGCTGCTGGTCAGATTTCAATCATGTACGGTTTCCGTGGACCAAATTATTCAACTTGCTCGGCTTGTGCCTCATCAACTAATGCAATCATTGATGCATTCACCCATATTCGTATGGGTAAAGCAAATATAATTGTAGCCGGTGGTGCAGAAGCTTCAATTATTGCAAGTGGTGTAGCTGGTTTCAATGCAATGACAGCTTTATCTACCCGCAACGATGAGCCGACAACTGCTTCACGTCCTTTCAGCAAAAGCCGCGATGGTTTTGTGATGGGTGAAGGTGCTGCCTGTCTTATTCTTGAAGAATTAGATCACGCCATTGCGCGTGGAGCCAACATTCTTTGTGAAGTTGTAGGTGGTGGAATGTCAGCCGATGCGTATCACTTAACAGCTACTCACCCTGATGGGCTGGGCGCTAAGCTGGTAATGAAACGTGCATTGAAAGATGCAGGTATGCGTCCGGAAGATATCGACTATGTAAATGTTCACGGAACATCTACCCCGGTAGGCGATATTTCTGAATCGAAAGCGATTAAAGAAGTATTTGGTGAGCATGCATACGATTTGAATATCAGCTCTACTAAATCTATGACAGGACACTTATTAGGAGCAGCAGGTGCTATTGAAGCAATAATTTCTGTACTTTCTGTTGTGAATGATATTGTTCCTCCAACGATTAACTTTACTGTCGGGGATGAAGATCCCGACATTGATTACAAACTAAATTTCACTTTCAATAAAGCTCAAAAACGTGTTGTTAACGCAGCGTTGTCTAACACCTTCGGGTTTGGTGGACATAATGCAAGTGTTATTGTTAAGAAATATACAAAGTAAGTTTGTGATAAAGTACCTCCTTCGAAAAATAAGGCTCCTTTCGAATGCTCGAAAAGAGCCTTATTTTTTGTTTTATAAAATACTGGGCTTCTATCCCGATAAAATAGAATACTACCAACTGGCTGTCCGTCATAAGTCAGTTTCTATTCCCACCGAAAGCGGGCATAACCTAAGCAACGAACGACTTGAATTTCTGGGCGATGCTGTGCTTAATTCTGTTGTCACGGACATTCTCTATCGCCGTTATGAAAACGAACGCGAAGGCTTTCTGACGAACACCCGCTCAAAAATAGTAAAACGGGAATCGTTGAATCAACTAGCTATTCAGCTAGGACTCAACAAGCTGATTAAAGTTACCAAATATGTGAATTTACATACCAATAATAATATCTATGGAAATGCACTTGAAGCCCTTATGGGCGCCATTTATTTGGATTTAGGCTACAAACAATGCAAAAAATTTGTTGAAGAACGACTATTGAACTCATTCGAAAATCTTGATAAGATTGTTGAAAGTGAGGTGAATTTCAAATCAAAGCTAATTGAGTGGTGCCAGAAAAACCGTGTGCAACCAGAGTTTATCTTGGTGGATGAGATTTTAAACAAGTCAAACAAGCATGTTTTTAAAACAAGTCTCACTATTCATGGTAAAACAATTTGCGAAGCTACCGGAGCCAGCAAAAAAGAATCGCAGCAAAACGCATCGCAAATTGCGTACCAAATTATTCTTTCTACACCCGATTTTGTTGCCAGTCTGCATGCAGTAGTTGACGTTCTGCCGGACTCCAGCATTTCTATCGACCAAGATACTATCTAAGAAACCAACTAATTATTCATTCTTCATTTCAAAATATTGACAAATATGCGCAAATATGCCAAATTTGTGCAATACTTCATCGATAATTTCTATCTTTGTACATAAATCTCTTCTATCTATACTTGTAAATCAATATTTATGCAAAACCTTCATTTCTCTCAATTGATATTTGCACAAGCAAAAAAATATGGTGACAAGGTTGCTCTTTCTTATCGTGAAAATGCAACTGAACAATGGAGCAACCTGACCTGGAGTAATTTTGCTAATCAGGTGTTGGCAGTGGCTAAAGCCTTTGTTGAGTTAGGTGTTGTAGAACAGCATCGTATAGCGCAGTTTTCGCAAAATAAATCGGAAAATCTGATTGTTGATTTTGCTGCCTTCGCCAACCGTGCTACTATTGTTCCAATGTATGCAACTTCTACTGCTCCTCAAGTTGAGTATATTGTAAATGATGCTCAAATTGAAGTTATTTTGGTTGGTGATCAACATCAATATAATATTGCATTGGAAGTTTTGCAAAACTCTAAATTCTTAAAGAAAATCATTGTTTTTGATAAAAAAGTTGTTCTCAAAGAAGTAAAACATTGCATGTATTATCATGATATGGTGCTATTGGGTGAGAAATCGACCCGGCATTTCGAAGTTGAGCATCGTCAAAGCGAAGCTAATGAAGCAGATTTAGCATGTATTCTCTATACTTCAGGTACTACAGGCAATCCAAAAGGCGTTATGCTGCCTCACGAATGTTTCAACGAGGCTATGCGTATAAATTCTCTTCGACTAACAAGTCTCACTGATAAAGATACATCCATTGCATTTCTACCTCTTTCTCATGTGTTTGAGCGTACATGGTCATATTTATGCCTTTTCAAAGGGATTCAGATTTACATCAATGCCTTACCCACCGAAATTCAACAGACAATCAAGGATGTTCGCCCGACATTGATGTGTGCCGTTCCGCGTTTTTGGGAGAAAGTGTATATTGGCGTAAACGAAAATATATCCAGATTTTCACCTTTTAAGCAAGGTTTGGTAACCTGGGCTATTGCTACCGGGAAACAATATAATCTTGATTGTTTACGCATTGGTAAAAAGCCAAGTGCTTTGTTATCTGCAAAATATGCAATCGCCGATAGATTGGTATTCTCAACTCTGAAAGAAAAAATTGGAATTGAAAATGCGAATATGTTTCCAACCGCGGGAGCTAAGTTGTCAGACGAAATAACTAATTTCTTTCGTTGTATTGGCATTCCGATTGTTTACGGATATGGATTAACCGAAAGTACGGCTACTGTTTCGTGTTACGAATATACCGATTATGAAATTGGTACGGTGGGTTCTATTATGCCGGATGTTGATGTGAAGATAGGAGACGATAGCGAAATTATGCTAAAAGGCAAAACTATTTTTCCGGGCTATTATAACAATCCTCAAGCTAACAAGGACGCTTTTACAGACGATGATTGGTTTAAAACAGGCGATGCGGGTATTGTTAGAAATGGAAAAATAATTCTTACTGAGAGGATTAAAGATTTGTTTAAAACTTCCAATGGGAAGTACATTGCACCTCAGGAAATTGAAACCCGGCTTGGTTTGGATAAGTACATTGAACAAGTAGCGGTTATTGGAGATGAACGCAATTATGTTACTGCTTTGATTTCGCCTTCCATACCTGCCATTGAGGAATATGCTAAAAAGAATAAAATAGCATTTGAAAATGTAGCTGAACTTTTACAAAATCCTTTGATTAATGAGCTCATAAAAGGGCGAATCACCGAGTTGCAGAAAGGAATGGCGGGCTATGAGCTTATCAAGCGCTTTACATTAATTCCTAAAAGTTTCACGATTGAAACCGGCGAATTAACCAATACGTTGAAGATTAGACGTGCAGTGGTGATGAGTAAATATAAATTACAAATCGAAGAAATGTATAATAATTAAATCAATTATGCTTTTATAGACTTTATTTAGTCAAAATACATGCTGTATAACATAATTTGTGTACTTTTGTGCCGATATTGTTTACCACATAAACTTATAAACCACAGAAATTATGTTATTAGAGAAAATTGGAATCAGTGCAGGTTTAGTATGGGCTTCGTTAGAAAACGGGGAACTCAACGTAAAAGCTGTAAAGAAAGCAACAAAATTGACTGAAAAGGATTTAAACTTGGCCTTGGGCTGGTTAGCTCGCGAAGGAAAAGTAAAGTTTAATGAAGTTGAGGGTGAATTATTTGTACACCTCGCTTAATTGTATCACAGAATAATCAAAAGCGTGGATAGAACTTTCTATTCACGCTTTTTTGTGGAACAAACTTTTTTGAAAACAAACGGGGTGACTAAAAGCCACCCCGTCTAGAGAAATAAGTTCGTTGAATTACTCAATAATCTTCTTAAACAAGTTTTTCATATTCACCAAGTCACCAATGATTTTGTGCAAATCGGCAACTGCAACACGTTCTTGCAACATGGTATCGCGATAGCGAATGGTAACACAGTTGTCTTCAATTGTTTGATGATCCACGGTGATACAGAATGGAGTACCAACAGCATCTTGACGACGGTAACGTTTTCCAATCGAGTCTTTTTCATCATAACCACACTTGAAATCGAACTTCAAATCATTCATGATTTCACGCGCTTTTTCTGGCAGTCCATCTTTTTTCACCAATGGCAAAATACAAGCCTTTACCGGAGCCAAAACAGGAGGTAGGTTCAATACGACACGAGTTTCACCATTTTCGAGCGTTTCTTCATTGTACGAAGCTGCCATGATAGAAAGGAAAGTACGGTCTACACCAATCGAAGTCTCGATAACGTACGGAGTATATGATTGATTGATTTCAGGATCGAAATATTTGATATTTTTTCCGGAGAATTTTTCATGGCTACTCAAATCGAAATCAGTACGCGAGTGAATTCCTTCCACTTCTTTAAAACCAAAAGGCATTTCAAATTCAATATCGGTAGCTGCATTGGCATAATGCGCCAATTTATCATGATCGTGGAAACGGTACTTCTGGTCACCAAGCCCAAGTGCTTTGTGCCATTTTAAACGCATTTGTTTCCAGTGTTCAAACCATTTCATTTCCTCTCCCGGACGAACGAAAAATTGCATCTCCATTTGTTCAAATTCACGCATACGGAAAATAAATTGACGAGCGACAATTTCGTTACGGAATGCTTTACCAATCTGGCAAATACCAAACGGAATCTTCATGCGACCCGTTTTTTGCACATTCAGGTAATTTACAAAAATACCTTGCGCTGTTTCCGGACGGAGGTAAATTTTCATTGCACCATCGGCAGTTGAACCTATCTCGGTAGAAAACATAAGGTTGAATTGGCGAACATCAGTCCAGTTGCGCGTTCCGCTAACCGGGCACACCACTTCGTAATCTTCTATAATGGCTTTCAATTCAACTAAATTTGAATCATTCAATGCAACAACAAAACGAGCATGAATCTCATCGCGTTTTGCTTGACTCTCCAACACGCGTTCGTTGGTAGAACGGAAAACAGCCGCATCAAAACTTTCACCAAAACGTTTGGCAGCTTTTTCAACTTCCTTGTTTATTTTATCGTCGCACTTAGCCAATAAATCTTCAATCAATACATCGGCACGATACCGCTTTTTGCTGTCTTTGTTGTCAATCAACGGATCGTTGAAGGCATCCACATGGCCTGAAGCTTTCCAGGTTGTAGGGTGCATAAAGATGGCTGCATCAAGTCCAACCACGTTTTCATTGAGCAACACCATGCTGTCCCACCAATATTTTTTTATATTGTTTTTCAGTTCAACACCATTCTGACCATAGTCGTACACAGCAGCTAATCCGTCATAAATTTCGCTTGAAGGAAATACAAAACCATATTCCTTACAATGTGCAATCAATTTTTTAAAAACATCTTCTTGTGAAGCCATAATATTTAGTTACGAGTTACGAATTTCTACTTGCGGAGGAAAAACAATTTCATATCAATTCTGTATGAAATTGTAGCCTAAAAAGAGGTGCAAAGTTACTATTTTTTTTGTATTTTTGTCGATTGAAGCCGAAAAATAGTATAGACGCAGGGAGTTAATGCGTAGATTTTTAGAACAAAATCGCTTTACACACAATACAAAACCAAGCTTCCTAGCTTGTAACTCGTAACTTGTAACTAAATAATCAATGAGCACCGACGAAATAATTGACGACGAAAACCTCGAAAATGAATTCACTGATGCAGCCGACGAAATAATAGCGGATGCTGAATCGACCGATCATTCTAATTATAAAGTTCCTAAAATAAAAGATGATGCCGTGAAACATCATCTCTCGGGGATGTACCAAAACTGGTTTTTGGACTATGCTTCGTATGTAATTTTGGAACGTGCCGTGCCGGACATTTATGATGGGTTGAAACCTGTTCAGCGACGAATTCTTCACTCGATGAAACGACTGGACGATGGACGCTACAACAAAGTGGCCAATATCGTTGGTCACACCATGCAGTTTCACCCACACGGCGATGCGTCAATTGGTGATGCCTTGGTACAACTTGGACAAAAAGATTTATTGATTGACTGTCAGGGAAACTGGGGAAATATACTCACCGGCGACGGTGCAGCCGCTCCGCGTTATATCGAAGCGCGACTTTCGAAATTTGCCCTCGAAACGGTATTCAATCCAAAAACAACTGAATGGAAAGCCTCTTACGATGGTCGGAATAAAGAACCTATCGCCTTACCGGTAAAATTTCCATTGCTTCTGGCGCAGGGTGTAGAGGGTATCGCCGTTGGTTTAAATTCTAAGATTTTACCTCACAATTTCAACGAGCTGCTCGATGCATGTATTGCCCACTTGCGTGACAAGGAGTTTATACTTTACCCCGATTTTCAGACAGGTGGTTCTATCGATGTGTGTCGTTACAACGATGGTGAGCGTGGTGGTGCCGTAAAAATCAGGGCTAAAATTGGCAAGGTCGATAACAAGACGTTGGTCATTAGTGAGATTCCTTTTGGATCTAATACCTCAAAATTAATTGAATCGATTATCAAAGCCAGCGACAAAGGCAAAATCAAAATCCGCAAGGTGGATGATAATACCTCGGCCAATGTCGAAATTCTGGTGCACTTGCTGCCTGGCTCGTCGTCCGACAAAACCATCGATGCGCTTTATGCTTTTACCGATTGCGAATTGAGCATATCACCCAACTGCTGTGTTATTCACGATAACAAACCACGTTTTTGTGGCATAAGTGAAATGTTGCGCATTAGCTGTCGGCACACCATGGAGTTGCTGAAAACGGAGCTGGAGATTCAGAAAGCAGAATTACAAGAGCAACTTTTCTTTACGTCGCTCGAAAAGATATTCATCGAAAATCGAATTTACAAAGACAAAGGTTTCGAAGATAGTACTTCACAAGACGAGGTTATTGCCCACATCGATAAACGCTTGGAACCTTTCAAAAAGGATTTTATTCGCGAAATTGTACGCGAAGATTTCTTAAAGTTGCTTGAGATAAAGATGATGCGTATCACCAAGTTCGACTCGGACAAGGCGACAGATACTTTGTTGGCAATTCAGAAAAAGATCGACGAAATTGATTACAACTTAACCCATATTGTTGCTTACACCATTGCTTGGTACGAAGGCTTAAAAACAAAATACGGAAAAGATCATCCCCGAATGACCGAAATCCGTAATTTTGAAACCATCGTAGCCTCCAAAGTGGTGGAAGCAAACGAGAAACTATATGTCAACTACGAAGAAGGATTTATTGGCACTTCGCTCCGAAAAGACGAATTTGTGTCCAACTGTTCAGATATTGACGACATTATCATCTTTTTTAAAGACGGTAAATATAAAATTATGAAGGTGGCTGATAAGATTTTTGTGGGTAAAAATATCCTGCACCTAGCTGTTTTCAAGAAGAACGATAAGCGCACAGTGTACAACGTGATTTATCGCGATGGAAAAACAGGTCCGCACTACGTAAAACGATTTATTGTTACCGGTATCACCCGCGACAAAGATTACGATGTTACGCAAGGCGCGGCGGGTTCTAAAATGGTTTATTTTACGTCCAACCCAAATGCCGAGGCCGAAGTAATTCGTGTGACCTTAAAACCAAAACCCAGGTTATTCAAGATTGTTTTCGAAAAAAACTTCAGCGAAATTGCCATCAAAGGCCGACAATCGATGGGTAACCTGCTCACCAAAAATGAGGTGCAAAAAATTGCATTGAAAGCAAAAGGGGGATCTACCCTTGGTGGCCGTCAGGTTTGGTTCGACAAGGATGTACTGCGTCTCAACTATGACAACCGTGGTGAGCATTTAGGGGAATTCCAAAGCGACGACCTTATCCTAGTGGTTTCAAGTAAAGGAAATTTTTACACCAGCAGTTTCGATTTAAACAATCATTACGATAAAGATATTTTGGTGATGGAGAAATTCGACTCCAACAAAGTCTGGTCGGTGGCGTTGTGGGATGCTGAGCAAAGATTCTATTACCTGAAACGGTTTCAGTTAGAAGCATCTATGAAACCGCAAAACTTTCTGGGCGAGAATACCGAATCGCGACTAATGCTGATGACCGATGCTGACTTCCCTCGTTTCGAAGTGATATTTGGCGGTGGCGATGCTTTCCGCGAGGCGCTGGTGATAGATGCCGAAGAGTTTATTGGCGTAAAAAGTTACAAAGCCAAAGGAAAACGTCTGGCTACTTTCGAGGTAGAAAAGATAAATGAATTAGAACCTTTGCGTTTTGCACCAGTAAAAGAAAAAAATCCGGATGGTAATGATGGCGATGGTAACGACGAGAATGCTGAAGAGTTGGAAGCGAATGATGATAGCGAAGATGGAGAAGCGACTGAAGATAGCATTACCACCGAAACTCCCAAAGCAAAAGCCGGGAAAGCGACGAAAACGACTAAAAACGATTCGGTTTTACCGGATGATATCATTGACCAACAACAAATCATTGATGATCTTACAGGTCAAATGACATTGTTTTAAATCAGATTCTTGGAAAGGGTGGAATTACGGTTCCACTCTTTTTATATTTAAACTATTCTAATTCACTCGTTCCAAGGTATCAATTACAGAAAAAATTCAGTAATTTTGCAACTCATTTCAAGCGTCAATTATAACTGATTAATATACAACCAAAATGGCAAAAGAATTTAAGTACCAGGAAACATTTCCATTGGCAAAAGAAAAAACCGAATACTATTTGCTTACCAAAGAGCATGTTTCGGTATCGGAATTTGACGGACAGGAAGTCCTAAAAGTAGAACCGGAAGCACTTACCGTGTTGGCTCGTGCTGCCATGCGAGACTGCTCGTTTTTGCTCCGCCCGGAGCATCAACGTCAGGTGGCGGCTATCCTATCGGACTCCGAAGCGAGTGAAAACGACAAATATGTGGCGTTGACCATGCTTCGCAATGCTGAAATTGCTGCGAAAGGTATTCTCCCTTTCTGTCAGGATACTGGTACCGCTACCGTTTATGCCAAAAAAGGAAGTAATGTGTGGACTAACGGAACGGATGAAGAAGCTTTGTCCAAAGGAATCTACGAAACCTATACCGAAGAAAACCTGCGCTACTCGCAAAACGCTGCCCTAAACATGTACGACGAAGTGAACACAGGCACCAACCTGCCTGCTCAAATCGACCTCATTGCCGGTCATGGCAACGATTATAAATTCCTTTTCATTGCCAAAGGTGGTGGATCGGCCAATAAATCATACTTGTTTCAGGAAACAAAAGCGTTGTTAAATCCCACTTCGCTCGAAAAATTTCTTACTGAAAAAATGAAAACACTTGGTACGGCTGCTTGTCCTCCCTATCACATTGCATTCGTTATTGGCGGCACATCGGCCGATGCTTGTATGAAAACCGTAAAACTGGCTTCAACAAAATACTACGACGAACTTCCAACCGAAGGAAACGAACTCGGACAAGCGTTCCGCGACGTGGAAATGGAACAGAAAATTCTGAAACAAGCGCAAGCTTCTGGTCTTGGTGCTCAGTTTGGCGGTAAATACTTTGCCTACGACGTTCGCATCGTTCGTCTGTCGCGCCACGGTGCTTCTTGTTTTGTGGGAATGGCCGTATCCTGTTCTGCAGACCGTAACATCAAAGGTAAAATCAACAAAGATGGCGTTTGGGTTGAACGCATGGAAGATAATCCCGGCGCATTGATTCCTGAAGAGTTACGCAACCAAGGCGAAGGCAATGCTGTAAAAATCAACTTGAACCTGCCAATGGCTGATATTTTAGCCACATTGTCAAAATATCCTGTTTCAACACGTTTGTCGTTGAACGGCACCATCGTGGTAGGCCGAGATATTGCACACGCCAAGCTCAAGGAATTGATCGATGCCGGCAAACCGCTGCCTCAATATGTAAAAGATCACCCCATCTATTACGCTGGCCCTGCTAAAACTCCAAAAGGAATGCCTTCGGGATCGTTTGGCCCTACTACAGCCGGTCGTATGGATTCGTATGTGGATCTTTTCCAAGAAAACGGTGGCAGCTTGATTATGATTGCCAAAGGAAACCGCACCCAACAAGTAACTGATGCTTGTCAGAAACATGGCGGTTTCTACCTTGGTTCCATCGGTGGCCCTGCTGCGATTTTGGCCCAACAAAACATCAAAAAAGTAGAATGCCTCGAATATCCTGAATTAGGCATGGAAGCTATTTGGAAAATTGAAGTGGAAAATTTCCCTGCATTCATTCTTGTAGATGACAAAGGAAACGATTTCTTTAAACAGATTAAACCGAATATGGTTTGTTAGTTTTTTAGCATTTTAATTTCTTTTTTAAAGAGTGAGTAGAAAAATCTACTCACTCTTTTTGTGTTTATAAGTTAACTAATTATAACAGAACTTTGAATGACAAAAATATCGTAGTACTTTTGTAACCTATTTGCAATATTATTGAAATTAAAATGACATGTATCAAAAACTTAAACAACTTAATACAAATTGGTATTTTAAATTTGTTTCCCGTCTGGCTCTGGCCATGCTATTTTACTCCATCCTCCGCCTCGTATTTTTTACTCTCAACCGCGACCTTTTTGAACAGGTTACCTTCTTAGATTATCTTCGAATGGCTTTGGGTGGGCTAAGATTCGATCTAGTGGCTATGTTTTATACCAATGCACTTTTTGTCATCCTCTGCATCATTCCTTTTAAATTCAGATACAATAAAGCCTATCAGAAAATACTTGAGTGGATATTTATTGTTTGTAACAGCATTGCCCTACTGGCAAATTGTATAGACCTTATTTATTTCCGGTTTACTCTTCGTCGCGCCACTTTTAATGTTTTCAAAGAGTTTCAGAACGAAACACAAGGATTTAAGCTCCTGGGATATTTTATGCTAACGTATTGGTATATTGTCGTTTTATTTGTGCTGGCCATCTACGCAATGAAAAAGATGTATGGAGGCATGGTGCAAAAACCATCGAAGTTTAGCAAGCCAATATTTTATTATCCTAAGGCAATAGTAGTGATGGCGATAGTGGCAGGACTGTTCGTTGCTGGTGTAAGAGGTGGATTCCTACACAGCACACGCCCGATTACGCTCAGCAATTCGGGCGACTTTACCAAAAATCCATTGGAAGTAAATATCGTCCTAAACACCCCTTTCACTCTTCTCAAAACGATTGAGCTCAAAGATCTGGAACGTGAAAGCTTTTTCACCAACGAGAAGGCACTGATGAACCACTATAATCCAGTGAGACAAAGCACCCCCAATGGTGCTTTCAAACCCATGAATGTGGTTATTATTATCCTCGAAAGTAATGGTAAAGAGTACTATGGCTTCTACAACAAAGATATCAAACCGGCATACAAAGGGTACACTCCATTTATGGATTCGTTGATAAATCAGAGTCTTACCTTCAAGTATTCCTATGCCAGCGGACAAAAGTCTATCGATGCCATGCCGTCCATCCTGTGCAGTATCCCCTATGCGGTGGAGCCATTTATCACCACCCGCTATGCAACCAACAACAGAATAAATAGTATTGCAAGCCTGTTGAAGCACAAAGGATATTACTCGGCCTATTTTCATGGAGCGCCAAATGGCTCAATGGGTTTTCTGGCATTCGCCAACCTAACCGGGTACGATGCATATTTTGGCAAAAACGAATACAATAACGATGCCGATTTTGACGGTATATGGGGGATTTGGGACGAGGAGTTTTTCCAGTTTTATGCGCGCAAAATGGACACTTTTAAACAGCCGTTCATGACTACCATTTTTTCTGTTTCATCGCACGATCCGTTCAAAATTCCGAAACGGTATGAAGGTAAATTTCCGCTCGGAAATGTGCCCATTCACCAGTGCATTGGATACACCGACATGGCTTTGCGTAAGTTCTTTAAAACAGCATCCAAAATGCCCTGGTTTAAGAATACACTTTTTATTATTACTGCCGATCATACCAATCAGAAATACCTTGAGAAGTACAAAACCGATCTCAATCATTTTGCTGTTCCTATTGTTTTTTATACTCCTGGTGGACAGATTAAGAAAGAATACGATCAAACAAATATAACGCAACAGGCTGATATTATGCCATCTATTCTGGGTTTTCTGAACTACGACAAGTCCTATTTTTCGTTTGGGTTCGACATTTTTCACCGACAAAAAGACAAATACATTGTTGTGAATTACAAAAATGGTTTTTATCAGTTACTGAAAGACAAATATCTATTGCGTTTTGATGGGCAAAAAGCAGTTTCGATGTTTGATTTCAAAAACGATGAGCAATTATCGAATAATTTATTGACTAAGGATAAGACCCTTGCCGACTCGCTTACGTTGGAAATAAAGGCTTTTATTCAGCAATACAACAACAGGATGCTGGATAATCGGTTGTTGCCAAACAGATAAGTTTAATTGGTTCTTGTAGTACAAGTTCTTAATTACAGATCTTATTATCTGATAGGTTATTCCAAAATAACCTATCAGTACTAATCTCCAATTACTTAACCCATCTTGCAGCTTTCACCCGTTATAAGTTAAATGGTTAGTCAAATATGAGGATGAAATGACTTATATTTTACTCTTTATAGTACTTTTGTACTTGGACGGATTTGTAACTCTATGATAAACAGGCGTAATGGACAAAAATGTTGCTTTATTTTTGTTTGCAATTTGCATCATAGATATAAACACCCTATTTTTGATTTGTCATACTGAAACAGAAACAGGCTCTGCTGGGGAGCAACCTGTCAGGGTTAAGTTTGATGGACGACGA
>JBBSDM010000034.1:0-34246 GCA_038249445.1 Bacteroidales bacterium
GAACAATCCGAAGGTTCGGAAACCTTCCCGTAGCACTACACCGAACTTCCCGAAACTTCGGACAGTATTTTGATCTTTTAATTAATGGATTTTTATTCGATTTTTCTAAATACAATGTCAAACAATTAAAAAAAGTTCTCTTATGAAAATTGAACGTTTAGATTTACACAGTCAACGTAATGCAGGGCATTCCCAGTTTTTAACCGACTTCAGAGACACCGTTCTCAAGTACAACCCTTCGGTTCTGCTTATCGACGAGCTTTTTGCGCGTTTCGAGTCTCTATACACAGATGAAGGAGTGGCGTTGGTGGCTATTACAAAAAGTGCTACTACCGTGCAGATTGAAATTGCCGACAAAGATCGCGATTCAACCTTTCGCGGACTTGCCGACAAAGTTCAGAATGGCTTAAATCACTTCAACCCTGCTGTGAGAGATACTGCCAAACGGGTGCTCGTTATTTTCGATAGTTACGGCAATTTAGTCAGGAAACCGCAGGACGAAGAATCCGGATTGATAAAGAGCTTAATTACTGATTTACGCACAAAAATTTCGCCCAACGATTTGATGTTATTGGAAATTATCGACTGGGTGGCAGAACTTGAGCGGCGTAACAATAGCTTTATTAAGCTCCAAGATAGTCGTAACTCCCAAGAAGCCAAACGTACCGAACTTCGCATGAAACAGGTGCGCTCCGATATTGATCCCGTTTACAAACAGCTGGTAGAACGCATTAATGCGCTGATTTTGGTAAACGGAGAAGCACCCTATGCCGATTTTGTAAAAGAAGTCAACGCGCGTATCAATCGTGCGCACGACGCAATAGCACAAAGCCGTGCCAACAGAAAAAAAACGGACGAAACCGAAGTGAAAGCGTAAACCCAGGAGCGCGGAATTCCAATTCCGCGAGTACTAATTTAGTCGGAGTCCGATTCAATATCGGCTCCGGCTATTTTAGTAAAAAATGAGGAACTAGCTAACAATATGACCTTATATTATTAAGAAATTCTAGCAGATAGGAATGAGAGAAGTGGGTATAAATAGTTGCAATAGGGTTAAAAAAGTGAAGAATGCGAAAGATTGAAGTTGAAAATAAGCGAAAATTTACTACTTTAGTCGACCAATAAAAGCAGCATGATCATAAAATAGTTGATCATTTATGCAAAGTGGGTGCAACAACAAGTAGCGAATATGCATCTATAAATTGAACAATCGGATAGTAGAATGAAGTTTTAATCCGATATTCAATATCGTTTAGGTAAGGAATTAGCACACCGAACAAACAGAATATCACCATCGGTAAACAATTGTGTGAACGAAATCTTACAATTAATAAACAGTGATTATTTGTACACTCCGTTTATTCCGTGTGCTAACTAAACGATATTGATCCTACATTGAGGAATATAAAAATGAAAAAAGCACAAAAACAGAATTAGTATGAAAATTTTATTTGTAAATTTTGCTAAATCTTGGGGAGGTGGGGAGTGTTGGACCTATTTGGTTATGACTGAACTACAGAAAAGAGGTCATTCTGTTCAGCTTTTCTCAAGTCCAGAAAGCAAATTGTATTTAAAAGCCATGCAACATGGCATAGAGATTAAAACTTTCTCGGTTAAGAAACTCTCATTTCTTGATATAACACTTTCATTTCGATTAAAGCGGGCACTTGCTGAGATTAACCCCGGTGCAATTATTCTGAATAGCACTTTAGAACTTAAAACAATGGGAATGGCCATGAAACATTTTGGTTGTACGAAGGTTGTTTTTAGCCGCGGAATTCCCCATCCGATGAAAGTAAAACTTTCAAAGCGTTATTTATTTTCAACGGTTGTATCGGATGTTGTTGTCAATTCGAATCATGTAAAAGATAGTATTTCTAATATAGTGAAATATCTTAAAAAAGACCCCGATGTTATATATCATGGCATCGATCCGGATTCTTTATTTTATTCAGATGGCACAACAAAAAATATAGCTATCGTGGGTAGATTATCGTATGAGAAAGGCGTTGATTTAGCCATACGTGTTATACAAAAAGTTCTCATTTCGGTGCCCAACGCTAAACTTTGGATACTGGGCGATGGAAAAGAGAAAGAAAATCTGGTACAATTAGTTGCTAAACTTGGTGTGCAAAACTCGGTTGAGTTTCATGGTTTTATCGAAGGCATTGATAATCTGTTATCCAAATGTTCTATGTTGATAATGACATCACGTTGGGAAGGCTTTGGGTTGGTGCTGTTAGAGGCAATGAAACTCAAAATGCCTTGTCTGGCTTTTGATCATCTGGCTGCAATTGAAATAATTGTAAACGATGAAACAGGTTATTTAATCCCAGAGATGAGTGTGGATTTGATGGCAGAGAAAATTATCTATTTATTAGAGAACCCTGAAATAATCCAATTGATGGGGAAAAAAGGGAATGACTTATTGAAAAATAAGTTTACGATTGAAAAAAGCATTGATCAGTACGAAAGAATAATTGAAAGAACATAAATGGAACAGAACTTTCCGATATTATATTACCACTTTATAAAATCACTTGCGTCCACTACCCGGATAAAAGGTTTATATACTAGCCCCAGCCATTTTGAATGGCAGTTGAAACGACTGATAAAAAAAGGATTTACATTTATTACCTTTGAAGATCTAATCAATAAACGGTACGATGTCTGTAAACGCAACATGATCCTCACATTTGATGATGGCTGCGAATCATTGTATCTTAATGCTTTTCCAATATTAAAAAAGTACGATGTAAAAGCAGTTATTTATGTTGTTGCCAAGTCAATAGGGGCAAGAAATATTGTATGGAAGGATAATGAGAATAAGGATCCACTCAATATTCTGACCAAAGACCAACTTATAGAGATGATAAACTATGGTATTGAAATTGGTTCGCACCTGTGTGATCATGTCCATTTGCCACAGTTATTGGATAAAGACAAAAGGTATGAACTCGTTGAGTCGAAACGCTTGTTGGAAGCTGAATTGGGTCGACCAATCTATTCGGTAGCCTATCCTTTTGGCAGTTACAATGACGATGTATTGAAAATTGCTGCCGAAGCAGGATATCAATATGGTGTGACGACTAAGGAGGGTAATAATTTGTCGGCGAGTAATTTGGAGCTCTTTCGCATTTCTGTAAAGGGATATGCATTCCGTCATTATTGGTATTTTTATAAGACAGTAAAAAAGATATTCAAACCTGCTTACTGATAGGTAATAAACGAATAGATTTATTGAAACAAACGGACTTGCTCCATTGAGGTAAGTCCGTTTGTTTGTTTGTTTGTTTGTTTGTTTGTTTGTTTGTTTGTTTGTTTGTTTCAAAAGTGGTGATTTGTAATTAAGGGAGAGCGGAATTCCAATTCCGCAAAATATTCGGTTGAATTGGAATTCAGCACTCCCGGGTAAACAGCAACTTGCCTAACAACTATCGGAATTCCAATTCCAATCTCCCTTTTTACATATTCCAAACCCAAATGAATTGTAACGCTCTAAAAATGAATAATGCATTATTCATTATGAATTATGCATTAGTTTTTGTACTTTTGTAGCAATTTGTATATCAAAAACATTATGAGCACAGAACTAAGTGAACAAGAACAGTTCAGACGCCAAAGTCTGGACGAAATGCGTAAACTGGGCATCGACCCATATCCGGCAGCAGAGTATCCTACCAATGCGTTTTCGACCACTATAAAGGATGAATTTAAAGACGATTATAGCAAAAAACAAGTATGCGTAGCCGGTCGTATAATGACCCGTCGCATCATGGGCAAAGCTGCATTTGTGGAACTTCAAGACTCGAAAGGGCGTATCCAGATATATATTAGTCGCGACGACATCAACACCGAAGCGCAACCCGAAATGTACAATATCGTGTTCAAAAAACTATTGGACATTGGCGATTTTATTGGAATAAAAGGTTTTGTTTTTCGCACACAAACTGGCGAAATAAGCATTCATACACAAGAACTAACGGTATTGAGCAAATCGCTTCGTCCGCTACCGATTGTAAAATATAAAGATGGTGTGGCTTTCGATGCATTCGAAGACCCTGAACAACGTTACCGTCAGCGCTATGTGGATTTGGTAGTAAACGAAGGTGTGAAAGATATTTTCCTTAAACGTACCAAAGTATATCAAACTATGCGCGATTACTTCAATGCGCAAGATTATGTGGAAGTAGAAACTCCAATTCTTCAATCTATCCCTGGTGGTGCTTCGGCGCGTCCGTTCATGACCCACCACAATGCGCTGGACATGCCGCTTTATCTTCGCGTGGCCGACGAATTGTACTTGAAACGTCTTATTGTAGGTGGTTTTGAGGGTGTGTACGAGTTTTCTAAAAACTTCCGTAACGAAGGCATGGATCGAACACACAATCCTGAATTTACTGCAATGGAAATATATGTAGCCTACAAAGACTACAACTGGATGATGACTTTTACCGAAAACATGATCGAAAAAATATGTGTGGCGGTAAATGGTACTAACGAAATTATGGTGGGCGACAAATTGATTAGCTTCAAAACGCCTTTCAAGCGTATCACCATGATAGATGCCATCAAAGAGTACACGGGTATCGATATTAACGGTATGGACGAAGTACAACTGCGCGAAGTGTGTAAGCAATTGCACGTTGAAGCCGATGATACCATGGGTAAAGGCAAAATGATTGACGAAATTTTTGGCGAAAAATGCGAAGGAAACTATATCCAACCTACATTTGTTACCGATTATCCTCGCGAAATGAGCCCGCTGTGCAAACGCCACCGCGATAATCCTGAATTGACTGAACGTTTCGAGTTAATGGTAAACGGAAAAGAATTGGCCAATGCATACTCCGAATTGAACGACCCGATTGATCAGTTAGGTCGTTTCCAAGAGCAACTTAAGCTAAGCGAAAAGGGCGACGACGAAGCCATGTTTATCGATATGGATTTTGTACGTTCGCTGGAATACGGTATGCCTCCAACCTCTGGGATGGGCATTGGTATGGATCGTTTGGTAATGCTTATGACCGGTCAGCAAGCCATTCAGGAAGTACTTTTCTTCCCGCAAATGAAACCAGAGAAAGCTGCTAAGAAAGATGGTCTCGATAAGTTTATGGAGTTAGGTATTCCTGAAGCATGGGTAGCCGTTGTTCAAAAAGCGGGTGTCAGCATGATTGCCGATATGAAAGGATTGAACCCCAATAAATTCCATCAGGATATTTGCGGGCTAAACAAAAAAAACAAACTTGAACTGACCAATCCTTCGAAAGAAGAAGTGGCTGAGTGGATAGCGAAAGCGTAATCTCACATCTTTTCTAAAGTTCTAAATTTTAGAAAAGATACACGAACGAAAACAAAAATGAACGAAAAGAGTAAAATTGCGGTAATAGGCGGCGGTAGCTGGGCCACGGCAATTGCTAAAATAGCACTTGCCAATGCGGATAGTATCAATTGGTACATGCGTCGACAGGAACAAATCGATGAATTTATTCGGTTGAGTAAAAATCCATCGTACCTTACCGGAGTTAAATTCGATACCGACCGTATCAATTTTACCAGCGACATCAACAAACTGGTGCGCACCTCCGATATTTTGATCTTTGCTACCCCTTCACCTTTTTTGAAACAACATCTCAAAAAGTTGAAACGCAAGTTGGACAATAAGTTTTTAGTATCTGCTATCAAGGGGATTGTTCCGGATGAGAATATGATTGTTACCGATTATTTTGAGCAATTTTACAATGTCTCGAAAGAAAATATCGCCGTACTGGCCGGACCTTGTCATGCCGAAGAGGTTGCACTGGAGCGACTTTCGTATCTTACATTCGGATGCGCATCGCGCGAAAATGCCCGCATGTTGGCACAACGATTCAATACAAGTTTTATTCGCACCTCGATAAGTGACGATATTATGGGTATTGAATATTCATCGGTAATGAAAAATATCTACTCTATTGCAGCCGGTATTTGCCATGGTTTGAAATATGGCGATAATTTTCAGGCGGTGTTAATCTCCAATTCTATACAGGAAATGAATCGTTTTTGTAATGCTACTAATCCTTTACATCGAGATATTAACGAATCGGCTTATCTCGGCGATTTATTGGTGACAGCTTATTCGAAGTTCAGTCGTAACCGCCTTTTCGGAACAATGATAGGCAAGGGCTATTCAGTAAAAACAGCTCAGATTGAAATGGAAATGATTGCCGAGGGATATTATGCTACCAAATGTATTTACGAAATAAACGAGAAATATCATATCAGCATGCCTATTGTGGACGCAATTTACGAAATACTTTACAACCGTTCATCGCCCACCATGGAAATTCGCAAACTGTCGGAGCATCTTAAATAGTTGATAGTTGACAATTGATAGTTGACAACTAAGAACGCCCAAGACATACTAGCACAAAATAAATATCACGAAGTATAATAACGCCGAAAGTGTTTAATGCTATAGGCAACAAACTTTTATATAAATGGAAAATATTAAACTAACTATCAACAAAGCGTTTGGATTTGTATCTGAACAAAATGTAGCCGGATATAAGGCAGAAGTTGCTGCTGCAAATGCAGCTTTGCACAACGGTACATGTAAAGGAAGTGATTTTTTAGGTTGGTTAAACTTGCCAACTTCGATTGACGAAGCTCAGTTTGCCGACCTTGAGGCTACAGCAAAAGTTCTTCGCGACAATTGCGAAGTAGTAGTGGTTATCGGTATTGGCGGAAGCTACCTTGGTGCAAAAGCAGTTATCGATGGGCTTTCAAACAGCTTCGACTGGTTGCAAACCGAACGTAAATCGCCCATAATGGTTTACGCCGGACAGAACATTGGTGAAGACTACCTGTATGAACTTCAAGAGTTATTGAAAACTAAAAAGTTCGGTATCATTTCTATCTCTAAATCGGGAACAACTACTGAACCTGCATTGGCTTTCCGTTTGCTTAAAACTCAATTGGAAGAACAACAAGGAAAAGCTGCTTCTAAAAAACTGATTGTGGCTATTACCGACAAATCTCGGGGTGCATTGCGCACGCTAGCTACTCAGGAGGGCTACAAAACTTTTATTATTGAAGATAGCATTGGCGGTCGTTTCTCGGTACTTACTCCGGTAGGCTTATTGCCTATTGCTGTTGCTGGGTTTGATATTCGTCAATTGGTTGCTGGAGCTGCCAAAATGGAAACCGCTACGGGCTTGGAAACTGCTTTCGAGTATAACCTTTCTGCTCAATATGCTGCTGTACGTAATGAATTATACAAAAACGGAAAGAAAATGGAGATTTTAGTGAATTTCCACCCTAAATTACACTTCTTTGGTGAATGGTGGAAACAACTCTTTGGCGAAAGTGAAGGTAAAGAAGGTAAAGGTATTTTTCCAGCTGCTGTTGATTTTACAACCGATTTACACTCTATGGGTCAATGGATTCAGGAAGGTGAACGTACTATTTTCGAAACAGTTATTTCAGTTAATGAAAGTAATTATACCAAAATATTCCCAACATCAGAGGATAATCTCGACGGTTTGAATTTCTTGGCAGGAAGACGTGTTGATCAAGTAAATAAAATGGCTGAACTAGGTACAATGATTGCTCATATCGACGGTGGTGTTCCTAATCTGAAAATTGAACTTCCCCGATTGAACGAATACTATTTAGGTCAATTGATTTACTTCTTTGAAAAAGCATGTGGAATCAGCGGCTACCTATTGGGTGTGAATGCATTCGACCAACCGGGCGTAGAAGCTTACAAGAAAAATATGTTTGCTTTGCTCGAAAAACCGGGATTCGAAGAAGAAACAAAAGCTATTAAAGCAAGACTTTAAAATAATGCTCAATTCATAATTTAGAATTCATAATTGGATTGTACATTGACTTCCAATAAAAAGAGCAAATCAATTTAACGATTTGCTCTTTTTATATAATTTGGGCATTATGAATTATACAATTATGCATTATTCCACGTATACTTCCAATAAAGTAACTTCGCTGTCTGGAATTAAGGTTAGTTCATCAATAGAGGCAGGAATCAGAATCGTATCGCCTTTATTTACAATCGTTTTCTCGCCACCGAATTCAATCGCAAAATCTCCATCGAGACACATATATGAAACGAATGAATCAATTTTTGCATATTGGCGGGCAATACTTTTGTTGAAACGAAGCATGTTGGTGGTAAAATAATTGCAGCTAACCAATGGTATAACTTCGTTCATTAATGGTGAATAAACTGTTTTAGGCTCTTTTGAAGCTTCGAAGTTAATCACGTCCAACGCTTGTTCTGTATGCAACTCCCGCTCGTTACCTTGGTCGTCTGTACGTTTGTAATCGTAAATACGATAGGTGATGTCACTGCTTTGTTGTATTTCAGCTACTACCACACCTTTTCCAATGGCGTGAACCAATCCGGCAGGAATAAAGAATACATCTCCTTTTTTTACAGGTACTTTTTGCAATAAGTCTTCAACAAGTCCTTTGTCGAGTGCATCGAGGTATTTGTCGCGAGAGCAGTTTTCCGAAAAGCCAATAATTAGTTCTGCACCTGGTTCAGCATTTACCACATACCACATCTCTGTTTTCCCGTAGGAGTTATGACGTTCAGCAGCTACTTCATCGCCTGGATGCACCTGAATAGATAAGTTCTCGTTGGCATCAATAAGCTTAAACAATAAGGGAAAAGATAGGCCATAATCATCGAAAATGGAGTCACCAATCAATTCGCCCATGTAAATTTCGATTAATTCGGTTAGTGTATTTCCGGCAAGAAAACCGTTCGTTGCCACCGATTCATCGTTTTCATAACCCGATAGTTCCCAGCTTTCGCCAAGTTTGTCGGTTGCTGCTGCTTTGTTGAATAAGCTTTTCAACTTTGTACCACCCCAGATTTTATCTTTCAGAATGGGTTCAAATTTTATTGGATATAACATCGTTCTTTAAGTATTAATGAGAAAATATTGATGTGTTTTGTGAATAACTTTCATATAATAAGATACTTGGAGCTAATTATATAAAATAGGGCGCAAAGTTTAAACAGAAACTATTTATACTTTACACCCTACTTATTTTTACATCGCTTATGTTTTTATTCCGTTTTTGCTCTTTGTGCCAGATTTTGTTCCCAAACCCATGAGCTACGAAGCGTTTCTTCGAGTGTTTCGGTAGCTGTCCAGCCCAGTTCGTTATTTGCATAACTAGGATCTGCCCATACTTTTTCGATATCACCTTCGCGACGAGCAACAATTTTATAAGGGACTTTTACTCCGTTTACTTTTTCGAATGTTTGAATAATTTCTAACACCGACAAGCCGCGTCCTGTTCCAAGATTAAATGTCTCAACCGATGATTTTGATTGTTTATTCCACATGCGTTGAACGGCAATAACGTGCGCTTTGGCCAAATCAACCACATGAATATAGTCGCGAATACATGATCCATCGGGCGTGTTATAGTCGTCGCCATACACCTGCAATTGCTTACGCAAGCCGATAGCGGTTTGTGTAACAAAAGGAAGCAGGTTGTTTGGAACACCGTTTGGCAATTCGCCAATTTCAGCCGAAGCATGTGCTCCAATCGGATTGAAATAACGCAGGATAATACTTTGATAGCAAGAATTTGCATAAATAGTATCGCGAATTATTTCTTCACCAATTTGTTTTGTATTGCCATAGGGCGACAAAGCAGGTTTGATGGGTGCGTTCTCGGTTACAGGCAAAATATCTGGTTGGCCGTAAACAGTACACGAAGAAGAGAAAACAAAGTTCTTTACCTTGTGGATAGGCATTAATTGCAATAGATTGATTAGCGAAACTAAATTGTTGCGGTAATACAATAAAGGTTTTTCAACCGATTCGCCCACCGCTTTACTAGCAGCAAAGTGTATAATTGCTTCGATGTCTTTGTGTTTCTCGAACATACGATCCATGCTCACATAGTCAACACAATCGATGTTTTCGAATGCCGGGCGGATGCCTGAAATTTTCTCAATACCCGCCAAAACATCAATGCTTGAGTTGGATAGATTGTCAACAATTACTACATCAAATCCTACTTTTTGCAATTCTACAACTGTGTGCGAACCAATGTATCCTGTTCCACCAGTTACTAAAATTTTTGCCATATTTTTTTAAATATTATTTGAATAGTTTCTCAGGATAAACTCCTTTGCGAACTAATTCGTTGATTTTTAGAACAACTTGCGAGCGATCATCGGCATAAGTTACGCCAAACCATTTTGATGGTGTATCCAACACTTTACAAGTTACTTTTTGTTGAACGATTAAGTTGTTTACTGCTAATGGAATGTAGAATTCAGATTTCAATTTTTGACCGTTTTCAACCAAGAATTCTCTAAAGAATTCTTCGGAATAGTCGAAATAATCGGGAGTAAATCCCCACATATTCATCGATACCGGAGTATCGTGGTGGATGGAAACTTCTTCGACGTTTTCATCAATAAAATTGATTTTACCGCCTTTTTCTTCAATGCTGGTGCGTTCTACAACGTTTTGCAACAAATTGTTTTCGTTTACAACACAAACTCCGCGGCTTACCGAACCACTTTCCGACAAGGTGTTGCCTATGCGATATCCGACCATACAATATTCATTTTTCTTGCCTTCGATACTGCGAAGAAAATCAGCCAAAATAGCAAACGATTCCTGACCATAAAAATCGTCAGCATTAATCACTGCAAATGGTTCTTTGATAGCATCTTTTCCCATCAATACGGCGTGATTTGTCCCCCATGGTTTTTCACGTTCTGGGTTGTAAGTACAACCTTCAGGAACATTCGAAATTTCTTGAAAAACGATGTCAGTGTCAATTAAATTTTTGAATTTGTTGACTACTGCTTCTTTGAAGTCTTTTTCAAAACTTGGACGAATGACGAAAACTATCTTTCCAAATCCAGCTTTGATGGCATCGTAAATAGAATAATCCATGATGGTTTCGCCGTTTGGCCCTAATCCATCTAATTGTTTTAAGCCGCCATAACGACTGCCCATTCCCGCTGCTAATACAAATAAAGTTGGTTTCATATATGTTTGATTGATTTTGAGGTGCAAAGTTAATTAATAGTTTTTGGATTGAAGAATAATTTTGCCCTCATTTTATCAATATTGGGAACTTTAACCTGCTTGCGTTAATTAATATCCGCAGTGATAATTTTAGTCGATAATTTCTCTGTTTTAATCGTGCTCGCTATGCACAGAAGTTGTACTTTTGTGCGCTAAACCACGAAAAATTATGATCTCGAATAAAAAAATATACATACTGTTTGGATTAGCTCTTCTGTTACTTATCGGAATTACGTTAACTGTATTTCTATTCAAAAATAAGACAACTAAAGCCCTTGTTTCAAACTGCGACCCCGTGCACTATGCCAATATCCCCATTACTCCCAGCAGTAAATTGAATGATTTAAATGATATTCATTTACTTAATGCTCAAAAAAACGGACTGAAAAAGCCTTTCGCTACAAATGCTGTTTTTGATGCGGAAATAGGTGATTATGTGCGCAAATCTATTTTAGTTGAGGTGGTAGATAATCCACTTTACCAACTCAAAAATTTGACTAGCTCACGACCCTATTTAATTCCCGAAGCAGTTGACTTGCTAAATGAAATAGGATACCGGTTTCAAGAACAATTGAAAGAGAAAAAATACAAAAATTATCGGTTTCGCATCACCTCGTTGTTAAGAACCGAGGAGGATCAGAATAAGCTGACGCATCGAAATTCCAATGCCACTGGACATTCGGCGCATTTGTACGGTACCACCTTTGATATCTCGTACAAGGACTTTTGCAGAACAGATAATGATAGCATTGAAAGTCGTAACGAAACAGTACAAACGCTGACCAATGTGCTGATGAAAATGCGCGAAGAGTGTAAGTTTTTGGCCGTTCATGAGCGAAAACAGTCGTGCTTTCACATTACTGTAGTGGTGTGTAGGGCAATTAAATAACAAACGCACGTTGAATGGTTTCAATTTTAATTAAAATTTAATCTAATAAAATCAAAATTGTTACTATCGTTGAAAACAAATTGCATCTTGTTAATGTTATAAGTGTCATAAAACAAATAAACACTTATTTAAACAAAACGGTTATGAGTTTAAAGGATAGTTTAAGCTGGCGTTATGCCACCAAAAGAATGACTGGAGCCAAGGTTCCACAAGAAAAGGTAAACAAAATTTTAGAAGCTATCCGATTGGCACCAACTTCGTTTGGTTTGCAGCCTTTTAAAGTGATAGTTATTGAAGACGAAAAGCTTCGTGAAGAAATTTTCAATAATGCTTGTCAGCAACCGCAAATTAAAGAAGCATCGCATGTGCTTGTTTTTGCTGCTAACAAAAAAGTGAGAGCTGAGCAGGTGCAGGAATACATGGAATTAATTGCCACTACAAGAAATATTCCTGTAGAAAGTTTGAATGCATTTAAAGCAATGTTCGATGGCATTGTCAGAAGTACCGCAGAACAGAACTTTGTGTGGACGGCGCGACAGGCTTATTTGGCGTTTGGCGTTGGAATAGTAGCTGCGGCTCTGGAGCAAATTGACGCAACCCCTATGGAAGGTTTTAACCCTTCGGCTTTGGATAGAATTCTTGGATTGACGGAAGAAAACTTAGGTTCTACGACTATTCTGGCTCTTGGCTATCGCGACGAGACAAATGATAGTCTGGCAAAAGCTGCAAAAGTCAGAAAGGGCACAGATAAGCTTTTTGATTTCAATTGATTAATGGAATAATAATATTTCTGTTAGAACTTACATCAAATAAACTAACGGTTGAAGGTCGTAACTGAAATTCAACCGTTTTTTAATTTGCCTATATCGAATGGCAAAATAAAAACAATGACTTGATAATCTCTTTGTAATAAAAAACGAATAACAATTATAAAAATATAATTATTAGATGCATTGAAATGGCGTTATGCCACCAAAAAGTTTGACCCAAGTAAAAAAGTGGATCAGGGATTAGTAGATAAAATTGTAGAAGCAGCTTGGATTGCGCCTACTTCTTCGGGCTTATAACCTTTCGAAGCGTTGGTTATCAGCAATCAAGAGCTAAAAAATAAGCTTGTGCCAATTGCTTTCGATCAACAGATTGTAGCCGACTGTTCACGCCTATTGGTTTTTGCTGCATGGGATAATTATACCGAAGAGCGTATTGACCACATATACGGGTATATAACCACAGGCAGAGAACAGCCTGGTGATTGCTATCAAGCTTATACGGACCGCTTGAAGGCTCTGTACCTCAATTGTTCAGCAGAGGTAAATTTCGCCCATGCTGCACGTCAGGCTTACATTGCTTTTGGCTTTGCAATGGCCGAAGCAGCCAGCTTGAAAGTGGATGCAACACTCATGGAAGGGTTTATTGGCGAGGAAGTTGATAAATTACTCAATTTGAGCGAAAAAGGATTGAAAAGTGTAACGCTGTTATCTATCGGTTACCGCGACGAAGTGAATGATTGGTTGGTAAACCTAAAAAAAGTGCGTCACCCAAAAGAAAGATTTGTGACTGAAATCGTATAAACGTAGATGTCTTACTTTCGTAAAGAGACTTGAAACCTCGAAGTGACTATGGTTGCTTTGAGGTTTTTTTGTTGTAATCAGGTGCTAATAATTTAAAAAATGTAGATCAATGTCGTTTAGTTAGCACACGGAATAAACGGAGTGTACAGATAATCACTGTTTATTGATTAAACGATTTCTTTCACACAGTTGTTTACAAATGGTGATATTCTGTTTCTTATGTGTGTTCAGTGTGCTAATTCCTTATCTAAACGGCATTGAAATGTAGATTCAATTTTGCATTTTCGATGTTTTGCTAATCAAAATAGATTCCGTACTTTTGTAGCGTAAAAAATGTGGAGAGATTTGGACTGCTTGCAACCACAGAAAAAAATGCTAAATCGCAACCCGCATTTTCTGCATCTCGTAAAGTCCTCCAAACATTCTTCCCATTTTTACGTTTACTCGGTTACAAACTTCTGACAACGTTGTTGTAGGTTTTGATTATCTTTCAGATTATTAGGACTTGTAACTTGTAACCAGATCCTTGTAACTAATTACAAATTCTTAAGCGTAAATTATTAATTATAATCATTATGGGATATTTATTTTCATCCGAATCGGTGTCGGAAGGTCATCCTGACAAAGTAGCCGATCAAATTTCTGATGCCTTGCTGGATAACTTCTTAGCTCAGGATAGGAACTCAAAAGTAGCGTGCGAAACATTGGTAACAACCGGACAAGTAGTGTTGGCCGGCGAAGTAAAAACATCTGCTTATGTTGATGTGCAAACAGTGGCTCGCGAAGTGATCAACGAAATTGGTTATACCAAGGGCGAATACATGTTTAGTGGTAATGCTTGCGGTATTTTCTCGTCTATTCATGAGCAATCGGCAGACATTAATCAAGGTGTGGAACGTGCAGAACCAATGGATCAAGGTGCTGGCGACCAAGGAATGATGTTTGGTTATGCTTGTAACGAAACTAAAAACCTAATGCCAATAGCACTCGACTTATCGCATGCATTGGTACAGGAATTAGCTGCCATCAGAAAAGAAGGCAAGGTGATGACCTATCTTCGTCCCGATTCAAAATCGCAGGTAACCATTGAATACGATGACAATAATCGACCCGTAAAAGTGCATACGATTGTTGTATCTACTCAGCACGACGATATGGTAAACCCTGTAAATGGTGAGCCAACAGCATCGAACGATGAAGAAATGTTGAACATTATTCGTCAGGATGTGAAAGATATTCTTATTCCACGCATAAAAGCATTGGATCCACAATTTGCACAGCTTATTGTTGATGACGAATACGTTTTACATGTCAATCCAACCGGAAAATTCGTAATTGGAGGCCCTCATGGCGATACAGGTTTAACAGGCCGTAAAATTATCGTTGATACTTATGGTGGTAAAGGTGCTCATGGTGGTGGTGCTTTTTCGGGTAAAGATCCTTCGAAAGTAGACCGCTCTGCAGCATATGCAGCTCGTCATATTGCAAAAAATATGGTAGCTGCAGGTTTAGCTAACGAAGTTTTGGTGCAGGTTGCTTACGCTATTGGTGTGGCAAAACCGATGAACTTATACGTAAATACTTACGGCACTTCTCAGGTACAACTGAACGATGGACAGATTGCTGAAAAAATTGAAAAACTATTCGATATGCGTCCAAAAGCAATTGAAGAACGTTTGAAATTGCGTAATCCTATCTATAAAGAATCTGCTTCTTACGGACATATGGGTCGTGAACCTAAAACGGTTACTAAAACTTTTAAAGACGGTAACTGTAAAGAGTTTACTCAAACAGTTGAACTTTTTACCTGGGAAAAAACCGATAAGGTTTCGGAGATTAAAACTGAATTCGGGCTGTAAATACCAGAAGAATAACAACAGTAATCGATACACTGTATCAGTTTGGGGTAGCTATTTTTATGCTGCCCCTTGTTGTTTTCAGCTAAGTTGCTAAACTCTTAGTTGTTCTAATTGTTTACTTCGTAACGACTGGTTTTGGAAAGGCTATTGGTTTTCCAAAGGAGTCAATAAATAGAAGTGATTCATGGAACAGTCAGTCATTTTATTCGATGGGATATGCAATTTATGTTGCGGCTGGGTTTCCTTTTTGATCAAACAAGACCGGAAAGAGCTCTTTTTGTTTGCCCCGCTGCAATCGGAGCGTGCTGAAAAGCTATTGAAACCTTTCGGAGTAGATGCAAAGGAGGCTAAAACGATTTTTTACATCAAGGATAAGCACTGTTTATGTGAATCTGAAGCGGTATTGCTTATTCTCTACGATTTGGGAGGAATTTGGAAATTGACAACTGTTTTTCTGTTGATCCCCAAGTTTATACGAGACTTTATCTATCGGTTGATAGTCTCGGGAAGGTACAAATTGTTTGGAAAAAAAACAACTTGCATGTTATCAATTCCCAAAAATGAAAAAAGATTTTTATTCTAATGTAAAAACGATACAGAATTGCAGCTTTTACTTTAACTTTGCACCAAAATAAGGAATACATTATGTGGAAAAAGTTCATTGATCAACTACCTCAAGCAGGGAAGTTTATTAAGATTTGGTGGGAGAAATTTGTGGCATGGCGAAAAGCACGTTACGAACGCTATCGAGGCTTGGTGTGGTACAAAAAAATGGCCAACATCTTTATCACATCCATAGTATTGTTCATGATCTACTTATTTTTAGTTGACATTAATTTTCTGTGGTTGTTTGGTAAATCGCCAGGCTTGAGCAGTATCAGTAACCCTACACAGAGCGAAGCCTCAATCATTTATACTGCCGATGGTAAAGTATTGGGTAAGTATTATAACGAAAACAGAACTCCTGTAACATACGAAGAATTATCGCCTAAGCTCATCAAAACACTGATAGCTACTGAAGACGAACGTTATTATCAACATTTTGGGATTGATTTTCAAGGTGTTTTTGCAGCCATTAAAGATATGGCTAAGGGTAAAAGTCGTGGTGCAAGTACCATTACCCAACAGTTGGTAAAGAACATGTACAAAACGCGTAACCTTTATTCTACTGGATTTTTTGGCTACATTCCCGGTTTGAAACTATTGATAATGAAGACCAAAGAATGGACTACGGCTGTAAAAATTGAAATGTTTTACAACAAGAAAGAAATTCTCACCATGTATTTCAATACGGTGGATTTTGGTAGCAATGCTTTCGGAATTCATACGGCAGCTAAAACATTTTTCAATACCACTGCCGATAAACTTACTTACGAACAATCGGCTACACTGGTAGGTTTGCTCAAAGCTACAAGTAGTTACAGCCCTATATCGCACCCAAAACGCTCGAAAGAACGCAGAAATGTGGTGCTCGAAAACTTATACCTCCACAATATTATTACTAAGCATGAATGCGATTCGATGAAGAAAATTCCTCTTCGTCTTCATTTTAGCGAGGAACAGATTCTGGATGGGTCGGCACTTCACTTCCGTGCCTATTTGGATAAATACTTGCAAGATTGGGAAAAAGAAAATGGCTACGATATCTATTCCGATGGATTGAAAATTTATGTGGCTATCGACTCGCGCATGCAGAAATATGCCGAGGAAGCGGTGAGAAAACAAATGAGCCAGTTGCAACAACGTTTCTTTGATCACTGGCGCGGACAAAATCCATGGCAAGATGAAAATCACAAAGATATCGTAAATTTTGTAGAAGACATAGCTAAGAGAACAACTGTTTATGCAGCTCTGAAAGCTAAGTACGGCGATAATACAGACTCCATTTCTTATTACCTGAACAAACCGCACAGAACAAAAGTGTTCGATTATAAAAGAGGAGTGAAGGATACTACTTTTAGTGTGATGGATTCAATTAGATACATGAATCACTTTATGCACAGCAGCTTTGTGGCTATGGAATCCGAAACCGGAAATGTAAAAGCATGGGTGGGCGACATTGATTTCAAGTTCTGGCAATACGATAAAGTAGCACAGTCAAAACGTCAACCGGGGTCTACTTTCAAATTGTTTGTATACACTGCTGCCATTATGAACGGTGTTTCGCCCTGCGATGTGATGACGGATAAACAGGTAACCTGGACTTATGACGAAAACGGCGTTCAGAAGTCGTGGACTCCACATAATGCCAACGGATACTCTGTCAGTTATCCTGTGACGGTAAAGAATGCTTTTGCACAATCAATCAATACCGTTGCGGTGCAGTTGGCAAAGCAAGTTGGTATTCCCGAGATAATTAAATACGCTCATTTGCTGGGTATCAAAACTCCTTTAGAAAATCAGCCGTCTATCTGTCTTGGTTCGTCGGATGTGTCGTTGCTAGAACTGGTTAACTCTTATGGAACGGTGGTAAATGAAGGAATTTATCACGAACCGATTTTGGTAACCCGCATTGAGGATAAAGATGGTAATATTATTTATCAGCCCAATAAAGAACAAAAAAGGGTGATTCCGTACGAAGCTGCGTGGTTGATGACTGAACTGCTGAAAGGTGGTATGACCGAACCGGGTGGAACTACTCAGGCTCTGTGGAGCTGGGATTTATTCCGTTACAATACCGATTTTGGTGGAAAAACAGGTACATCGTCCAATCACTCCGATGCATGGTTTGTGGGGGTTTCGCCTAAGCTAATTGGTGGTGCATGGGTAGGAGGTGAGCATCGAAGCGTGCATTTCCGCACCGGACAACTCGGACAAGGTAGCCGCACAGCTTTGCCTATTTTCGGTTCATTTATGGAAAAAGTGCTGAAAGATGAAAGTCTGAAACAGTACCGTGGAAAGTTCCCTACGAAACCCAAAGAACCAATATCTCGTAATTATACATGCCATACTTACATTCCACGCGACACCACAACGGTCGATTCCACTACTGTCGCTGATGAAGATTTGATTGAAACTGTTCCACAAGATGTGGAATCAACGAACGAATAATGTTGTAAATTTCTGAAAAAACAAGGCCAGATTCAGTTTAACTGATCCGGCCTTGTTTTTTGATAGATAGGTGACTTGGTTATTTCAGCAACACATCAATTTTATCGGTCGTTATTTTAAATTCTTCGGGTGTGTATAGGCGAGTCAGCAACACTATTTTGCCAGATTTGTCAATAATCACATTGCGGGTAATGCCGGCTTTGCGATTGGCGTACAAAGCAAATATATTAGCACCAGGATCCAATCCGATAGGGTAGGTGATAGGTATTGACTTTGCATACTTCACCACGGTTGCCAATGGTTCATCGCGGTCGATAGCCAGCAAAACAAAATTAGGATCCGTTTTGTTACGTAGCCAAATATCACGTTCGATAAAAGGCATTTCTTTGCGGCAAACACTGCACCAACTGGCCGTAAACTGAAGCATCACCACCTTACCTCTATAGTTCGAAAGCTTTACCGTTTTTCCATTGGTCAGTTTCATGCTAAAATCAGGGGCAGTATCGCCTACTTTTACAATATATCCTCTGTCGTCGTTGGTCTGACCGTAAGTGAAGATAGAAAACGTAAGCGCAAGGAGTAAAAAGAGCTGTTTCATAAAATAATATGTTGTATAAAATGTGAATGGTTTACCAATGTTTAGTGTTGACAAAAGTAATCATTTTGCGGATATTATTTATGCAACAGAGAAATAGATAGAACGAGATGTTATAGAAATTTTCTACAAAACATATCAACTGAATTTTGTATGCTTTGCTGCAACTAATAAATACAAACTCTTAATCCTGAATGGGATTGAGAGTTGGTGTAGATTGTGCTTGTCTGAGTGGTTTAAACCTACGATGTTTGAAAATTATATCCGCTCCAGAAAGGTTTAGATGATTTAGTTGTTCGGAAAATTGAGTTGATTGGTTGTCCTGTCTCATTTCATAGTTCCGTTCTATAAACCCAATAAGTTCTAAAATGCCGCTTGCAAGGTTGTTTAGTTTTTCCAACGATTCGGTAATCTCATCGGGGTTGTTCAAATCATTGTAAAGCTGAATTGACCCTCTACAATCGTGCATGGTGAGTTTCATGATCCCATCTTCCATTACTTTGGCATGATAGGAGGCCATGGATCTCGGGCTATGAGGAACTAAGAATTCTTTCTTGTTAAACGTTTGCTTTTTCATTTTCTGGATTCTGACATTAATAAATTGTACATGCTCTTTCAGAAGACAAAAGTAAAGCATTTTGCTTACTGTCAAAATGGATTTAACTAGGTAACAATAGTTTAATACAACTGTATTGCAATAGAACTCAATATGAACAAAACGCTTCACACTTTCGGGTGAAAGTGATGCTCCTGCTCCTTATAGTGTGAAATCTAGTAACTGTTATTTTGAGTAGTCAGCTCCGGCTGATTAAAAAAATGTTCGGTGCGCCGCAACTTGAAATGCCACGATTTTTGGTCTCTACAAATGGTTTGGTGCGCTGCACCTTGTTTGTCCAAAGCAAAGCGACAGCGTCCCGAACTCTTTGTAGCAAAGACAATAAATACAGAAACAAGATGCAGCGCACCGAACAGTTTGAATATTCTATAAATAAAAAACCGACTGTACTTTTTTATCGAAGTTCAGTCGGTTTTTTTTATTTAGAATTTGGTTTTTACAATATCAGCATTGCATCTCCATAAACACCAAATTTGTATCCTTCTTTGATGGCCACTTCATAGGCACCCATTACCTTGTCGTAATCGCCAAAAGCTGCTGTAAGCATTATAAGCGTTGAGTAGGGCAGGTGAAAGTTTGTAATCAACGAATTGGCCACCGTAAATTCATAAGGCGGGAAAATGAATTTATTAGTCCAACCATCGTAGGCTTTAATTTTTCCTTCGGTACCGGCCACAGTTTCCAATGCGCGCATAACAGTTACACCTACGGCGCAAATATTTCTGTTTTCGTCGTGCGCTTTGTTTACATGATTAGCCGTATCGAGCGTAACCAGCATTTGTTCAGAGTCCATTTTATGTTTGGTAAGATCTTCCACGTCAATTTCGCGGAAATTACCCAAACTCATGTGCGAAGTTACATATGCAGTGTCGATTCCTTTAATCTCCATGCGTTTCATCAACTCACGACTAAAGTGCATACCAGCCGCAGGAGCCGAAACAGCACCTTCGTTCTTCGCAAAAATAGTTTGGAAGCGGTCGGCATCTTCTGGCTCTACTTCACGCAAGATATTGCGTGGTAGTGGAGTTTCGCCCAAGGCATAAAGTCCTTTTTTGAACTCTTCGTGCGTTCCGTCGAACAAAAAACGAAGTGTACGTCCACGTGAAGTGGTATTATCAATTACCTCGGCTACAATTGAATCATCTTCGCCAAAATATAATTTATTTCCGATACGAATTTTACGAGCAGGTTCCACAAGCACGTCCCATAGGCGCATTTCGTGGTTTAGTTCGCGCAACAAAAAAACTTCAATTTGCGCACCTGTTTTTTCTTTATTTCCGAATAAACGTGCAGGGAAAACTTTTGTGTCGTTAAAAACAAGCAAGTCCTCTTCATTGAAATAATCAAGTACATCTTTAAATGTTCTGTGTTCTATTTCTCCAGTTTTACGGTGTAACACCATTAAACGTGATTCGTCACGATGATTAGCTGGGTGTTGAGCTATTAACTCATCCGGTAGTTTGAACTTAAACTTAGATAACTTCATATTCTTATTTGTTTTATTTGTTTTAATTTAATGCCTGCTTAATCATTTAAGCGAGTAATTATCCCTCACTCACTGAGGTATCAATCGAATTCTTATTTTCTGTTTCTTCTATATGTTGTATCAAATCGTCTATTTGCCAACAATCTTGGAGTCGAACCTCGCCAATGCGTGTACGTTCCAGTCCGATGAGATGTGCTCCACTATTCAGCGCCAAACCGATATCGCGCGCTAAAGCTCTGATATAAGTGCCTTTGCTGCACACTACTCTGATTTTGAGAACTGGAAGTGAGAAATCCAGCACTTCAATCTCATCTATAACCAGCAACTTGGCTTTTAGTTCAACTTCTTGTCCATCGCGGGCATAATCATAAGCGCGCTTACCGTCCACTTTCACAGCCGAATAAACGGGTGGCACTTGCCATATTTCTCCTAAGAAACGCGGAATGACTGTGTCTACCATCTTGCGGGTAATATGCTCAGTGGGGTAGGTACCGTCAATCGGTAATTCTAAGTCGAACGATGGAGTTGTTGCACCTAATTCCAGGGTGGCAATATATTCTTTTGTTTGATACTGAAAAGTTTCAATCTGCTTGGTACATTTACCTGTGCAAATAATCATTACACCTGTTGCCAACGGATCGAGTGTGCCAGCATGACCCACTTTAAGCTTTTTTATCTTCAAGGTTTTTTGCAATTTCCACCTCACCTTACTCACCAAATTGAACGAAGTCCAGTTTAACGGTTTCGCCACTTGCAATACTTCCCCTTTTTCGAAATCCATTCCTCTTCTTTTTATTTGCGTACAAATTACCGTACTTTTCTGTAACTTGCAATAATGTCAGCTGTAACTAAAATTACATTACACTCAAGTCGATTCCCAACGACAGTAATACCAAAAGAACAACGCCCGCTACAATACGGTAATAACCAAATGCTTTGAAACCGTATTTTGTAAGGTATTCAATAAAAAATTTGATAGCCACCATAGCCACCAGAAATGCAACTACATTGCCAATCAATAAAGTGGTTAGATTGTCCGACAGCATAGAAACACCGGCGGGATCCATGACTAACTTCAATAATTTATAGCCCGATGCAGCCGCCATAGTTGGCACTGCTAGAAAAAACGAAAATTCAGCGGCGTTTTTACGAGTTAGGTTAGTGGACATACCACCAACTATGGTTGCCATAGAGCGCGAAACGCCCGGAATCATGGCAATACATTGGAAGAATCCAATTTTCAAGGAACGTTTCCAACCCATGCTTTGGTCTCTGTCCGGCTTGTTGAACCATTTGTCCACAAAAAGCATAAACACACCACCAATAACTAGCATTATTGCTACTACGGTTACGTTTTCGAGAAGCGCATCAATTTTTTCGCTAAACAGAAAGCCCAGCACCAATGCAGGTAATACAGCAATAATAAGTTTCCAGTAGAAATCAAATGTTTGAAAAAAACGTTTCCAATACAATACCACCACCGATAGGATGGCTCCGAATTGAATGTTTACGGTAAACGCTTTTACAAATTCGGTGCTTTCTACGGCCAGCAGTTTTTGAGCTATAATCATGTGCCCTGTTGATGAAACGGGTAAAAATTCCGTAATTCCCTCAACAATGGCAATAATAATGGTTTGAAGTAAATTCATCTTTCGTATTTAAATATTTAAGTAATACAAAATGATTATTGAAAGGTTCTTTGGAAATAACTATCAGATATAAGACTCATAACTTGTAACTAAATACTTGTAACAACTTATGTGAATCATATCATCAACTATTTACTCTTTTTCTTAAATAAGATAGCGAAGATGATAAAGATAAATCCCGAAAAAGCAACTACCGGACCCACTGTGATGCGACGGGTACTGAAAATATCCGGATTAAACTCTGTACCAGTTGTTGAGCCTGTCATTAATGCAAAGCCCAAAACGATAATGGCGAAACCAACAGCAATCAATATTAAATTGATTTTGTCTAAGGTGAAACGGGTGTTATTTTCCATAAATATTTATTGTTTGTATTCTTGTTGTCTATTATCTAAGTACTTGGAAGTTTTTATTGATAGGTTATTTTGTAATAATTTTCAGAGAATTAGACTTTGTAACTCGTAACTAAATACTTGTAACTAATTCTATTGTCTTTCCTCTTTAAATAAAATACATATCGTTAGTATTCATTCTCAGGTATCTGCCTACTGCCAAGTAAGATGATATGGCGGTAAGTACTGCCCCTAAAAGCAACACAATGCCGCAAACCACAATGGCAGTCATGGGCTGAATAATTGTGCTGGTCATACCAAATTCGTATTGCACAAAATTGATTACCCCGAATAGCATAACAATTGCTATTACTGAAGCTATTAGCCCGTTTACCATACTGCTTACCATGTAAGGTTTACGAATAAACCAGTGAGTGGCACCAACCAACTTCATGGTGTTAATAAGAAAACGGTTTGAATACAATGCCAACCGAACTGTGTTGTTGATGAGCGCAATGGATACAACAAGTAAAATAATAGCTATTCCTATTAAAATAAGACTTATTTTTTTTACGTTGTCATTTACCAAACTAACCATATCTTTTTGATAAACAACCCGCTTGATACTTGCAAAAGCTTTTAGTTTTTTTTGTATCATATTTACGCTGTCATTATTTGCATAGGCCTCATTCAGTTTTACTTCCAGCGAAGCCATCAGGGGATTGTAGCCTAAGAACTCCTGCGGGTTTTCACCCAGACTGGCAATATGGTCTTTCAAAGCGTCTTCTTTAGAGATGTATTCTACCGATTTTGCGTAGGGAGCACCTAACAGATAGGTTTGAACCTTGACTTCCTCATTTCTGGTGGCTCCGTCGTTGAGAATAATTGATAAATTGATATTCTCTTTTACGTAAGTCGTCATATCACGACCCAAAAAAAGCAGCAAACAAACCAGTCCAACCAGAAATAGTACAAGTGACGTGCTAATAGTAGATGTCAAATGCAGATTCCAGAACCCGGGTTTTGATACTTTGTTTTTCGTTTTCATTTTAATAAGGAGTTATTCGGTTTTTTTGTTTTTATGCTTTTACTTCATCTTTTTTACTGTTTTTCCATTGCCAGAATAAAAAGGCAAGGATACAAACCAGCAGTGCTATTGACGAAATAAGTGCGGCCATATTGCCATAACTGTACGATTTCGGTTCAAACTTGAATTCAATTTCGTAGTTACCAGCTTTGAGTGGCATGGCGCGTAGCAAGTAGTTGGCGCGTACATAAGACACCTCTTTTCCTGCAATATAGGCCGTCCAGCCTTTGTCGTAATAAATTTCTGAAAATACAGCTACCTGATCGCTTTTAGAACTGAAGTTATAAATCAAATCGTTCGGTTTATAACTGGTTAACGCAATACGTGCAGCACTATCGGGCGTAAGTGTTATCCGCAGTTGAGAAGCAAACGACTTATCAACCACCATTTCGGTTTTTGTATTTATTTCGCCTACCAATTTCATTTCTTCGTTGGCATCGGCAGCTATGCGTATGTTTTTTACAAACCAAGCATTTCCGTTGGTGTATGGGTTCACAAGTGGAGCAGCTTCTTTATTGTAAATAAGGTACTTCATGTTCAACATGTTCAGTACTCCCAACGAATTCATAGTGTTTGTAATCACATCAGGGGTTTTAGCACCTTGGAATGTTCCGAATAATTGCGCTATTTCTTTTTCAATCTGCATGTTAATCAATTCCTGATAACGACGCAGTTTGGCGGCATGATAACCTCCAATATTTTTATGAAAATACGATGGAGACGCATCGTTGAAAATATTTGATGTCGCATCCAATACACGGAATTGCGATTTATCCTGTAATATTGCATTGTCGGCAACCGTTGGTTTTATCAAAGTTTCTATCTGACGTTTGCGTTGGAAGCTGCTATCATTTAAATAACGTTTTGCAACTGGTATCATATCCAACAGGATGATTACTGCAAAGCAAAGGTAGGCCAGGTTCTTTTTTAAGAAGTTTTTAGTGTACAACCAAATTAGTCCCGCAGCAGCCAACACAAACAGAAGCGAGCGGAAAGCATCGCTGCGCAACATGGCTGCCCGATCGAGCGGGAGGGTTTCTTTCAGGAATGAATAATCGCCCTGTAATTGAACATCGGCAGGATTTTTTACCGAGTCGGCTACAAAACTTCCCGATAAAGATGGAATTGCCGCAAATAACAATGCAATACCACCTAAAATGCCTGCGCTGATTGCCACAGAGCGTAGCAACATTTTCTTGTCAGTTTTGTCGTTGAAGACTTCTTTCAAAGCCAACAATGCCATTAATGTAATTCCAAAGCCGGTTGCAACCAATGTCATGGATACCGTACGGAATTTGTTGTACATGGGTGCATATTTGATAAACAGTTCGGTGAGCCACATAAAGTGCTCGCCCCACGATAGCATAAGTGTAAGCGCAATCATAGGTAGTAACCACCATTTTGTACGTGCATCTACAAGGAAGAATCCGAGTACAAATAAGAAACAGATGATAGCACCGATGTATACTGGACCCGAAGTTCCAGGCTGCGTTCCCCAATAAAGTGGCAACTGCATATCTTTCATCATCGTGTCAATATTTGTGGCTCCCATATTGGTTAGTTTCTTACCCGTTTCGCTGTCGGGAGTCAATGTGCCGGCACTAGCCCCACCTTTGAAGTTAGGAATAAGCAGGGTCATTGTTTCATCAATGCCATAACTCCAATTGGTGATATATTCCGAATTTAATCCGTGTTGTGAGCTTCTGTTATCGGTGGTCAGACCATTTGAATCGCCACGCATGGTATATTTTCCATATTCGTAGGTAGTAAGAAGCGTAGTAGCATTCATACCCACTGCAATAGCAGCTCCAGCAAGCAGCATGCCTACTGATTTTGCAAATTCAGTTAACTTCTTATCTTTGATACTGTAAATGAATTCAACAATGCCAAAAATCAAGAGAACGATAACCGTGTAGTATAAAATCTGAACGTGATTGGCACGAATAGCCAAACTCAGGAAAATGGCTGTGAGTAAACTTCCTGCTAACCGCCTATCTCTAAAAGCCATGTAGACACTACCAATAAGTGGCGCCATATAAGCAATGGTTATGGCCTTGGAAGTGTGCCCCGCCAGTATGATGATGAAGTTGTAGGAGGCAAACGAAAAGGCGATTGACCCTACAATGGCCAGCCAGGGGTTAAGTCGGAAAGCCAGTAAAAGGATATAGAAACCTATTAGGTACAACAATAAGTTGTATATGGTGTTTGGGAAAAAGTGAATCACATCTTCAACGTATTTAATGGAATTGTAAGGCTGATTCATCGAAATTTGATAGGTTGGCATTCCACCAAACATGGAGTTGGTCCACAAAGTGACTTCATTATGAGTAGTATTGAAATCCATGGTCTCTTTAGCCATGCACATCCAACTCTCAGAGTCGTGTCCCAGTAGTTGTTTTCCTTCCAAAACTGGGGTGAAATACATAAATGAAATACAGATAAAAAGCAGAATAGCAGCAATGTGCGGAGCAAATGTGGTAAGAGCAGTTTTATTCATGTTTATACGCTTCGTTGGCTGAAAAGTAGTTTTTGGGAAAAATCATACAAAAGTACATCATTTCTTCACAATTGCTGTAGGTAAAACGGTTAATAATTGTTGAATTATATATTTGATATTTAATGCAAGGAGCAAAGCTAATGAATAGACGAATTGAATTTGCTGATTTTATATTAATTGCTGTCCTATTTGCTGGTCGATATCAGGATTTTCTTTCAATTTGCTATAAAAATGCACATTGTACTGTCCTAGTAAGCTTCATTTTGCGTTGGCATATCAGTAAAAAATCTGTACTTTTGCAGAACAAAACTCATTTTAAAGAGTTTCATCATTATGAATAAGCAAGAATTACTAACTATACGTGCCGATTTTCCCATTTTGGATGAGAAAATTTACAATAAAGACCTCATTTATTTTGATAACGGAGCTACTAGTCAAAAACCACGATGTGTGGTCGAAAAAATAGAGGAGGGTTATTATCATCTCAATGCCAACATCCATCGTGGCGTTCACTATTTAAGTCAGAAAGCAACCGAAGCACACGAGGCATCTCGCATCACGGTGGCTGAGTTTCTGAAAGCTGCCAAACACGAGGAGATTATCTTTACACGTGGCACTACAGAGGCTATTAACCTTGTGGCAACAAGTTTTGGTGATGCATTTTGCAAGGCATACGACGAAGTGGTGATTTCTGTTATGGAGCATCATTCCAATATCGTTCCGTGGCAAATGTTATGCGAGCGAAAGGGCATGACTCTACGCGTTATCCCGATGAACGAGCGGGGCGAACTGGATATTGAAGTTTTTAAAACTTTACTTAATGAACGTACTAAGATTGTTTCTATTACGCATGTATCCAATGTGTTGGGAACAGTAAATCCGGTAGACGAGATCATTCGTATTGCCCATAAAAAAAATGTTCCGGTATTAGTAGATGGAGCTCAGTCAGTTCCACATATTTCTGTAGATGTGGTGAAACTAGATGCTGACTTCTATGTTTTCTCTGGTCACAAAATATATGGTCCTACGGGCATTGGTGTTTTGTATGGAAAGGAAAAATGGTTGAATGCCATGCCGCCGTATCAGGGTGGTGGCGAGATGATTGCATCTGTAACTTTTGAGAAAACCACTTACAACGAACTGCCTTTTAAGTTCGAAGCTGGAACTCCCGATTATATTGGATCAACCGCTTTGGCTGAGGCACTGCGATATGTTCAAAGTATCGGAATTGAAAAAATAGCCGCGCACGAGCACGATTTGTTGGTGTATGGAACGGATCGCTTACTGGAAATTGAAGGCATGCGCATTATTGGTACTGCTAGCGAAAAGAGTTCGGTAATTTCTTTTCTGGTAGGCAATATTCATCCTTACGATATCGGCATGTTGCTTGATAAACTGGGCATTGCGGTGCGTACCGGGCATCATTGTGCTCAACCGCTGATTGATTCGCTAGGAATACCGGGAACAGTGCGTGCATCGTTTGCTTTCTACAACACCAAAGAAGAAATTGATGTATTTATTGATGCACTAAAAAGAGTGGCGACAATGCTTTCGTAAGAAAAATTAAAATAAAGAATCTAATATATTGCTAATTATGTTTAGCTATTTACAAATAATATCTCTACAATATGACGATTAACGAATTACAAGATGGAATAATTGAAGAATTTAGCATGTTCGACGATTGGATGGATAAGTATGCCTTATTAATTGATTTAGGCAATTCGCTCGAATCGCTCGAAGATGCTGGTAAAACACCACAGAATATTATCGAAGGTTGCCAGAGTAGGGTGTGGTTACATGCAGAACTGATAGATGGATTGGTTGTTTTCCGTGGCGAGAGTGATGCGGTACTGGTAAAAGGAATTGTATCATTGCTTATTCAGGTGCTTACCAAGCATACACCTGACGAAATAATAAACACCGAATTGTATTTTATTGATAAAATTGGACTCCGCGAACATCTCTCTCCTACACGTTCTAATGGCTTGGTGGCCATGGTAAAACAAATGAAAATGTACGCTCTGGCATTTAAAGCAAAGAACAGCTGATTGTCAGTTGTCAGTAAACAGTTACAAAGTTACGAGTCGCAGAGTAATAAGTAAACAGTAAAATAGAATCGGCTGCGTTTCAGAAATGAAATTCAGTCTATTTTCTTTGAGATATTTTGAAGTAATATTCAGATAATAAGACTTGTAGCTACTTAATTACCCTCTTGTAAATACCATTTTGCTTTCGCTCGAAAACCTTTCGCTGTACCAATATCCTTCCGACGAAAAGCCCCGGAGGTCTTCTACATTGTCTATTCGATTTTCTAGCACATAACGAGCCATTAGTCCGCGTGCTTTTTTGGTGTACATAACTATCGGTTTATACACATCTTCTTTGTTTTCTAAAAACTCAAAATCAATGACTTTGGCTTTTAAAGCGCTACGGTTAATAGCTTTGAAGTATTCGCCAGATGCAAGGTTCAGCACCACTTTTGGCTTGCCGCTGGTATTCACAGCTTTGTTGAGCCATTCGGTGAGCTTATCTCCCCAAAATGCATACACATCTTTGGCTGAGTCCATTTGTAGTTTGGTGCTTATCTCTAATCGATAGGGCTGTATCAAATCCAATGGGCGAAGTGCACCGTATAAACCCGACAGAATGGCAAGATGCGATTGTGCGTGTTCGAAATCTTCATCGCTGAAGCTTTTTGCATCTAAACCATGAAACACTTCTCCATTGAAAGCCAAAACGGCTTGCTTGGCATTGATAGGGGTAAACGGTTTGTTCCAATTGAAATATCTATCAGTATTTATTTGTCCCAGATTGGCATTTATGCTTAGTAATTTTGATAGTTCATAGGCCGAGAACTGTCTTATTTTAGTTACAAGTTTTTCGGCTTCTTTCAAAAAAACAGCTTGTGTGAAGGTGTTGATCACTTGCTGTGGAGCAAAGTTTTGTATTTTGGCAGGGGAGAGGACGATTATCATAATTCAAATTCATAAGTAGAGAAAATGCGCTTGTTTGGGGTTTGCAAAAATACGCTTTTGTTGCGAGAAATGCTTTCTTTGTGAATGGAAATAAAAAAAAGCCGGACTTACCAATTGGGCAGATCCGGCTTAATTATGAATTATTTGTTAGATTTTTTCTTGTTCCAACATCAATGTTCTTGTTGGTAGGTCGCAAACTTCGGTTGGACCGTAGTATTGAATCGGACCCGGATAAATGTAGCTTATTTTGTCGTCAGCCCAGTCCTCGCGAACAGATTTGAAGAATTGGAAAGGTGCTCCATCCAAACGAACCAATGCTTTTTGAATTACCGGTTTCATTGCTCCGTGGCGTTTTTCCATGTTCATCATCGTTGTAATTGGCACACCACCGGCAATCCATTCAGCCGCTGGAGCGGTCAAGTTACGTACAGACGACATATAGCCTGTTTTGCCTTCCGAAATCAAAATAGAAGCTGTATATCCTAATGAATAGGTGTAGTCAGCATCGAAGTTTGATGGAATTGCGCAACGTCCTTCGTAGCCAAAGAAGTGATTGATAGCTGCAAATTTTCCTTTGTAAGTACCTTCAGCTTTTAACTGAGCTAAACGTTTTGCAACCATTTCAATCAACAGTTTTTCTGTTTCGATCAATGATACCTGAACATTTCCGTGTGGATCGCGATCCATGGTCAATTGTTTAGCAATACCTTTTGGAAGGCTGCGGTAAATGTCAGAACTAACCGGTGAAAGCATACCTTTTACATATTGACGTTTTTCCTCGTCGGTGTTCAATGCCACAAAGTCATCATTGTGAGCCAATAAGTCGTTTAATTCTGAAATTAACGTTTTCATTGCAGGAATGAATTCGATTAATCCTTCAGGAATAAGAATGGTGCCAAAGTTCAATTCGTGGCTGGCACGGTTTACAATTACTTTTACGATATCGTCTACCACATCGTTAAGAGTCATGTTATTTGCTTCCACTTCTTCGGATACGATACAAATGTTTGGTTGGCTTTGCAAAGCACATTCCAACGTAATATGTGAAGCCGAACGGCCCATAAGGCGAATAAAGTGCCAGTACTTTTTAGCTGAGTTAGCGTCACGTTGAATGTTACCAATCAATTCTGAATAGACTTTACAAGCAGTGTCAAAACCAAATGAAGTTTCGATCATTTCGTTTTTCAAGTCACCGTCAATTGTTTTTGGACAACCAATAACCTGAATGCCGGTTTTCTTTTGAAGGTAGTACTCGGCCAATACACAAGCATTGGTGTTTGAGTCATCACCACCAATAACTACAACAGCGTTAATACCTAATTTTTTACAAATTTCAGCTCCATCTTCATATTGAGCTTCTTCTTCCAGTTTAGTACGACCAGATCCAATAATATCAAAACCACCGGTGTTGCGGTATTCTTTCACCACCTCTTCGGTAAGTTCAATATATTTATGTTCTACTAAACCACTTGGACCTCCAAGGAAACCATACAATTTATTGTTTGGGTTCAATGCTTTCAATCCGTCGAATATACCGGAAATAACGTTGTGACCACCCGGAGCTTGACCTCCCGATAGAATTACACCAACACCAATTACCGGATTTTCTTTCTTTGCACCAGCTTCGAAAGTAATTATAGGCATTCCATAAGTGTTAGGGAATAGCTTTTTAATTTCGACCTGATCAGCAATCGATTCGGTAACAGCACCTTCTTTTAATACTACATTGCCACATAAAGCAGCTGGCAATTTTGGCTGGTAACTTGCCCTTGCAATTTGCAAAGGGCTTTTAGTCATTGATTTCATATAAATTATAATAGTTTGATGTTTTATTTCCTCTTATGATACAAAAACGCTTGCAAATTTAGCTCTTTTTTTTCAAAATCACAACTTGTACTACTTATAACTATAAATTGAGATTGTGTGTCAATTTGTATCGTTTTTGGCTCAATTATTTCCAAAACGAAGTCTATTTATTGGTTTTTTTGATGAATTAGCATCTCTAATGCTCTATATTGCCTAGTTCCTTTCAGGGCTATGCCTTGTAAAAATGTTATCTTGGTTCTTTCTTAGTGCTGATGAAGTAAAAACTCGTAAATTATTACTACCTTTGCACCCGATTTAAAAACAACTATGCGTTGGGAGTAAATATCCGAATTTCACTACTTTACATTAGTAGTCTACTTACCTATAGGGTACACGTTTTCATTAACGAATGAAATTATCGCCGGATGAATACTTAAAACGTGTACTAAAACAAACAAAATGACATTTAGAGAATTAAATTTGAAAGAAGAGATTCTGTCGGCTATCGAAGAACTCGGCTACGAGAATCCTATGCCCGTACAGGAGCTATCTATTCCTTTTATGCTTGAAAAGACTGCTGATTTAGTCGCACTTGCACAAACAGGAACAGGTAAAACGGCGGCTTTCGGGCTTCCGGTATTAAACTTGATTAATGCACAAACTAAACAAGTACAAGCATTAGTTCTATCACCTACACGTGAACTTTGTATCCAAATTGCTAACGACCTTAAAGGTTATTCTAAAAACATCCGCGGATTAAAAGTCGTAGCTGTTTATGGTGGTGAAGATATTCGCATACAACTTCGCCAGTTAGACACACCTCCACAAATTATTGTGGCTACACCAGGTCGTTTGATCGATTTAATTGAACGTGGAAAAGTAGAGCTTGGAGCAGTTGACTTCCTTGTATTGGACGAGGCTGACGAAATGCTTAACATGGGTTTCAAAGAAGATATTGAAACTATCTTGGAACGTACTCCAGCAACACGACGCACTATGCTTTTCTCGGCTACTATGCCTAAAGAAATCGCTAATATTGCGAAGCGTTACATGAAAAATTATGAAGAAATTACAGTTGGTACTAAAAATGCAGGGTCTGAGAATGTAGAACACATTTATTATGTGTCACAAGCTAAACAACGCTACTTAGTATTGAAACGTATTGTGGATTTGAATCCTGATATCTACGGTATTGTTTTCTGTCGTACCCGTATGGAAACCAAAGAGGTGGCCGATAAGTTGATGCACGACGGTTATAATGCTGATGCACTTCACGGTGATCTTTCGCAAGCACAACGCGACACGGTGATGCAAAAATTCCGTAATCGTAACATTCAGTTGTTAGTAGCTACCGATGTGGCAGCACGTGGTTTGGATGTGAGCGATTTGACACACGTTATCAACTACAACTTGCCAGATGATGTAGAAATTTATACGCACCGTAGTGGTCGTACAGGTCGTGCCAACAAAAAAGGTATTGCTGTAACGATTATCCACTCAAAAGAGCGTTTCAAAATAAAAGATATTGAGCGTATGTTGCGCAAAACATTTACACAAGAACAAATTCCTAACGGATTGGAAGTGTGTAAAAAACAATTGTTTCACCTTATCGACCGCATGGAAAATGTGGAAGTAAGCGAAGAACAAATTGAGACCTATATGCCTCAAATTATGACACAATTGGAATACCTTAGCAAAGAAGAATTGCTAAAACGTTTTGTGTCATTGGAATTCAACCGTTTCTTAAGTTATTACAAAAACACCGAAGATTTGAACTTGCCAGAACGCACCGAGCGTGGTGAGCGAGGAGAAAGAGGTGAACGTGGCGAGCGTGGACCAAAACCAGGTGGCCGTGTACGTTTGAAAATGAATGTTGGAGAGCGCGAAGGTGTTGATGCAAAACGTCTGTTGGGTATTATTAATGACGTGACTAACGACAAATCAATTAATGTTGGAGCTATTGAAGTAACCAATAAATTTACTTTCTTTGATGTATTCCCGGATCAATTGGATCAAGTGATGACAGCATTTGCTGGTCAGACTGATGTGATTGTATCTGAAGCTAAAGCTAGCAAGTCCTTCGACGACCGTAAATCGGATTATCGTCCACGCAGTGGTGGCGGAAGTTCAGATCGCAGAAGTAGCGGTGGTTCAGGAGGTGGATATCGTGGTGGCGACCGTGGTGATCGCGGAGCAAGCAGTCGTCCGGCAGCAACTGCCGGTGGCGATAAGCCTTGGCGTAATCGCGACCTTGGCGACAGAAGTAGCCGTCCATCAGCAGGTAGCAGCGATCGTCGCAGCAGCGGTGGTGCAAGTTCAGGATACAAAAAAAGATACTAAGATCTAAAAGTCTATACGAAGCTATATAAACAAGGCTGTCTCAATATAAAATTTGAGTCAGCCTTATTTTTTTGATAAAAACAATAAAAGTCTATCTGGACTGAATTCTAATCTTTTTGGGATAATCTCCACGTTACTTAGTGTGTTTTTTATATGAAATAACTCACTCATTAAAGTCGGAGCTCTATTTTACCATTGAAACAGATCTTCCATTACAATAGGAAGTCTATTTCACCCATGAAATAACTCTCCCGAGATGTCATGAGGTTTGTTTCATCGTAAGTATTCGGTAAAGTCCGACTTTTGAGACCCCTATAAAAGTCAGAACTTAGCAATCAAAAAAAGCTATGTTCTCAATCAATGAAAATAACAGTTTATATCTTTATGCTACTCATGTAGATTTGCGCAAAGGATTCAA
>JBBSDM010000035.1:0-31109 GCA_038249445.1 Bacteroidales bacterium
GCTGTCTTCTTTTGTTTGGATAGTTGAGTTACCCCCTATATACCCTATAAAGATAAGCAATATAAAACAATATACAAAACTTTCAAAGAACTATTTTCCAGTCATTTAGAACAAATCCTTATCTAAACGACATTGAATTATGAATTGTAATTTATCCGTAGATAATATTGCCATTTTCATCTTTAAATTCATCAAAACTCTTATTGTATTGCTCCATAACACGGTAACTCATAGCCATGCTGGAGAATCCACCATCGTGAAGCAAATTCTGCATAGTTACTTTGCGGGTCAGGTCGCTAAACATTACAACGCAATAATCAGCACATTCGGCAGCAGTTGCATTACCAAGTGGCGACATACGTTCGGAGTAATCAAGAAGACCATCCATATTTTTTACACCGCTACCAGCAGTAGTTGGAGTTGGAGATTGAGAAATGGTATTTACACGTACATTCTGCTCACGACCATAAATATACCCAAAGCTGCGGGCAATTGATTCCAACATTGATTTAGCATCAGCCATATCATTGTAACCAAAAACGGTACGTTGTGCAGCCATATACGAAAGTGCTACCACAGAACCATACTCGTTGATAGCATTCATTTTTTTAGCAACTTGTAGCATTTTATGAAACGAAATAGCTGATATATCGATGGTTGAAGTAAGCATATCATAGTCCAAATCATCATAAGTACGTTTTTTGCGCACGTTTGGCGACATGCCAATTGAGTGCAATACAAAGTCAATTTTACCTCCAAGAGCTTCCATTGATTCTTTGAAAACATTTTCTAAGTCTGATACACTTGTTGCATCAGCCGGAATTAGTTTAGCATTAAGTTTTTCTGCTAGCTCGTTGGTTGTTCCCATACGCACAGCTAAAGCTGTATTTGATAGGGTGATAATTGCACCTTCTTCCACAGCACGTTCTGCGACTTTCCAAGCGATAGACATGTCGTTCAACGCTCCGAATATAATACCTCTTTTACCTTTTAATAAGTCATTACCCATGATTATACATTTTTTGGTTACGTCGATGAAACGTTTTACGGTTAGAATTGTTTCATTCAACAAACTGAATTTCGGCACAAAGATACACATAATGTGCAAGAAATGAAAATAAATTGGTTTACCAATTCGTATAAAATGGGCTATTGTTATGAAAAAGAATTGATTATGAATTGATTTTTTGTTGCGATTAATTGTGCGAATGCCAATAATCTTATGTGTATTAAGTGAATAGAACCAATGCTGAAAATAGTTGTTTATTCCCTACTCTTTTTTTTGTGGGACGAAGAGTTTGATGATTCCGTCTATCATCATTTGATCCGTTTGAGCAGGGCTTTTATAGAAAAACGAAAGGAGAATATGCATTTGTATTTCTCCTTTCGTAGTGTATTTTAGTAGGTAAAATTATTTCCGATTCAACATTTCTTTTTCGGTCAATATTCTAAAGCCCGGATATTCTTTTACCATTTGGCGTAAGTATTCTTCAGGGTAACCGGCACGAATAATACTTGTTGGGATTTTATATTGATTTTGAACAAATTTGCCATCTTTTTCTTTTTTGATGTTTCCGTCCATATATTTTACCAATAAGTATTCACCCAGCTTTTTCCAAGCGGCAGTTGAGTTTTCGGCTTGTGCGCAACTAAACTTGGTAAGCATAGCGCGTGCATCGGTTTCGGTCATTCCAATAGCTTGTTTGTCCATTTGTGGAACCAGCGTATTGAAATCGCTTTCCCATTTGGATTGTACCTTTTTGATATCGGTTATCATGTACGAATACTTGCTGTAAGCATAATTTGCCACCCAATTGTATATCCAAAATGCCGAAGTGGGTGAATATTCCAACAAGCTGCCATCATCTGTTCTGTAGCTTGCAGGTACAGTGGTAGTACCGCAGTAGATGGGCACATAAAGCGCACTATTGGCATCATCAACTGCAAACCATATAATTCCACCAATGTAGTCGGGTAACCAGCTACGCATTTGCGATACGAAAGTAAAGCCGGTTTGTTGGGTGGCAGTAGGGCGCTCGTGTACATATTCTACGCTGTCTACTTTCCATGTTAGTGGGCTGCAACGCAATTTGCTGTTGAAAGGACCTGCTGCCATTCCTTTTGTAATGTCGAGTTCAGTTCCTTCGTATTGATCGCGCATGTAATCTTTGATGTTTTGTGCGCTAAGTTTAAAAGTAGGTTTAATCCACAATGGCATGCGTTGAACAGTTTCGCCTTTTATGTACGAAATGTATTTGTCCATCGCAGGATCAACTTTTCTGAAAAAAGACCATACACGTGCTTCGCAGGCCCGCAAAGCGGTGTAATCGAGTGGAGCGTATGTGTCCGAAAAACTAAATTCGTTGTTTTTGCCTTTGAAATAGCCTTTTCCGCGCGCAAAAGTAATTACATCTTTAGCATACAGACAATTATCTTTGTCATTCATTTGAAAAGTAGTGATGCGAGCCTGATTGGCATGTGCCGAAACGCAGTCGTCCGGAATACGTTGTGCCACCCACACAGCACCTTTATTCTTCATACCTTTGCCTATCATTTCCAAAATCCAAACTTCGTTAGGATCGGCAATAGAGAATGATTCGCCTTCGCTGTAATATCCATATTCTGCAACTAAGTCGGTCATTACTTTGATGGCTTCGCGTGCTGTTCGGGAACGCTGAAGTCCAATATAAATTAAACTTCCATAATCCATTATTGCCGTCGAATCTTCCAATTCGGCTCTGCCGCCAAAGGTTGTTTCGCCAATACTTACCTGATGTTCGTTGATATTACCAATTACAGAGTAGGTTTTTTCTACTTGTTTTATTTTACCAAGGTATTTCCCCGAATCCCAATCGTGTACGTCTAGTAGAGTCCCTGCAGGATAAGTTGCAGCCGGGAAGTGATATAACGCTCCGAACAGAAAGTAAGAGTCGGCACTGTAGCTTATAAAAGTTGATCCATCTGTGGAGGCAGCTTTGCCTACCAGAAAATTGGTACAAGCATCAGCGGTGTTGAGAGCCAATAAAATAGCAGTTGTAAAAATTAATTTTCTAATCATTGTTTGAATTTATTATTTTGAGATATGCAAAGATAATGCATAAATATAAAATAAAAAAGCCCTATATCATTAGATTTTAGATACCGGGCAATGGAAATGTCTTTTATTTGGAAAACGATTTTTTTATCCAGTTTGGAATGACCAAAACGCCGATTAGCAAGTACAGGTAGTAACTAATCATTCGCCACACCAAAGTGACAAAGATGATAGCGCTTGAACTTGAAAAAACATCGCTGTAATATTCTTTAAAAGCATATTCGCTCACACCGCTACCACCTGGAGTGGGTGTTACTACCATTACCACCCAAAGAATTAGTTGACGGGCAAAGACAATTAAATGATTAATATTCTGTGGATTAAAAGCCATGAAAACGGCATTTACTACCAAAAAACGAGCCGTCCAGGTGAGCAGAGTCATTCCAAAGGCTTTTGTCCAAAACCAGTACGATCGATTACCAATATCGTGCGAAGTTTGAACTAAATTGTTGGTCAGCGATTCAGCTTTGCCGTACCACCTACGCAAAAACGGAAGTCTAAAAAGTGTGAGTAAAATATATTTTATCCAATTTGGTCGACGAAAGATTCCAATAAATAAAATTACTATCCATGCTAAACGGGCGATGTAAAGACTGAAGAAAACTACTGCGAATGTTGATACAATTGTTGACGATGAATTGAAAAGTTCCGACATTGGTATAAACAGGAAAACAAGAGGACAAACAATCAAAAAGAATAATTCGTCGAGAAATAAATTCACAAACATAATGGTTGTGCTTTTCCCTGCATTAATGCCTTCTTTTATCAAAAAAATGACAACTAAACTCGATCCTCCAACAGCAGGAGGTGTTACTGCGGTTGTAAATTCACTCAATACATTGATGTGGAAGGCTTGTCCCCACGATAAATCGTTGTTGGTAAATAAGCGGAAACGCCACATCATGCCAAAATCCCTTATAAGCATGAACGCAAATGCTAATAAAATAAACAAAACACTTACTGTGGTGAAATGGAAAGAGGCAAAAACCGCTGGGTCAAATTCATCGAGAAATAACCACCCAATTACAAATAGACCTAATGTAATTGGAATTAGTACTTGATAAATTTTGAAAGGTCTAGAATTTTTTTTTGATACAGTTTGTTCTATTTTTACCATGTCTTATTCATTAAGATTTTATATCTATCATAAACTTCTTCTGTCACACTTTCCCACGATCGGGCTAGGGTTTTAGCCGCATCTGTGCCAACTGATTTGATTTTATCGGGCGACAGGAGTAGCTCACGTAATCTGGCTGCGAAAGATTCCGGAGAATTTTCGGTTAAAAAACCATTGAAATTGTCAATTATATTTTGGGCTGACGAACTTCCATTTATCAATATCGACGGTGTTTGCAAAGCAGCTGCTTCGTGTACAACAATTGCCCAAGTATCGTAAATGGATGGAAAAAGAAATAAATCGGCGGCCGAATAATACATCTTTAGCCTATTGCGGTCTGAAACTGACCCAACAAATTCAACTTTGGAGGCAAGACCCAATTGCTTGACTAATAATTTCAATTCATCACATGCATAACCCGACCCGACAAAAAACATTTTAAATGCTAAATCGTTAATTAAAGCCAGTGATTCAATAATCATTCGAATGTTTTTTTCCAAAATAAGCTGACCTACAAACAGAAAAATGATTTCATCGTCTTCAATATGTAGCTCTACCCGGGCTTGCTTTTTTATTTTTATGATGGGTTCATTGGAGACGAAATCGTTTCCCAACCCAACCAGTTCTACTTTACCTTTAAAACCATATTCACGAATAGTTTCTTCTACTGAAGGTTGCGAAATCCAAACTTCATCGGCCTTTTCATAGAAACGTATAATATTTTTTACCATAAATTTTGCCAACTGTTTACTTCGCACCGAGCGTTCAAAGTCGTCGCGATACTTCGAGTGGAAGGTGGCTATAAACGGAATTTGTTGTTTTCGGGCTATTTTAAGGGCAATATCTCCCGAACTAAAAGGGCAATGAGCATGTACCAATCCGAATGAAAACTGTTTTATTTTTGTTCTAAATGACATGTCCATTTTGGGTAATCCAAACCGATATGGTTTTCGTCCGAGAATGGGAATAGAATTGTATCTTAATACAGGAAATGGTTCACTGTCCAAATGTTTTGGAGAGTGAGGAGTGACAACACACACTGGATGATTTTTTTTGTTAAGCCAATAAGCATAATTCTGTACTGTGAGTGAAACTCCATCCATAATGGGCGGAAAACTATCGTTAAATAAGCCAATGGTCTTCAAAGTACTGTTGTTGGTAATATTCATGTTTTTTTAGATATATTATTATAAAAAAAATGATGTGGCTAAAACAAATAGTTACCCTGCCAAATGAGAATAAGCACCTAGTATATATTAAATGGCTTCGAAGTTTTTTTGTGTCTACTGCTATCGTCTCCATGATTTGTTCATTAGAATCCTATATCTATCAAAAACTTCTTCTGTCACACTTTCCCACGATCGAGCCAGTGTTTTAGCCGCATCTGCACCCACAGCACTTATTTTGTCAGGAGATAGTAATAAACCCCGCAGCCTGTTCGAAAAGGATTCAGGGCTATCCTCAGTAAGGAAACCATTGAAATTGTCGATTATATTTTCGGCCGACGAACTTCCTTTCACCAAAACTGAAGGGGTTTGCAAGGCAGCTGCTTCACGTATTACCAATGGGGCATTGTCGTAAATTGACGGAAATAGAAATAAATCGGCAGCAGCATAATATCGTTTAATATTATCCCGTTCCGTTATGATACCGATAAATTCTACTTTAGAATTTAAGTCCAGTTTTTCGGCTAGTTGTACTAAATCTGCTTTGGCATAGCCTGTTCCGATGAAAAACATTTTGAAGGGAAGATCGTTAACAAGTGCTAACGATTCAAGAATTAGTCTGGTGTTTTTTTCCCAGATATGCTGTCCTACAAAGAGCAACACTGGTTCGTTGGGTTGGATATTCAGCTCTGCGCGCGCTTTTTCTTTCAATGGTTTAATGGGGAGCTTACTTGAAAAATCGGTGCCATTATCAACTATTTCTACCTTGCCCTTAAAACCATACTCACGAATTGTATCTTCGACAGATGCTTGTGGAATCCATACCTGATCGGCTTTTTCGAAAAAACGAATCACCTGTCGGGTCATTAGTTTTGCCAATTGTTTGCTTCGCACCGAACGTTCAAAGTCGTCGCGGTACTTCGAGTGGAAGGTGGCTATAAACGGAATTTGTTGTTTCCGGGCTATTTTAAGAGCGATATTTCCAGAACTAAAAGGGCAATGAGCATGTACCAATCCGAATGAAAACTGTTTTAGTTCAGTTTTGAATGACATGTCCATTTTGGGTAAGCCAAACCGGTAGGGTTTTCGTCCGAGAATGGGAATAGAATTGTATCTTAATACAGGAAATGGTTCACTGTCGGAATGTTTTGGAGAGTTAGGCGTGACAACGCACACCGGATGATTTTTTTTATTAAGCCAATAAGCATAATTCTGTACAGTAAGTGAAACTCCATCCATAATGGGTGGAAAGCTATCGTTAAATAAACCAATGGTTTTCAAAGTACTGTTTTTGGTAATACTCATGTTTTTTTTAGATATATTATTACAAAAAAAATGATGTGGCTAAAACAAATAGTTACCCTGCGAAATGGGTTACAAATTTAGGGATTTCTTTTTACATTTCCATGCTTACAACATTTTTAAGCTGTTTTGTAATATATAACGACGTTTTGTATCATTTAATGCCCTTTCTTTTTTTTATGCTAGTGAACGAACCGTTAATTTGATTAAAAAAAATGATTCAAATTACTCAAAATTCATAAAAAAATAATAAAGTATTAATAGTAATGAAATGTGAAGGAATATGAAAGTAACATTTTATAGTCATTATCTATTTTAAAACCGTACCTTTGTGCCCCGAAAAATGATTTCTGATTAACCTGTTGAAAAGATCTTAATTTGATATAATTAATCCATATTGAGTCCTTTAGAAGCATGATCTCGACCTATAGCTTATAAGATTGATGAGTTTTATTCTTTGAGAATTAGATCGTTCTTAAGCTAATTTTATTTCGATAAACTCAGTTGACAATAAATAATGATGAATAGCCGTACCATACGCTTTTTTTCTGTTGAAAAATTAACGTTCATTTACATACTCATAACTACTTTGATTATTCAAGCCTTAAGACCAGATATAAACACTTGTTGCAAGTTGTTGTCAGCCCGAGTATTGGTTGTTTTGATCATTGTTGGACTTACTTATTTCAATTCGATTAAAAATTGGTGGATAATCAGGTTTTCGCGCTTTGCCTTTGTTGGGGCGTTGCTGGTGTATTGGTATCCCGAAACCTTTGATATTAATAGAATGCTCTCTAATTTCGATTATCTGTTAGCGGATTTGGAACAGAAACTATTTGGATTTCAGCCAGCTTTAGTATTTAGTCAGATGTACCCTCAACGTTGGTTTTGCGAATTGCTGAATATGGGTTATTTTGCTTATTATCCATTGATTATTGGCACTAGTACATATTTGTACTTCAAAAACAGAAGATACTTTGAATATTTCTTTTTTACGGTTCTCTTTTCTTTTTTCTTTTACTACACACTTTATATTCTTTTCCCTACAGCAGGTCCGCAGTTTTATTTTCAGGCTATAGGACTCGGTCAGGCTCAATCGGGCATTTTTCCACACGTTGGTCATTATTTCGATAAGCATCAAGAATTATTGTCTCCCAGTTATAATTCAGGCTTCTTTTCTCAAATGGTACAGAATACTCAGCAAGTTGGCGAAAGACCCACTGCTGCGTTTCCCAGTTCTCACGTAGGTATTTCAACCATAATATTTATTCTGATTCTGAAAAACCGTCGTTATATCTTTTTCTCAATTCTGTTCCCAGTTTACTTAGCACTTGTTGCGGCCACTGTTTATATTCAGGCACATTATGTGATTGATGTTATAGCCGGTTTAGTTTCATCCGTGGTGTTTTACTTTTTGGGCAGCATTGTTTATATTGAGTTTACGCGTAAGCATTTGGGCATTTCCGAATTGTCGGCTATGTTTCTCAAGGAACGGGCTAAAATACACCACCTATAATCTGACTGTGGTTTTTCATAATAGTTATAAGTTACAAGTAACTATTAATCATGATTATTGCCTGTAGCTACTTACCTTCTTTCGACAATATAAATCCGTCATTGATTGTTTTTCGTGGCATTGAAGGACTGTTTTGAAGTTGTGGTCGTTCGTTCATTTCTTCTTCATTAGGCATTCCGCCACTTCCGTCATGACCTCCTCCCATATTTCTTCCTCCTTACAGTCCACCTCCTTGCATACCTCCACTACGCATCCCTTCACCACCAAGTCTTCCTCTGTTTCCGTTTCCCTGTTTCCTACTGTTTTGTGATAATTCATTCATCGTTATCAGAAGTTTAATGGGCAGTGCAATTGCTTTTTCAAGTACGAAATCTTTTCCATAGATCTCGCTAAGCGGAATGAGTATTTCGTACACAAGTTGTTCTCTGTTCCCTTTGTTGCGGGCAAAGCTAATTTTGTTTTGGTTTTTATCTTCATAAGTGATTATTCCGTTCGTCAATTGAAATCCTTCAAGGTTAGCACTGTCAGTAAGAGTTATTGGAGCTTTTATAGCTGTTTTCTCCACTAGAATACCTGCTTCGTCTCCTATGTTATTCCATTGTTGAGGCATTGACTCCATTTTGTGTGCTGGAAACGTAATGCTACATCTTGTTGGGATGTTGGTTTTGACTTTAAGTCTTAACGAAAAACCTCCCCGCATCATTTGCATTTGGGCCGCTTTGTCTATAGTTCGTATAATTAAGTACAAGTTGGTTGCCTCATTTCTAAATTCATATTGCACATTGGATTGTGAATAAAAAAAGCGGGGAATGGTTACCCAATCGGTAGCATTGCGATCGATAACAATGGGCTGTGCCTGCCACTTAGATGCACTTTGTTGGGCCACAGAAATTGCTACAACGCTTAAAATACATAGAACGATCAGTTGAATTTTCTTTTCATGCTTTAAAATTATGTTTTGTATATGATTAATTTAATCCCCTTTTATAAGTATCTAAAGCCCTGTTTCTGGCAAAGCTATGCTCTACTATGGGTTGTGGATATTCAAGAGTCTCGAATTCTTTCACCCATGTTCGGATGTATTTCATGTCGGGATCGAAGTGTTTGGTTTGCTCTGTTGGATTAAAAACTCGGAAATAGGGTACAGCATCACATCCACAACCGGCTGACCACTGCCAGTTTCCATTGTTGGAGGATAATTCGTAATCAATGAGTCTGTTTGCAAAATAAACTTCACCCCACCGCCAGTCGATAAGCAGGTGCTTTGTCAGAAAACCCGCTACTATCATGCGCACACGGTTGTGCATCCAGCCCGTTTCGTTCAGTTGTCGCATTCCGGCGTCCACTATTGGGTAACCTGTTCTTCCTGCAGTCCATGCTTCAAACTCGGCTTCATTGTTTCTCCAAGCTATAGCCTCGTATTTTGGTCGGAATGCTCTGGTCTCGACGTGCGGAAAATGCATTAAAATGCTTTTGAAAAACTCTCGCCATATTAATTCATTCAGCCATTGCTCATTTGTCTGTATTGCTATCGCTACTACCTTTCTAATGCTAATAGTACCAAATCGCAGATGCACACCCAGATGCGTAGTTCCTTCAATCGAAGGTATATTGCGCGTGTTCTCATAGTCCGAAATGATATTTGTATCCAGTATCGGTTGTATAAATTCAAAATTAGTTTTATTGAACCCAATATCTTTCAGGCTGGGAAAGGTAGTACTTTCAATTTGAACAAAGTTGCTTAATGAGCTCTCGGAAGGGTAGTGCAAAAGGTCTTTGCCGGATAGTTTTTGTTTCCATTTAATAGAAAAAGGAGTGAAGATGCTGTACGGCTCGCCGTTTACTTTAAGTACTTCGTTCCATTCAAAAATAACCTGATCTTTGAACGACAGAAACTGAATGGATTTTGTGTGTAAAAATGCGTCTATTTCCTTATCCCGTTTGATGGCTGCCGATTCATAATCGTTGTTGGCATAAACAGTTTTTACATCAAACTCCTCCACCAATTGTTTGAAAATATCCAGCGGTTTACCCATTCGCACACAGAGCGAGCAACCTATAGACAAAAGTTCCTGCTGTAATTCGGTGAGCACTTGATGAATAAAATGTACCCGGCGATCATTTTTATCATCTAATTGTGAAAGTATGGTTGTATCAAAGATAAAAAGCGGTACTATCGGCGTTTCGCTTTTCGTTGCTTCGAATAATGCACGGTTATCTTCAAAACGCAAATCACGGCGAAACCAAAAAACACTGACAGTTTGTTTTATTTTTGTCATACTTAGAACAATGAAAGGTATTTATGCGTAAATTTGAACGCAAATGTACAATACTTTTTTGTACTATGTTACTTTGGTTAACTATTTCCAAGTTTTGAAATAAATATTCAGGTTTTTCTCAACACATTTTATAGAACAAAACGACTAATTGTGAAATATTATTTATGAATTACCTATCTCCCTACTCAGAACCGAGCTACGGTTTTTGTAAAACTCCCTTTGGTGAGTGTTGTATGGCTTTTTCGAATGACGGCATTTGTGCACTTACTTTCCCAGAAAATAGACAAAGCGCTTGTGATGATTTGGAAAGACTATTTCCTAACATTGATTTTGTGCAGAATGATGAAAAAGTAGCCAGGTTTGTCAGTCAAATTTTCGAACGGGGCAAAAATCCGGGACTTCATCTTATGGGCACTCCTTTTCAACTGTCTGTATGGCAGGCATTGCAAAAAATACCCAAAGGACATACCAGCACATATGCTCTTATTGCCGATGCCATTGGTCGTCCTAAAGCAGTTCGTGCCGTTGGAACGGCTATTGGAGCTAATCCTGTTGCTTTCCTTGTGCCTTGTCATCGGGTTATCCGCACTGATGGTGGTCTAGGTGGCTTTCGTTGGGGCTTAGAGTGCAAAAAGGCTATATTGGAATGGGAAAAGAAGTAGAATGTATTTATTATCAAATAGTTGTTGATGCCTATCGCCAGTCCTACCGATGAGTTGAAAATGAAGTTAATGAATATTTTTGTAAAACCGTTAATTGTCCAACAATAATATGTATATTTGCTGCGAAATATTTATTAAATTAAACCAATTTACAAAGTATTACCTACTAATCAATTAAACTTTAAAGCAAAATGATGTCAATTCCATTTATTATTATTGGAGCGCTTATTCTGTTAATCGTTCTTTCGGGTTTTGTGACAGTCAATCAAGGCAGTGTGGCTGTTATTACCATTTTTGGTAAGTATCAGCGTATTATGCCTCCGGGACTTAACTTCAAGATTCCATTTATTGAAGTGGTTTACAAGCGCATCTCTATTCAAAACCGTTCGGTAGAGTTAGAATTTCAAGCGGTAACGCAAGATCAGGCAAATGTGTATTTTAAGGCCATGTTGCTGTATGCTGTTTTTAATCAAGCCGACGAAACAATTAAAAATGTGGCGTTTAAGTTTGTGGATGATCGTAACTTTATGCAAGCTTTGATTCGCACTATAGAAGGTACTATTCGTAGTTTTGTTGCTACTAAAAAACAAGCTGAGATTTTGAGTCTTCGTACTGAAATTATTCAGGAAGTAAAGAAACATTTGGATGATACGCTCGAACAATGGGGTTATCATATGATTGATATTCAATTGAATGATATTACGTTCGACGAAGAAATTATCAAATCTATGTCGCGCGTGGTGGCTTCTAATAACTTGAAGGCTGCCGCTGAGAATGAAGGACAAGCTTTGTTGATAACCAAAACCAAAGCAGCAGAAGCAGAAGGTAATGCTATCAAGATTTCTGCCTTGGCCGAAAAAGAAGCCGCACAGCAACGCGGACAAGGTATTGCGCTGTTCCGCGAGGAAGTGGCTAAAGGTATGGCTAATGCAGCTAAAGAAATGACTGATGCCGATTTAGATGCATCATTCTTGTTGTTTAGTATGTGGACTGAGGCTATTAAACATTTTGGTGAAACAGGTAAAGGAAACGTCATTTTTCTTGATGGATCTACTGACGGTATGCAAAAAACCATGAACCAAATGCTGGGCATGATGAAAATGAACGAAAAGGCTGAATAGTATTCCAGCCTATAATAAATATTAGAATCGTTATGGAAGCCATTTCCATAACGATTCTTTTTTAGGTTTAGTATATTCCAATGACTTTGTTACCCATCTGAAAATCAATCGATAACTTCAAAAGATTAAACTTGTTTAGCCTCTGAAAAAGTTAAATAAAGTTAATTTCTGGTTTTTAAAATAACTGTAACAGCTTAATAATGTATGTCTTAAATTAAGCCGAATTAAACTAATTTAGATCTTCACAGTACTATGTATTGCATAGTACTAAGAAAGCAATTATATTTGCAACCTCAAATCATTGTGTGTTTTGCACAATAGGTAAAATTCGGGTTGCAATTAAACAATTTGATGTAATGGTCGTTGTTGTTTAATGATTGGAATTAAGTCGTTTATTTTACACTTCCCGAAAATAGCAGCGTATTTTTATCTATAATTATAAAATAATTAATTTATCAAAAAAATGAAAAAGCTAATCTCATCTGTCTTTTTGGCACTTTTGGGTATTTCGTTAATGGCTCAAACGCCGGTAACTATGAAATTGAACCTTGAAAAAGGGAAAGTGTATAAAGTGAAAAATACCAGCAAACAAAATATGCAAATAACTGCTGGTGGTCAACAAATCAATATGGATATTACATCCAATAATGTGGTTATTTATAAAGTTCTTAAGCAAGAGAACGGTGTTATGGATATTGAATTTAAATTTGATACCATTGCTTCCAAAACCACTTCGCTCATGATGAACCAGGAAATAAACTCGGCTAAACCTGCCGGAAATGATCCGTTGGAAAAATTGATGAATAAAATGAGTACTTACACCATTACTGCAAAAATTTCGACTGCTGGAAAATTTATAGATTTTGTGAATTATCCTACGTTTAGAGATAATGTAATGTTTGTACTGGATTCGATTCCTGCAACCAAAAGAGATCAAGCAAAAACAGTCGCTGATATGTTATTGAAGGAATCGGCAGTGAAAAGCATGATTGAACCATTATTTGCTTACTTTCCTGAGGGTGCAGTGAAAATTGGAGATACTTGGGAAACAACTTATCTCAGATCGGCAAGTGGTGTGTCTATGGTAGCACTCAATTCGTTTACGCTAAAAGGAATTGAAAAGAATTTGGCTTCTATTAGCGGTAAAACAGATATAGAATCATTGCCATCAACTGATCCAACAGCTCAAATGTCTCAAGAAATAAAAGGAACCATGACTTTCGATGGCACAATAGATTTACCAACTGGGCTAGCGTTGAAGAATACAGCAAAAGGTCGTATTACAGGCACTGCAACTGTAAAAAACAATGGTCAGGAAATGAAAATGCCATTGGTAGTTGATTCAGAATCGGAAACACTAATGCTCAAATAAATTGAGGATTAATGGTCACTAATTTATAAATAACGATGAATAAAATTTTCATAGTAGTGTTGTGTTTTGTTGCTGTAAACGTTAATGCCCGACAAGTCATAACAGGAAGTCTTACCGACAAAGAAACCATTAAACCGGTGGAAGGTGCGAGTGTGGATTTATTGCAATTGCCCGATAGTAGTGCAGTTGAAGTGGCAAAATCCAACTCCGAAGGACTTTTTATGTTTTACAAAGCTGATACGGTGAAAACCTATTGCTTAAAGATAAAACATCTGGCATACAAAACTACGCTCTTAGTTGTTCCTAAAAAGAAATCCATGATTAACAACATGGGTGCTATTTCTTTAGATCCCCGAACGTTCAACTTTAAAGAGTTGGTAGTTAATGGAAGTAAGATAAGAGTCACCGAAACGGGCGACAGAACTATTTACGGAATACCCGATGGTATCAGAAAAACATCTACCGATGGACTCGATGTGATTCGGAAAGTTCCGTCGGTGCAGGTCGACTATCTAAACGAGAACATTACCGTTAATGGCAAATCAAATGTAAGGATTGAAGTGGATGGTGTAACCCGCGATAAGGAATACCTGAAAAGGCTTCATCCGTCGCAGATTGACAAAATGGAAGTTATTACGAGTCCTTCGGGTAAATATGATGCCGATGTGGATGCTGTGATTAATATTATAACCAACCCAACCATGAAGTATGGCTTGAAAGGTACGGTAAACATGATGGCATTGCCCGTTGGGTCGGATAATTACATGGCTAGGGCAAATGCAAGTTTAGATTATGGACTTGAAAAAATATCGTATTATGTAGCAGCTACCGGCATGCTTCAAAATTTTGATATAAAGTCGGATATGACACGTATTGCAGGTGTAAACCAATTGCAGCGAAACAGTGACATGCTGATGAATGGGAATAATAAAAACGTTAATTTTGGTGTTATCTACGATCCCGATGAGCTCAATAATCTGAACCTGAATGTGTCGTATAATGGCAATTGCAATAAAGTGAATTCCGATAATTGGAACTACAATAATACAAATGGTTTTTTAAATAATATTTCAAGAACACTCAGTAATGCAAAGACTAATAATGATGGATTGACCTCATCGCTTTTTTTTAAACATAAGTTCGATAAGAAAACGCAGCATGGTTATGAAGTGGAGCTGAAATACTTTAATAGTTTGAGTAATAATTCATCAACAGATTTTCAGAACAGTAATTATAACCCGATTGATACTTCTTTGTTTTTTACCAGTGCATGGTTAACCGAAAAGAGTAAGACCAAAACACAAACTCTTTCGGGACAGGCAAATTATACTTTACCCTTCGATAGTGTTTTTTCATTCAATGCAGGCGTGAGTGGAAATTTCAACGAATACAGTATTGACAATACGAGCTCTTTTTCTGGTGCTCCTAATTTGGATTATTCCGATTTGCGTTTGGGTGGTTATCTAGAATTGTCTAGAAACTTTAAGAAAGGAAGTTTTAAGCTAGGTTCACGCTTTGAAACATCGCATGTTGAAATTAATTCTTTGTCAAAAACAAATTACTTTTCGCCACTGCCTTACGCCAATGGATCTCTTAAGTTTAATGATAACAACAGCATTAAACTATCTTATTCCAGAAGGGTAATTCGACCAGGTGTCGGACAACTTAATCCTTTTGTAAGTCAAGTCGATAGTCAGACCATAAGTCGTGGTAACCCAAATTTGAAACCTGCTTATCGCGATAACTTTCAGTTTACTTATAATGCAAAAGTTACCGTAAAAAAAATAACTGTGAATTTGGCTCCTCAACTATTTTATGAGGCTAAAACTGGTCTTATTCAAAACTTAATTAGCCAGAAAGGAAATACGAATGTTTTCGAGAGTGTACCAACAAACATATCTAATGGTTATGAAACAGGAGCTGCTCTATCGGTGAACTCCCAGATAGGTAAGGTTATGTTTAATTCTAATTTTAGGTACTCGTTCAATCATATCAACAAGTATTTTGATCAGATTAACGAAACTAATCAGCGAAGCTGGAACTGGAACTCGTTCTTAATGAGTCCTTTGCCCTTAGATCTGAAGTTTATTTCAATGTTTCAGTTAAGCGGGCCTGTGTTGGATGGACAAATAGAAACGAAGATGTCTCCGTTTTATATTGTGGGTCTTATCAAGCAGTTTAAGAACAACAGTTCGCTGACTCTTCTATCATTCAATCCATTTGCGAGTAAGTTTTTTGATAGTAAGGCAACACTCAGAGGTGGCTCAATCTATCAACGGACAGAAACGTACATGAAGACTCAAGTAGCCTTTGCAGTGGCCTACAGCTACAACTTCAAGATAGGAAAATCGGTTGAAAAGCAGAAACGCAGTGTAGAACAGCAGATTGAAGAGGGTGGTTTTAAACTTCCTAGCTTTTAAGCTCTGGTAAATCGTTTATAAAAACTACGGGTTTCAAAAGTTATAGTATTTTTGAAACCCGTAGTTATTTATCATGAAATCAATCCCGAGGGGATGAAATGATTATACACGAAATGTAAAACGTTATCCAAAATCCCGCTGGGATTGGGACTTTATTTCTATAATTATTTCACTACTTCGTGGTTATGTACTGGAGTAATATCGCCGAAGACTAGATTATTCTGTCCATCTTTTGGTTATATCACCAAAAGCATCAATGCGTCTGTCGCGGAAAAATGGCCACATTCTACGTACCGTTTCAGTCCGCGATAAGTCTATTTCTACAATTAAATTTTCTTCTTTGCTGTGGGCAGCTTGCATCATAATTTCACCCTGCGGACCGGCTACAAAACTATTTCCCCAAAACTCAATACCATTGGTAATGCCCGAAGGATCGGCTTCGTAACCGGTACGATTACACGAAATAACATGAAGTCCGTTGGCTACGGCATGTGCCCGTTGTGAGATAACCCATGCGTCAGTTTGTCGTTGTTTCTCAGCATCGGTATCCGTACTTTCCCAACCGATAGCGGTGGGGTAGATAAGAGCTACTGCTCCGGCCATAGCCATGAGTCGAGCTGCTTCAGGATACCATTGATCCCAGCATACCAATACTCCTAATTTACCCACCGAAGTTTGAATAGGCTCAAAACCCAAATCACCAGGAGTAAAATAGAATTTTTCGTAATAAGCCGGATCATCCGGAATATGCATCTTGCGATATTTGCCAGCTATGCTTCCGTCTTTCTCAATCACCACGGCAGTGTTGTGATGCAAGCCCGGCGCACGTTTTTCGAACAATGAAAGAACCAATACAACGCCTAGTTCTTTCGCCAGTTTTCCAAACGATTCGGTAGATGGACCGGGAATAGTTTCTGCCTGTTCGAACACAGCCGGATCCTCAGTTTGGCAAAAATACCAACCGTTGTGCAGTTCTTGAAGCACAATAAGTTCTGCTCCCTGTGTGGCACAAGTGCGGATGTTTTGTTGCAGTTTTGCTACATTCTCTGCGTGGCTTACTGTGTTGGATTGTTGAATTAATGCTACTTTCATATGACCCCTCCTAACCTCCCCTAATGGGGCGGAATAAAGTTAGTATTGTTTCTAAAATATTATTTTCAAAATAGACCAAAGTTCCCCTTTAGTGGTTAGGGTTATTTTGGATATTGCATCGTCACACAGTGCAGCGATCCATGTTGTTTGATTAATGCATTGCAATTGATGCCCACAATTTCGCGATCGGGGAAAGCTTTTTGCAATTGTTCTTTTGCTATCTCGTCTTTTGGTGAATTGTAGGTGGGTACTAAAACAGCTCCGTTTATAATCAAAAAGTTGGCATAAGTTGCAGGAAGTCGTTCGCCCTCAAAATAAACTTCATCGGCCATTGGAAGTGCAATAAGTCTGAAGTATTTCTCATCGGAAGTTCTGAATTTGCGAAGTTCTTTTTTCAATTTTTTCAACTCTTCAAAATGCTCATCTTCGGGGTCATCGCATTTCACATAGGCAATCGTACTTCTGTCGCAAAGTCGTGCTAATGTATCTATGTGGCTATCCGTGTCGTCTCCAGCCAGATGTCCGTGGTTTAGCCACAAAACCTGTTTCAATCCGAAATATTCTTTTAGTTTAGCTTCTATATCTTCTTCAGATAGATTGTTGCGATTGTCAGAAAGCAGGCATTCTGCAGTGGTCATGATGGTTCCTTCACCATCCGATTCGATACTACCACCTTCCAGCACAAAATCAAAACAGTTTTGATGTCCTGCATCACCAAAGATTCCGGCTGCATAAAGCTTGCGGGTAATCATATTGTCGTGATTAGCCGCAAACTTCATACCCCAACCATTAAAGGTGAAATCATAAACGACCAGTTTGCCGTCTTCAAATACCGTTATCCCACCATGATCGCGTGCCCAGGTGTCGTTGCTTGGCATTTCGGCAAACGTGATTTTGGATAGATCGGCATCACCCAACAATACTTCAACTTCATCGGTGTCGGTGCAAACAATCAGCAGATTTTGATGTTTGATGATCTCGCGTGCAATGTTCACAAAGCATTCGTTTACTTCATCGAGCATATCTGCCCAATCGGTTTCGGAATGTGGCCATGTAAGTTGAACAAATTGTTGTTCTGCCCATTCGGCAGGTAGTATTTTTTTCATTTCAGCTCCCTAAATTCTCCCGTGAGGAATTTCTAAATTTTAGATTTCTATTTAATTCGACAAAAATACAAAAAAAATACCTGTTCACTTCACTTTCATAGTTATTGACTAACTTTGCAGTAAAAATACTAATTACGTTCTCACTTTTGTGGAACGAGTAGCTTATGAAAGACATAGTAATTCTTTATTCGGGTGGAATGGATAGTTCAGTGGCTTTGTACATATATGCCAATGAAATCAAGTTCGCAGTTTCGTTCGATTATGGTTCAAAACACAATAAACTTGAAATCCGCTACGCTGCTCAAAATTGTAAAGCACTTGGAATTGAGCATAGAATAGTAGACATTGATTTGAATAAAATGGGTTTTGTATCTGATTTATTACGGTCGGGTGGCGAAATTCCGCATGGACATTATGAGGATGAGACTATGAAAAAAACCGTTGTGCCTTTTCGTAACGGTATTATGTTGAGCATTGCTGCAGGAATTGCAGAAAGCATTGATTGTAAGCGATTGTTGATTTCAAACCATGCAGGTGATCATGCTATTTATCCTGATTGTCGCCCCGATTTTATCAACAGTATGAACGATGCCATCCGATTTGGCACCTATAATAATGTGGAGATATTTGCGCCATTTACCAATTTCTCAAAACGAGAAATTGCCTTCTTAGGTAAAGAAATCAATGTTCCTTTCGAGAAAACATATTCGTGCTACAACGGTCAGGAAATTCATTGTGGTACCTGCGGTACTTGCACCGAACGAAAAGAAGCGTTGGAAGGGTTTGATAAAACGGAATACCTAAAGTAATCTAAAGTTGCATTTCCATTTTTTGAATGAAATAGTTTCTTATCTTTTTAAAAATGAGTTTTTGCATTTCTAAATCAGAATCGATTAATGCACAAGGTTTATTCATAAGCTAGATAGCCAACAGGTTTGATTGGTTTTTTATCTGTCTCATTTTGCGTGGCCATTTCTGTCAGTGCCTGATAAATATAGCTAAATTGCAAATTGGTTTCCAGCATAAAGGTTTTTAACTTCTGACTTAGCTCTGCGTAACCAAGCGCATATTGTCTCAATGCGATAAATGCCCGAACTACTTTAGTGTTAATTTATATTGTTTTTTCGCTGCGTAAAACACTTGCCAACATAGTTACACCATGTTCTGTGAATGCAAATGGTAATTTCCTTGTACCACTCCAATTTGATGTCACAGATTGTGATATCAAGTTATCAAACTCTTTGTTTATAAGCTGAAACATGAAATCTAACGGAAATCGTTTAATATTCCTTTTTTATTGCCTGATTTAATGTTCTTGTCTCAACTTCATAAAGTTTTGCAATTTCAAAATCGAGCATCATGCGTTGGGCTCATATTTCATAAATCTTATTTTGTATAATTTGTATTTCCATTTTACAATATAAGGTGTATTTATTTTAAATGAAAAACAAATTTAAGAAATAGTTTTAAAAAACATGTTGACAGCAAGATATTTTAAACTGTTTTCTTGATTACTATTCGCGACATTTTTCTAATCCCATAAAAAACAACTATTTTTGTAGGCTCAAAAACTAAAAAGAACATAACTCTCAATAATTCAACTAAAAAATGGGAAAAGTATTGATTATCGGCGCCGGAGGCGTGGGAACTGTTGTGGTAAACAAAGTGGCTCAAAATTCGGATGTCTTTACTGAAATCATGTTGGCCAGTCGCACCAAATCAAAATGCGACGTGATTGCTGCGGACGTAAAAAAACGTTTTGGCATAGACGTAAAAACAGCACAGGTGGATGCTGATAATGTACAGGAATTAGTAGTGTTGCTCAATGCATATAAACCAGAATTGCTTATCAATGTGGCACTTCCATATCAGGATTTGACCATTATGGATGCTTGTTTGGAAGCTGGTGTGAACTATCTGGACACTGCTAACTACGAACCCAAAGACGAAGCTCATTTTGAATACAGCTGGCAATGGGCATACAAAGAAAGATTTGAAAAAGCAGGTTTAACTGCTATCCTTGGTTGTGGTTTCGACCCAGGTGTAACGAGCATTTATACTGCTTATGCTGCCAAACACCATTTCGACGAAATTCAGTATCTGGATATTGTGGATTGTAATGCTGGTGATCATCATAAAGCTTTTGCTACTAATTTTAATCCGGAGATTAATATCCGTGAGGTAACTCAACGTGGTAAATACTGGGAAAATGGAGCATGGATTGAAACAGAACCACACGAAATTCACATGCCATTGAATTACCCTGAAATTGGACCAAAAGAATCGTACGTGATTTACCACGAAGAATTGGAATCGTTGGTAAAAAATTATCCTACTATCAAACGAGCTCGTTTCTGGATGACCTTCGGACTTGAATACTTGACACATTTACGAGTAATTCAAAATATTGGTATGGCACGTATTGATGAGGTAGAATATAACGGACAAAAAATTGTTCCTATTCAATTCTTGAAAGCCGTTCTTCCAAACCCTGGTGATTTAGGCGAAAACTATACTGGACAAACTTCTATTGGTTGTCGTATCAAAGGATTGAAAGACGGAAAAGAAGTGACTTACTACGTTTATAATAATTGTAGTCACGAAGCTGCTTACAAAGAAACTGGTGCGCAAGGCGTTAGTTACACTACTGGTGTTCCTGCTATGATAGGTGCCATGATGTTCTTCAAAGGCGAATGGCGCAAAGCCGGCGTTTACAACGTGGAAGAATTCAACCCCGATCCATTTATGGAACAATTGAATGTTCACGGTTTACCTTGGCACGAATTGCATAATATTGATTTGGAATTGTAAAATACATTTTTTTTGTAGAGACGCACAGCCCTGCGTTTCTACTTTGCATTCAATTATGAATTATGCATTATCAACTATGAATTATCAAAACATCCCTTCACCCTGCTTCGTCCTTGACGAAAAGGCATTTCGCTCAAATCTCGAATTAATCAAATCGATAAAAGAGCGTGCCGGCGTGGAAATTATTCTCGCATTCAAGGCTTTTGCCATGTGGAGTGTTTTTCCCATTGTGCGTGAATATATTCCATATTCCACAGCTAGTTCATTGTCCGAGGCACGATTGGCTTACGAGGAAATGGGCAGCAAAGCACATGCCTACGGTCCGGCTTACACCGACCGTGAATTCCCCGAAATTATGCATTGCAGTAGTCATATTACTTTCAATTCTTTGTCGCAGTTGGAGCGTTTTTATCCGCAAACTAAATCGGAAAATATATCGTGCGGATTGCGCATAAATCCAGAATTCTCTGATGTGGCAACGGATTTGTACAATCCCTGTGCGTCTGGTTCGCGATTAGGAGTGGCGGCCGATTTGTTAAGCGATACATTGCCAGATGGTGTTGAAGGACTGCATTTTCATACGCTTTGCGAATCTACTTCTTTTGATTTGGAAAGAACATTGACCGTGGTGGAACAGAAATTCGGAAAATTCTTTTCGCAAATAAAATGGCTGAACATGGGTGGCGGACATTTGATGACCAAAGATGGTTACGATACCGAACATCTGATTTCATTACTACAAGGTTTTCAGGCAAAATATCCGCATCTGCAATTGATTCTCGAACCGGGAAGTGCTTTCGCTTGGCAAACAGGAGTACTAGTTTCTTCTGTAATTGATATTGTTGAAAACAAAGGTATCAAAACGGCCATGCTCGACGTTTCGTTTGCTTGCCACATGCCCGATTGTTTGGAGATGCCTTACAAACCAGCGATTATTGGTGCAACAGATGAAGTGGCAGGTAAACCGACTTACCGCATGGGTGGCAATAGTTGCTTGTCGGGCGACTACTACGGAAACTGGTCGTTCGACACGGAGCTTAAAATTGGCGACCGCATAGTTTTCGAAGATATGATTCATTATACCATGGTAAAAACAACGATGTTCAATGGTGTTTCGCATCCTGCAATTGGCATCTGGACAAAGGAGAATGAATTCAAATTGATTCGAGAATTTGGCTATGATGATTATAAACTAAGAATGTCATAGTTAATTTCTAATTTATAATTAGTTCTACTTTACTAAAATATAAAAATGCAGAAATTGATTGAAGATTTTCAAGAAATAATACTAATCTCAAGTCCACTTTAGTGGATTTAAGGGCGGTTGAAGAGGAATTGATACTCTTTTTTCTCCTTTTCTTGCACCGCCCCAAGTCCTTCAGCTGACGGAGATGTAAAGTTTCTTTCGGCTCTGAAAATCCAACTAAATTCTAATTTGGTAAAGTAGAATTAGAAGATAAATTTATTGGTAATGAGATTATTTTGTACTTTTGTGCAGTGTGGGTTATTTGTAATTTATTATTCTTGATAAATCAGATAATAAGACTTGTTACTAAATAAGTAACTGTAAATTATTATTGATAGGTCGTATTGAACTGACTTTCAGATAATAAGACATGTAGTTTTGTAACTAGATACTTGTAACTATTTACTAAGCTCTAAAAATTACATTATAATGGAAAATCTACAACAATTTACAGGCGTATTATCGTGGTTCATTCCCGTAATCCTTATTTGTGCCGTTTGGGATGCCGTTTGGAAACTGATTGGTATGTGGAGAGCGGGTCGCAACAACGATTTGGCATGGTTTATTTGTATTGCTATTTTCATTACACTGGGAATTTTACCTATCATTTACCTTCTCTTGGGTAAAAACAACAGAACGAGCGAGAAAGAACAATTGGGCGAATTGCCAAAAGAATATAATCCAAAACCTTAAATCCAAGTAATAAGTTGGGTCTAAGTTTTTTTAATATTACCACCTTTAAAAACTACATATGTCTTTCGACTCTTTAGGATTATCTCCCGCTTTATTAAAAGCACTTATTGATAAAAATTTCACTCAGTCTTATCCCATTCAGCAAGAGGTCATTCCGGCTATTCTAAAGAAAAGAGATGTGTTGGGTATTGCCAAAACTGGTTCTGGTAAAACGGCCAGTTATGTATTGCCTATTCTGATGAATTTGCAAGAGAAAACCGTCACTAAAAACCGTCATGTCAATGTGTTGGTGCTAGTGCCAACGCGTGAGTTGGCTATGCAAGTTAGTGAGGTGTTTATCACTTTTGGTGTCGTGCTCCCCGATCGTGTAAAAACAATGGCGGTGTTTGGTGGTGTTTCTATTAACCCGCAAATGATGGCTTTACAAGGTGTCAACGTGTTAGTGGCAACGCCTGGTCGTTTGTTGGAATTGGTTGATTCAAAAGCAGTACATTTGTCCGAAATTGAAACATTGGTATTGGATGAGGCTGATAAAATGCTGAGCATGGGATTTAGGGAAGAGATGAGTCTTATCTTTAATCTATTACCACGAAAGCGTCAAAACCTTTTGTTCTCAGCCACTTTGAATGATGATGTGACTCGCATTCATCAAATTATTTTGCAAAATCCGCTTGTCATAAAAATAGAGGAGGAAGCTGATACCTTCAATCTGATTTCGCAGTTGGGCTATTTTGTTTCGGAAGAGAGAAAAGGACCGCTGTTGCGCTATCTGATTAAAACCAATGATATGAAACAGGTATTGGTTTTTGCTGATTCGGTGTATAAGGTCGACAATATATCTGACAAGCTTCGTAAAAATGGTATCAAAGCGGCGGCTATTCACAGTAAGAAAAGTCAGGGTGCAAGGACAGAAGCACTGTGTAAATTCAAATTGGGCGAAATTCGTGTGCTTGTGGCTACCGACTTGATTTCGCGCGGTATCGATATTCAGTTTTTGCCTTATGTTATCAACTATGAATTGCCTCGTTCACCAAAAGATTATATTCATCGCATTGGACGAACCGGTAGAGCTGAAAATCCGGGAGAGGCAATTTCACTTATCTCGCTCGAAGAACAACACCATTTTCGCGTTATCCAAAAGAAAATGGGGAAATGGGTGACCATGATTGACAGCGATAAGCTGGATTTGCAAGGATTTTGATTTAATTCTTAATTTATAATGCATAATTCATAATTGAAGAGAATAAAGCTTGAATCTAAAAGTCTGAATGCAATCTTTTGTAACTTGTAACTATTTTCTTATGACACTTCTTGGCAATATTATTTGGTTGGTATTTGGTGGAGTATTGATTGCCGTTGAATATGTCATTTCGAGTGTGGCAATGATGGTTACTATTGTAGGTATTCCGTTTGGCATTCAAACACTAAAACTAGCAGCACTGGCTTTGTGGCCTTTTGGTAGCGAAGTGCGTAACCGACCAGGTAATCCTGGCTGCATGTCGACGGTCATGAACATTATCTGGTTTTTTGTTGGTGGTATTTGGATTGCGTTGACGCATTTGGCATTTGGTGTTTTATTTGCCATTACCATTATCGGCATTCCTTTTGCCTTGCAGCATTTTAAATTGGCCGGATTGGCGCTGACTCCTTTTGGAAGAGAAATTGTGTAATTAATTATTGAGCTTTTTTGCTAATGCTCAATTTCATTGATTCGTTTTCCTTCAATTGTCCGTTGTCTATCATAAACCGAATTACTTTCAACGTTTTCGGTTCTTTAACGGCAATTTTCTTTGTCAATGAATTGACGGATAATTCTTCCTCGCTTAATATTCGCAGAATGTTTAACCGGATGGTTTCAAATTCTTCGTCCGAAAGTTCTGTTTCTCTGCGTCTCTGGCAAATATCACATTTTCCGCAAGGTTTGGTGTCTTTCTCTCCAAAATAGGAGAGGAGTACCTGACTACGACAGACATTCTCTTCTTTAGCGTAATCCAACACACTTTTTACCCGTGCAATGTAGCGGTCCCGGCGGTCGTCGTACGCTTCTTTTCCAAGTGCCACGCGGTCGGTTTCTACTCGTTCGTGCACAAAAGTAAGATAGGGTGTTTTCTTTCGCGGGATAAACTGGATGATATGCTCTTTAGCCAGAGCCACAAGTTGTTCGTATACTTTGTCGCGCGTCCATTCCAGTCGTTTGGCAATAGTATCTTCGTTTATCGGTGCCAAATCGGTGAATAATCCGGTGTACGATCGTAACAAGATATGAATCAATTTATCCTGATTGGGTGTCAGTTTGATTTTGTACAAATCATCTTTATTGGCTACGAATAACAAGCGTGAGGAGCTGTCCTGCTCGTCGGTGAGTTCTAAGTATCCTGCTTGTTGCAGAATTTTCAGGCAGTTGTACGATATAAGAATTGGTAGTTTAAATTTGGTACAGAAGTCCCCGATGTCGAAAGCAAATACTCGGTCTAGTCCAGAACCAACCCCCATTTGCAGGTAGTTTCCCAATGCTTCATATACTTTTCGCACCATTTCTTTTCCGGGAAAAGTATCGGTAACGCGTTTCCGCATCTTTACTGCATCTCCATTGTTATAAAGCAATACGGCATAGGCTTTTTTCTCATCGCGCCCAGCTCGCCCGGCTTCTTGAAAATAAGCTTCCACCGAATCGGGTACATCCATATGCACCACCGTGCGCACTTCGGCTTTGTCAATTCCCATCCCAAAGGCATTGGTAGAAACAATCACACGCGTTTCGCCCGATTTCCAGCGACTTTGCCTAACATCCTTGGTCTCATTTTTAAGTCCGGCATGGAAGTGCTCGGCCGATATACCATTTTGATTCAGAAACTCGGCCACCTCTTTGGTTCTTTTTCGGTTGCGGACGTATACCACCGATGTGCCTTGTACGCTGTTCAATATTTTCAACAGGTTTTCATCTTTGTTTTCCACCGTGCGCACCACGTAAGCCAGATTGGAACGTTGAAAGCTTTTTTGAAACAGATTGGGTGCGCGAAAATGCAATTGTTTCTGAATATCATCTACCACTTCGGGCGTGGCGGTGGCGGTAAGAGCAAGCACCGGAACGTTGGGCAATAGTTCCCGTACATCGGCAATCCGCAGGTAGGATGGACGAAAATCATAGCCCCATTGCGATATACAGTGCGATTCGTCCACGGCAATCATACAAACGGTGGCTTGCTTTATTTTCTGCATGAAAATAGGAGTTGCCAATCGTTCGGGCGATACGTACAGAAATTTGTAGGCGCCAAACACCGAGTTGTCTAGCGTGAGCATAATGTCGTTTTGCGACATGCCCGAGTAAATGGCTGCCGCGGCAATTCCCCGTTTCTTGAGGTTCTCTACCTGATCCTTCATCAACGCAATAAGCGGCGTAACCACTATGCAAATACCCTCCATGGTCATTGTAGGCACCTGAAAGGTCAGGGATTTACCACCACCCGTAGGCATGAGCCCAAGCGTATCTTTTCCGGCGGCAATGCTGCGAATGATATCGCCCTGCAATGCCCGAAATTCATCGTAGCCCCAGTATTGTTTGAGTATGGAGAGGTATTGTTGCATAGTTTCGACCACTAAGATACTAAGTACACAAAGATGCACTACGTTTTTTTTTAGAAAACTGCATCAAAAGCACACAAAATACTTTTGAGACATCCTCTTTTTAATGAGATAACAAAATTACGAATAAATTTCAGTATCGATGTATGTGTACAAAAAAACAGAAATGACACTCCAATCATTTCTGTTTTTCGATAGCACGATACTCGTCTGCCTATTTTTTCTTAATGGCATTGAATATGCTATTTGCTGTGTTTCCACCATATTTGGTCACTTTTTCTTCCACCGTTTTCACCACTACCGTTACAGTCGTGTCAACAAGCGATTTTACGAAAGGATCCGCTAAAACTTGTTGAAGTTTAGAACTCGGCAAAACAAAACTGATTAGGAGTTTGTGCAACACAGCTACTTTTTTCCCTTTTTGTGAACCGGCAGCCCATGCCGGCATAGCATTAATCAAACGTAACGCTTCTGCATCCACTGTTGGTGAAACGGAAGTCAACACTTTTGAAGTTTTAATCGCCCCTTTTTCGTCAATTACAAACTGAACTAACACTTCTCCTTGTTCTTTATTTTTTTTCGCTTCTTCAGGATAGTGTACATTTTGAGAAATATAAACATTCAATGCCGAGTCTCCACCAATAAAAGTTGGTTTTTTCTCTACCGTTTCAAACAATAATGGTTGTACTGCTGCTACTTTCTTGGTCGTAGTCGTTTTACTGCTATTTTCTTCACTGGAGTAGCCGCTGTAGCTATCGTAAAAGTTACTGAAACAGCTAGTGCTAGAGCTGTAATGCATGTAACTTTAGTTATACTCATTTTAAGTAATTTTTGGGGCTAAATTTGATTGATTTTATTGAGAATTTACTTTTTTTAAAAAATGCAACAAAGATACAAATAAAATTTAAAATTGTGATAGGTGTTATTTTACCATACTTATCAAAACTACTCCATTTGCAGCATCTTTACCATATTCTTTTATTAATTGTTTGATGACTTCTTTTGTGGTTGGTTCAAGAACCTTGTAAGCGGTGAGGCTGACATAATTGAGCCATTTTAGGTCAAAGGTCGAAGGTAATCTTACACCATCGAGTAAAACAACTGTTTTTTCATCTGGTTTCCAAGCGGATTTTTCAGTACTTGGAACTTCCAGCGTAAAGTTTACAGGCATGGTGACAACTATGCTTACTTTGTTGTTGCATTGTGTGCCTGCAATCCAGTTAGGTAGGGTGTTGATAACCCGAATGGCTTCTTTGTCTAGAAAATAATCAAGGGAATTCACTACTTTGACATCATTTATCTTACCTATTTTGTCCACTGTGAATCGAACAATTACTTTTCCTTCGGTTTTTAGTCGCTTAGGCACAAACGGATATTGAATACTGTCGGCAATGTGTTTCAATAATAGGTCGTTTCCACCTTCAAATTTCGGAATGGTGGCGGCTTCTTCGCATCCAGTAGAGTCGGCTAAAGCATAATACATTCCGTATTTATTGCTTTTTATCAAAACTACTCCATCGGCAGCTTGTTTACCGTACTCTTTCATTAACCGTTCTTTTTCATGTTCCGGGAATGGTTTGAATACTTTCACTTCGTTAAATTTTGCGATATTCAAAATCTCGATAGTAAACTTCTCCGGCATTTTTACGTCATCAATAATGACAAGTGTCTTCTCGTTAATATACCAGTTGGTACTATCAATGGGCACGTATTTAAATGTAATAGGCAATGTTATATTTACGGCTACGTTTAGTTCGTTCTGAATGCCAGGTATCCACTCTGGAAAAGAATTTACAACGCGTAATGCCTCTTTGTCAAGTGCGGGAGATATCCCCCTAGCCACTTTTGCGTTTTCAACCAGTCCTTGTTTATTGACTACGAATTGGAGTATAACTTTTCCTTCTTGTTTCTTTTTATACGCTTCGGTTGGATATTTTGTGTTTTGATAAATGTAGGTCATCATGGCTTTTTCGCCACCACGAAACTCAGGCATTTTCTCAACTATCGAGTAAACTGAATCCTGTTTTGTTGTTGGAGCTTGATTTTGTGCTATTGAACCAAAAGAGAAGGCAAACAAAAGGAGAAGAGCAATGCTAAACTTAAAAATGTAGACGTTGGAAGTTTGTGTGTAATTCATAAAGCAGCTGTGATATTAAGTTATTTCAAGTGTAAATTACGAGTGAATATTCAATTGTAAATTTTCGGAAACAAAAATACAAATAAGATTTGGTTTACGTGCATATACTAAAGGCTTCGCATTGTGCGAAGCCCTTAATGTGAATTGTTTTAAAGTTTTTTTTGGAATGTTGACTATTGTTGAAGTCTGAATACAACCGGCAATGTATAGCGCACCGACACTTTTTCTCCACTTTTTTCTCCCGGTATCCAATTCCCGAGCGAGGTTACAACACGCAATGCTTCCTTATCAAGATTTGGGTCTAAGCTACGAAGAATTTGGACATCTTCTACCTTCCCTCTTTTGGACACAACAAACCCAATAATCACTTTCCCCTGTATCCCGTTTTTTGCGCTAAAGGTGGATATTCAATATGCTTCGATAAAAATTCCAAGAGTGCTTGATTGCCTCCGGGATATTGTGGCATTTTTTCAATAACGTCATAAATTTTGTTTAATGATGGACTGATTTTACTGTTGGGCTCTTATATGTTCGCTTCTTTAATGGTTTCAGTTGCGTCTTCATGTTTCGTAACTTTATAAATCAAAAATACGCTTACAAGAATAATGAGAACAGCAATTAGTTTTTTTGTTGATGCTTTTTTTTCTTCTTCCATAATGATTGATTTAAGTGTCTTTTTAATATAAACCGTTATTTAGCCTGAAACTGATTATTAGTAGTAATTGAAATCACTCCATTTTTACCTTTGTCACCATAGGCTATTATTACCGATGCGTCTTTGATCAGCTTTATTTCTTTGATGTCCACAGGCTTGATAGATTTTAAATCAAAACCAATCGGTTGTTCAACTCCATCTACAATATACAAAATGGTCTTTCTCCAATTTTAAGCAACTGTTTTGTCAGCTTTACCACTGTCCAGTCTAAAGATAATTGGTAATGTATACCAAACTGCTACTTTCTTACCACTTTGCTCTCCGGGAATAAAATTGGGTAAAGTACTTATGACACGTAAAGCTTCCTTATCAAGGCTGGGATCTACACCGCGAACAATTTCGGCTTTTCAACTTCACCTTGTGCATTAATTTCAAATCGGACAATAACTTTACCTTGAATATTGTTTTCTTGTGCAATAATTGGATATTTAGCATTCATGGAAATGTGTTTCATTAATTCAGTGTCACCACCCGGGAATGTCGGCATTTTTTCTATCACAACATAAATAGGTTCATTTAATGCTTGGGTTTGCGATTTTGTGAATTCTTTGCTGGTATTAGCATACCCAACCACAACTACTTCATCCAACTTTTCCCCTGCTGTTTTTGGAGCCTCATAAACTAAAGTAGCTGTGAGTTTCAAAGTACTATCCTTTATATATCCATTTGTCTTCGCTAATTTTTGTTCTGTTGATGCACTTGGGTCAATAGCAGTTAATTTAGATTTTGCAATGGCTTTTCCGTTGGATGCCGTTGTAGTGGTCAAGGCTTTCTTGGCCTTGTTGATAACTGTTTGCGCATTGCTCGAAACAACTAATGCCAATGCTAGTGGAACGATAAGCGAGTATTTCAAGATTCTCGCTTTTGCTGTTTTTTGTTTGTTCATCATGGTGATTCTTTTTTTTAAGGGTGATACATTAAATTTATTGGTTAGTTTTAAATCAGATGTTTGATAACCCAGTTGGAGAAAATGATATTGATAAGATTTAGAATCGAAACCCGATTGGAGTACATTGTTGTCGGCCAAAAATTCCAGGTTCTGACGCATTTCTCTTTTCAGTAGCCATGCAGCCGGATTGACCCATAATATCATGATGAGCATTTCGCTTATCATCACATCCACGCTGTGGAGCTGCCTGACATGAGTTTGCTCGTGCAGTAAAATCTGGCTAGTTTCTTGCGGGTTGTGCAAAGCCGGATTAATATAAATAGCGTTGAAGAATGAAAAAGGTGAAATCTCTTTGTTTATTACAATTACTTCTACACCTTGAACATCTTCCAATTTTCCTGCTATTCGAATTTTGATTATGGAGATAAGTTGAATAAGGAACTTAGCAAGAAGAAATAGCAACCCTGAAAAATAGATAGCCAGCAGGATGTTTTCAATAGTAAAAATGGATGTTTGCCGGTTTGGGCTAACCACAACCTCTTGCAAACTGGCATAATTCACAATAATCCGTTGTACGGGTTCTTTCTTTTGGAACCAGTTTTCGATAGACAAAAACGGATATACGAGTGAACCCAAAATGCTGAGTAGCTGTATAGTTTCATAACGTTATTGATAGCATTATTCCTCTTCCGAGTGTAGTAAGGACGTAGTCCGAACGGAACTCGGAAGAGGAAATGATAAAAAAGTTGATTATTTTTGTTCTACCAAAATAAAAATATATGCAACAAA
>JBBSDM010000036.1:0-30859 GCA_038249445.1 Bacteroidales bacterium
TTTGTTGCATATATTTTTATTTTGGTAGAACAAAAATAATCAACTTTTTTATCATTTCCTCTTCCGAGTTCCGTTCGGACTACGTCCTTACTACACTCGGAAGAGGAATAATGCTATCAATAACGTTATGAAACTATACACTATCGTCTATACAATAAGCACTTTTTTTCTTTTTTAATAAAAAAAAACATTCATATAAATAGAGTGTTCAAAAATTAATCTATCTTTGAACTGTAAATTCATTTACGTCTGAAACAAACTAAAAAATATACATTATGAAAACTCAAGAAGACGATTTATTAGAATATGACGAAGATGATGCAGTAGCATTCATTCTCGATTTTATCCCAGCTGAGGCAAAAGAACGAATCTCTGATGATAAAATTGAATATGTACTCGACGTGGTTTATGAGTATTATGATGAAAAAGGGTTGATTGATGAAGATTCGACCGAGGAAGCTAGTATCGACGAAGAAGATATGTTTAAATTCATTCTGAAATGTTCGAAAAAAGACAAGATGGATATACAAGAAGATGATGTTCAACTTATTTTAGATGGTGAGTTTGAATACGGAAAATCATTGGGTATTTATCGCGATGACGAAGAGGAATAGTTTTTTATTGGGAGGCGCATAAGTTCTACGTTTAAATCCCTAGAATAATCAAAACAAAAAACACCAGGCTTGTACATCATTGCGTGGTGTTTTTTTTGTTTGTAATATATAACAAAAACACTATATACTATTGTATATTATATATATGACTACAGCTATTGTCATTCTAAATTGGAATGGAGTAAAATACCTTCAGCAGTTTCTTCCAATTTTAATTGAACATACTCCTAAAACTGAAGTTGAAATAATTGTTGCAGATAATGCATCGACCGATTCATCGTTGCAAGCAATGAAGGATTATTTTCCTTCTATACGAACTATTGTACTGGATAAAAATTATGGTTTTGCGGGTGGATATAATAAGGCTTTGGAACAAGTGGAGGCCGATTATTATGTGTTGCTGAACTCTGACGTGGAAGTGACAGACAATTGGTTGTTGCCATTACTGAATTATATGAACGAAAATGAAAGTGTTGCAGCATGTCAACCTAAAATTCGTTCTTATTTTAATAAAAAAGCTTTTGAGCACGCTGGCGCAAGTGGTGGTTTTATTGATCAGTATGGATTTCCATTTTGTAGAGGACGGGTTTTCGGGGTTGTAGAGGAAGATAGAGGACAATATGATGATATCACTGATATTTTTTGGGCAACGGGTGCTTGTTTGGTGGTACGGTCCAAGATATTTTGGAAAGTTGGAAGGTTGGATAGTGAGTTTTTTGCTCACATGGAAGAAATAGATCTGTGTTGGAGACTTAAAAGCAGGGGTTATAGAGTGGTTTGCGTACCCGAAAGCATTGTTTATCATATTGGTGGAGGGACATTGCATGTGGATAGTCCTCATAAAATTTATCTCAATTTCAGAAACAATTTGTTGTTATTGTATAAAAATTTGCCTACTGATTTATTAAAAAGGATTATGTTTTGGCGTTTCTTTTTTGATTATTCTGCTGCTTTTCAGTTTATTGCTATGGGTAAGTTTCAAAATGCAAAAAGTGTGTTTAGCGCGAGAAGGGATTACAAAAAAATGCTTCCCGATTTTTTTGAAAAGCGGAACGAAAATATACTCTATTCTACGAATCTCAATATTGCCGAAATATTTCCTGAAAGTATAGTTTTGAAATATTTTCTTCAGAACAGAAAGACTTATAATTCATTGAAAAACAGATAGATTTATCACGATAAAAAAAGCGAATCAGAAATGATTCGCGTTTTTTTAAATTTTTGTCAGAAGCGGATCTGAAGTTTTAATTTGCAGCAGATTTATACGAAATGAGTTGAATATCAAATCTAAGTGTAGAGAATGGCATTGATGGCATATAATAAGCTCCATAGGCAAGCTCTTGGGGCAACACAGTAGTTCTTATTTCACCAACCTTCATTAGTTTCAAACTTTCAATCCAACCGGGGAGCAATTGATTCAGTTTAAACATGTGGGGTTGTGCAGTGATATCGCCGATAGGACTATTTTTACTGTAAGTTTGAGCGAAAATTTTACCATCGACAGTTCTTCCTCTGAAATTAACATATACCGAATCGGTTGACAATGGACTTCCACCGGTTTGATTGCCTTGTGTAGTTATTTTGTAGTAAAAGTTGTATCCAGCTGGATCAGTTGGGATTTCATACAAAACATATCCTGCACTATCTTTCATATTCGTAAAATAGGATTTGTTTTGTGTTTGCCATTTTTCAATTATCTCAGCCGTATCGTCAGTTTTATTACACGAATAAGTCAAAATTAGGAACGCGGAAATAGCGAGAATTATCAATTTATTACTTATCATACTTTCTTTTATTGTTGTATTTAAACATGATTTGTAAAATACAAAGTCAATCAACTATAGCAAATAATTGATTGACTTAGCATTTTTTAAATAATTGGAAATTATTATTGATAAGCTATTTGGGAATAACTTTCAGATAATAATACTTGTAACTACTGATATTAATTGGATATCTTATTTCAATTTGTTTTCTCAATTTCGTGAATATCACCTATCATTTGGTACCCTACGCCATGGTGGTTCACTAAATAAAGATTAGGATCATCAATTAAAAATTTTCTCAATTTGCAAATATACACATCCATACTTCTGGCTTTGCGGTAGGCGTCATTACCATTTACCCATATTCTTTCAAGAATAGTATTACGTTGCACTAAGGTATTTGCATTTTCAGCAATTACTGCCAGCAACCCGGATTCTTTTGCTGTAAGGTAACACGACTGATCATTAAGTATTAATCGTCTTCTATGAACTTCAAAAGTGTATTTGCCTATTTTATAGGTTTTTTCTTCCACAGGTTCAAAAGTGTTCTTATTCGCTTTTGAACCAGACATTCTAATGACTTTTAATCTGTTTTTGTATTTTATAATTCTCACTAAATCTTCAATACTAAACGGTTTAGAAAGATGAATTTCATTCTCTACATAGAACCGTTCAACTTTCAGTGATTTTGGAAGAAGCACTATTATATAGGTTTCCCGATTTAATTCGTGCATTTTGTCAATCAACTTAAAACCGTCTTCTCCTAATAATACGAAATCGATGATACACATTTTGTGCTTGTGTTCAACAAATGCATCATAACCGGCTTTAGCATCCGACATTAAGCTAACTTGAAAATTTCTGCGTATTAAAAAATCACTCATCATTACGCCAAGATTCTCATTTTCTTCTAGCAATAGAATTTTTAAATTATCGTCATCCATATCTTTTTTTTTTAGTTTTGAAATTATTTTTTTTTGCGACATAAAGATAATAATTAATTTTGAAATAAAAATGAAATGTAGAAATTATGGGTTAAAATTGCATAGTTATGTTTTTTTTGAGTTAATATTATGACATCCACGAGTCTTTATATATTTCCAACACGTAAGCTTGCTGCCCAAATGTTAGCTGTTTGCCAATTGAAGAATATGTTGAGCACAAGTCATTCTAAAAGAAATATTGCCTGTTAGGTTTGCAATTTTAAGTAATAGAGTTCTAAATAATAGTTTGTCATTATCGCTCATTGAGGATAAATGTATAAAGCAATCGTGATGATTAAGACGTAACGCACTATCCCAACAGTTAACTGGTAATTCTAATTCCGATAACGCCATATCAATGGCCTGTTGGTCTCTTTCTATATCAATATTTCCATCGGCCGAGGCAATCATTTGGTACATGCAATGCAAAATGGATAATTTTTGAATCATTTCAATATCTTTCATACATGCTTTATAATTGGTATTTTTGGTTTTATAGTTATAAATAATTATTTGTCTTGTCAATTTTTTCTAAGCCATCTAAAAATTCGGTTTACAAAATAAATTTTAGTCTGATAAACAGGTATAAGAGTGAATTTGCAAAAGTAAAACATTTTAGTAAGAAATAATGTGAAAACTGAAGTGTAGTGGTAATAATTATTTTTCAATGATTGAAAATGCACTTGGTATTACGCCTATTAGAAGTGTAGATAAAGATATGAAGTTGTTCTTGCCCGAAATGGAAGCAGCTGAAAAATAATTGCTATTTTTTTTCAAAGTCTGTATTGGAAATAGTTGCCTCTCCAGCGTCCACCGTAATAACCCGAACCATTGTATCCGTATCCATACTTCACACCGCCATAATAACCTACATTACGACCCCAATAACCTTTATGAAAGCCGTAATAGCCAACACTGAAACCCCAATAACATGGAGTCCATAAATAGCCACGGTGAGGTGGCCTTACCCAGGCACCCGGCACCCAATAATTATTATATTCATCGTCATACCTCAATAGTCCGGTACCCAAAGATATCGATCGGCAGGACAGTAGGGTTGGTCGTAATAGGTAATGCCAGTGGAGCATGCCGTATGCGTATAGAAATACCGACTGTGACACATGCTTCCACTGTTGATGGCTGTACAAACAGACCCAACATTAAAAGAAAGATTATGGAAATACTTTTGACTTTTTTCGTTTTTTTTTGTAATTTAACTTTAAATGATCTGGTAAATGATGTTTTTATAATGTTACAAATGTAGATGATGCTAAAGCATGAATTGTTGCAGAACTTTTGGAATTAGTTATATGATTCACACTTTACTGTCATCAGAAAACCTGCGTCAGAACCTGTAAGTAACTTCCAGTTGCATTACGAAATGGTTTGAAATGTTTTCCTTTTCTAAAGGGAAAATAATGGATAAAAAAAGAAACTCTGTGTGTTCAATTTAATTAAATAACCCCAATTGCCCCCGGATATTTGGAAATAAGGAAAAACATCACGAACTTTGCGCACTATAAAAGCAAGAAAACAATTATAAACACAGAATAATGAAAACAGCAAAAATTAGCACCGAAAAAGGAGAGATGCAGGTTGAATTTTACGATCAAGATGCTCCAAAAACAGTAGAAAACTTTATCAAATTAGCTAAAAGCGGATTTTACGATGGATTGAATTTCCACCGCGTTCTTACTGATTTTGTTATTCAAGGCGGATGTCCAAACGGTACAGGTGCTGGTGGTCCCGGATATACTATTCCTTGCGAATTGGATGGTGGCAATCAGTATCACGACAGAGGTGTATTATCTATGGCTCACGCTGGACGCAATACTGGTGGATCTCAGTTTTTTATTTGTCATTCTCGCAATAATACTTCTCATTTGGATCGTCAACACACTTGTTTTGGTAAAGTAGTTGAAGGCCTTGAAGTAATTGATGCGATTCGTCAGGGAGATAAAATCTTGAAAATAGAAGTAGCTGAATAGGCTTTCCTAAAACTAAAAAATGGTCGAAAAGAATTATTCTTTTCGACCATTTTTGTTTTTATTTTAAACGTCTTCTTTTCCAAAGTTTGGGGCTTAGGAAAAGTTTTTGACTACACCTTCCGATCCCTCACTTCTAGGTAATAATTCAAAAATCATATCCGGTTGTAAGTTCTGCTCATCGCGATGCGAAACATACAAAATGGCAATCTTTCGCTCTGCTGCAATGGCATTTACCATTTCGATAAACAAACTGCTGTTTTCATCATCGAGTTCAATAGTTGGTTCGTCCAGAATAAGAAGTGGAGGGTGTTTCACCATGGCGCGCACTACCATCACCATACGCTGTTGACCGATAGACAATCGCTGAAACGATTTATTACGATACGAACTGCCAAGCATTTCTATCCAACTCCGGGCAATATCTTTCTGCATATCACTCGGTTTGCTATATAAACCTATAGAATCTACTAACCCAGAAACAATCATATTTTCCACCGTGTCGTCGTGCGTAAATTGTTCTATCATTGATGGCGTGAAATACCCAATATGCTTTTTAATATCCCAGATCGATTCGCCAGAACCTTTCTTTCTACCAAATAGAACCATATCCTGCCCGTAAGCCCTTGGATTATCGCCAGTAATCAACGATAAAATGGTGCTTTTTCCTGAACCATTTGGTCCCACCAGTTGCCAGAATTCACCACTTTTGATAACCCAGTTTACCTTGTTCAATATCTTTTTTTCTCCATAACGTACCGAAACATTGTTCAACTGCACCAATGGATTTATGTCTACATGGTTTTCGTCGTATTGTTTTGGCAATTTGAATCGCTGAGTCTGGTTTTCAATGGCTGTTCTCGATTGTTGAAATGCTTCTGCCTTTTGTTCGTTCACTATCAAGTTGTTCTCGTCAACTGAATAAACTTTCTCGATACAGGGCAACATATCCCGCTTGCGAAAAAATAACTGGATCAATAAAGTTGTTTCGTCCAACTGCACCAAGGTAGTTGTAATCGATTCTTGTGTGGCTTTGTCAATGTTACTGTACAAGTCATCAAGCACCATGTATTGAGGCTTTTGAGCTATCAGATAGTCGAGTAATGCCTTTTTCTGCTGACCGCTGGACATGGATCCCAAGCTTGCATTTTCAGTTGTTTGGATTAAATAACGATCATGTCGCAACTCATCATCTACAAATGTATTGATAGTAATAGCAGAATGTAAAGCACCTTGCAACGCACTTAAATCAATATCTTTCTGCAAAAAATGATTATCCATAATTTGCTCAAGAATTATATTTTTATTCGAACTGTTTGAGAGGTAGAGGCCTATGGAAGCAGGTTGCATGATTTATATTTTGTTATTGTAGTTTAATATAGTTTCGTTAGCACACGGAATAAACGGAGTATGCGGATAATCAAAGTTTATTGATGAAAATATTTCGTTCACACAGTTGTTTGCGAAGGGAAATATTCTGTTTTTTTAGTGTGTTCAGTGTGCTAATTCTTTATCGAAACGGCATTGGATAGTAATTAATAATTTGAGAGCAAAGTTAGAATTAATATCTCCAAAACAAAAATAAGCATTCAAATTTACTTCGAATGCTGAATCTGATTTCTGAGTAGTTTACCACTTAATATTTTTATTAATGAATTCAATCAAATCGTCTGCTATAGCTTTCTGTTCGGCTACTTTTGTGTCCTGGAGTATCTTTGTAGGCAAAGAAATGTGTATAAATCTTCGAATCATTCAAATCTTTCACCGCTTTTTCAATATATCCTGACCATGCAGAGCCAGCTTTGGTAGCATCCATACTACCTAGCGCACAAATAATAGATGAAGTAGGATATTGGGTGCGAATACTTTTAATAAAATTTTGATATGATTCAATAATGAATGATTCAGTTGGAGGCGTTGTACCAAACGTGCAATAAATTGTGGATGTTTAGGATTATTGACAAGCCACGAATCGTTTTTATAAAGATTAATAACCACAATATCAGGAGTGTACTTCGAAAAATTCCACTTGCGGGTTAAGTCGGCAGGACTTAATCTATCATAAATTTTAGGCATAATTTCAGGAAACCAACTAACCATAATTCCAATTCCACTACGGGAAATGCACGAATATTGTGCATTAAAATGGCGCGCTGTGTGGGCTGCATAGGTCCAGTAATTATTAAAATAATATGGACTTCCCGAACCATCATCTCCCGGTTGCACATCCAAACCATGACCGGCAGTAATGGAGTTACCATAAAATTCGATTTTTCGTTGTGGGAGCGAAGCCGGTTTTAGTACCTTTGAACCATTGGCTAACTCAAAACCGTAAAAATAAGTGTATGAAGTATTATTCGAAAGCTTGAATAACTGCACCGAATGATTGGTGTTTTTCAATCCTTTAGCCAATAAAATTGTAGATTTAGTGGTGTCGGCCTTAATCTTTTTTGCCTCAATCTCTTTACCATCCACAATCGCATAAAAATAAGTCTCTTCAAGTCCGTTCTTCAAAATTGCGTTTATTTCCGTTCCCTTAAAGTTGATGGTTACTGATGTTTCGGGCCAATAAAATTTTGCATATTGATTTTGAACTGTTTCTAATCTACCCATGTACGATAGTTTTTTCTTACTAAACGGAACAAAAATACTGCCATAACTATATGTTGCAACAACGAATAATATAACGGAAACAAAATAACTTTTACGCATATTGCTAAATTTATTTAAATATTTGAATCGCAAATTTACTATTTTTTTATTTGAAAGCTTGCGAATGAAAATTCGATACTAAAGGAAATTATGGATGTTTTATTCAAGTAAAACGATACTGAAATAAATATTTATACATTAATTAAACATTTATGACTCTTTTTCGTTTTAAAATAAAATAGATTTGTTTCACATCTCTCAAGACCTAACCAATGCACTTAAATATAAAAAATGAGACCTCTACACTGAAGACCGTTGTGTTAGGACAAGCTGGCTCAATTGGTAATGTGCCCACTTTGGACAAAGCCTTCGATGCTAAATCCTATGAAACAATTCTCAAAGGTATTTACCCGAAAGAGGAGGCTATCTATAAAGAAATGAGTGGTTTCGAAAACGTATTACTAAAGTACAATGTCCAGGTTTTTCGTCCATGGACATTGGAAAATTGCAATCAGGTCTTTGCCCGTGATGTAGGATTTGTGATCGATGATAAAATTATTAATTCCAATATTATTCCCGATAGAGAAGATGAAAAAGAGGCATACGAAGTTATATACGACCAAATTTCATATAATAAAATTTATAATTTACCCGAGAAGGCACACGTCGAAGGGGGAGATGTGGTGGTGTTAAACGACACTGTTTTTGTTGGACTTTACACGGGTGCCGATTATTCACAGTTAAAAACGGCACGTACTAATTTATATGCATTTCATTTTTTAGAAGAACTTTTTCCGGATAAAACGCTTGTGCCAATGGAATTACGTAAGCACGATACTGATCCGTGTCAATGTGTTTTACACTTAGATTGTGCATTTATGCCTGTTTCCAACGACAAAGTAATACTGTATAAAGATGCTTTTCTGAATTCGAAAGATTATGAAATGCTGGTTGAAAGGTTTGGGAAACAAAATGTTTTTGAAATTTCACAAGAAGAAATGTATTATATGAATGCCAATATTTTTTCCATTTCTCCAATAGTTGTTGTCTCCGAAAATCGATTTACGCGATTAAATAACCACATGGAAAATGAATGGGGCTTAACGGTCGAACGCATTCCTTATTACGAAATATCTAAAATGGGGGGTCTGTTGCGTTGTTCCACTCTACCATTGGTAAGGGAAAATTAGAAACAGCTAATCTGTTTTTTTTGCAGAGAATAGTTTTTTTGTGTTATGATGTTGAAACAGAATAAAATGTAATCAAGATGAAAGCCACAAATCTCACACCTCAAAATTTCTCATTGGGGAATGCGGTGCCAAAACAAATCACAAACTCTGTTTTAATGATTGAACCTGTGGCTTTTGGTTTTAATCATCAAACTGCTGTGAACAATTATTTTCAGCAAAAAGAGTATGGATATGAAAAAGATATTCAGGGCAGAGCTTATACCGAATTTACTGGTATGGTTAGTATATTGATTGCGAATGGGGTAAATGTATTGGTTGTTAAGGATACTGAGCAACCTCATACGCCCGATTCTATTTTTCCGAATAACTGGATTTCGTTTCATGAAGGTGGACAAGTGGTTCTGTATCCGATGTTTGCCAAAAATAGAAGGAAGGAACGTCGTAACGATATTGTTCAACTCATTGAAGACAATGGATCTATTATCAATAACGTTTATGACTTTACATTTTGGGAAGAGCAGAACCAGTTTTTGGAAGGAACTGGAAGTATGGTTATTGATCGTGTTCATCGTATAGCTTATGCAGCTTTGTCGGAACGAACTAATAAGACCGTATTTTTGCAGTTTTGTAAAGTTTTTGATTTAAAACCGATTTATTTCTCAGCGAATCAAACGGTCGAGAAAAAACGCTTGCCAATTTATCACACCAATGTGATGATGTCTATAGCTAACGAATATGCCGTAATTTGTTTAGAATCAATTGATGACGAGAAAGAATATCGGTGCGTGGTTAATTCAATTATTTCATCAGGAAAGGAAATTGTTACTATTTCAGAAAAACAAATGCATAACTTTGCCGGCAATATGCTGCAAGTCGAAAATTCCGAAGGGAAACCGTTTTTGGTGATGTCTCTGTCTGCTTACGCTTCACTAAATCAGTTTCAGATCTATCGATTAAATGTTTATAATGAATTGATTGTAGTGGATATTCCTACTATCGAAAATGTGGGAGGTGGTAGTGTGCGTTGCATGATGGCCGAGGTGTTTTAGACTGTTCAAACTCTGAAAATTCGAAAAATTCGATTGCTAACTAACTTTTGAGTCCTTCACTTGGAGAATTTAAAAGGCTAATAATATTTTTATGGAAATTGGAAAATCAACCTCTCCGGAATTGATGGAGCTTGAAAATAAGTATGGTGCGCACAACTATCATCCTCTTCCTGTTGTGCTCGATAAGGGCGAAGGCGTTTTTGTTTGGGATGTGGAAAAAAATAAATATTTTGACTTTCTATCGGCTTACTCTGCTGTCAATCAGGGTCATTGTCATCCAAAAATTATCGCTACTTTAGTTGAACAAGTGTCGAAACTAACGCTTACCTCACGGGCATTTTATAATAGTCAGCTTGGAAGGTATGAGGAATTTGTAACTCGGTATTTCGGCTATGAAAAAGTATTGCCGATGAATACCGGCGCAGAAGCAGTTGAGACAGCCATTAAACTTTGTCGGAAATGGGCATACGAAAAGAAAGGATTAACTGATAACTCTGCTCATATTGTTGTTTGTGAGAATAATTTTCATGGACGAACGACTACTATCGTTTCATTCTCAGTTGATGCTGACGCATATAAGCATTACGGACCGTATACACCGGGATTTATTGTCATTCCTTACAACGACGTGGATGCTCTTGAAACATGCTTGACTGAAAATAAGAATATTGCCGGTTTCTTGGTTGAACCTATTCAGGGCGAAGCTGGTGCTTATGTCCCCGACAATGGTTATCTGCAAAAATGCTACGATATTTGTAATCTGCACAATGTGCTATTTATTGCCGACGAGGTTCAGACAGGAATCGCCCGTACAGGAAAGTTACTGGCTTGTGATTATGATGAAGTGCACCCCGATATTTTAATTCTTGGAAAAGCCTTGTCTGGTGGAGTTTATCCAGTGTCGGCTGTTTTGTCGAGTCGCGAGATTATGGATGTGATTAAACCGGGTCAGCACGGCTCTACTTTCGGTGGTAATCCGGTTGCTGCTGCAGTTGCCATTTCCGCTTTAGAAGTAATAAGAGATGAAAATCTGGTAGAAAATGCTTTTGTTTTGGGTGAAATCTTTAGATCGGAAATGTCGAAAATGTGTGAGTATTCAAACATTGCGTCCTTCATTCGCGGTAAGGGTTTACTAAACGCTTTGATAATCAATAATAAAGGGCATAAGAATTTAGCTTGGGACATTTGTCTTCAACTTCTCGAAAATGGTCTTTTAGCTAAACCAACTCATACCAATATTATTCGGTTTGCGCCTCCATTAGTTATTACTAAGTTACAATTGTTTGAATGTATAGAAATTATAAAGCGTACAATTCAAAGTTTTGAGTAAATAGTTCGAATATATTTATCTGAATCCAAGTAATTGTATAAAAAACGAAGTTATTCCCCCCACCAATTCAGATATGTGAAGGATATTGATGTTTAAATTGCTTTCAGCTAAAATAATTGCTAACAGAACCAATGTTCCGTACTTATACATGTTTAATATAAGTTTTGGATTAATATCCTTTAAATAAGTAAGATACAAATGTGAACCATCAAGTGGGGGAATTGGAATCAGATTAAAGATGAACAGACTAAAGTTAATGACTCCCCAAGTCAGAATCAGGTTTATTACTTGCAATCCAAACGAACTAGCGAAAAAATTGATAGAATAAAGCAATCGGGCAACAATAAAAAACAGGATAGCAATCACAAAATTAGATATTGGTCCCGCAATCGATATCAAAATTTCATCGCGATGTTTATTTTTTAAGTTGTTCGGGTTAAAACTTACCGGCTTAGCCCAGCCAAAACCCGCAATGATGATCAGAAAAAATCCTAACCAATCGATATGTTTCAGAGGATTCAGTGTTAATCTTCCTTCGTCTTTTGCCGTGTTATCGCCCAGTCGGTAAGCGGTATAAGCATGTGCAAACTCATGAATGGTAAGCCCAATCACCGCTGCCGGTGCAATTTTCAAAATATCAGTTAAATCTAATCCCATTTTTTCTTTATTGTTGTGTTATAATTCGAATACAAATATATTCATTAATACTTAACAAATCAAAGTGCTCCACAAAATTTATAGAAAATAAAGCTTTTGTGTGATAATCGGATAGTATTGATTAACTGTTTTGCCGTTATCTTTCTTTTTTAGTACTTTTGTTTCTCTTTTCGAAAGTCTCTTTTTTTGGAGACAATTCGTAATTTGTAACCAGTAACTCCTAACAGAAGTGATAGAAATTATTCCTGCCATCGACTTAATTGATGGAAAATGTGTTCGCTTGTCGCAAGGCAATTATGCTCAAAAAACTGTATATAACGAGAACCCACTTGAGGTAGCCAAGATGTTTGCCGATGCTGGAATTCGTCGTTTGCATTTAGTCGATTTAGATGGAGCTAGAGCTCATCATATTGTGAATCACAAAGTGTTGGAAAGAATTACTTCGGGAACAGACTTAGTTGTAGATTTTGGTGGTGGTTTAAAATCTGATGATGATTTGCGCGTTGCCTTCGAATGTGGTGCCAGCATGGTCACTGGTGGAAGTATTGCTGTAAAAAATCCGCATATTTTTTCTTCGTGGATTTCAAAATTCGGTGCCGAAAAAATCATCTTAGGAGCCGATGTGAAAGACGAAAAAATTGCTGTTGGAGGATGGTTAGAAACTACCGAACTGGAATTATTGCCATTTATAAAAAGTTATACAATTCAAGGTGTTAATAAAATAATTTGTACTGATATCAGTAAAGATGGCATGTTACTAGGACCGGCTGTGGAGCTTTACAAAGAAATGCTTGCTGCTCAACCAGATATATACTTAATTGCTAGTGGTGGAGTAAGCTCGGTTCGCGATATAGAGTTGTTACACGAAGCTGGTGTTCCGGCTGTAATTACTGGTAAAGCCATTTACGAAGGACGAATCACTCTTAAAGAACTTAGTCGTTTTATCGTTAATCAATAATGTAGAACTAAATTCAAAAAATGTTGCTGTACTAGACTGGTACTATTTTTGTTGGATAACACACACATTCATTAAAATATTAAATTTAATTCATTCTGTCGAAATTGATTTTGAACAGAGAATTACATATCATTAATTAATAAGAAATTATGTTGAAAGAAATTCTCTCTATCCCAGGTAAGCCGGGTCTTTTCAAACTAGTATCACAGGGGAAAAACATGTTAATCGTCGAGTCGTTAATTGATGGCAAACGCATTCCTACTTACACAAAAGATAAAGCTGTATCATTGGGCGATATTGCAATATTTACCGAAGATGCAGAAATTCCATTGGGACAAGTTCTCGAAAGCGTGAAAGAAAAAGAAAATGGTGAAGCTTGTTCGGCAGATCCTAAAGCAGACAACGATACTTTGCGCAAATTCATGGGAGAAATTCTTCCTGAGTACGATCGCGAGCGCGTTTATCCAAGTGATATTCGTAAATTAATTACCTGGTACAATATCCTTATCAAAAGTGGTATCACTACATTTGCCGCAGTTGAAGAGGCGGTTGTGGAATCAGAAAAGTAATTTGTAATTGATAACTAATATGTTATGACTGTAAAATCTATTTGTGAACTTATCGAAGAAGTTGCGCCGTTGGCTTTGCAAGAAAATTATGACAACGCTGGACTTCTTGTGGGTAACTCGCAAATGGAAGTTACATCCGTATTAGTTTGCATCGATATTACCGAGGAAGTGGTTGCAGAAGCTATTCAGAAAAAATGCAACCTTATTATTTCACATCATCCGCTTATTTTCAGTGGGTTGAAACGCTTAGTTGGTCAAAATGAAGTGCAACGTTGTGTGATATTAGCCATTAAAAACGATATTGCCATCTACGCAGCTCATACCAATCTGGATAATGTTTTACAAGGAGTTAATGGTAAAATTGCCGATAAAATTAAACTTATAAACAGGCGCATTCTACAACCCAAACAAAATGCTTTACTCAAATTAGTCAGCTATGTACCTCAACTTCATTCGTACAGCGTACGTCAGGCTATTTTTGAAGCAGGAGCAGGGCAAATAGGTAATTATGACGCTTGTAGCTTCAATAGTGAAGGGTTGGGGACTTTTAGAGCCAACGTTGGGGCTCAACCATTTGTAGGTGAGTTAAATACAATTCACTCCGAACCCGAAACCCGCATTGAGGTAGTGTTACCCGAATATTTAAAATTCAAAGTACTTGAGGCATTACTTAAGGCACATCCCTATGAGGAACCAGCCTATGATTTTATTACACTCAAAAATGAATGGAATCAAGTAGGAGCAGGCATAGTTGGTGAATTGCCAGCAGACGAAGATGAACTCGATTTTCTGAATCGTATAAAAGTCCTTTTCAATCAACCGAGTATACGCTATACCAAGTTATTAGGCAAAAAAATTAAACAAGTGGCTGTATGTGGTGGCTCTGGAAGTTCATTTTTATCGGATGCAATAAAAGTAAATGCCGATGTCTATATTTCGGGCGATTTTAAGTATCACGAGTTTTTTGATGCACAAAATAGGATACTTATTGCCGATATTGGACATTTTGAAAGCGAGCAGTTCACAAAAGACATTTTTTTTGAGATAATTTCAAAAAAAATGCCTACATTTGCAGTCCAAATTTCAGATATTAAAACAAATCCCATAAATTATTTGTAATCAATATGGCTACAGAATTAAAAGCAGAAAAAGAAATCACCGTTGAAGAAAAATTAAAGGCTCTTTATGAACTTCAAAAAGCGGTTTCAAAAATAGATGAAATTAAAATCTTGCGTGGTGAGCTTCCATTAGAAGTTCAGGATTTAGAAGACGAGATTATTGGTTTGAATACACGTATGGACAATTTCGAAACTGAAATTGCTGACTCAATAGCTATTATTGCAAGTAAAAAAATAGAGATTGAAGAATCTCGTATGAAAATTGCAAAGTACAAAGAGCAACAAGAAAATGTGCGCAATAATCGTGAGTACGATAATCTTTCGAAAGAAATCGAGTTCCAAACGCTGGAAATTGAATTGTGCGAAAAACGTATACGTGAATATACAGCCGCTCACGAAACAAAAAAAGCAGACCAAAAAAATACTGCCGATAAATTATCAGAACGCAAACTTGACTTGGAACAAAAGAAAGGTGAGCTGAACGAAATTGTTTCGGAGACGAAGCACGAAGAGGAAAAACTTCGTGAACATGCAAAACAAATAGAATCATTAATTGAAGCACGTTTGTTGACTGCGTTTAAACGTATTCGCAAAAATGCACGCAACGGTTTAGCGGTTGTTTATGTACAACGTGATGCCTGTGGTGGATGCTTTAATAAAATCCCCGCACAACGCCAACTGGATATCCGTTTACGCAAAAAAATCATCGTATGTGAATATTGCGGTCGTATCTTAGTCGATCAAGAATTAGCAGGAGTAGCTGCTGTAATCGAAGATTAAATTGTAAAGTAACAAAATAAATCAAAGAGTTCGAAATTAATTTTTCGGACTCTTTTTTTTGTGCCTGTAATTCAAATTTTCATGTATAAACTCCTGGATATAGATAAATATTTAATTCTCAGAATGCAAATTTAAGTGTATTTAGCTGTTTATAAATAGATTATGTTTGTTTTTTACTAATATAATAATTGCTCAACTAGAATAATTACCCTCAATTTATATATTTTAGCGTTTTTTCTTCCTTTATCCCTTCTTCACTCATTAAAAAATTCATTTTGATATTATGTTCTTTATCTTCACTTTATATTATTTCATAGAGCAGGGAATAGTTTGCAAATTCACCTACCATATTGTTATGACTGTCGCATAGGAAAATGAATTGACATTTCCAATATAAATCACACTAGTGCGTGATGTTTTATAATTTATCTTTTTCAAAGCATATAAGAATTAAAACTAAAATTACAAAAAGATCATTCTAAGTTACAAAGTACATTTGTAACTTCACAAATATATCACATACAAAAGTAAATAATCACATATGTTTGAGTTAATGTTTCTCAACTTATTCACAAGTATATCACATGAATTTTACAAATAGAATATTTTCACAGAGAGTGAGTTGTAGTTATGTGAATATCTAAATCATGTATAAATATATACACTTAAGTTTCTATAAACCAATTAGATAAACGTTTTATATACAATATGTATTTAAGTATAACTTCATATTTGTGATAATATGCCTTATTTAACACTTTTATATCTATAGTTTACATATAAAACTTTAATAACTAAGATACTTATATAGTATAATCTAATAAAACTCTTTATCTATCATTATACTTTATAAATAAGCTATAAGCCCTTTAATAGTAGGAGTTGAAGGTCTATTAGATAAATTTACTTATCTGATTATTTAAATTACGAATGTATGATTACAAATGTAATTGTATACAAATGTAATTGATTTGCATATGTGAATCAATTCACATATCTTTGTAATGTAATTACAAACATACACTTTACATTTATACTGTAAATTATGGACGAAAAAGACAGAATTGAAAAGATTATGCTTACTGAAGGAATGAATTCGGCACAGTTTGCTGGCGAGATCGGCATTCAAGGTTCTACTCTCTCCCATATTTTGAATGGACGAAATAAACCAAGTTTCGATGTGCTAAAGAAAGTACTCAACCGGTTCCGTACAGTGAGCTCAGATTGGCTTATTTTGGGCGTTGGATCAATGTATCGCAACGAAAAGCAATCTCAGACGCCTACTTTGTTTGATTCTATTAATGAAAATAGCTCAAAATCAATTGTTTCAGAGCTAAAAACAGTCGAAAAAATACCGCAGGCATATGAGAGCATTCAGCAAAATACTCATCAAATTCAAGAATCAACTGTTCATTCTGTTCCTGAAGCTCGTGCTATCATTAATTCTGTTATTGAAACTCCAGCAAAATCGGTTTGTAAAATAATTGTCTACTATAATGATAATACTTTTCAGGAATTCGAAACAAAATGACGGTTGATCAAATTGTGAGTTCGATGTTTCTATAGTTGTCAAAATTAAAATCTAAAAATAATTTTCGACTTTGTTTCTAATGCTGATGCTCCTAATTATGTATTATTTTATCCTTGTCATTTCGAGATAATTGTGTAATTTTGCAGCCAGTATAAACGGTTATTGATTGCAAGCGAATATAATCGTATGTAATTGATATATAACAATATAGATTAATGAAGAAATTCATGCTCGATTTGATTGTAAAGAAGAATGATACTCTGAACAGTCAATACTCACTTTTAGTACTTACATCGCCAGATAAGCTTCCAGAAATGTTGCCGGGACAATTTGCCGAAGTGCGTGTAGATAATTCTTCTTCCACGTTTTTACGTCGCCCTATTTCCATTAATTACGTTGATTATAAGACTAATGAGCTTTGGTTGCTGGTGCAGATTGTGGGTGAAGGAACCCGTAAGATGTGCGAACTTAAGGTTGGTGAAGTAGTAAATTTGCTTTTCCCGCTGGGAAATAGCTTCACATTGCCCGAAAAAAAGGATGCAAAGCTTCTTTTGGTAGGTGGTGGAGTTGGGATTGCCCCATTGTTATTTTGGGGCTCTTACCTTAAAGAAAGAGGTTACGAGTGTAATTTCTTACTTGGTGGACGCTCCGAAAGCAATTTATTGCAGCTTTGTGAATTTGAGCAGTTCGGAAATGTTTACACTACCACCGAAGATGGAACTCATGGTGAAATGGGTTTTGTTACCCAGCATTCGCTCTTGCAGGGTTCAAATTTTGATTATATTTATACTTGTGGACCAACTCCCATGATGAAGGCTGTTGCATCGTATGCTGCCTCTAAAGAGACTATTTGCGAAGTTTCACTCGAAAATACAATGGCATGTGGTTTTGGAACTTGTTTATGTTGTGTAACCGATACAATCAAAGGGCATGTTTGCGTGTGTACCGAAGGACCTGTGTTTAATATTACAAAGTTGAAATGGCAAATTTAGACATCAAAATAGGAAAATTACAATTGAAAAACCCTGTGATGACAGCATCGGGTACATTCGGTTATGGAACAGAGTATTCCGACTTTATGGACATATCGCGAATTGGCGGTATAATTGTGAAAGGAACAACACTTCGCGACCGTCAGGGTAATCAATATCCACGTATGGCCGAGACGCCTTCTGGTATGCTAAACGCTGTAGGACTGCAAAATAAAGGTGTAGATTACTTTATTAATCATATTTACCCCACGCTGAAAGATATTGATACAAATGTACTTGTGAATTTGTCAGGTTCAACCATAGAAGACTATGTTGAAGCTGCTGAAATGCTCAATGAACTGGATAAAATACCCGGAATTGAATTAAATATCTCTTGTCCTAATGTAAAAGAAGGCGGAATGGCCTTTGGGACTAGCTGTTTGTCTGCATCTCAAGTAGTTAAGGAGGTGCGAAGAGTGTATAAAAATGACCTTATGGTTAAGCTTTCGCCGAATGTAACCGATATTTCGGAGATTGCATTGGCTGTAGAGGCCGAAGGAGCAGACTCAGTTTCGCTCATAAATACTTTATTGGGGATGGCCATAAATGCAGAGACAAGAAAGCCTTATTTATCTACTATTACTGGTGGACTCTCTGGTCCAGCGGTGAAACCTGTGGCTTTGCGTATGGTATGGCAGGTGGCTAATGCTGTAAAAATACCGGTTGTTGGTATGGGTGGAATTATGAATACTGCCGACGCTATTGAGTTTATTCTTGCGGGTGCCTCTGCAATACAAATTGGTACAGCTAATTTTATAGATCCGACTATTACCGGGAAAGTGATTGATGGTATTGATGACTATTTAAATCGACATGGATATTCATCAATTAACGATATTATCGGAGCAATGGAGGTATAGTCGTATTTACGGGTATATAATTGACATTCCGTAAATGTTAATATGATATAATTGGCTGCACAAAAGAACTAAGAATGCTTCTTTTGTGCAGTTTTTATTTATTGCTTTGAGGAGAAAGTAAAATAAATAATTTCTTAATTTATAACTAGACTATATGGATGTCGAATTTGTAATAGAAGAATTGAAGTTGCTGTCAACTTCTGAGCATTTTGCAAAGTTGTCGCATTTTGGTATTAAAGATTCAAAGGCGCTGGGCGTGAAAGTACCTTTGTTGAGAAATTTAGCGAAAACCATTGGTAAAAATCATTCATTGGCTTTAGAGCTTTGGGATACTGAAATACATGAAGCACGAATTTTAGCCTCAATGATTGAAGATGCTAAAATGGCAACTGAAAATCAAATAGATAAGTGGGTAAATGATTTTGATTCCTGGGATATGTGTGACTCGTGCTGCGATTTGATAGCTAAACTGGATTTTGTACGCAATAAAATTGAAGAATACTCAACTGATGAGCGTGAGTTTGTAAAGCGAACGGCATTCGCATTGATGTGTGAATTGGCATTTCACGTTAAAAAGTCCAGCAATCAGTCATTTGAGCGTTTTTTCGACATTATTAACGTGAAGCGTGGGATGATCGTAACTTTGTGAGGAAAGCAGTAAATTGGGCATTACGCCAGATTGGAAAACGAAATGAAAGTCTGCGTGTCAGAGCAATAGAAGTAGCAGAACGAATTCTAAATCAGGGAACAAAATCTGCACGATGGATTGCGAACGATGCACTGAGAGAATTAAACGATGAAAAAGTAATAGCGAGGGTGAATAGGAGCAAAAAATAGATTATTTGCAGAAAAAGAGGGTGTTCAAATAAATGTAACACCCTCAATTATATTTAAATAAAATGTATTCAGATCAGATTATAGACCCGCGATATATGTATCAGTATTTTTGTTATACACAGATACATTGATAAATACTAAGTACTTTTTGTATTGTTCTTCGCTTAATACAAATTTTACATTTCCTAAATTAAAATACATTGCTTTTTCTGCAGCGGCTTCGTTATCAACTTTCAATGCAGATTTCATTTTCTTTTCTGTCATTGAGAATACTAACTCCAATTGTTTGGCTTGATAGTAATCAGCCCCTAAATAACTAACCAGCCCATTAAATGTACTAGTATTATTCATTTTACTAAATACTTCGTATTTGTTAGTATCAATAGCAAATACGCTAGTTGCAGTGGCAACTAAAACTAAAACAACAACTAAATTTTTTTTCATAACCTTAACTTTTAATAAACCTTTTTTATACCTTAATTATTTGTTCTCTGAGAACATAGCAAAATTGTTATCATTACTCAAATAAAAATTTACAAATACTAAATACTTTCTGTACTGTTCATCCGACAAAATACACTTAGCGTTTCGTAAATTGTAATGGATAACATTATCAGCAGCAGCAGTATTTTCTATTTTTGCCGCATTTGTCAATTCTTCTTCAGTAACTTTAAATACACGTTGTAAGAAAGCAGCTTGCTCTTGGTCAGCATCTATATATCCAACCAAACCGGTAAATGTTGCTTTGTTGTTCAACTTGTAAAAGCTCTTGTAATCACTAGGATTAAATGCAAAAGTTGATACCGAGTATCCGATACAAACCGCAATTACAACTAAAATCTTTTTCATAACCCAACTTTTTAAATTTATAACTATTTAACAAAAAAACAAAGAATTCCCATGTGATTTCTTACCAGGTATTCTTTGTATTAGATTTGTCATATCAAATTATCTTTGATTGACGATGCAAAATTATATGTTTTACAACATAAAAATATCATATCTAATGTTAATATATAGTTATCATCTTAAACTTTAACTTTTTGGCTAGTTGATATATGTGTTTAATATTCTAACATACAGATAATTATATCTATATTTTCTATGTGCGTAATTTGAGTAAATAAATAATGCCCAAAATAATGTTTTACAACATGTTTTTGGGGTATTATGAGCTTGAAATCGCTTATATATTTGATTTACTTATAGATATGTATTTATTGAGATGATTTGACTAAAATCGGGGATTTCATAAAAAAACTCATAACGGGCAGTTTGAGTGTTCACTTTGCAGCAAAAATGTTCAATTCCATTGCTAATTATAAAAAAATCAACCTTTAATTTGGCATTATACACTGCAACCTGATCGAAAGTGGCTTGTGAAATAGTTACATTTGGAGCCTTTAACTCAATAATAAGAATCGGTTCACCGTGCTCATTATACAGAATCGCATCACATCGTTTTTTCATTCCATTCATATTCAACTGTTTTTCGATAGCAAGATAAGCTGCCGGATATCCTTTCTCTTCAATTAAAAAGCGTATAAAGTTTTGACGCACCCACTCTTCGGGTGTGAGCGCTACATACCGTTTTCTTTGTGAATCGAAAACGACAAGCTTTTCGTTCTGTTTTTTTATTCTAAAACTATACTGGGGAAGGTTAAGTTGCAACATTTTTTAGTATTTTTGTTTCCACTTTAAAATTGAAGCGCAGATTACATGGATAGAAAATAATTTGTTGACTTTCTGGTAAAGCGTTCAAAATTATAAAGGCGACCGAATGAATTTATTTCAATTTTGGGAAAAATTGTATATTTTGCGAAGATACTAAATAAACCATAATTATTGACAGTTATGAAAACAAAAAAAGAAATTGTTGAAAATTGGCTACCTCGTTATACGAAACGTCCTATAAATGAATTTACTGACTATATTTTGCTTACCAACTTCAATAATTATGTTGAGCTTTTTGCCGAATGGTTTGATGTGCCGGTAGTAGGTCGTGATGGCAATATGCTAAATGCATCGGCCAATGGAATAACTATCATTAATTTTGGTATGGGAAGTCCCAATGCAGCCATTATTATGGATATTTTATCTGCTATACAGCCTAAAGCAGTGTTATTTTTGGGAAAATGCGGAGGATTACGTGATAAAAACAAGTTAGGCGATTACATTTTACCGAGTGCTGCCATACGAGGCGAAGGAACTTCGAATGATTATTTTCCGCCCGAAATTCCGGCATTACCAGCATTTAGCTTACAGCGAGCTGTTTCGTCGAATATTCGCGATTTTGGAAAAGATTACTGGACTGGTACTGTTTATACTACTAATAGACGCGTGTGGGAGCACGATGAAAAGTTTAAAGAATATCTTCGCGCCAGTCGAGCATTGGCGATAGATATGGAGACAGCTACACTATTCATTGCAGGTTTCTCAAATAGTATTCCGATTGGAGCATTACTTTTAGTTTCTGATATGCCTTTGCACGAAGATGGAATCAAAACCTCTGAGAGCGACAAGAAAGTGACAGCCAGTTTTGTAGAAGAGCACTTAAAAATTGGGGTAAAATCCTTGACTTCATTGTTGACTAATAGCAAAACTATTAAACATTTACGTTTCGAATAGCAAATTATTTCTGTATCCTATTCTCTGATAATATAAAAAAGTGGCAAAGCAAGATTCTGTTTCATACGACCAAGTACTTACCGATTTACGTAAGAAAGTGTACTCCCCGGTTTATTTTTTAATGGGCGAGGAGCCGTATTATATCGATTTAATTTCTGATTTTATACAAAATAATGTGCTTGGTGATGCCGAAAAGGAGTTTGACCAAACGATATTGTATGGAAAAGATGTGGAAATCAGTACGGTAATAAATGCTGCTAAGCGTTATCCGATGATGAGTACTTATCAAGTGTTGATTGTGAAGGAAGCACAACTGATTAAAATATGGGATGATTTAATCCATTATCTATCAAATCCGCTAAAATCCACTATACTTGTATTTTGTTATAAATATGGAACCCCTGATAAGCGAAAGAAATGGTATCTGGAGATCGGAAAAGTTGGAGTTACTTTTGAATCAACTAAATTGCGTGACTACGAAATAGCCTCCTGGATTACCAAATTTGCAAAGTCGAAAAATGTAGCTATCGAAGATACATCGGTGGCAATGTTAGCAGAGTATTTGGGCACGGATTTAAGCAAACTGGTAAATGAGATGGATAAGCTTATTCTTACCAAGCCTGCCGATATGCGTAGTATTACGCCCGAATTAATTGAAAAGAATATTGGAATAAGTAAAGACTTTAATGTTTTCGAGTTACATGCTGCACTGATAAATCCAGATGTGCTGAAAGCGAACAGAATAATCCGTTATTTTGCCGAAAATAAAAAAGCAAATCCAATGGTGTTGGTACTTGCACAACTTTTCAAGTTTTTCAGTGATTTGATGATATTTCATTATTTACCAGACAAAAGTCAAGGGGTAGCTGCTTCTGAATTGAAAGTAAATCCTTATTTTATTAAGGATTACCAAAAAGCCTCACAAGCTTTTAGTGCATGGAAAACCATGAATATCATTACTTATATTAGGGAAACCGATGCCCGATATAAAGGAATAGACAACCCAAGCACTGATGAAGGAGAGCTAATGAAGGAGTTAATATTCAAAATATTGCACTAATTCTATTTATTCAATCGCACTTTCACAAATAATAATTTGGCAGTTTTAATTCTGCATTTATACTAACATTACCATTATTTTTAAAATGTCGTCTACAGATAATTCAATCATTCCAGCAAAATTTATTTCGCTGATTGCTTCAGCTTTACACCTGACAGAGAAGCAAATCAAAAATGCTATTCAATTATTCAACGAAGGAGCTACCATTCCTTTCATTAGCAGGTATCGAAAAGAAATGACCGACGGTATGGACGAGGTACAGCTTAGCGATGCGAAAGAGCAGTATGATAAGCTGTGTGAATTGGCAAAGCGAAAACTAGCAGTACTGAAGTCGATTCATGAGCAAGACAAACTAAGCGTTGATCTTAAATTGAGGATTGATAATTGCTGGAATATCACCGAATTAGAAGATCTTTATTTGCCATATAAACCCAAACGTCGTACACGTGCAGAAATAGCCCGCGAAAAAGGTTTGGAGTCTTTGTCCAAAATGTTGATGAAGCAGCAGTCGGATGATATTTATAAAATGGCTCTAGCATATACTTCTGTCGATGTGGTTGATACTGATGATGCATTGAAAGGTGCGCGTGACATCATTGCCGAATGGGTGAATGAAAGTGAAGCGGCTCGTAATGCCATTCGATCTATTTTTACTCGCGAGGCTGTTATATCCTCCAAATTGGTAAAAACGAAGGAGGAAGAAGCTCAAAAGTATCGCGATTATTTTGATATGAACGAAAAACTTGCACGCTGTTCATCGCACCGCTTGTTAGCCATGCGAAGAGGTGAAACTGAAGGTTTTTTACGAGTTAATATCACTACCGAAGATGAAAATTGCTTGGACAGATTGGAGCGAATTTTTGTAAAATCAAAAACAGACTCATCTATTCAAGTTACTGAAGCAGTGCATGATGCCTATAAACGATTACTAAAACCAAGCATTGAAACAGAGTTTGCTTCCGAAAGCAAAGTAAAAGCAGATACTGAAGCTATTCGGGTCTTTGCAGAGAATCTTCGTCAATTATTATTAGCTCCACCTTTGGGGCAAAAACGTGTGCTTGGAATTGATCCTGGATTCAGAACAGGCTGTAAGATAGTATGTTTGGATACGCAAGGAAATTTATTACACAATGAAACTATTTATCCGCATGCGCCACAGCATGAAACTTCGCAAGCCATGCGCAAAGTGCAAAAAATGGTTGAAGTTTATAAAATTCAGGCTATTGCTATTGGAAATGGAACTGCAAGTCGTGAAACAGAGCAGTTTATACAAAATACCAGCTTCGACCGGGAGGTTCAGGTTTTTGTAGTGAGCGAAAATGGAGCATCCATTTATTCTGCTTCTAAAATTGCTCGTGACGAGTTTCCTGAATATGATGTAACTGTTCGGGGATCAGTTTCCATTGGTCGGCGATTGATGGATCCTTTGGCTGAACTTGTAAAGATTGATCCAAAATCGATTGGGGTAGGTCAGTATCAACATGATGTGGATCAAACTCAACTGAAAAAATCACTCGACCAAACGGTTGAAAATGCCGTAAATAAGGTGGGAGTAAACCTAAATACTGCCAGCAAGCACTTATTGACCTATGTCTCGGGACTAGGTGCACAGTTGGCTCAGAATATTGTTGATTTCAGAAGCGAAAATGGTGCTTTTAAAAATAGAAAACAATTGATGAAAGTTCCAAAAATGGGAGCTAAAACTTTTGAGCAATGTGCAGGTTTTTTGCGTATTGCAGATAGTGATAATCCACTTGATAATTCGGCTGTGCATCCTGAAAGTTACGGGATTGTTGAAGCAATGGCCAAAGATTTAGAAACCACTGTTGCTGAGTTGATTCAAAATAAAGAAATTAGAAAAGCTATTGATTTACAGAAATATATAACTGTAAAAGTCGGTTTGCCAACTTTGAATGATATTTTGCAGGAACTGGAAAAACATGGTCGTGATCCACGAAGTGGCATACAAGTCTTTGAGTTTGATCCTAATGTAAAAACTATTGGCGATTTACGCATTGGAATGGAATTGCCTGGTATCGTGACGAATATTACAAATTTTGGAGCATTTGTTGATGTCGGTATTAAAGAAAATGGATTAATTCATATTTCGAATATGGCCGATCGATATATTAGCAATCCTGCCGAAGTAGTTTCGGTTCATCAGCACGTCAAAGTCCGTGTAATTGAGGTTGATGCAGTTCGAAAGCGCGTTCAATTAAAATTATTGTAGGGTCAGCCTTTTGAAATATTTGGCATAAATATTGGGATGTATTTGTCACAGATAGCTGATATTAGTCAATATAATTGAGTTAGATATGAAAAATAGAATAGTATTTATCGCTGTAATTTGCCTATTTACAGTAAGTATACAAAAAGTATCGGCAGAAGATAATCTCAAACGACAATTGTTTAGAAACATCAATATCGGTTGGGATGCATACAAAAACAATGATTATAAATGGAGTAATTTTAGTCTTGGTACAACTTATGGCCAAAAATTTGATTTTGATCCGCTTGCATCTTGGCAGGTGGGCTTCAATTATAATTGGAGTAAATACACCTTATATGGAGATGGAAATTATGCATTCAGCCCGTACGACGAAGTTTTTAGAACACAATCTCTATCTATTCCTATTACAGTAGAATACAAGCTTTTTAAATCGTTTTTCAGTGGAATGAATGTTTATACCGGACCGGTTTACGAGCTGATTTTATCGTCGAGTTTAAATCGAAGCTATATCTCGGGGGTAAGAAGTAATCAATTGGGTTGGACATTGGGCACGAAAATTCGCTTTTTTGCAATTTTCAATGCCCGCTTAGCCTATAATTATTTTCCAACCGGATTATTTAGCAATGGAGATTTAAATCGTTCTGCAGTAAGTTTTTTAGTGGGATTTTGATGCGAGAGAGGGGTTAAAAAGGAGTTTATTCTCCTTTTTACATTCAATAATTACTTTTTCTTCGTTGGCAAGTGTGCAGGCAAATAAATATATCTCACCACCATCTTTTATTTTTAGTTTTTTCCGCAACTCATCAACGCTTGTGGGGTAGTTTCTAGTGGTTATATTCGCTCTGGGATATTGGTTCGAAAGATTTTTCAATGACGATTTGGAATTTTCCCATACATTATTTACGCAGAAAACCCTTCCTGGAAATTCAAGTATTAATTCATTTCCTGTATATAAATGGGTATTATGATGCAATTTACTCAGTCCAAAATAATTTCCAATTAATTTAAAGCCTCCACTTTTTCTAATAGCTGCATTTGGTTCGTATAAGTACTTCCCTAATTCTGAGGTCAATTTTGAAGTTGCTTCAGACTCTTCCTGTGCGTCAAATTTGAATAATTGATTTTGGTTATTTTTTCCAAGGTTGATGGTGCATATTTCCAAAGCTTTCATATTGTTTTTCTTTAAAATAAGCAAAACCTCCTTGCACTCATTTTCTACTGCTACGATATGAATCTCAGCTGTCTGTGTCAAGTCGCTCACTGCTGCCGAAATATCCATCATTGGAGATAGTTTTATCATTATATTTTGTGCTTTTTCTAGTAAAAGCGATGAAAGTGATGAAACATCCGGTTCACAATCAGAAAGCAAAACTACCTTTTTTCCAGCCGTATTTCTACGAGCTGGATCAATATAAATCCAATCAACGGTGTTCATTTCTTTAAGAAATGTTTCAGTATTCTGGTTATAAACCGAGATGTGATTCTTCCCTAAGATCTTGAAATTGTGGATTGCAAGTTCACATAATTCAAATTGTCGCTCCACATAGCTAACTTGCTTGAAATGAGCAGACATATAACAACTGTCAATTCCGAATCCACCAGTTAAATCAGCCAATGTATTTCCTTCGCAGAGTGTTGATTTATAAGTGGCTGTTGATTCAGACGACGATTGTTCGAGCGAAAGTTGGACAGGATAAAGAATCTCGTCGGTTTGATAAAATAAAGGAACTTTGCTTTTAATTCTTTGTTGACCGTTAATCTGACGAATAGCCAATGTCATATCTACTAGAGGAAAACGACTGGCTTGAAGTGCTAGTTGATGCACATCGGCATTTTTATGGGTAATTATAAATTTTTTAGTATCAGAATTCATTTCATTCAGTAAATTTGATTCAAAAGTACATCAAATTATTCATTTTACGAAGTTTGAGACCCCACCATGGATATACAAAAGAAATGCGTTGTATGAGTATCCTCAAACAACTCACTCTAATATGGTATAAACTAATTTATTACCACATAAGCACTATTCTAAAATTCATTGTTTCTGGTGGATCGCTTGCAAAATCGGAATTGGTAACATAAATATTAATACCACCTTTTAAATAATCGAAGTCAACGGTACGAGTCCACATTGTGCCATTACTATTTTCGAAATGGCGAACATAAGGAAGAGCTTGTTGTCTGTCAACCAGCTCTATATATCCTACAACAGCTCCATTGTTGTAAATACCGGAATTGATTTCATTTACCGAAAAGTGATAGGAGTAGAACCTATTTAATCCGGTATTATCGGTATTTTCAATCCAATCGGAACTATTTACTTTTAAACTGATAATTTGTTTGGTGTCTAATTGTTCTGAGACCGAATCTTTACACGAAACACCCACCAAAGCGATTGCTAGAATTAAGAATATTTTTTTCATCTGATAATGATTTATTGTTGATACTTTTTTTTTGAATAATTGAATACATTTGTTGATCAACAAAGTTTGTGCCACAAATAAAAATATTTCTATTCATATTTTTTGGTAAATATATTTTATATTCGCGCAATTCCATCAATAATTGAGCTAAATAATGATTTAAAAGTTTAATTTGAAAAAAATAATTCGAAATAGTTTTCTGAAAATGAGTACTGTAGGGCATTATAGAAAAAAAAGAACGGGAAAGTTTTGCAGATTAACTCAAAAGTACTACTTTTGTCGCGGGTAAGTCCTGCACGACTAGCTCCTTTTGAATTCCCCCAGGGCTTGATCGCAGCAAGGGTAGAAAGTTGTAGCGGTGCGATGTAGGGTGCTTACCCACTTGCCTCTTTAGCTCAGTTGGCCAGAGCACGTGATTTGTAATCTCGGGGTCGTTGGTTCGAATCCGACAAGAGGCTCACTAAAAAAGCCGCTTCCATTTATTGGAAGCGGCTTTTTCATCTTTTTCAGCATTAATTGCAGATATCTTTTACCAAAATATGATTGGTTTGTTCAATTGATATTTTTTTTATCTCCAAAGTTTTTTGCCAAAACGAATCCAATAATTCGTTTTTACTTGTCAAAAACAATTCAGAACCATTATTTTCCAGTTTAGAAAACACAAGATTTACAGTAAGTTGGTTAATGTCAATAGCTGGTTGATATGTTTTTGATTTTGAACTATCGTTGAACACTTCAATCAATACATTAACTTCGGATAATTGATTTAGAATTTGATTTACCAACCTAATTGGTAGTTTATAATTGTTGGCAATTTGCTCCGAGGATAATGGTAGTTTTTGCTCTTCGAGTTGTTTTACCACCAAATGAGTAATAAATAGGGTAAGGAAGTTTTTGTAGCGGACACTAATGTTATTTGTATCAACCTCAAAATCAAAGTTCTTAATATTTTGCGAAGCGTACGAAATTTCCGCCCCCAACAATATAATCAAACATGAAATTTGCAACCATAATAACAGTAAAGGGATGGCTGCGAAGCTTCCATACACCACATTGAAACGCGATAAATAGACCTGCCCATTAATATACAGTACTTGGAATAATTGAAAGGCTGAGCCGGCAAGAATACCAGCTAGCATTGCGTTGTAAAACCGAACTCGAGTATTTGGAATCACCATATACATGATGGTAAATACAATCCAATTGATTATATAGGGTATAAATTTTACGCCAAAACGTAGTACTGGACTCAGCAAATTGAAAAAATAGCTGTGGGATAGCACGGTATTAACATATATTGAAAATCCGCTCGACAAAACGATGAGTAGCGGAATAATTAAAATAGCCGAGAAATAAGTGGTAAACTGGCGAATGATTGAGCGTGATTTCTTTACTTGCCATATGCTGTTAAATGCATTCTCAACTTGCATAAAGAAATTCATTACTGACACAAATAAGATAGCAATACCAATTCCGATAAACAAACCACCCTGCGTTGACTCAAGATAACGTTGTACGAAGCCCATTACAGTAGGAACAAGGTTAGCCTGCCCGATAAAAGTACCCTGAAGCGAGTTCTCAATCAGCTTATCTACCCCAAATCCTTTTGCTATCGCAATAATCAGCGCAAACAAAGGAATCATTGCAAATAAAATAGAGTAGGTGAGAGCTGAGGCCCTCACATTTAAGTTGTCGACTACAAATCCCCTGATAGCCAGTATCATAGTCTTGGCTACCCGATAGAAGAAACGGCGCGATTTTGTTAGCTCATACTCAGTAATCCGCCAAATATCAAAGCGGATAAAATTATATATCCCTTCAATGAATGAAATAAATTTAGACATAAATATCTATTAATGTGATACTGAAAAATCCGCTAAAAAACCATAATGGTATGAGCGGCACATAATTATCGAAAATTATTTGGTGTTTGTTTTATGGTAGTTGAAAAAAAATAGTAGGTCTATAAGCCGGGTTTTGTACTTTGCTTGCACAAAGTGTCTGTCATTTATCTCGAACAAATGTCACCATTTGCCTTTAGCAATCTACCCCCCGACATCGGGCGAGCAACCCTACTGCGTCGGTATACATGATCTTGCAACCCATAAGACGTACGGCTTCGAATGTTGCCATCCGAACCGGTGAGCTCTTACCTCACCTTTTCACCCTTTCCGCACCCGAAGGCGAGGTGGTTATTTTCTGTTACGCTACTCTGCCCTCACAAACAGCTTCCCGTTAGGAAATATGGTGCTCTGCGTTGCCCGGACTTTCCTCCATTCCCGATGGAAAAGCGACAAACCGACCTACTATTTTGATACAAAGATACAGATAATATTTTATATTATATTTGCTGCCTTCAATGTGTTGATAGACTGATATTAATAACAATTTAATTTTTTAAATAAAGAAAAATTTCTTTATTTATCAACAATTAGCTATCTTCGTTGTTTATCAGTTTATAAAACATAATTGTCAAGTTTCACAAGGTTGTTGATGTAAGTTGATTGTATTTTGGTTCAAATTTAATATTTTATTTTTAAATTCTGTTGGTGTTATTGTAAAAATTTCAGGACTCAACTCATACCATTTCTCAATTGCTTGAAAA
>JBBSDM010000037.1:0-29329 GCA_038249445.1 Bacteroidales bacterium
AAAATGATCACTATATAAAGCGTAGACAGTAAACATAAATGTATTCGTTGAGGGATGAATGGCTACAATTTATAAAAGAAAAAAAGCTGTTTCAATTTGAAACAGCTTTCCTTAGTTGCGGAGGCCCGACTCGAACGAACGACCTTTGGGTTATGAGCCCAACGAGCTACCACTGCTCCACTCCGCGATATGTCTTTCAGTTATGTATAAAATACACTCACTGTATAATTCTTTTCTTTTAAATAAATCCCGACTCGAAAGAACGTCCGTCATCTGACGAATATGAGCCCAACGAGCTATCACTCCGCAATCTATTTTTTCAGTTACAGTGTTTTAATAAACACTTTACTGTTTTTGCTATTTGTCATTATAAACACTAACTCTATAGTGTCATTTTGTAGGTGCAAAAGTACTGCTTTTTTTGGAATCTGCAACTATTATCTGGTTATTTTTTTGACAAGTAAGCAGATAATTTTAATAGAAGCCTGTATAATTGAGTATTAACCACAAATATTTATTCGATAGCTTGTAAAATAAGCATCAAATTGATAACATTAACGAGAATAATAGAAAGTTATTTGACAAAGGAATAAATAAATTTCATTTAATTACACTTATTAGCAGTTTAGTTAGCCATTTCTTTATGTTTGTAATGAAAAAAATGCTATATTTGCACCTCGTTAAAAATTAGAAATAATTATTGTCTTATTTTAAATAAAAATTTTCCATGCAAAACAAAGGACTTGTAAGACTTTTTGCAATAGCACTTACTTTAGTGTGCTTATTTTACCTTTCGTTTAGCTTTGTAACAGGCACTTACAACAAAAAAGCTAAAGAGTACGCCCATGGCGACAAATTAAAGGAGTACAATTACTTAGACTCAATTGCTAGTGAAAAAGTATGGTTGGGTTACACGCTTAAAGAGTGTCGTGAAAAAGAAATCAATCTTGGTCTCGACTTAAAAGGCGGTATGAACGTAACGTTGGAAGTATCAGTTCCTGATATTATTCGTTCGTTATCCGATTTCAACACCGATGCTACTTTCAACCAAGCGTTAAACACGGCAACAAAACTCCAACAGACTAACAGTCAGGTTGCTTTCTTGGATTTATTTGTCAAAACGTACACAAAACTTGATCCTAACGCAAAGCTAGCGACCATTTTCAGCACCTTTGAACTGAAAGAGAAAATCTCACTTACAACATCGAACGACGATGTAGTGAAAGTGTTGAAAACAGAAATTGACGGAGCTATCAGCAATTCGTTCAATGTGTTGCGTACTCGTATCGACCGCTTTGGAGTAGTTCAACCAAACATCCAAAAGCTTGAAAGAACAGGTCGTATCTTGATTGAACTTCCGGGCATTAAAGAACCGGAACGTGTTCGTAAATTGCTACAAGGATCCGCCAATTTGGAATTCTGGGAAACATATGACATTAGCGAGATCTATCCAAACTTAGCGCAAGCAAACAGTTTACTGTATGCAATGCAATCAGCCGGAGGCAAGCCAATTGTTAAGGCGGACTCTGCTGCTGCTAAAACTACAACTGCTATTAAGGTAGATAAAGTTGTAAACAAAGTAGACAGTTTGAAAGCTGCATTGGGCAAGAAAACTGAAACCAATGCTGATTCAACAAAAATGAGAGAGCAAAATCGCAAAGAAAATCCTTTATTTGCGATACTTCAAGTTGACCCACGCGGTGGTCGCGGTCCTATTGTCGGCATGGCTCTAAGCAAAGATACTGCTCAAATCAATGCTTATTTTGCTACAAAACAAGTAAAAGAAGTATTGCCTCGTGACCTTGGTTTACGTTGGACAGTAAAAGCAATCGACAAAAAAGGAGAGATATTCGAACTTATTGCAATCAAAATCACAAATCGTGACGGTCGTGCTCCTCTAGGTGGCGACGTAATCACTGATGCGCGTGCAGACTTTTCCGAAACATCGGCTTATGCAAATGTAAGCATGACGATGAATGCAGAAGGCTCTAAAACTTGGGCTCGTTTGACCAAAGACAATATCGGTAAATCAGTTGCCATTGCTTTGGACGGATATATTTATTCTTTCCCAACCGTGAATACGGTAATCGAAGGTGGTAATTCACAAATTACAGGTAACTTTACTGTAGAGGAAGCAAAGGATTTAGCAAACACATTGAAGTCTGGTAAAATGCCTGCTCCTGCACGCATTATACAAGAAGATGTTGTTGGACCATCATTGGGCCAAGAAGCTATCAACAATGGTTTAATCTCATTTATCATTGCTTTCCTTCTTGTATTGACATATATGATTGTTTACTACGGCTTGATCCCTGGATTGATTGCAGATATTGCACTTCTTGCCAATGTATTCTTCCTTATTGGCATTTTGGCGTCGTTTGGTTCAGTACTTACCTTACCAGGAATTGCAGGTATTGTGCTCACAATGGGTATGGCTGTAGATGCAAACGTACTTATCTATGAACGTATTCGAGAGGAAATGCGCAATGGTAAAAACACGAAAACAGCCATTAAAGAAGGTTTCAAACATGCTTTGAATGCGATTATTGATTCGAATGTAACAACACTTCTAACTGGTCTTGTACTTGTAATCTTCGGTCAGGGTCCAATTAAAGGTTTCGGTGTTACTTTAAGTTTTGGTATTCTAACCACATTTATTACAGCTGTATTCCTTACACGTTACATGGTTGAAGGATATGCTGCACGTGAGAAGTCAAAGGAATTACCATTTCATACTAAGCTATCAGAACACTTCCTTCAAAATACGAAAATTGATTTTATGAAGATTCGTAAATCAATGTACATCCTATCTGCTATCTTGTTTGCAGTTAGTTTTGTATCGTTTGGTGTTCGAGGATTTAGTTTAGGGATTGATTTTACCGGTGGTCGTAATTATGTTGTCAATTTTGACAAACCTGTAAAAACTGAAGAAGTAAAATCGCTATTAAAGACAGCATTTGTTGGAGATGTGCCTCAAGTTATTGCTATTGGTAGTGACTCTCAAGTACGTATCTCTACAAAATATAAAATTTTGGAAACAGGTTCAACTATCGATAATGAAATTGAATCGAAACTGTTTACAAACCTCAAGCCATTATTGAACAGCAATACCACTGAGGCTAAATTTATAAGCGAGAACATTAAAAGCTCTTCTAAAGTTGGCCCTACTATAGCTGATGATATTAAAACATCTGCTGTATGGGCAGTGCTTTTTGCTATTCTTGGAATTGGATTATACATATTAATCCGTTTCCGCGAATGGGGATATACATTAGGAGCAATTATATCTTTATCACACGACGTGGTGATTACAATGGGAGTATTCTCGCTATTGTGGGGTTACTTGCCATTCTCGATGGAAATTGACCAATCATTTATTGCGGCAATTCTAACGGTGCTTGGATACTCTATTAATGATACTGTGATCAACTACGATAGAATACGTGAAAATGTGGGACTTTATCCAAAACGAGATAGAGTTACCATTATCAACGATTCTGTAAATCAAATGTTAGGTCGTACATTTAGTACTACATTTACAGTTATCATTACGCTGATTGCTATGTTTATCTTTGGTGGAGATTCTATCCGTGGATTTATATTCGCTATGTTATTCGGTATCTTTATCGGAACCTACTCTTCAGTGTTTATTGCTTCGCCAATAACTGTGGAAATGGATAAACTAGTAAAATTACGCAAATCTAAAAAAGAAAGCGTGCCAACAAAATAATTCATAGAAATACGTTTTATAAAAGCCGAAGAAGCCTTGCAGATATACCTGTAAGGCTTCTTTTTAATGTGAATTCCTCCTTCACTTCAATAAATTTATCCGCGTTATAGTATTCAGACACTATTGGTTTGGGTTTTGATAAAAGCCGAACAAGAGAATTCAAACTCTCTTTCGTGCTGTCTAAAGAAGCCTTATCTTTATTGATTATACAAGGCACACTTACTCTTCTAACGCCGAGAAACCTCCTGAAGTTTCCGAAGTTTTTAATCATCCAGCCCATCGGATTTCAATAAGAAGTAAGAGAAAGGAAAGGATGAGACACAAAAAATCCCTTATCGAAACAATTCTGATAAGGGATTCTATTATACTAATGGAGTATCTATTGAAAGAAAGCTAATGGAGACTATTCTTTTTGAGTAGCCAAAATCATTTTTACATTCAACTTATTGCCTATTTCCAGTACGTTTACCAATTGTTGGATAGCAAGTGTTTTATCACAACGAAGTACTACGAAAGCCTCTTTATCTTTACTGGCCTCGGCTGCCAAAACTGATTGCAATTGTTCAAACGGCACCTGTCTGTTATTGACAAAATACTGCATATCTCTGTTCACCGAAAGAAGAATTTCCTTTTTGTGCAGCGACTGTGTATTTTTGGCACTTGGCAAACTCAGCTTAATTACATTCGGATTGAGAAGCGTAGACACAATGATAAAGAACAACATTAAGAAAAACATAATATCGTTCATGGCAGAAGTGAAGATTTCTGCTCCTGCTTTGTTTTTTTGACGTAGATTCATTTGTTAGGTTCTTGCAAGAAGTCAATAAAGTTCATGGCATTACGTTCCATTTTATTTACTGCCTTGCCAATTTTAATATTCAACCAATTGTAAAAAATATAGGCTAAAATACCCACAATAAGACCAGAAGCACTCGAAACCATCTTCACATAAAGACCGGAAGAAACAGCACCAATACTTACATCGCTTGTTTGAGAAATGTCAAAGAAAATCTTGATTACTCCTAAAATGGTTCCTAAAAACCCAAACATTGGAGCAATACCTGCAATAACAGCTAAAATAGGCAGTCCCTTTTCCAATTCGTACACTTCGAATTTACCTACAATTTCTATCGATTCTTCAATTTCCTTAATAGGTCTTCCGATCCGTTTAATTCCCTTTTCTACCATTCTGGCAATAGGCAGGCTGTTCTTTTTACACAAAATCAACGCCTTGTCTATCTTATCCGATTCGATAAGATCCTGAATATCATTCATAAAATTACCTTCGCTGGCCGATGCATTTCGAACTGTAATGTAACGCTCAATAAATATAAAAATAGCTACCGCAAAAAGAATTCCAATAGGAATCATGATGGGGCCACCTTTTAAGACAACATCCCAAAGTGACATCTCGGTGGGTTTAGCTACAACAGGAATGGAACTAACTGCTGAATTGACAGTATCTACAACTTGTGTTGCTTGTAGTAAGATTGAAAGCATCATTTTTTATACTTGTTTGATTAAAATATATTCTTGTAACGGATATTCGGGTTGTTTATTTTAGTGCAATGGCAACTTAGATTAAAACCTGAAGGCAAAGGTAAGCGTTTTTGATCAATCGAAATAATAAGTATTTAGATATTTTTCATCATGAATTTAATTTTAGCGTAAGGCAGACTCTTTTCTACTTAGTCCTCCGCTTCTACAATTGTTTTATTCAGCACAAATTTCAAACCAAAGAACCCAATTACACCTGCAACTAAAGAAGAAAGCAAAATAACAAATTTTACATTATTGATTATTGTTTCATTATCGAATGCAAGGAGTGTAATAAAGATAGACATGGTAAAACCTATTCCACCCAAAAAGCCAACACCCAGAATTAATTTCCAATTTAGGTCTGCCGGTAGTTTGCAAAATCCGACTGCAACTGCAACAAATGAGAACAAGAAAATACCCAATGGTTTCCCCACAATAAGACCCAGAGCAATTCCCAAGCTATAATTATTCGTGAGCACCTCTCCCATACCCGCACTCACTACGATAGCCGTATTGGCCAGCGCAAAAATAGGGAGAATAAAAAATGCTACCGGTTTATGTAAAAAGTGTTGCACTTTAAAAGAAAGTGACTTCTCACCACCTTTACCAAATGGAATAACAAAAGCCAACAGTACCCCTGTAATGGTAGCATGTACTCCGGAATTCAGCATAAAATACCACATAGCAACTCCGCCTATCAAATAAGGAATAAGGTTATGCACCTTAAGCCTATTGAGAATAAACAAAAAGCCAAGGATTCCAAAAGCTATAAACAAATTGGAGAATACAATGGAAGTAGTATAGAAAATGGCAATAACAATAATGGCGCCAAGATCATCGATAACAGCCAAAGCGGTAAGAAATACTTTGAGAGAAGTGGGAACACGATTGCCCAGCAAAGATAAAATACCAATGGCAAAAGCAATATCAGTAGCCATAGGAATACCCGCACCACTCTGAGTACTTGTGCCAAAGTTGAGCAACAAGAATAAACCGGCAGGAACAAGCATTCCACCTAATGCACCAAAAATGGGCAGTAAAGCCCCTTTAATATCAGACAATTCTCCCTGATAGATTTCCCGCTCCAACTCCAGCCCAATAAGCAGAAAGAAAATAGTCATCAATCCATCATTGATCCAATGAACAAGGCTATGCCCACCTATATCAACTTTCCAAATATTAGTATATGCCTCCTGCCAACCCGAATTGGCAACAATTAGCGAAAAAGCCGTGACGAAAACTAAAATAAGCCCGCCCGCCTTTTCGCTTTGTATAAATTCTTTAAATAGTCTTGTCAATATCATTTAATTCGTTTGTAAAACACACCGTGGCGTTATTTAATCCACTAGTGTTGATTTCTTTCTAACAAAGATACATTTTCTCATCCAATTAGAACCATAACAGGCAGTGTTTTAAAGAAACTATATCAAGTCTTAGTACAATTTTGCATTATCCACTTTATGCATTTATCCCTACCAACCATGGCGTTAAGATATTCATCTGTAATACCTAGCTATGTAACTGAAAGAAAAAACTATTCACTTTGTAACAATAATATGCAGATAAAAGATCAAAGACTTTGTAATGTCGTATAACTTTGCGTAATTTGCATAACAAAAATCACACCACCTAAGAATATTGAAAATGAGCATTAAACTCCGATACTGTTTTCTGATTTCAGTCCTTGCTGGTTTTGGATTAGTAGCCGCACAAGAATTTACACCTATTGTGAGGCAATTTGCAAAAAATGAGTACAACGCATCCAATCAAAACTGGTCGGTAGTACAGGACAAGGATGGGATAATGTATTTTGGCAATAACCAGGGTGTGTTGGAGTTTGATGGTTCGCAGTGGCAAATGCACCAGATACCTGGAAACAAAATTATCCGCTCTCTATTCATTGGCAAAGAAAATAGAATTTATGTAGGGTCGTTCGAGGAGTTTGGATACCTGGAGAAAAATGCCACCGGACAACTTCAATATCATTCCATCTCGGCAAAGCTGAAGAACTACAAAATGCAAAATGATGAGATATGGACTATTCTGGATTATAACGGAACGATCATCTTTCAATCCTTCACATCCTACTTTACCTACAAAAACGGTGCAGTAAAGGGATTCCGATGCCCATACACTTTTTTGTTCTTCAACAGTTGCAAGAACAAAATTTACACCCACACCGAGCAAAATGGTTTTAGCTTGTTCGATTTGAAAACCAATACCTTTATACCCATAGCTAATAACATTCTGAAAAGCCCTGTGACTTCCGTTCTGCCTTTTGACCGAACGCATTCCTTGCTGGTTACCAATTCTAATGGGTTATTTATTTTTGATGGAAGAACTATTAGTCGTTTTGAGACTTCGGCAGACGAGGAACTCAAGAAAGCTCAAATCAACCGGGCAGTCATCTCGCCCAACGGAAACATAGTGTTGGGAACCATCCTGAATGGCGTGACGGCAATCAATAAACTAGGGCAAAAATTATGGACATTAAACACGTCGAATGTGCTACAAAACAACACTGTGCTTGGCATGCGCTGCGACCGGGACAATAATCTGTGGCTGGCACTGGACAAGGGCATTGTGCTGTTGCAGCTCAACTCATCGATACGCTATATTCACGCTTTCAGTCCATCAATAGGGGCTATCTATTCGCTTAGCTACGACCAGCCTAATTTGTACATTGCCACTAATCAGGGATTGTACAAAGCAGCATTGAGCGCTGACAAAAAGAACATCAGCAACCTGCAATTGGAATCGAAAATTAAAGGGCAGGTATGGACGGTGAATCAGTTCGACAAACAACAAATCTGCGGAAATAACCAGGAAACCTTCGATGTATCGGCCAAAGGCAGCAGCATTCTATCACCCGTAAAAGGGGGCATTTGTATAAAAAAAGGCGTGATCCACGGCAAGGAAGTACTTGTGCAGGGCACATATACCAGCCTTTGTATTTATGAAAAAGTAAAGGGCGCATGGGTTTTCAGTCATGCAGTGGAGAACTTTCTTAACCCGATTCGTTATATTGAGATAGACTACACCGGAACTATTTGGGCCAGCCATCTGCATCAAGGGCTTTATGCCATTCAGCTTACGTGTAACCTTCGAAAAATAGAGCATATTAGCACTTTCAATTCGCTGGATGAGAAACACACCTTGCCGATAAATGTTTTTTCGATTAATAACCGTGTGGTGTTTACCGACAATACAGCTTTTTACACCTATGATGATATACGGAAAAAGATTATCCCCTACGATGAGTTGAACAAAAGTTTGGGATATTTCTCGCACGCTCACCGGGTGTGTCACTACAAAGGCGATATGTATTGGTTTATCCGCAACGGCGAATCGGCTCTGGTACAAGTGAAACCGGGTGCCATAAAACTGCTGGATGTGATGCAATACTCCTTGTTTCTGAATCAGGCTGTAGACGACTTTGAAAATATCATTCCCATTTCGGACGAGGAATGCATGTTTACGCTCGATAACGGGTTGGCGCTGTACCACAAAGACAACTTTAAAAACAGAACGACTCCCACCACTTTGAAACTGAAAAGTATTCAGACTTCGGATGCCGAGTTGAAAGAAAAAGTATTCCTACCGCTTGGCACCGGGCATTTGCCGACAACCCCTTTCAAGCGTAATAACTTGTTATTTACCGTTTACTATCCGCAGTACAGCAAGCTGAATAATATCAACTTTAGGTACAAACTTAACGGGCTGGACAAAGTGTGGAGCGAAAGCACCAACTCTTCGCAAAAAGCGTACAGATACCTGCCCCACGGCGAATACACGCTACAAGTGGAAGTGCTGACCAAAAGTGGAGTAAAGCTATCGGAGGTAAATTATACCTTCGAGGTAAATCCACCGTTTTACCTAAGCTTGGCGGCTAAGATTTTCTATATTCTCCTTATCATGTTGCTTGGCTTTGGCATTTACCTGTATGTTCACCGACTGTTTCAAATCAAAAAGGAGAAGATAAAACAAGAACAAGAAGAGATTCGACGCAAGGAAATAGAAAAACGCGAACAACAAATTATTGCTCTGCAAAATGAGAAACTGGAATCGGAACTCACTGTAAAAAGTAAAGAGCTGGCTGAGTCGACCATGACTATTATTAAAAAAAATGAAATTCTGGTAACGATTAAAGAAGAAGTCATCAACCAAAAAAACATCCTCGGCACGCAATATCCAAATAAGTATTACGACAAGTTGATACGCTTACTCGATGAGAATTTATCGTCGGAAGCCGACTGGGCTATTTTCCAAACCAATTTCGACCGCATACACGAGAATTTTTTCCGCAACCTGCATATTAAATTCCCGGAACTCACTTCGAACGATTTGCGATTTTGTGCTTTTCTACGCCTGAACTTGTCCAGCAAAGACATTGCTCACTTGATGAATATCTCACTGAAAGGTGTAGAAGTAGGTCGGTACCGTATCCGAAAGAAAATAGGCATCCCTTCTACTAAAAGCTTGACTGAGTTTATGATTGAGTTTAAGTAAACAGTCTAAACTATGCGATGGATATTCTAAAACCGCAATTATCATTGTAATCTATAATTGGATACCGCTGTTGAGCTTCAGGTGCTGCTTTGTTCTTCGTAGTCCCCGATTGGTCGTAGCGTATACGATGATATTTTTTTTCGCAAAGCATCTGTTATCTTGAGCTTGCGGCAATGTTACAACTATGAATTCAAATTAATTTGCCTTTGCGACAACGACGCAAGCAAGAATAAAAAAATGGGGTTTGCTATAATCTCACAAGCTTGTTGAATTTCTGTTGTTGCGAATTGTAAGGCAAGTAGTTTTAGCTAAATAGTAAATATAGCAGACATAATTTACGAAAATAAAATGTAAAATGGTGGGTATATACTCACTATTTTCTATTGATACGAGGTCAAAAGCAACTTCAAATAGAACTTAAGAATGAGAATATGCGCAAGTCTTGGAGCAATTTCTGCTTCCACTTAACCACTTACCCGACCGAAATGGCCGAAAATGAACCGACACCACATCCAAACAAAAAATAGCTATCCTATTTATCCTACTTGTGTAAGGATTTGTGACTATATTCAACAAATTGTTTTTAAAAAACAGAGATTGCTAACTACATATTATTCATTTAATTAAAACCCTGTTTTGGTACTTTGTAGTGCTAAAATAGGGTTTCCATTTTTAGGTTTTTGTTACAGTAGTATTCATATAGGGTCAGAAAGTTTGGTTTGGAGTAATTTCCACTGTTACTTTGTAGCGTTAACTTTTTACAAAAAAATCTTATAATGAAAACAAAACTCAACGTACTGTGGGGAGCACACGCTCTAAAAAGCTCGCCACATATTCCGATTGAAGCAAATAGAATTCATCTCACTACCCATACGACAGCTTATGCAAGCACATTCACCCGAATGACTGTCGAAGAATCAAGGTTATTAGTATCGTTGTTGTTTAGTTATTGCCTTAGCAAGAGCTTGTTTCTCCCTTTAATGTGGGGAGAAGCGAGCTCTTGCGATATGGTGACTGCTTCACTTATCTCTAGTGTTAATTAATTGACAGGTGCCAAACTCGACCAACCTAACGATGAAGGTTGGCAAAAAAAGGATTTTATGAAAATGAAAACAATACTGCTAAGCGTGCTGGTGATGCTAATTGCCGGCAATGCTATGTCGCTAAAGTTGAACTATGTAGTGCCCGAAGGGATGAGAGCAACAGCCTATCCCCGACATACGGAGCTGAACTGGAAAAACCGCGCGGGATTTACTTACCTTGTTTATCGATCGACAGATGGTGGCAAAACTTTTACTAAACGAGCCCAGACCAGTACGGACAGCTATATGGATTTCTTTGAAAAACCGATGCAAAAAACGCCAAGCTATATCTACAGAGTTGTGCCCAAAGGTATGTCGCCACTCAGCAAAGATGCCTTAAAGTTTCAAACCAAGGTGGTGATCCCGGCAAATACTGACGATGCGTTGCTGAATATGACGCAACGATATAGCACTCGCTATTTTTATGATTATGCACAAGCACAAACCGGCTTGGCTCGGGAGCGTAGCAACGATGTGAACGGCGACATTATCACCACAGGCGGTACAGGTTTTGGGATTATGGCTTTGGTGGCAGGCGCCGAACGGAAGTATTTCAGTCGTGATGACGCTTGTAGAACGATCGAGAAAATAGTTACTTTTCTTGAAAAGACTGAACGTTTTCACGGAGCATGGTCACATTGGTATGATGCCAGTACCGGAAAATCATTCAGTTTCAGCCAATACGACGATGGTGGTGATTTAGTAGAGACCGCTTTTCTTACTCAAGGATTACTTACCGCCCGCGAATATTTCCGCAACGGGAATGAGAACGAACAACAGTTGGTAAAACGCATCACCGTCCTTTGGGAAACTATAGAATGGAGTTGGTACACCAAAGGCACTAATGCTCTTTACTGGCATTGGTCAAAAAATTACGGTTGGAAAATGAACCATCAAATAAAAGGCTTCGACGAGACAATGATTACCTACGTTTTGGCAGCTTCATCGCCTACCTATCCAATTAAACCTTCTGTGTATGAGAACTGTTATACTAACTCTAACTATTATTTGAACGGGAAAAGTTATTATGGAATAAAACTGGATTTGGGAATGGAGTACGGCGGCCCGCTATTCTTTACACATTATTCATTTTTAGGATTAAATCCGAATGGCCTGTCTGACAAGTACACGAATTATTTCGAGCGTAACCGCGCGCATGCCCTTATTCACAGAGCGTATGCCATTGATAACCCAAAGAAACATGTAGGCTATGGAGCCAATTGTTGGGGGTTTACTTCTTCAGACGATCCGATAGTGGGTTACACGTCGCACCAGCCTGGCACAAACGATGAAAATGGAACGATTTCGCCTACAGCGGCCATTGCGTCCATTGTTTATACTCCCGATGCTTCCATAGCAACTTTACGTTATTTTTATTTGGAAAAAGGTCAACAACTATTTGGTAAATATGGTTTCTACGATGCTTTCAATCCGAGCCGGATAGAAGGACAACAAGTAGTACATAGCTATTTAGCCATCGACCAGGGACCAATAGCCGTAATGATTGAAAACTACCGGAGTGGGTTACTTTGGAAATTGTTTATGAGTAATCCCGAGATTCATACCGGGTTAACGAAATTAGGTTTTACTACCAACAAATAGTTACAAGTGTTTGGTTACGAGTTACAAGCCTTATTAACTACGCTATCTCTGCAGAGGGATTTAGAGAGAGGTTATATTCTATATAATGGCAAAGAATTTAATGTCATATTTCTTTTAAAAAATAGAACGCGAATTTAACGGATAAAAACGGATAATAGTTGAACAGATTGAAGACATGTAAGCATGACGGACAAGAAAGTAAATAATTGAAACCATTTCAGCTTATTGGAATGAAAATCCGTTTTTTTATCTGCTATATCAACATTTATCAGCGTTCAATTTTTTTTATTTCTTTAAATTAGATAATAGTACATTATTACTTTTAATACTTAAAAACATATTTATAAATGATATTACTTACTAATAAATTAGCTAACCATTTAAATTAAAAAGTCATGAGAAAAAGAAACATTTTACTCCTACTGATTGCCCTTATCAGTACTGGTTCTCTTTTTGCACAGAATATTAGTGTGCAGGGAGTGATTACAGATAAGAAAACAGGAGAAACATTAATCGGCGCCACCGTTACACAGAAAAGTACTTCAAACGGTATAATAACTAGTGTTAGTGGCGAGTTCACTATTTCAGTACCACAAAATGCAGTTTTAGTGGTAACGTACATTGGATACCTTCCTCAGGAAGTAAAAGTAGTGGACGGTACGAAGCTAAACATCCAATTAGACCAAGACAATAAAACATTGGATGAAGTAGTGGTTGTGGGCTACGGCACTGCAAACAAAAGAGACCTTACCGGTTCTATCGTCAAAATCTCTTCTAAAGATTTAGCCGGGAAACCAAATACAAACCCGATAGCCTCACTTCAGGGTAAAGTTACCGGACTGAGTGTAGTTAACAATGGTCAACCGGGAGGAGAGCCCGACATTCGTATTCGTGGTACGGTAAGTAGAAACCAAACAAAACCTTTATACATTGTTGATGGTGTTTTCAACGACAATATTAGTTTTGTGAACCCGGCGGATATCGAATCGATGGAAGTATTAAAAGATCCTTCGTCATTGGCTATTTTTGGGGTTAGAGGCGCAAATGGCGTTATCATTGTAACCACAAAAAAAGGAGTAGAAGGAAAAGTTACGGTAAGCCTGAACTCATCACTAGGAGTGAAAAACATTGTTGGCACACCGAAAATGACGGACCGCACCGGGTTTATGACATTGTACGACGAACAACGTGCTAATCAAGGATCGATAGCATATCCAAGCTATGGCTTGTTTGCCGGAAACAGCAACTGGGTTGATTTGATCTCTCAGAAAAATGCATTGACCAACTTGAACAGCATTAGCATTTCTAGTGGAACCGACAAAAATAAATTGTATGTTGGGTTTGGCTACATGGACGAGCAGGGTTTAATAAAAAATGAAAACTACAATAAGTTTACTGCATCCATAAACGATGAACTTAAAATCAATAAAAATTTAAAAATCGGGATTAATGTAAATGGATCGAAGGCAAACATGCCTCAATTGCACGATTTTATTCCTGCTATAAACGCTACTCCTATCGTTGAACCATTCAACACAACTAATGGTGTTTACAACAAACTTCCGGATGCAATTGGCGGACCACAAATTGGCAATCCAATGATGTTCGTTGAAGGCAACAAAGGCACCCAATTAAACAAAGAGTATCGGATTGTAGGAAATACATTTTTGGAATATAACTTCCTGAAAAATTTTACTTTCAAGGTAAATTATTATGCCGATTTAGGATTTAACGACGGAACTACCTATACTCCTAAGTATCGGGTATACAACGCTGAAACGGATGCAGCGGTAGATTGGAACTCTAAATCATCTGTCTCGCAATATAAAAATTCATATTCGAAAATTCAACAAGATTATTTATTGACTTATAAGAATCAATTTGGTGATCATGGACTAACTCTTTTAGGTGGCTTTACTACTTATTACGAAGATTATACTCAAATTAGCGGGAGTATTTCACAATATGCAGGTGGAAATGCAATTCCAAATGATTCAAGATGGTGGTATTTAAACGTATATCCTTACGGAGATCCATCATCTACTACAAGTACATCTTCCCAATGGGATCGTTCAACTGTATCAACATTGTTCAGAGCCTTATATAACTATAAAGGCAAATACAATCTGAATGCTTCATTCCGCAGAGATGGTTCTTCCGAAATTTCACCTAGCCACCGTTATCAAAACTTCTGGGCAGTGGGTGGAGCGTGGTATCTTACTCAGGAAAAATTTATGCAAGACCAAACTTTGTTTGATAACTTGAAGCTGAAAGCATCGGTTGGACAATTGGGGAACCAATACACAGGTGTTCATTATCCGTATTATCCAAATTATGTAGCAGGTTCGTCAGCCGTATTTGGCAACAATATTGTACCTGCCTACCAGCTAGCTTACGTAAACAACCCTAATTTGAAATGGGAAACCGTAAATGCATACGAAGGTGGCGTAGAAATGGATCTTTTGAAGAATAGATTGCACTTTGAGGCAAACTATTACGACAAAAGAACAAAAGATTTATTGACATTCGTACAGCCTTCTGGTGGTATTCCATTTTATCTGAATGCTGGATCTATAAAAAGTTCCGGATTCGAATTCTTAGCAACATGGAATCAATCGGTGAATAAAGACCTGAGTTACTCATTTAGTGGCAACCTAACTACCTTGAACAATAAAGTATTAAACGTGTGGCAAGACGGTTATAAGTATTACGATGCAAACTCAGTAACTGAAGCTGGAAACCCATTGGGATATTTCTACGGATATCAGGCAGAAGGTGTTTATCAATCGTATGCCGATAAATTGGCAAGTCCTGTAAACACATTGGGCGATTACGGTCCGGGCGATTTAAAGTTCAAAGATATGAATGGTGATAATAAAATCAATTCGGAAGACCGTACCAAAATCGGAAACCCAACATCAGATTTTATCTACGGATTCTCCGGCACATTGAACTACAAAGGATTTGACTTGGTAGTAGACTTTCAGGGAGTATACGGAAACGAAGTTTGGCGTAACTGGGGTAATGGAGCCTCGTTTGCAGTATTCAACTATCGCGATGCCCGTTTGGGAAGATGGACAGGCGGCGGCTCATCAAACTGGGAGCCAAAGATTGGTAACGATGCCATCAACAATTTACCATCAAGTTATATGATTGAAGATGGTAGTTATATCCGACTCCGCAATGTTCAACTGGGCTATAACTTTAATCATAAAACCCTGTCGAAAGTCGGTATCAGTTCATTGCGCTTTTACGTTAGCGGACAAAATCTTGTAACATGGAAACATAACTCAGGATTCACACCCGAGGCAGGAGGTAGCGCAACACAATTTGGGGTTGACAACGGAGGTTATCCAGTTCCAACAGTAACTACTGCCGGTTTTAATATCACATTTTAATTGAAATTAATACATATATTATCATGAAAAAAAATAGAATAGCCTTATTCATATTACCACTGATTCTAATAGCGGTAAGTTGCACAGATTTTCTGGATCGTAAACCTCAGGGTACTGCCACAGAAGGCGACCTGACTGTAGGAGGTGTGGAAGGTAAAGTTTTTGGATTGTATGGTACCCTTCGGGACGACGGAATGACTGGTTTACCTATGGTATTTATGCACGTAATGCGCAGCGATGATGCCATAAAAGGAAGTACGGTAACCGATGGTGCATCGTACGAGCAGATGGCAGATTTTTACAAGTATGATAAATCGGATGGTTGGTTGACCCTCGATTATTGGAATACACATTATAAAATGATTTATGCTTGTAATGACATTCTGCACACTATCGACTCACTAAAACTAACCACCGATGGTGATAAAATCAATCAAGCCGAAGCAAAATTCTTTAGGGCATATGCTTATTTCGATTTGGTAAGAACATTCGGTCAAGTACCAAAAATTGATTTTAAAATTTACACTTTGAGTGATGCAAATATTGAAAAGTCGAGTGTAGCAAGTATATATGCTTTTATTGATGAAGATTTGACCTATGCTTCGGCCAATTTACCTATATCATGGATAAGTTCGTTTACTGGACGTATAACAAAAGGCACAGTCAATACTTTGTGGGCAAAAACGAAATTGTACCGTCAGGATTGGGCAGGTGCTTTGGCTAAATGCGAAGAAGTAAAAACATCGGGTCAATACAATTTACTGGCATCGTACGACAAGTTTTTTACTGAAGATGGTGAGAATTCCAGCGAATCAATTTTGGAAGTTCAGATGTATGTAAATGCAAATGGAACCGTGAGTTACACTAACAATTGTAATGGAGTTCAAGGAATACGCGGAAGCGGTGACTGGGATTTAGGCTGGGGCTGGAATGTTCCTAGTCAGGCATTGGTTGATTCGTATGAAGCCGGCGACACACGTAAAACAACCACCATTCTTTTCTCGGGCGGTGCCGATGGTTATGGTCTAACTGTACCTGCATCTCTTGGAACTATTCAACCTTATTGGAACAGAAAAATCTATTCCAATCCGGTTAGAAGGTCTGCTACAGGAATTAAATATGCCAACTGGTTGAATATTCGGTTGCTACGCTATGCTGATGTGCTGCTTATGGCTGCCGAAGCTGCCAATGAAGTTGGCGGTGCTGCCAATACCACCAAAGCGCTGAATTATGTAGAGCTGGTAAGAGCCAGGGCAAGAGGAGCTGCCAGTGTTTTACCTCAAGTAACTACCACCGTTCAGGCTAATTTGCGTACAGCAATTAAAAAAGAAAGAAGAGCCGAATTCGGTATGGAATATGAACGCTTCTTCGATTTGGTACGCTGGGGAGATGCTATCACTGTGCTTGGTGCAGCCGGATATACCGATAAATGTAAGTATTATCCGCTACCTCAAAGTATCATTGACAAGGCTCAAGGTAAACTGACTCAAAATGCTGACTGGAAATAATTGCTAACAATTAAAACATACAAATATGAAAAAGATATTTATAAAAATAATGGCCATATCTGTTGCACTTCTTTTGTTCAACAGCTGTCAAGATATGAATCATCCGGCTTATAACGATTATAAAAAGGATTCGAACCCAGTGGGTGGCCCTTTAAAATTCTATGTGGCTTTTGATGGAACCACAACAAATCCTTTAATGAATGCAGTGGATAGTATTCGCGCCAATTTTGCAACGGCTAATGCAGCTACGGCAATTGCAGGCATTAATGGAAAAGGAATGCAAAGTGCGGTAGGCAAGTTTGTGACGTATACCAAACCAAATGACTTTGCGTCTACTATGGGTAGCTTCACCGTTTCTTTTTGGGAAAAGCATGATGGACAAACTAAAAATAATGCGCTGACAAATGGCCCGGAATATCCGTTCAGTTTTGTGGCCGTTGCCGATTACCACTGGTCCGGCAGCAATTTCATGCTAATGTTTGAAGGATCAAACACTGCCTGCGCCGTAAAAATGGTAGTGGCCGACGGACTTAGCACCGACGGAAAAGCGAGTGCAGCCGACACATGGCTAACATGGGAGGGAGCAGGTTCTATTGCGGGTTTGCTGGATAATCAATGGCATCACTGCGCATTTGTTTATGACAAAACTACATCAACACTCACATTTTACAAAGATGGCGTTTCGTTGGGAACAAGAGTTTGGGGAACACATGGAGCCATTAAATTGGTTGATGCAAAAATTGCGTCAGTGAGAATAGGTTGTGGACCTCAGGGAGATGCCAATGATGTTTCCGATGACTGGTTAAGATCTACCTGGAAAGGAGGCTTAGATCAGTTCAGATTCTATGGCACTGCGTTAACTGCTGCCGAAGTGACTGCATTGTTCACAAAGAAAATGTAATCCATCTATTCAATAAACTTCAACAAAGGGAGAGAATACCTCTCCCTTTGTTTTCTAAAATCATAAAGTAATACGACATTATTACCGATAAGTTATTTTGGATTTATTTTCAGATAATAAGACTTGCAACTCCTAACAAAATACTTGTAACTACTTATCTAGCCGATGTATCACTTTTACACCAAAGCTTGTAGAAACCTTTTTTACGAGCATTTTACTTTGTTTGTCGCTCACCATTTTTGCTCAGTCGAAAATTGCAACGGGTCAAATAACCTCTCTGCAATAACTATTTAAATAACATATCAAAACAGACTCTACGTGAAAACAAAAATATATTTATTAGCCATTTGTTGCTTTTTTCTCACCAATAGTGAGGCACAAAAAAGTAATAAAAAATTGAAATCAAAGGCCATTATCGAAGCAGTAAAACCAACTCTGCCACCAAGCAAAGCACTTTATTTCAAGGTCGACCCACAAATGAATCGGTTCATAAGCGATTTACTATCTAAAATGACGGTTGACGAAAAAATAGGTCAGCTCAACTTGCCATCATCGGGCGATTTCGTTACCGGCGAGGCAAAAAGCTCCGATATTGGAAAAAAAGTAGAAGAAGGAAAAGTGGGCGGACTATTCAATATCAAGGGAGTTGAAAAAATCCGTGATATCCAAAAGGTAGCTGTAGAGAAAAGCCGCTTAAAGATACCTATGATTTTTGGGATGGACGTGATTCACGGTTACGAAACCAATTTTCCAATCCCGTTGGGACTTGCCTCGTCGTGGGACATGAGTCTGATAGAACAATCGGCGCAAATAGCAGCACAAGAAGCTACAGCAGATGGTATTTGCTGGACTTTTTCGCCGATGGTGGATGTGTCGCGCGACCCACGTTGGGGACGTGTAGCTGAAGGTTCGGGCGAAGATGTGTACCTCGGCAGCCGGATAGCCCAAGCCATGGTACACGGCTATCAAGGAAATAATTTATCAGACAAAAACACGATGTTGTCCTGCGTGAAACACTATGCATTATACGGAGCTTCCGAAGCCGGGCGCGACTACAACACCGTGGACATGAGTAAAGTGAGAATGTACAACGATTATCTGCCCACCTACAAAGCAGCTGTCGACGCAGGAGCCGGCAGCGTGATGGCCTCATTCAACGAAGTAGATGGAATACCTGCCACTGCCAATAGTTGGCTACAAACCGAAGTACTCCGCAACCAATGGGGATTTGGTGGTTTTGTGGTAACCGATTTCACAGGCATCAATGAAATGGTGAAGCATGGAATTGGTGACCTGCAACATGTATCAGCACTGGCCTTAAAAGCTGGGATAGATATGGATATGGTGGGTGAAGGATTCCTGACTACCCTGAAAAAATCGCTGGAAGAAGGTAAGGTAACGCAAGCTGAAATTGATCAGGCCGTCCGTCGTATTTTGGAGGCTAAGTATCGTTTAGGTTTGTTTGAAGATCCCTATAAATACTGTGATACCAATCGCGCCAAAACAGAAATTTACAATCAGCAAAACAGATCCATTGCCCGTTCCACAGCCAGTCAGTCGATGGTATTGATGAAAAATGCAAACGAAGTATTGCCCCTAAAAAAGACCGGCACGATAGCTGTCATTGGGCCTTTGGCCAATAATCCTGAAAATATGCCCGGCACCTGGAGCGTGGCTGCCAAACACTCGCAAGCCATTAGTTTATTGAGCGGATTAAAAGAAACAGCAGGTGATAGAGCAACCTTAATTTATGCAAAAGGCAGCAACTTCGAATACAGTGCGGAACAAGAAGCACGTGCGGCTATGTTTGGTAAAAACAGCTATCGCGACAACCGACCGGTGACTGAAATACTTAAAGAAGCAGTGGAAGTCGGCAAGAAAGCCGATGTGATTATTGCCGCATTGGGCGAAGCCTCCGAAATGAGTGGCGAATGTAGCTCCAGATCCGATATCAGCATACCACAATCTCAAAAAGATTTACTAGTGGAATTAAAGAAACTCGGGAAACCAATTGTATTGGTGCTTTTCACTGGCCGACCTTTGGTTTTGAACCAGGAAAAAGAAATTGCCGATGCCATTCTCAACGTGTGGTTTCCGGGCAGCGAAGCAGGTTATGCCATCTCGGATGTTTTGTTTGGCAAAGTCAACCCTTCAGGAAAACTGCCCATGTCATTTCCACGTAGCGTAGGTCAAATTCCGTTGTATTACAATTACAAAACTACCGGCCGTCCAGAAAACGAAGAAGATAAGTTTGAAAAATTTAGATCGGTTTATATGGATGTGCCCAATTCGCCCCTTTATCCTTTTGGCTATGGACTAAGCTATACCACTTTCAATTACAGTGATATTAGTTTGAGTTCTTCCAAACTGCAAGGCAACGAAACCCTCAAAGCCAGTGTTACACTAACCAATACCGGAAAATACGACGGAGCAGAAATCGTTCAGTTATACATTCGCGACGTTGTTGGAAGCATAACCCGCCCGATAAAAGAACTAAAAGGTTTTCGGAAGGTGATGTTGAAAGTAGGAGAAAGCAAAGTGGTTACATTTAATATTACTCCCGAAGATTTGAAATTTTACAACTATGACTTGAAGTACAACTGGGAAAGTGGGGACTTCGAGATTAAAGTAGGTGGAAATTCAAGGGATTTGAAAACAGCAACCATTAATTGGGTGAAATAATTTACAACACATAGCAGCTTTACTCAACGCTAAACTGTCGTTAGTTTCCACAAATATGAGAAAACTCGTTTTCCTTCTATCACTCGGTCTACTCAGCCTTACTTCGTGTAAAGTTGATGAACCTGTAGTAAAGAATCCGGCCACCCGTACTCTTCGCATCACTTCGGCCTATATCAACGAATACATATGGGCAGATAACTCGGTGCTTAATAATGTAAGCTTAACTCCCAATCCGGTGGTAAAGATTGTTTTTGACGATTCAATTACCCTTTCAAAGTTCAGCCCTTCGAAAGTTGCTTTTAGTGGTGAGATAGGGACTAATTTTACGGCCACAAAAGGGAGTGACAATAAAACCCTATTGCTGACATCTACCGTTCAGCCAAAAGGATTAACCGAATACACCCTCACTATAGACTCTGGAAATAACCTGGGAGGGAAAATCAGCACCCGTTTCTCTTCCAGATTTGTGACGGCTCTCAATACCACTCCTAAATTCCCTACCATATCCGATGATAGTTTGCTGACGCTTGTTCAGAAAAAGACCTTCGATTATTTCTGGGCTTATGCTCATCCCACCTCCGGCCTGGCTCGCGAACGATTTGGTTCAGGCGAAACTGTCACTTCGGGTGGTTCCGGTTTTGGCATTATGACTATTCTGGTGGCTATCGAACGTGGTTTTATATCACGCGCACAAGGGTTGGAACAGATGAAAAAAATCGTCAATTTTCTCAATGCTTCTACAACCGATAAGTTTCACGGGGCATTTCCACACTGGATCAACGGATCAACAGGCAAGGTAATTCCGTTCAGCACCAAAGATGACGGTGCAGATTTGGTGGAAACGGCTTTTCTGATGCAGGGACTATTGACCGTACAATCCTATTTCAAAAACGGAAATACTGCCGAGAAAGCCATGTGCAGTACTATTCAAACTCTGTGGGAAAATGTGGACTGGAATTGGTTTCAACAAAACGGACAGGAAAAACTCTACTGGCATTGGTCTCCAAACTATGCCTGGGACATGAACATGCCCATAAGCGGGTGGAACGAGGGATTGATAGTTTATGTTTTGGCAGCCTCCTCTCCCACTCACGCCATTAGCAAATCGGTTTACGATAAGGGTTTTGCGCGCAATGGAGCTATGAAGAATGGCAAAACATTTTACGGTATCACCTTACCGCTGGGCGAAGACTATGGCGGCCCGCTGTTCTTCACACATTATTCATTTTTGGGGTTGAATCCCTCCCATTTATCAGATGCTAATACCAATTACTGGACGCAAAATACAGCGCATGCAAAAATTAATTACAACTATTGCGTGGCTAACACGAAAGGCTATTACGGCTACGGGGCTAATTGTTGGGGACTTAGTGCCAGCGACATTCAAAATGGTTACACTGCCTCATCGCCCAATAACGATGTGGGGGTTATTGCTCCCACCGCAGCATTATCATCATTTCCTTACACGCCAACCGAAAGCATGCAGGCTTTGCATTTTTTCTATTATACTTTGGGCGATAAAATATGGGGTGACTATGGCTTTAGAGATGCTTTCAATCTAAATATACGTTGGTTTGCCGATTCATATTTAGCTATTGACCAAGGCCCCATCGTGATAATGATAGAGAATTACCGCACCGGATTGCTTTGGAACTTGTTTATGCAAAACACCAATGTGCAAGCCGGATTGACCAAACTGGGGTTCTCGTACTAAAATAATTATTTTTTTATGTACACAATTTATTGAATATACCCGAATAGAACCTCTCAAAACAAGAAAACAGCTTGCTCTCACCTTACCAAGCAACACTCCTTTTTTACTATGCTGCACACTAATTTTACTAAGCACTCTGACATTTTTTACTAAAGAACATAATTATTTTACGGAGCACTCTGATAACTTTACGAAGTAAGAAAATTCACATTTTGCTGTCTTCCGACAATTTTACGAAGCAAAAAGACACCTGTCCTCGCGGATATATAACCATTACTTACTTGCACAAAAGTGCGGGCTGGTCGGTGGGAACCAGCGGTCAGCGACTCGGTATTCGGAGCTAATTTCTTTTAATCCCACCTCTTTGTATTCTTAGGATCTGTGATCCGTTCTTTGAGTTGCCTAAATAATTTCACTATATTTGTTCAGCTCAATAGATTTTGATACAGACAGTAAGACATCAATTAAACTTATAAAATGATTGCAAATCCTAAGAATACAAGAAGTTGGGATTAAAAGAAAATCCCAACAACCCGTCAGAACCTTTCTGTAAAGAATAGGATAAATATATCCGGAGGGACTGGTGGTTGGAATCGAGAATATGACGAACAAGGCAATATCAAATCTGAATTTTATTTCCGAAACAATCCCCCCTTGCTGCCGCACGATTGCATCGTGTGGCAGGTCAGTTGGCAAGTAAACAATAATTCATAAAGCAAACAAAGCCACAATGAGTAGAAATTATAAGTTTCATAATCCAGAAGGAGTATATTTTGTTAGCTTTGCTGTTGTCTAATGGTTAGATGTGTTTACAAGAAATGAATATAAAGATACCCCCCCCGCTGGCGCGGTTCTGTGAACCGTGCCAATTAAATAACAGAAAAGATAATAACATAAGAGCAGAAAATACAAATTTTATAATCCAGAAGGTGTTTATTTTGTATCCTTTGCAGTTCAAGGTTGGGCTGATGCATTATCACGAAGTGCATATAAAGATATTTTGATAGTGAATCTTGAGTTCTGTCAGAAGAATAAAGGTCTTGAAATTTTTGCATGGTGCATTATGTCAAATCATGTTCATTTGATTATCAGAGCAAAGGAAAGATATTTATTGCAAGATATTCTGCGTGATTTCAAGAAATTTACAAGTAAAGCAATCATTAAAGCAATATCAGACAATCCTGTAGAGAGTAGGAAAGAATGGTTATTTAAACAGTTTAAAACAGATGAAGGTTATAGCTTTTGGAGAGGAGATAATAAGCCGATTGAATTGTGGAGCAACCCAGTTATAGATCAGAAACTAAATTATTTACATCAAAATCCTCTTGAAGAAGGTTTGGTATTCAGAGCACAGGATTACAGATATAGTAGTGCTTGTGATTATGCATGAGAAAATAGTATGCTGGATATATTTGTAATTGAATGAATGGCACGGTTCGCAGAACCGCGCCAGCGGGGGAATTTTTCAACACTTTTTGCATACTGGTTTCACTATATTACTCACCTACTTCTTGCCCCTCAAATAACCAAACCTTTGGTATGTATGTCTTATAATACACCGCATATTTGTAATCCGTGCCAAATCAAAGTGTTTATACACAACTAATTAGAACAGCTATGTATGGCATAGGTCACAGACCTGCGCCAGCGTGGGGAAGGGCAATTACTTTTAATGAGTTGTTGTATAAGTTTTTAGAATAATTAAAGTCGTGGGATACCTAATTATGACTATGCTATTCTTTATTCCTTTTAAGCCAATCTACACGTCGTGTATCAGGTAAATGTTTAATCGAAAACTCTTCAAATATAGCCTCAAAACCATCTCCATCAGGACTAGCAGCCATCATACCAACCATTACAGGTTTATTGTCGGATAGGTAGGCTACATTACTCATCTTATAGTTAATACCATCAAGGGAATAGAAAATTTCAACAGCATCTATTCTTCTTATTGCCTTTATCCATAGTGATTTGGGTTCTTTATCTAACTCTACTACACTCCAACTGCTATGAACATTGGTTACCACAGTGCTGAAATTGTATACTCCATCAACATATTCTATACCTGTTTTTATCCAATGCTCTTCGTCAACACGCAACATCAATCCCATTTGGTCAAATCGAGTTTTGTAATGTCCCGTTATTTTTACTGAAACTTGAAACTCACCACCTCTTGTTGTATAGTAAAATGGACCATCATCTACTGTAAAACCATAATGGGTTATGCGCCAATAATCTGATTGAGGCGTTACTTGCATTTTTAGACTGCCATCTTTAACTTCCCAAGAGGAAGGTTCATTTAACCAATACATTTTTTCTAAATTTTGACCAATTACTAGATTTGTAGCGCACAAACACGCTATTAATAAAACTTTAAATTTCATCTTTTTACTTTTTTTTGATTACTTTTTTTTACTCTTACTTATAATGTATTTTTTTTTAAGCGCTTGCAACTAACGGACAAGGTTAGCTGCCACCGGGTCAAATCAAAGTGCTTATAAACAACTAATTATAACAGCTATGTATGGCACAGGTCACAGACTTGCGCCAGCGTGGGGTATGAAATCGTTGAGGATTGCGGGCTACTTTCCTGTAAAGATACAAGAAAGTTGAAGCGGGTTACAAACCTTGAATTTACTACTATCTCGGCTATTATTTTTATACATTGTTGTAGGCAGTTTTTTTAGGGTAATTTTGAAATCAGGAAATTAAGGTTTTCAATTACAAGGCTCGGTTCTTCTTTCATAATATAATGTCCCGAGTTAGTAGTTTGTATATGAGTAAAATCCTCAACTCCATTTTTTAGATGCTCGTGAGCATTATACCAACCTTGTCGTGTTTTATTATACGTCTGGTCAGCAGTTGTGTTCGCATCGTCTGGTTTCATGCTCGTGAGTACAACTACTGGAACATTGGGTAAATTAGGTAGTACTGAAGTATAAGCAAAGTCTTCGATTAATTGTTTAACTTCTTTTGTCCCTCCGAAATTAGACCCATAAGCATCTTTAAATGAATTATAAATCAAGTCTTCCACTTCTTGGGTTGGTTGATTATAATTTTCATGAGATGGATCTACAAAAAGTAAAGCGGCTGTTTTATCTGGATTTTTAATTGCATAGTCACGGATAATTAAACCACCCAATGAATGCCCAACTAAAATCAATTTTCTACCGTTGGCATATTTATCGATTACTGATTCAAGCTCAGCTCTTAGCCTGTTAATATTTCTTGGATTATTGTCAATCGTTGACTCTCCATATCCTCCTCTGTCATATATTAGAACATCCATTTTTTTACTAATATCTTCAGCAACATGCTTCGCTTGCCAAACATTATGGTCATCTCCCAAGCCTGATTCAAAAACAATCAGGTATTTACTATTTTTTTCTACTGAAAGAGTTCGCAATTTGTGAGAGCTCAGCTCAACAAAATCTTTTGTAAAGGAAATATTCAAATCATTATCCTTACCACAACTTGAAACGAATACTAAGCTAATTAGAAATAAAATCATTTTTTGCATATCTTTTTTTTATACAAAAATAGAAATATTAAATTCAAAAATCAGTTCACCTAAGTTAAGAAATTCCTTTTGCTATTCTGTTTCTTATTCTACTCAGCGATTGAGGTTTTATACCTACATAAGATGCAATTAGATACTGGGGAATTCGTTGAGCAAGACTTGAATAATTTTCGATAAAATATTTATATCGCTGTTGTGGAGTGTGCATGTAAACCGATAAAAGTTGGTTAATCATTGTATTAAACCTATGCTCAACAACCATTCGCCCTAATAAATTCCCATGTTTTGTATCAGTATAAATATGCTGTAAATCTTCATGTGAAATCACCAATAACATGCAGTCTTCAATAGCCTGAATACTTTGGATGGAAGCACTCTTATTTATAAAACTCTGATATTCGGCTATAAATTCCCCCTCCTTTGTAAATTCCAATGTCGATTCTTCTTCATTCTTATATACAAAGTACCTGACTAATCCCTTTTTTATGAAACCTATGCAATTATTCTTGTCTCCTGATTCAAGGAAATAATCACCTTTTTTAAGAAATTTAGGTTTAAATAATTCACAAAATAAATCTTCTTCCTGTGTATCCAGGTTTGCTATTTGCCTAAAAACATTTAAAAGTTCAGTATGCATGTTTCTCTATTTTATGGATGATAAAATTGCACCTAACGGATAGGGCTAGCCGATCACCTGCCCTGCGTCAACTTGTCTGACTGCGCCCCCTCGCTGGCGCTGATTTGCAATCCGTGCAAAATCAAAGTGCTTATAAACAACTAATTAGAACAGCTCTGTATGGCACCGGTCACAGACCTGCGCCAGCGTGGGGCTTTGATATATTATTTGGTGTCGTAGTTTTCAACAATTTGAAATAATTTGTCTGAAAAACTGAAAATATCTTCCAGTGTTTGAATTTCTGTTTTTATTTCTTTCTTGTTTTCGTCTAGCACGACAAAGAATTTCTTAATTCCGTTCAAATATAAACGGCAAATTGTTTTTCTGTTGTTGTCGTCGAGCAAAATAGCAAAATAAGATTGTGCATCACGATATGAAATTCTCTTTATGTCTATTTTTTGTCTTAGAATTGTCTTTACAATCATAAAACCTTCCAATTCAATTTCTGTAGTCTCAACTTTGGGTTCAGCATTTTCTTGCTCGATAACTGCTGCTGCAATTTCTTTTTGAGTTGACGATTCCTTTTCTTGATTCAATGCAGAGTTTAGTCTTTCTGTAATTAAGTCGCTAATGTACTGTTGAGCTGACTTCTTAATCAAGTTAGTGAATTGTTCAAGAACTTTAGCTGTAACACTACTCTGATAGACTTGCTTCGTAAAATACTTTACAAATTCAGGGCTTGGATTGTTTAGTTCTTGATTTAATAGTTGTTTCAGTTCGATTGAATATTTCAATTCACTTGCAGTATTTGCAATACTATCTGCATCGAAGTACGACTTATGAAACTTTTTCAGTTCTTCAATTTGATTGTCCTTAATTTCTGAAATATTAAATTCTAAAAATGGTTTCTCATCCATCTTATTTGCATCAACAAGGTCAGAATAAAAACGATAAGTTATTCCATTTGTCAGCAAACCAAATTTTGCCTTTGAAACATGAAAATAACGCAGTAGTTGTCCATCATGTATGGATAAGTTCTGGTTCCAGTGTTTACATTCAATCAGTATTATAGGAACTTTGTCTTTGAAAATTGCATAATCAATTTTCTCACCTTTTTTTAAGCCAATATCTGAAATGAATTCAGGAACAACTTCTGTCGGGTTAAAAACATCGTATCCAAGTGATTGTAAGAAAGGCATTATAAAAGCATTTTTTGTTGCTTCTTCGGTTGCAATTTGGTCTTTCAGTTTTGTAACTCGTTCACCTAAAATCTTAATTTGGTCTTTAAAATCCATACTACTAATGTTTTAAATTGTTATTCTTTATTTTCTTTTCTTTTCAGTCTTTTCTAAATGTTTCAAATAGCTTCAAAGTTTTTTTCTTTTTTTATTGGCATTGGCCATAACATCTTAGTGTTTTATTCGCCGTTTTCGTGCCCCAAAGTTATTTAAAATAAGTTAACTTCCAAAATTAAACGACATTTATTTACTTCAGCAACTAAAATGGCAAATAAAACAGAGTTGAACGGAGTTGTGATTTTTTGGTATTGCTTACCCATAGTTTGCCAAAAACCGAATTAATTTTGTTGTTTAAATTTTTTTCTATTATTACAACGTTACAAAGTTTGAACAAACGCCCACTCGTTAAAACGAGTGGGCGAGTTTCTCGACATTAAAGATTTAAACTCTGATAAGTAACTACAAAATCTTATCAACAATTCTGATAGATTCCTGATTATAAGTTACGACCAAATATAGAATATATTATTGGTAACAATATAGATATGAGTATATAAAGAACTATCAAAATTCCATTTCTCTGTCTTGATTTCTTATTTTCATTATTCCAAAGGTCATTTAATTTAGTATATGTTTTTCCTTTATATCTGTGATAATTGACAACAAATAACAATAAAAAGAGAATAATAATAAAGGGTTTTAAATTATTATCAATGCTGACAAACTTATTAACGATAATAAATACCACTAATAAATTAAGAAATTGCATTAATGTAATAAGATTTGTAGCATATATCCATGGAGTTGCTTCATTCTTTCTCATATATGCAAAGTATGTTCTGTAATATAAATAATCAAAAATTTTCATGTTTTTTGTCTTTGTAATTTAGTTAGTTATCTACCATGTCTTGGACATGTTCGCTAATTGATTTACCTGTTATTAATTCAGTTGCAAAACTTGCAGTAAAATAGCTACCAGATATAATCCAACCAACTCCTGGAATAAATGTTGTTGCACCCATTGCAGCATCAATGCTATTACTCACATTCACCCCCGTTCCCCGTAGCGTACCAATTTGCCGCCCGCAGTTCGGCATAGCGTCCCGCTATGTCGAACAACAGCACCAACCTAGGCTACGGCGAACTGGGGCAAGTGAGCATCAGGATGGCTTTGTGTTTTAAATTATTGGTTACAGAAATCATCCGCTGAACTTCTTCTAAAGACAGTACAATAGGTAGTTTTTTCTCCCGACGGGGGCGTTTCACACGAAAATCTTCCCACTCACGGTG
>JBBSDM010000038.1:0-29233 GCA_038249445.1 Bacteroidales bacterium
TGTTGATATTGCATTGAATCAACCAACCGATAAACGTGTTTTTTATCTGGCACAAGCACTTCATAGCGGTTATACCGTTGATAGATTGCACGAATTGACTCGCATTGACCGTTGGTTCTTGTATAAACTGAAAGCAATTGTCGAAAAAGAGCATAAATTGGAAACCTTCAATTCGTTGACTGAATTGCCAGACTCAGTGCTTCGCCGCGCTAAAGAAATGGGATTTTCGGATTTTCAAATTACCCGCTTGGTAACAAAATGCGATAGCAACGACATTGACGAAAACATAAAACTTACCCGCATTCATCGTAAAGAACGTGGAATAGTTCCGGTAGTAAAACAAATTGATACACTGGCTGCCGAATATCCGGCACAAACCAACTATTTATATCTTACTTACGGCGGAACAGCCAGCGATATGAAATACTTGGGCGATCACCGCTCAGTAGTGGTACTTGGCTCTGGAGCTTATCGTATCGGCTCTTCTGTGGAGTTCGACTGGTGTGGTGTAAATGCCCTGATGACTATTCGTAAAGAAGGTTTCCGCTCGGTAATGATCAACTACAATCCAGAAACAGTTTCGACCGACTATGATATGTGCGACCGCTTGTACTTCGATGAATTGAGCTTCGAACGCGTGATGGACATTATTGACATGGAAAATCCAATGGGAACGATTGTTTCTACCGGAGGACAGATTCCAAACAACCTAGCATTGAAACTGGCAGGTGCAAATGTCACCATTCTGGGAACGCAAGCCAAAGATATTGACATGGCCGAAGACCGTCACAAGTTCTCTTCGATGCTCGACACCTTGAAGATTGACCAACCCCGTTGGAAAGAGTTGACTACCTTCGATGATGTAAACGATTTTGTAAAAGGTATTGGATTCCCTGTATTGGTACGTCCGTCCTATGTGCTTTCGGGTGCGGCTATGAACGTGTGCTACGATTCAGCTCAGCTAGAGAACTTCCTGAAACTGGCGACCGATGTTTCTAAAAAACACCCGGTAGTAATTTCAGAATTTATCGAACGCTGCAAGGAAATTGAAATTGATGCAGTAGCTAAAAACGGCGAGATACTTGTTTATGCCATTTCGGAGCATGTGGAATTTGCCGGAGTTCACTCAGGTGATGCAACCACACAATTCCCTCCACAAAAAATTTATGTGGAAACCATTCGCCGAATCAAGAAAATTGCCAGCGAGATTGCAAAATCGTTGAATATCTCTGGACCATTCAATATTCAGTTTTTAGCCCGCGATAATTATATCAAGGTAATTGAGTGTAACCTACGTTCTTCACGTAGTTTCCCATTCGTATCTAAGGTATTGAAAATAAACTTTATCGAATTGGCTACCAAAGTAATGCTTGGTTTAGAGGTTGAGAAACCAGAAAAGTCGGCTTTCGATTTGGATTATGTAGGTATCAAAGCTTCTCAATTTTCATTCTCTCGTCTGCAACAAGCCGACCCTGTGTTAGGAGTGGATATGGCTTCGACCGGAGAGGTGGGTTGTATTGGCGATGATTTCTCGGAAGCAATTCTGAAATCGTTACTTTCGGTAGGTTACCGCATTCCAAAGAAACGGATCCTTATTTCTTCGGGCGAAACAAAATCGAAATTAGAACTTTCGGAAGCTTGTCTGGCACTGCAAAAGAAAGGTTATGAATTGTTTGCAACACGCGGAACCCAAGCGTTCTTAGCCGAAAACGGTGTGAAATCCACTGCTGTAAACTGGCCTGACGAAGCAGGCGAATTGAATGTAAAAGATATGATCTCCAACAAACAATTCGATTTGGTTATCAACATTCCAAAGAATACAAGCAAACGTGAGCTGGCGAACGACTATATTATTCGCCGTGGAGCTATCGACTTCAACATTCCGTTGTTTACCAATGCGCGCTTGGCCTCTGCCTTTATCAATGCCTTCTGCACAATGAGTTTCGAAGACATCAAGATTAAGAGTTGGGATGAATATTAATTACCTCACCTATACCCCTCTCCTTTAGGAGAGGGGAATAAGATAAGAAACAGCCGGTTGCAGGAATGCAATCGGCTGTTTTATTGTTACAAATAAGAGTCTCCTCCTAAAAGCAAGTAATCGCACACGGAATAAACAGAATGGACAGAATATCACTGAGAATATCTATTGCTTTGTTTATAAATATCCAATAATTATCAGCATCCTACTTTTATTATTGCTGTATTTTTCCGTATCATTCTGTGTGCTCTGTGTGCAAATGACTCTTCGGAGTGAACTCAAATACGCTTATTTGATAGCAGAAGCTAGAGTTCCATTTAACGATAAACCCGAATTGAAATTGATTACGGCCTCCATCGCATAATGGTCGGAAAGGTTAGAGTGACGATGTCCAATCTTTTCATAGAAGGTCTTTACAGAACGCTCTATTCGGTGTATAAACTGATCATTCCTGACCAAGATATAATCAATAACTTTTTTTTTACCATGTACATTTTGTACCAATGTATTGTCTACTTCATCGTAGGTAAACTTTGTATCGCCAGTTATCTCACCATTATTTGCTTCGAGGATGTGTAACATTTGCTTATAGTTAACATGATCATCCATGTCGATATTAAAGTCGCCACAAATGATTTGTGGAATATTAGAGCTGTAATGCTGATTCAACAAATGCTCCTTAATTTCTGCACATTGGTTTTCTCTGATATGATGGGAGTTATCGGCTTGAAGGTGAGTAGCCAACAACTGAAATTTAGCTCCGTGAAAATCGCCTTGAAACAGCACAGCACCTTTTCTGGCAACAGCATCAAAGCCCTTGCTGATGCTAAACTGAATCTTATCTAACTGTGTAAGGGGCATTTTACTCACCACCCACAATCCACTGCTGGTGCGAAAGGGAAGTAAACATTGGTTGGCCGGACCGTATTGATAGGGATATGCCTTTGCAAGACGTTTGGCAAGTATATTCCGGCACTTGCTGCTAAAGGCTTCCTGAAAAACGATGATCTGACAATCGGAATATTGCAACTTGTCGGCAATTACCCGCGCACGATCGGCATTGTGATTAAATAAACTAATGTAAGGCAACAGATAGATATTCCAACTCAAAATCTTAAGCGACTCAGCAGTTGTACCCGACATTGCGGGTAATAGCTGCTCTTGGCCTGTACCACGAGAGGTAGATAGTATCATAAGCATTAAAATAAAACAGAGTTTTTTGAACATAAAATTGCTTGTTATTTATGACAGCAAACTAACAACAAATAGGTTACAACAGTGTGAAGAGGACGTGTGTATGTGATTAAAAAATATGTGAAATGACGAAAGACACATTATCCATTGCCGGCAAAATGCCAAAAGTATTGACTAACTTTATCCGGCAAAACTTTATCCGTCAAAAAACGTTTAAGATAGAGTCAATGAGTAAAAAACCGCAAAACAAAACAAGATGAAATACAATTTATTAGGAAATACAGGACTGAAAGTGTCCGAACTATGTCTGGGCACTATGACCTTTGGCGGCCGTGGTATGTGGACAGCCATTGGTACGCTGCCACAAGATGAAGTAAATGAATTGGTGAAACAATCGGTGGATGCAGGTATTAATTTTATCGACACGGCCAATGTTTACAGTGACGGATTGAGCGAAAAAATGACTGGACAAGCTATTCGAGATCTTGGTCTGAAACGGGACGATCTGGTAATTGCCACCAAAGTGCGTGGAATGATGGGCGCAGGGCCGAACAGCTCGGGACTTACCCGCAAACACATTCTGCAACAGGCCGACGAAAGTCTCACCCGCTTGAACATGGATTATATCGATTTGTATCAGATACACGGTTTTGATCCGTTAACCCCACTGGAAGAAACCCTCGAAGCTCTTGACACATTGGTAAAAAGCGGAAAGGTGCGTTATATCGGTTGCTCCAACCTGGCTGCATGGCAGATTATGAAAGCATTGGGCATTTCGGCACAGCAACATTTGGCTAAGTTTGTATCCCTGCAAGCCTACTATACCATTGCCGGGCGCGATTTGGAACGTGAAGTGGTGCCGATGTTATTGGATCAGAAAATGGGATTAATGGTGTGGAGTCCATTGGCTGGTGGTTTTTTAAGCGGAAAATATACCCGTGATGTAAGCGCCGAAGAAGGTCGCCGTGTAAATTTTGATTTTCCTCCAGTGAATAAGGATAAAGCGTACGACATCATTGATGTAATGCAAGAAATTGCAGCAGTCAAAAATGTAACTGTAGCCCAGATTGCACTGGCATGGTTACTTCAACAACCGGTGGTGACAACAATAATTATAGGAGCCAAAAAGCCGGAGCAGTTGCAGGACAACCTAAAAGCTGTGGATGTACTACTAACAGCCGACGAACTGGCAAAACTAGATATAGCAAGCAAACTAACGGCAGAATATCCGGGTTGGATGATTGAACGCCAAGGTGCTGATCGGAAAGTATAAGCAAAATAAATTCATTCCTTTTCAACCGACCCCGTTACATGCAATCGTGTAATGGGGTCTTTTGAAAGCATAAGTTATCACTGTTTGTGATAGGCTTTTGCCAGTCAGCTTTAGCTACGATAGGCACTATCAACAGACGAAATCATTGACAATAACGATCTTCTTTCCAATTTATAATATTCGAATCAATATAGGCGCCAATGCGCCGACATTCTTCAGCATCCCGAATGACATGATCATGAAATCGTTCCTGCCAAACCTTGCGACCTTTGGACTGTCGCAATGTATTTACGCGTGCAGTAACAACCGATTTAAACCCGGCAACAAATGATGATATTGATTGGGGTTCACGATATGCCACGCCATTGCCATCACCACCGCAACGTAGATTCGCACGGCGGTGCGTATCAATTGTATTGTTATTGTTTTCAGCCGCACGGCGGTGCGTATCAATTGTATTGTTATTGTTTTCAGCCGCACGGCGGTGCGGCTCTACAATAAAATTATTGACCGCATCATCAGCCGCACGGCGGTGCGGCTCTACGGGATATTCAATTCGCAATATGGCGTGAATATGATTGGGCATAATGACGAATGTATCACAAAACAATTCGGTTCTGATTTCAAACGATTTATTCCATTCCTGCTCCACAATTTGTCCGTATACCGATAAATGCATTTCCTTATCTGTAATACTCCCGAACAAACAAACATGATGTGCAGCGTTGATAGTAATAAAATACAGGCCTTCACTACTATAATCCCACGACTGCCAACGTGCGGAAGGGATACGATATTTATTCTGAAATTTTTCTGACATGGTATCTTAGTTTAGATGGGTGATTGGGGTTCATCACAAACCCAAGGTGCTGTCTCTGCGGGACGTTTCCTTGGGCTAGGATATGGTGGGCTTACAGCCAGAACACATGTTTCATTTCAAAAATATCCCCCCGCCACCTTACATCAGCGGGGGAAAAGTTTGTGGCGTCTTACTTCGACTTTACAGTCACACCGAGTGCTTCGAGCAATTGGTTATCGGGTAGAAGGACTTTGGCGTATTTTATATAATCGGTATATTTTGGATAAAGCAGGTCGAAAGCGGTATCGCGGGTATCGGTGGCAATTTGGGCTTCGGACGTTTCGTTGCGCAAACTATCTTTCAGGCTCTGCACATCGGCAATGGCTTGTCGTTGGTTAGCTACCACCATCGAATCTATGCCAATTTTTTCGACTTTGGTTTGTAATTCCGGCTTGGCAGCAAATTGGGCATAAAAACTCAACGCAAACTGCATCCAGTCGTTGAAAGCTTTCGGAACATCAGCGTCGAGCTGCAGAGCCACTCTAGCGTGCGGGTCTGTTTTAAAAAGTATTCGTGCCAAATTGCGGTGGCGCATCAGGGTTGTGCTTACTTCATCCCGCTTGTTTTTAAAGTGCTGTTGCGCTTCACTTTCGTCGGCGTATTCTTTAATCTGAAATTGGTACATAACTTCCAGTTGCGTCAATTCATCCCTGAGAGCTGCAATTTTTTCGGCCGTGTAACCCACAGTTAGCATTACAGCGAAAATTTGAGGTAAAGAAGCATTGTCAAATGTAAGTTTCATCTTGCCAATTGACTGTTCCATTGTTTCATGATAATTTTTTGAAGTTTTTTTTACTTCGGTGATTCCAGTTACGGCTGTTTCCATAAAATAAGTGTTTAATTGTTTAATAAATTGAGAATATTTAATCATAAAAATTACTCGTTAAGGATGAAAACTACCAAAAAAAAATTCTGAAGCACTTTTCGGTATCGCTCAGGCATTTTTCATTCGGGATGTCTTGTTTTTCATCTTCTCCGTCCCACTTTGCAACACCGACGGAGCATTTTTCATTTTTGCTCACCCATTTTTCAGATGCTACATCGCATTTTTCAGTTCTGCCGATTGCTTTTTCATCCTTGCATCGTCCATTTTCCCTGTATTTATCGGGCTTTGCAGCATCAATGCACTTATTACATGCAGATTACATAGATTAACATGGCAAATATAGGAAATATATTTTTAACTGCAAGGAGATAGATTAAAATAATTTATAAAAGTTATCAACAACTAACAACAACTAGTCTTTTCAGCCCTAAAATACTGTGCCTGTACAGTGTACCTGCCTTGTGAAGTTATTGCTCACTCTCCCTCGCTCGAAAACCGAGGCGAACAACAAATCCCACAAAATGATTATATTTGTCCCCGAAAAAAACTATCAAAACATCAACATTAAACAATTAAAATGAAATGAAGAAAATAATCAAATTTGGGGAGGATGTACAAGGATACGAAATCCCGGTTCTCAATGAGCGAGAAATAAGAGCTGCAGCCGGAATGTTGTTCCTGCTAATGATTATATCATTATTCATGATCTTATCAAAAGGCAATTTTCTGTTGATAAAATACAGTATAAGCTTGTTTCTAACCGATTTTATAATCCGTGTATTTGTGAGTCCGCGATTTTCGCCAACATTAATTTTGGCACGCATGATTGTTAGCAATCAAACGCCTGAATACGTGGGGGCAAAGCAGAAGATGTTCTCGTGGATTATTGGTTTGGTGCTGGCCACTACTATGTTTATATTAATGGTAATCGTGAATTCGTACAGTCCGATAAGCGGTATTATCTGCCTTATCTGCCTTATATTTTTATTCTTCGAATCGGTTTTTGGTATTTGTTTGGGCTGCAAGGTATATTCATTGATTTATAAAGAAAAAGCTCAGTACTGCCCCGGCGAAGTTTGCGATGTGAAATCGAAACAAGAGATTCAAAAAATATCAAAAGCTCAACTCTTTGTTGTGTTGGGATTTGTAGCTTACATTTTTCTGATGAGTTATTTTCTCAACACGAGTTTCAGTGTAAAACCTCACGACTTATTTGCGACCGAAAGCCCGGCAAAATAAAATGATACAGCCTAATAAAAGAATGTCAAACCACTTCTAATGGTTTGACATTTTTTTTGTCCTACAATTCAAAATTTGTTTTCTACCAATTGTTTTTAACATATATCAATAATTATTTTAAAATCACTTTCAGAGAGTAAGCCTTTGTAACTCGTAACTTAATGCTTGTAACTTAACTTTATTTTCCTTGATAAACCATTGTTTTCCACGACACCGGGTAGGCGGTAAATTACCCGTGCGGACTGGTTTTGCTGTTAGCCGGTAGTACTTGTTTTATGTTGGTTCGGATATTAGCCGGCTGACCGCCAAACAGTGGATTACGTCCATAAAATTCTTCTTGCGCTTGCTGAATATATTCCATATAATCTTTGGTTACGCTGCATAATTCGAGCGTTACTCGGTCGCCAACTACTAATTTTTCGTCGGGCTTATCGGACGAAAAATAGCTAAAGGTTTCGTTAATCATATATTTTCCATTAAAGAATTCGTCGTTAGTAACTTGCCATTCCTGAATACTGTCCGATATGAGTTTATCATTTTTATAATTTCTGATAAGGTAGTAGTTCGTTTCATTCGCCGGATCTAGCACCCAAGCTTTCACCGCCCACATATCGGTCTGAAAAAAGCGAGACTGCACTACATCGATACTATCCAGCTTAATGATCGTACTGATAAGACAAGAGGCTGTGTAACTTTCCTTCACGCCATCGGCATTCACATCCACATTGTCGATAGTGAGAGTGTACGTGCGTCCTATTACCCCGGCATAAGTGGCCGGAGTGAGATAAACACCTTTTTTTACCGCATCTTCGGCAAGAGTAATGGTCGTCAGACCATCGTTCAACCTCACCACAGCTCCCGACACCATACTGGGGGCAGTGTTAGAGAAATAGTTGGATGTTTTTTTCAGCACCACAGGGTGTGCCATTGCATCGGTAGTCATCGCACCTTCCACCACTAGCTCGGGCGTAGTGCCTTTCAAGTCGAGGTTAAGATCGGTGGTACAAGCTGCAAATAGAGATGCAGCCGATAGAATGAATAAATTATATTTTAGTTTCATGCTGAGTTAGAATTTAAAATTATACGTAATAGAAGGAACAAAAGTAAACAGATAAGTCATCTGAGCCTTGGTTTTGTAGGCCGTATCGGCATCGTCTACAAAATTGATAGCCCATGCATTTTTATGTCCATACACGTTGTACACAGAGAAATTCCATTCTCCAGTCCACGCTTTTTTAGGATTGTGTTTTGGTTTCCAGGTAAGCGACACATCCATGCGGTGATAATCGGGCATGCGGTACTCATTGCGCTTTGAATAGACGGGTAAAATCACATTGCCAACTTCCATGCGCGCTATCGGATAGGTTACAGGCTGCCCTGTGGCGTATATAAAGTTAGCACCAAAGGATATATGCTCGTTCAGATCATAGTTGGCAACAATGTAAACAGTATGCGGACGATCATACGGCGCCAGATAAGTTTCGTTATTATTTACACCCTCAATGGTTCGTTCGGTGTGCGAATAAGTATAACTAACCCAGCCATTGAGTTTTCCCATATTCTTTTGTATCTGAAACTCTGCTCCGTATGCACGAGAGTTACCAAACCGCAACTCACCATCCAACTTGCGATTAAGCAATAGCTGCGCATGATCGCGAAAATCGATGGTATTTTTCATGTCTTTATAAAAAAGTTCTACCGAACCTTCCAGCTGATTGTTCATAAAATTGCGGAAATAACCCACCGCAAATTGATCGCAGGTTTGCGGCTCAATGTTTTTACCAGCAGTAAACCACAGATCGAGCGGAGTTCCTGCCGTAGAGTTAGAAGCCATCTGCAAAAACTGATTGGTACGAGCATAGTTGGTCTTTAACGACGACTTTTCATCCAACAAATAGCTCACTCCCACCCTTGGCGAAAGGCGATAGAAGGTTTTAATCTCCTCACCCGATTTATACACAGTAGAGTCGATAGAGTTATAGTTAGCGTCATAGTTGTACACCGTGCCCGTACCTATGCTCGAAAAAGCCGTCAGGCGTAATCCTGCTTTTACCGACAGACGTTTTGTAACCTGATATTCGTCGGAAATATAAAGCGCTTGTTCGAAAGCATTGATGGAAGGCAAAATATAGGTATCGTAACTAGTTGCCCCTCCTGTGGAGGTGATAGTACCCGGTTTCAAATTGTGTAGAATAGCATTATAGCCAAACCTCAAGGTATTCTCTGGCGTCATAAAATAAGTAAAGTCGGCCTTCAGACTCACATCCTGCATATTATATTTCCAGTCGAAATTGCTCTCGTTGCCCATACTCGATCCCAATCCATAGTTATATCGGCTGTACGTTGTAGTAAAGTTACTAAACAAACGTTGCGAGAAAAGGTGGTTCCAACGCCCAGTAAGTGTAGCATTTCCAAAATTAAAACCGGCATCTGCATTCTTAAACTTATCCTGCCCGAAATAGCCCGACAGAAAGATGCGGTTATTATCGTCGATGCGATGGTTGATTTTAGCATTGAAATCGTAAAAGTAAAGTTGGTTTTTGTTTATCTCCTTATTGGACGACAACTTTAGAAATAAGTCGGCATAGGTGCGACGAGCCGACACAACAAATGAAGTTTTATCAGATCCGATAGGGCCTTCTAGCGTCAATCGACTTGATATTAAACCAATACCACCACTACCCGAAAATTTCTTGGAATTACCATCCTTCATCTGTATATCCAGCAGCGACGACAATCGTCCGTCGTAAGTAGCCGGGATATCACCTTTGTAAAGTGTCATATTTTTAATGGCATCGTTGTTGAAAACTGAGAAGAAACCCATCATGTGCGATGCATTATAAATAGTAGCCTCGTCCAATACAATCAGATTTTGGTCAATTCCACCGCCCCTCACACTAAAACTCGAGGTTCCTTCGCCGGCCGAAACCACTCCGGGAAGCAACTGCACAGCCTTCAGCAAATCAACCTCGCCCATCAGCGCGGGCATTTTCCGAATAGTAGCAATAGATACTTGCTGCGCACTCATGCGGTTGAGGGTAATATTTTCATCGCGACGCTTGGAGGTTACCACCAGTTCGTCAATTTCATTCGCAGCCGTTTTAATCTCAATATCCAACTTTGCAGGCTGATTTAATGCTACTTTTTTAGTTATAGGTTCATAACCCACATAGCTCACCTCGATTGTATAATCTCCTTTGGGCACACTGATAGAATAAAAACCATAACTATTGGTTACTGCACCACTTTTTAACTCCTTAATAAAAACCGTGACACCGATAAGTGCCTCTCCATTTGTTTCATCTTTTATATTGCCACTTAAACTTACCCTGTCTACCGTAGTAACCGCAAAAACTGAGCTGAGAAAGGACAAGAAAACAAAAGACAAAATTGCATTCCGTAAATTCATAATTTATTGTTTATAGTTTATGTTGTGAAAAAATAGTCTATTCTAAATTCAAATTCATACAGAGAAATAAATAACAATACAAAAGTAGTTCATTCCACATACGCCCATCTATTAAATCCGTCGAATCGACAAAAAAAGGGGATGAACGTCATAAAAACATACGAATGTATTTCATTTCAATCATAAAATAGTGTTACCACCCAACTTTATTCCGATAACAAATATTAAAACAGCCAACCTAAAAGCATCTTTTTTCATAACTTTGCATGCATACCAGAAATTTTGCTATCTCATTTAAAATTTAATCTTAATAATGAATTTATTGAAACGTATAGAAAGAATGAAACCTACTATTTTGTCCGTATCGCTTTTTGCCTTTTTACTGACAGCATGCTCCATGAGCGAAACGAAAAAGGATCAGCAAATTGACTCACGAATTAAAAATGAAATACACATACTCAATAAACAGATTGTGGACGGACTTGTTGCAAACAAAATAGAAAAAATTCTGCCAATTTGTAACCACCAACTACGAAATAGAAAAAGAGAGATAAAACGATTGATGGAACTTGTAAAAGGGACTATTAAAACATCTGACTTCAGAATACTGAACGAATACTATCTGAAAAATGCAGCCAAAAAGGGGATTGCAACCCTAAGCTCCAATAAAGGAAACATCCATGATTATCAGATTCGGTACAAGTCTACGAACAAGGAAATGTATGTAGTGGTGGCATATTTTGAGGATAGTCTATATCAAAAAAGTTTTACATTTTTCTATGGTAGGCAGAACAACAAATGGCAGCTCACCAATTTGCAGGCTGGAGGTCTGAAAATTATGCGTAAAGATGCTATAGACTGGTATTTACAAGCTAAATCTGAATATCAAAAAGGTTACCTCATAGATGCTATGTGCCATATTGGATTAGCAAACCAAATAGTGAGCCCTGTAAACCATATGTGGAAATATCAAAAAGAAAAAGAAATTCAATTGTTCCAACAAAAGATAACAAAAGAAACGTATAGCAAATACCATTTTCCACACACAGTGGACTATGTTCAAACAAAACCTGTTATTTTCAGGATATACGCTCAAGTAATGCCCGAAGGTTGTTTACCACTGGTTCTCTATACCACCACTATCAATCTGAAAAATGTGCACCCATTGGCTGATGAATGTAAAGCCATGCACGAAAAAATCGGACAACTATTTAAAGGTATAGACACGAATAACAAAATAATTGTTTACAGACCTCTGAAAAACAGCCCTACAGGAACGGAAACGGACAATAAATATGTGTTTATGATGTCGAATAAGTAGAGCCGTTTGCTGGCAAAGAGATACACAAATAGACCAACCGGAGGTCAGAATCGAAAGATTCTGACCTCCGGTTTTTAAATACATGCTTCCAAGAACTGGAATATTAATCGTGTACTATAACTGATCAGAAAAATGATTTGATGATTCATTCCACTTTTGCTCAGTATGGTTATAACTAGCTAAAATTCATTTACAAAAAGAATTCTTGCGAACCTTATCAAATATGAGTTGTTACTAAGCATACATATTCTAATGTCCTAAAAACTCTGCACATGGTAACTACAGAAAAACAATCGGTTGACAAAATCGACATAAAAAAACAAACAAATTTATTTAAAAACTTCGATCCAGCCGAAGATAAAATACTCAGAATCATCGATAATGATGGTAAGGTTATAAACAAAGAATTAATGCCTGATTTGGATGACGAAACTATTATCCAGGCTTATAAACACATGTTGTATTTCCGAACAGCCGACCAAATGGCAGTTTCATATCAACGCCAGGGAAGGATGTACACTTTTCCACCCTGCATGGGTCACGAAGCAATTCATGCGGCATCTGGCATGACCATAAGAGATCAGGACTGGCTGGCACCCGCTTTCCGCGAAGTAGGAATAATGCTTTTAAAAGGTGTAACCATGAAAGAAATATTCCTGTATTATATGGGAAATGAGGAAGGTAGTAATTATAAAAAAGCGAACCATGTACTACCCATTAATATTTCTATCGGCTCACAATTTTTACACGCCACAGGTATTGGTTATTCCGTAAAATATCAGAAAAAAGAGGAACTTGTTTTCACCTCTATCGGTGATGGAGGAACTTCGGAAGGTGATTTCAGCGAAGCACTCAATTTTGCTGGAATATGGAAAGTTCCGGTCATCTATACCATTCAGAATAATCAATATGCTATTTCTGTCCCAGTACGAAATCAAACCAATTCAGTCAATTTAGCCATCAAGTCCTATGCTTTCGGTTTGCCCGGAATAAAAGTGGACGGCAATGATTTTTTTGCTATGTATGCCGTCTACAAAGAGGCTGCAGAATATGCCAAAGCCGGTAATGGTGCAGTATTAATAGAGGCATTAACGTATAGAAAAGGGGCACACACCACCTCCGATGATCCTACTAAATATCGTACAAAAGAGGAAGAACTGGAATGGGATAAAACCGATCCGATTGTACGATTGAAAAAATACATGGATCAAAAAGGTATTTGGAAAGAGAACGAGGAAGAATTGATTGAAAAATACAAACTGGACGTAGATAAACAATTTGAAGAAGCCGAAAATGAGGCGACTTATAAATTGGAAGATGTTTTTCAGCATATGTACGTGGATATGCCGGACGATTTGAAAAGGCAGAAAAATGATTATGAACAATTTCTAACATGGAAGGAAAGCAGAAAATGAGTGTAATGACAATAGTACAAGCCATAAATAATGCATTAGACATTAAGCTTGAAGAAGATAAATCGGTAGTTGTTTTCGGGGAAGATGCCGGAGTTGAAGGTGGCGTTTTCAGAGTAACAGAAGGATTGCAAAAGAAACATGGTGTTGCGAGAGTTTTTGATACACCCATTGCCGAGTCGGCTATTGTGGGGACAGGACTTGGAATGGCTTTATCGGGCTTACGGCCGGTGGTTGAACTCCAGTTTGATGGTTTTTCATATCCGGCATTTAATCAGATTATCTCCAATGTTTCGCGTATGCACAACCGTTCGCGGAGCATGTACAAAGCACCCATGGTGATTCGTTTTCCGTACGGTGGCGGTATAAATGCATTAGAGCACCATTCCGAAAGTCCGGAAGCATTGTATTCACACATTCCGGGATTAAAAGTGGTGGTACCCTCTACCCCACATGATGCTAAAGGCTTAATGATAGCCGCCATTGAGAGCGATGATCCAGTTATCTTCATGGAACCAAAACGAATTTACAGAGCCGTTAAACAAGAAGTAGCCGACGATAAATTCTCTATTCCGCTGGGTAAAGCAAAAGTACTGACCGAAGGTACCGACGTAACCGTGGTGGCATTTGGCGCCATGATTCGTGAATGCCAAAAGGCAATGGTAATGGCTAAAGAAGCCGGCATTTCGGTTGAGTTGATTGACTTGAGAACCATTTATCCTATTGATAAAGAGACAGTAGCCGCATCAATTAAAAAAACGGGGCGAATAGTGATTGTGGCCGAAGCACCCGAATCGTTCAGCGTGGGTGGCGAACTCATAGCCATTGCCAATGAGGAAGCATTCCTTTATCTGGAGGCACCACCAAAACGCGTAATGGGCTTTGATACCATAGTGCCATTGGCCAAAGGTGAATCGTTTTATATGATAAGCCCCGAAAGGATTTTCTATGAAATTGAACGTACCGTCAAATTTTAAATTACAACACCATGAGATATATTTTTAATTTTCCGGATATAGGAGAAGGGCTTGAAGAAGGCACCATCCTCCAGTGGCATGTGGTAAAAGGGCAGGCAGTAAAAGCCGGACAGGCACTTGTGAACATGGAAACCGACAAGATTGTAACCGATATTCCGTCTCCAAAAACGGGTACTATCATTGAGATATTCGGAAGTGTGGGCGAAACAATCAAAGTAGGAAGTCCGTTAGTAGAAATTGAAATTGAAGGCGTACTGGGAGTTGCCGCAGTAGCCGAAACTAAAGAGCCGGACAAAACAGAACCAAAAGAGGGTGATGAAGAAGAAGGCGCTGGAGTTGTGGGCACCATGGAGCTAGCGGGTAAAAATGCTTATCTGGCAGCAAGCAACGAGGGTTCATCAAAACCAAAAACGGAAGAAAAATCGATTTCAAAAGTATTGGCAACTCCGCTTGCCCGTGCCATGGCTAAAGATTTGAACATTGATATAAATACCGTTAAAGGCACCGGACCTTCAAGCAGAGTAACGAAGGAAGATATAGAAAACTATCAACCTACAAAGCCAACAGCCGAAGTAAAACAAAAAGCCGAACCGTTTACGCCTACTCAACCTGCAGAGGCGTATACTTACGAGCCGCTATCGCAAATAAGAAAAGCCATTGCCAAAAATATGCTTAATTCCAAACAGAGCACAGCACACATGACGCTTTTTGATGAGGTTGAAATTACTGATCTAATGCGCATACGGGATAAATTCAAACTTAAATACGCCCAGAAAGATATCAAACTTACGTATCTTTCTTTCGTTGTGAAAGCAACTGTACATGCACTTAAGAAGCACCGACAGCTGAATTCGCAGATTGATATGGAAAACGACAGAATGATTTTCAAAAACTACTATAATATTGCCATTGCCATTGATACTCCCGAAGGGTTGGTAGTTCCTGTCATTAAAAATGCTGATCAACTGTCGATAATGCAAATTGCCAATGAAATCATGCTGTTGTCGGAAAAAGCACGGGATAGAAAACTCACAATGGACGACATGAAGGATGGAACATTTACGCTTACAAACTATGGTTCTATAGGCGGTATTTTTGCCACTCCGGTGATTAACTATCCACAGGCTGGGATATTGGGCATTGGCCGAATAGTAAAGAAACCGGTTATAAGCAATGATCAGGTGGTAACCGGAAATGTATTGCCACTATCGCTTTCGGTTGATCATCGGATAGTAGACGGCGGCGAAGCATCTCGGTTTATAAATAGCATTATGGCATACCTTTCTGATCCGATGCTATTGCTAATGGAATAAAAAGAACACATAATTTACCTCTTAAAAACTAGAACCATGGAATACGATGTGATTATTATCGGTGCCGGTCCTGCCGGATATGTTGCTGCCATCAGAGCAGGACAAGTTGGTTTAAAAACCGCCATTGTAGAAAAAAAATACATTGGTGGCATGTGTCTCCAATGGGGTTGCATCCCTACAAAAGCATTGCTCGAAAGCGCAAAGTTATTCGACAAAATAAAACATGCCGACGAGTTTGGTATTGATGGTATTTTTGAACATAAAATATCTTTTAATTGGGAAAAAGTAAAAGCACGATCAAAAAAAATATCGGGTAAACTTGGGTCGGGCGTAAGTCATTTGCTCAATAAAAATGGAGTGGATATTATCTCCGGCAATGCTGTAATAGGATCAGACCATTCGGTGTTGGTGGACGGAAAAAAATTTAGTGCTAAACATATTATCATTGCTACCGGTTCTAAACCAAAGTTGATGGATAAGAAGTTGGATAATGCACCCATTGTTGAAGTTGAAAACATGTTTTCTCTGGCTGAAATTCCGAAGAATATTGTGGTTACAGGCAATCATATTTCATCAGTAGAAATAGCGCAGTTCTTCAAACTCATCGGCAAAAAGGTGACACTCATTGCCAACAGTAATTACTTTATGGTAGGACTGGACGAGCATTTAATCAAGTACATTACACATAAACTCGAAACAGAAAAAATTGAATTGATAGTGGATGCTTATCCTGAAAAATTTGAGAATGGCGAGCTTTATATTGGTAATTCAAAAATTAAATGCGATTTGCTTGTCAACTGTAATTCACGCAAAGCAATTATACCCGAAAGCGAAACTCCACTGGAACTTACCGAGCGCGGATTTATAAAAACAAACGATAAATTCGAGACAAATATCGACGGTGTGTATGCTATCGGCGATGTGAGTGGAAAAAGTTTTGTGGCACATATAGCTTCGGCACAGGGAATTCACGTCATCAATACCATCAAAGGCATTAAGAAACGCTTTAACATGTCAAATTATGCTATCAACATGTACACTGTTCCGGAAGTTTCTCAAATTGGAATGACAGAGCAAGAACTCAATAGCAAGGAGATTCCTTTTAAAGTCACCGAGCTCCCCCTATCTTCGAATGCAAAGGCCATGATAGAAGGAAATACCGAGGGCTATATTCGTATGCTTTCCGATAAAAAATATGGAACCGTTCTCGGCGTTCAGATAGTGGCGGCAAATGCTACCGACATGATTTCCGAAGCAAGTGCATTTATGGCGTTTGATGGCACCGTTTACGATGTGGCGAATATTATACACGCTCATCCTACCGTTTCGGAGATATTTATGGAAGCTGGCTTTGATGCTTTTGACAAAGCAATTCACAAATAACAATAATGATCTTAGGGAGCATCGGATCGGATTCTGCGGCAACCTATCTGCGTGATGCAGTGACACATTTGCGTGATGCAGTGACCCATCTGGGAAACTGACAAAAAAACGGTGCAAACTAGTCAATTTAAAAACAGATTCAAATGACCGATTATAATCTTCCCGATATCCAATTACTTGAGGATAAAACCAAGCCCTTTCTGATTTGGATCCCCGACAAAACCTATATCGTTTTGGGGGCATCAAATCGGGCGGACGAAGCATTGTTTTTAGAAAGAGTGGTTCAAGATGGTATCACCGTGCTCAAAAGGCCGTCTGGTGGACAAACCGTGATGCTTACGCCGCACAATCTGATTATTTCAGTTGTCTTTTCCGATCCCAAAGAGCTACATCCTAAAGATGTTTTTTTAAAAACAAATACCTTGATTATTTCTGCACTGGGAAAAGCCGGTGTTGAGAATCTTTCATTGAGAGGAATTTCCGATATTGCCATTGACGGTAAAAAAATTCTAGGCTCATCCATTTATCGCAATAAAGACAGTTTGCTGTATCACGCCGTACTCAATCTGGCTGAACCGGCATCTACGTTTGAAAAATATCTGAAACATCCGACAAAGGAACCCGATTACCGTCAGGGGCGTAAGCATACCGATTTTGTTACATCACTCAAAGAAAAAGGATATACGCCGGATTACCATCAATTAACAAGCCTCATTCTGCTAAGTATAGAAGAGGCTTCACTTACTTAGATATCAACACATGACCCAAACAAATAACGACTACATCAAACAACTCCTCGACGAGAGAGTACTTTTATACAATCGACTTGATTTCATTGACTCCGACCCGATTCAAATTCCGCGGCGCTTTTCACGAAAAGAAGATATCGAAATTGCAGGTTTTCTTACCGCCACCATATCGTGGGGACAACGCAAAAGTATTATCAACAATGCCAACCGCCTGATGGACATAATGGACAATGCGCCGTATAATTTCCTAATGGAAAACAATTTTTCTTCTGATATCAATACAAGTTCAGAAGAGCTGAAACGCTTTGTTCATCGCACATTCAATGGCAACGACTGTCTTTTCTTTCTCGAGTCCTTGAAAAATATCTATACACATCACGGCGGGTTAGAAACTGTTTTTACAGAAGGTTATCTGTCTCTAGGAACAGCTTTTGACGCTTTAAAGCATTTCAGAAATGTCTTTTTATCGCTTCCGCACAACCTTCGCGTCCGTAAACACGTTTCGGATGTATCGGCCAATTCATCGGCCAAGCGACTCAATATGTTCCTTCGTTGGATGATTCGTGAGGATGAAAACGAAGTTGATTTTGGGCTATGGAAGGGTATTCCTACATCGGCACTTATGCTCCCGCTCGATGTACATACCGGCAATGTAGCACGAGCATACGGTCTGCTCAACCGGAAACAAAACGACTGGAAAGCAGTGGAGGAAATCACAGCTATGCTGCGTAACTTCGATGCCAATGATCCGATAAAATACGATTTTGCACTCTTCGGCATTGGCGTTTTTGAAGGTAAAGAAACAATCCTACAATAAGATATTAGCATGCGAAATACACATATTTTATCTAAATTAACTAAAAATAAAGCAGAAAAAATGCATCCAAAACTTTACTCTCATTTTTATTCCGTACAATCCGTGTACTCGGTGTGCTAACTTATTTGAGTTGATTATCAGACTAGAATTCAAATTTTAATATAGCCCCGATTTGCATAGGTTTTCCTTGTTGGAAAAACTCGCTACCCGAAGTACTAAAGAAAAAAGCATTGTACTTGGCATTTAACAAGTTTTTCACCCAAAATTCCAGTCCAAGTCCCCCCTTCTTCACAGCAACTTTGGCATTTACCTGCGAGTAAAAATCCTGCTCTATATCATTCGCTTCTGTCCAGTAAATTTTCCCTACACCTACATATTGCACGGTGGCCATCAAATGATCAATAAAGCCATTTTTAAAATTATGCTCGTAACTTGCACTTGCACTAAGTGTATTCTGCGGAGCATAAGGTATATGACTGCCTTGGTAATCAATCTTTACGTAAGTAGTTTTGTGCGTTGTCGGATCTGTAATTTTCACCGAATCGGTATAAGTGGTAAAAGTGGCATTAGCATACCCGTAGTTCAATGCAGCGCTAAACCCAGCACCAATATTTGCATCCAACGACACCTCTACTCCTTTACTAACAGCCGCTCCTGCATTTGATAACTTTCTGCCAAATCCTGATGGAACAAACTGAGTCAATTGCAAATTGCTTAAGTCAATATAAAACAATGAAATTGAAGATTTTAAATGATTATCAAATGCCAAACATTGCCCGCCTAGTTCGTAATTCCAGCTATATTCGGGTTTGTAAGAAATAGCATCCATCACTGCTTGTTTTGTTGTTGCCGCTGGGTTTGTAAGTCCCTTATCAACTAAATCGGCAAACATTTGAACGTTATAACCTCCTGCCTTGTAGCCTCTTGAAACATTTGCGTACATAAACTGACGGTTACTCCATTCGTATTTCAGTGCTATTTTGGGCAATAATTCCGAGAAATGAACAGACAAATTATTCTTCAAGGTATCTGCAAACAAATAAATGGTTGGCCCCATTTTTATGTGCATTGCACTTCCGGTGCTATAATCCAAATCAATTTTCTCGTAATCAACACGCAAGCCGCCAGTAACAGAAAATCCATCCACCAAAAAATTATTGTAAGTGGATTGATGAAAAAGTGCACCACCGCTTGTTTTCGTATTGTATTGCCCCGGAGTTTTCAGGGTTTGATCGGTTATGGTCATTCCTATTGGCGTAAACGACGGCTGAAGGATATATTTGATAGCATCACTTTTCAACTCTACTGGCGCATTATTATCTAACTGCTGAATAAACCCGGTTGCCCCAAAGCTCCATTGATACCTATTCTTAGGGTTCGATTTTAAAATAAGTTCTTCGTTAAACGCATTTTGCTTTTGAGCTTGCTCAATGATAAAAAAGGACATCGGGGTGAAGTCATTATCCATTTTCATTTCATCTTTAAAATATTGATGAGAAGCGATCGAACTCAGCACCCAATTTTGCGTTTTGTATTGCAAAAACAAGCTATTAGTTAGCACATTACGTTTATAAGATCCAGGATCGTTAAAATTTGGCTGCGCAGTTAGACCAGTAGTTCTGCTGTACGCTCCATACGGGAAAGCATCCTGATTAACATAATCGAAATTCGTGGAATATTGTGCTTTGAAGCTAGGACTAATATTCCAGTCGAGTTTCACTCTGCCACCAGCCGAAGTGCTCGCATCTGCCGATTGGTTGGTGAATTTATTGGTAAAAAAACCATCCGTGTAATTGTAATAACCACTTATCGAGTATCCGAAATTATCTGAAAATTTCCCATAATGAGACAATTTACCATCTACCAAACCATAGTTTCCCAGATTAACCGACAACTTAGTTCCCTGATAGTTCAATGGAGAAAGGGTGTAGATATTTACAATTCCACTTTCGGCGTTACGACCATAAAGTGTTCCTTGTGCACCACGTAGGACTTCAATTTGCCTGATATCATAGAAATCAAAATCGAAAGTTGATTTGTCAAAATAAGGTACATTATCTACGTACAATGCCATGGATTGCCCACTATTTCGCGATCCAATCCCCCGAATATAGGAAGTGGTTGACAGGGAAGAACCGTAATTGGGAATAAAAAAATTAGGCACCAGTCCACTAAAATCTCTAACATTAGTGATTTGCGCCGCAGCTATCTTGCCCGCACTAAGTATTGTTGATGACAAAGGTGTTTGTTGAGGTGAAGTTTCTTTCAAAGAGCTAATTACCACTTCCTCCAACCCAATTACTTTGGTTGAATCTGCTTGTTTTTGAGCCATTAAAGTGGAGCTTAACACAGCAAATATAATTATAAAAAAATATTTTTTCATTTTTTTGTATATGAAATATATAATACAATTTTAGTAACCCTATTGGGAATAACGTAAAAACAAACTGCTAAAAATGAATATTATTCAGCAGATTATTACAGTAAAAAGAGTTTGTTTTTTATACAATGAAAGGAGGAGGGCGGGAAAACTGAACATAAGTCAGACTGCCAGACAACTGAAAGTAATGTTCAAAAAAAAGGGAATTGAGTTTTATCGAACAATAAATCGGTGGAGTAGTATTGAATTCAATTGGCTGCGCCACAAATATAAAATCTGCCGAACTAACTGAATAGGTAGAAGCCTGAACACGTTCGATGCTTGCGGACTGAACAGCAACTGAGTTTATAGTTATCGCATCATTTGTGGGCGTGGGGTTTGAAACAAAAAGGCAAAGCAAGTACCCCAGCACCATTAGTAGTTCGGGGATAAAAGTAGCTAACAAACCTGTTTGAAACATGAACATAAAAAATAATTGTGACTTATTAATTGTAAATTATTAATTAAAAAAGAGCCTCTCATGGGACTCGAACCCGCGACCTATTCATTACGAATGAATTGCTCTACCAACTGAGCTAAAGAGGCAAAATAGAATATACAATTCCTTGATGATAAAATTGCAATTATTCAATATGTATGCAAATATACGCTATTTTTAGTTTTCTATAATCCATTTTCAAAGATTAATAGCTTTTAAATCATCAATTAAAATTGTACTTTTGCATTATCTGCTAATCAAAGTAGGAGAATTGGTACAGCATTCAAAACTACAATGTCCGATACTTACAAAACTATCATTGCCCCCACCGAAGGAATCTACAAAGAAAAAGGCAGTAAATTTCTGTCGTTTGCCATCCCTGTGAGCAGTACTGACGATGTAAAAGAGATTGTAAAAAATTACAAAAAAGAGTATTACGACTCCCGTCATGTATGTTATGCTTATATGCTTGGAACAGAACGAAAAGAATTTCGCACCCATGACGATGGCGAACCATCTGGAACCGCCGGCCGCCCAATTCTCGGACAAATAAATTCCCGCGAACTTACGAATATTCTTGTAATCGTAGTCAGATACTTTGGAGGCATTCTGCTTGGAACAGGCGGATTGGTAGTAGCCTACAAAGAAGCCACTGTCGAAGCACTTCATAAGGCCGAAATTATTGAAAAAACTGTCGATGAAACCGTTTCCATCCTTTTTGATTACATATTAATGAACGAAGTCATGCGTGTAATCAAAGATACCAATGCCTTGATTTTGAATCAAAGTTTCGAGAATGAATGCATCATGCAATTATCCATCAGAAAACAAGATGCCATTTTACTATCCGGCAAACTTTCCAAAATTTACGGATTGGTAATCAAAAAATAAATCAAAAAACAGCTTTCGACCTTAGCATACACTCATAAAAAAACACCTTACTTTGTTTTTAGTTCAAGATATAGATTCATAAACCACCAATTATCCTAAAACAAACCCAATTATCCTATTTCATTATTGCAAAAAAAACTCTATCTTTGCGTACAGAAATGGAAACGAGAAACTTTAAATATTTTTTCGAACAAAGCAACTCACAGACAATAAGTTGTGCTGATAAGTTGCCCCTAAGAAATGAGAAAACCAATATGAATCTGTGTGGATTTATGTTGGTTTTTTTTAAAACTGCTCATAACTCTTGAAAGGAATGTGGGGAAGTTCTAGTTATCATTGATTATACCATTGAGTTAAAAACAACACTAATTAAAATCTCCGTCGGCTGACGGATTTGGGGTCTATGAAAAACAACAGTTTAGTATCAATTTCCGATTATAGCAAAGAAGAAATTCTGGCTATTCTCGATTCGGCCGCGGATTTTGAAACCAATCCGAACCGAAAAACATTGGATGGAAAAGTGATAGCCACCCTGTTTTTCGAACCTTCCACCCGTACGCGACTAAGTTTCGAAACGGCAGTTGTTCGTCTGGGTGGTTCAATTATAGGATTTTCGGATGCAGCCACCAGCAGTTCATCGAAAGGTGAAACGCTAAACGACACCATTCATATGGTTAGCTGCTATGCGGATGCTATCGTGATGCGTCATCCGCTTGAAGGTGCAGCCCGTTTTGCGTCGGAAGTAGCTCCAGTACCTATTGTCAATGCTGGCGACGGTTCTAACCAACATCCCTCACAAACGCTGCTCGACTTGTATTCAATTTTAAAAACACAAGGCACACTCGAAAACCTTACCATTAGTCTTGTTGGAGATTTAAAATACGGTCGCACAGTGCATTCGCTGATAATGGCCATGTCACATTTTCATCCCACTTTCAAATTCATTGCCCCTGATGAATTAAAAATGCCAGACGAATACAAAGTTTTTTGCGTCAAAAATAACATTCCATACACAGAAGTAAGCGAATTGACAGATAATTTCAACGACTCTGATATTTTATACATGACCCGTGTTCAAAAAGAACGGTTTCAGGATTTGATGGAGTACGAGCGTGTAAAGAATGTATATACACTTAAAAATGATATGCTTGCAAATTCAAAGCCTAACTTGCGCATTCTTCATCCACTGCCACGCGTAACTGAAATTGACCCTGATGTGGATAGCAATGAAAAAGCCTATTACTTCAGACAAGCGCAAAATGGATTGTATGTAAGACAAGCAATAGTGAGTAAAGTTTTAGGACTATAATCCTTAAGAAAGACAATAAAACCAGCATTTATGTCAACAAAAGAATTGAAAGTAGCGGCACTCCGCAATGGCACAGTGATTGACCACATTCCTGCAGATAAATTATACACAGTAGTATCTATCTTGCATCTAGACACATGCGAGCACCAGATAACCATCGGGAATAATCTGGATAGCGCTAAAGTGGGCAAAAAAGGGATAATTAAAATTTCAGACAGAGCTTTTGAAGAAGATGAGACAAACAAAATAACCCTGATTGCTCCGAATGCCAAAATAAATATTATTCGTGATTATCTGGTAGTTGAAAAACGACCATTGACGCTTCCCGCTGAAATCAGAGAAATAGTTCAGTGTGCAAATCCAAACTGCATCACAAACAATCAGCCTGTAACAACTCGTTTTCATGTGCAAATACACGATGGAGAGATAATGCTTAAATGTCATTATTGCGAACGAGAAGTACAGCGCGACAAAGTAAAAATAAAATAATGGAAAGAAACAATACAAATAGCCACGTTTCTTGGAAACCCGGCACATTAATTTACCCACTACCGGCAGTCTTAATTTCCTGTGGGAATAATCCAGACAACTATAATCTTCTGACAATTAGCTGGGTTGGTACAATTTGCACAAACCCACCCATGTGTTATATTTCTGTTCGTCCAGAACGTCACTCCCACAATATTATCAAAGAAACCGGGGAGTTCGTCATTAATCTCACTAACGAAGATATGGCCTACGCAACCGATTGGTGTGGTGTGAAAAGTGGAAAGGACTTTAATAAGTTTGAAGAAATGAAACTTACTCCCGTAAAAGGAGAAATGGTAAGCGCACCAATCGTTAAAGAATCACCACTTTGCATTGAATGCAAGGTGAAAGAAATCATACCACTCGGCTCGCACGATATGTTTATTGCAGAAGTGCTGAACGTGCAAGCAGACACTAAATATATAAATCCCGAAACAGACACATTCGATTTGGGAGCTGCCAAACTAATTGCCTATTCGCATGGTCATTATTACAAACTAGGTGAAGAAATTGGTAAATTTGGATGGACAGTGCAAAAGAAAAAGAAGTAAGAAGCAAGATAGAATTTTGTTTACTCGTTTACTAATAACTTGTTTACTTATTTATGAAACACGAAATCAACATATCCACATGGAAACGCCGTGAACACTTTGAAGTCTTTAAAAACTTCGACGAACCGCTTTTTGGAATAACCGTTCGGGCAGAATGTTCGGTAGCTTATCGTAAAGCAAAGAACAACGGTTGGCCTTTTTCGTTGTATTATTTATATTTGTCGATGCAGGTAGCCAACGAAATAGAGGAATTTAAGCATCGTATTGAAAACGATAAAGTTTTTTGTTATGATAAAGTAGGTGCCGGACCAACTATTTTCCGAGAAGATGAAACATATGGATGTGCATATTTTTCGTATAACATGGATATTGAAGTATTTATGGATCAGGCAAAAACAGAAACTATATGAGTAAAAGCCGAAGGAGGGTTAAAATTTGCATATCTAGGCGAGGATATTTTACATTATTCAAGACTTCCATGGGCTGATTTTACAGCCGTAAACCATGCCCGCCGGTTGGATATTGGGCGCAGTATTCCGAAAATTACATTCGGAAAAATTACCCGTGATGGCGACAAAATGTGGATGCCAGTAGATATACATGTCAATCATGCTTTGATGGATGGCTTTCATGTGGGGAAATTTGTGGAAAGGTTTCAGGAATTATTAAACATGTAGGGACAGGTCGTGATCTGTCCAGTTAAAAGAAAAATAAATAAAATAGATTATAATTCGTCTGTGGTTTACCCATAGACTTAAGACAAAACAAAAAATGAAAAGAGACCAGGTTATTTTTGACATCATTGCACGCGAAAAACAACGTCAATTGAAAGGTATTGAGTTGATAGCGTCAGAAAACTTTGTTAGCGAACAAGTTATGGAAGCTATGGGTTCCGTATTAACCAACAAATATGCCGAAGGTTATCCGGGCAAACGCTATTATGGCGGTTGCGAAGTAGTGGATGAAAGTGAGCAAATAGCAATCGACCGATTGAAAGAAATCTTCGGTGCCGAATGGGCAAACGTTCAACCTCATTCTGGTGCACAAGCTAATGCGGCAGTATTTTTGGCATGTATGAATGCTGGTGATAAGTTTTTAGGATTGAACCTGTCACACGGTGGTCACCTATCACACGGTTCATTGGTAAATAGCTCAGGAATTCTTTACAAACCATGTGAATACAATGTAGACGAAAAAACCGGACTTGTTGATTACGACCAAATGGAAGAGGTAGCCATCCGCGAACAACCAAAAGTTATTGTTGGTGGTGGGTCGGCTTATTCACGCGAATGGAACTACAAACGTATGCGCGAAATTGCTGACAAAGTAGGTGCTTTATTAATGATTGATATGGCTCACCCAGCAGGACTTATTGCTGCCGGATTGTTGGAAAATCCTTTAAAATGGGCACATATTGTAACTTCTACTACTCATAAAACATTGCGTGGCCCACGTGGTGGTATCATTTTAGTAGGAAAAGATTTTCCAAACCCATGGGGAAAAACAACTCCAAAAGGTGAAATCAAAATGATGTCTGCCCTACTCGACTCAGCCGTATTTCCAGGAATTCAAGGTGGACCGCTGGAACACGTAATTGCTGCTAAAGCCGTTTCGTTTAGCGAGTGTCTTCAACCCGAATACAAAGTATACCAAGCTCAGGTTCAGAAAAATGCTGCTGCTTTAGCAAATGCACTTATTGCTCGTGGCTTTACTATTATTTCAGGTGGAACTGATAATCATTCTATGTTGGTGGATTTACGTTCTAAATTTCCTGAATTGACAGGTAAAGTAGCGGAAAAAGTATTGGTTGAAGCTGATATAACAGTGAACAAAAACATGGTGCCGTTCGATAGCCGATCAGCATTCCAAACTTCGGGTATCCGTTTGGGAACTCCAGCTATCACTACCCGTGGTGCAAAAGAAGATTTGATGGTAGAAATCGCCGAAATGATTGAAACAGTGCTTTCAAATGTTGAAAACGCTGAAATCATCAAATCTGTTCGTGAACGCGTAAACAAAACAATGGAAAAATTCCCTTTGTTTGCAGATTAAGAAGCCACCTAAATCCCCCGGTAGGGGACTTTAAGAATTTCATGCATGAAAAAAACAATAGACAATAGTATTCTTAGCCCCTCAAATGGAGGAGTTGGGGAGGCTATATTCGAACTTTCTGAGCTGACTGACGCTACGGTTTTTTATGGCATAAACAACCATAATGTACAAACTATAAAAAACTTGCATCCCAATGTGCAATTTTCAGCTAGAGGAAATGCAATTAAATTGGCAGGTAATGAGGAAGATATCAACCAATTATATTCAATCATAGAAAAACTGGAACGGTTTTGCATTGACAACAACTCGCTTTCAGAAGAAAATATTATTGAAATAGTCAAAGGAAATGCTCCTGACGAAGTTAAATTTGAAAACCTAATTTTGCACGGCGTAAATGGTAAATCCATTATGGCACGCACTGCCAATCAGCAAAAGTTAGTAAAAGATTTCGATACCAATGATCTTCTTTTTGCTATTGGACCTGCTGGCTCGGGCAAAACCTACACAGCCATAGCATTGGCCGTTCGCTCGTTGAAAAACCGTGAAGTAAAAAAGATTATTCTCAGTCGTCCGGCTGTGGAAGCTGGAGAAAAGCTCGGTTTCCTTCCTGGTGACATGAAAGAAAAAATTGATCCTTATCTGCAACCACTATACGATGCTTTGCAAGACATGATTACACCATTAAAACTGAAAGAGTATTTGGAAAATGGCACTATACAGATTGCACCTTTGGCTTTTATGCGTGGACGAACGCTGAGTGATGCAGTTGTTATACTTGATGAAGCGCAAAACACCTCGACCATGCAAATAAAGATGTTCCTTACCCGCATGGGCTTGAACACCAAGATTATTGTAACTGGTGATATGACACAAATTGATTTACCCTACGCCCAAAAATCAGGTTTGATTGACGCATTGGAAGTCCTGAAAAACGTAAAAGGAATTGCCAAAGTAGAGTTTAATGTGAAAGATATTGTCCGCCACAAACTGGTACAACGAATTGTGGAAGCGTATGAGAAAAGACAAGCACCCCTAACCCCTAAAGGGGAAGAAGAGAAAGAGGTGTTGATTTTGAAGAAATGAAATCAACTTATAAACAACAGTAAATAACAAAACTAAATAATAATGAACGCATTAACTAACACCGATTTCCATTTTGATGGACAAAAGAATGTATATCACGGCAAGGTACGTGATGTGTACACCGTAAAAAATGATTTGCTGGTAATGGTTGCAACAGACCGTATTTCAGCATTCGACGTGGTTTTACCAAAAGGAATTCCTTACAAAGGACAAATGTTAAATCAGATTGCAGCCAAGTTTCTGGACGCTACGGCTGATATTGTGCCAAACTGGAAACTCGCCAGCCCAGATCCAATGGTAACAGTAGGTCTTCGTTGCGAAGGATACCCTATAGAAATGATTGTGCGCGGTTATTTATGCGGAAGTGCATGGAGAACCTACAAAAGCGGAGTGCGCGAAATTTGCGGGGTAAAAATCGCTGAGGGCATGCGTGAAAACCAACGTTTTCCAGAACCTATCATCACTCCTACTACTAAAGCAGAACTAGGTCGTCATGACGAGGATATTACGCGTGAAGAAATTTTGAGTCAAGGTTTGGTATCAGTTGAAGAATATGAAATGTTGGAAAAATACACCATGGCACTTTTCCTTCGCGGTACAGAAATGGCAGCTGCTCGTGGATTGATTCTGGTTGACACCAAATATGAATTCGGTCGTCGTGATGGCAAAATCTACTTGATTGACGAGATTCATACACCGGATTCTTCTCGCTATTTCTATGCTGAAACGTATCAGGAACTTTTTGAAAAAGGCGAAGCTCAAAAGCAACTATCGAAAGAATTTGTACGGGAGTGGTTAATGGCAAACGGTTTCCAAGGTAAAGAGGGACAACAGGTGCCTGAAATGACTCCAGAAATTGTAGCAGGCATCAGTGAACGTTACATCGAATTATTCGAAAATATTAGTGGCGAAGCCTTCGATAAAGCCGATATAGCCGACATTACAGGACGTATTGAAAAAAATATCACTGAATATTTGAAATCAGTTTAAGCAATAAATATCTGATAACCAAACGGTCTTAAATTCATAATTATCAATTGGTAATTTATAATTGGAAACCGTTTGGTAGTTTCAGAAAAAGCCGTATCTTTGCACCGTCTTAAGAAAAAAGACACACTCTGGAGAGATGGCAGAGTGATCGATTGCAGCGGTCTTGAAAACCGCCGTACTGCAAGGTACCGGGGGTTTGAATCCCTCTCTCTCCGCAA
>JBBSDM010000039.1:0-29207 GCA_038249445.1 Bacteroidales bacterium
GCTGTCTTCTTTTGTTTGGATAGTTGAGTTACCCCCTATATACCCTATAAAGATAAGCAATATAAAACAATATACAAAACTTTCAAAGAACTATTTTCCAGTCATTTAGAACAAATCCTTATCTAAACGACATTGAATTATTATACTATTTTTATCCTTAAATAATACTTTTATGCCATATTAGGTTTTCAATATTTTGTAATTTGCATCTAAAAAAATGAGTAAATGAGATATTTACGGATTAAAATCCTATTGATTTTAGCCCTAAACCTGTTTTTTCATCCAATCCGAACATCAAATTCATATTTTGCACAGCTTGACCAGAAGCTCCTTTCAATAAATTATCAATCATTGAAACTATTAATAGTTTCTGATCGTGCTTTTCGAGGTACACAATGCCTTTATTGGTATTTACCACCTGTTTCATATCCGGATTTTTGCATACAACAAAAGTGAAAGCTGAGTCTTTATAAAAATCTTTGTATAATTCCTTGGCATCTTCAATGCTCAATGAACATTTAGTGTAAGCAGTTACATAAATTCCGCGGGCAAAATTACCACGAACTGGAATAAAGTTAATGGCCTTATTGAAACCTGCTTGTAATTGACGTACCGATTGACCGATTTCTCCCAAATGTTGATGACCAAAAGGCTTATAAATAGAGATATTATTATTTCTCCAACTAAAATGGGATGTGTCCGATGGCTTTACTCCTGCTCCGGTTGAGCCGGTAATGGCATTAACATGAATCTCATCGGTCAGCAAACCAGCCGCCGCCAAAGGAAATATAGCCAATTGAATGGCAGTTGCAAAACAACCAGGATTAGCAATGTGCGTGGCAGTACGAATATCCTCACGGTTCAATTCGGGTAAGCCGTACACAAAGTCATGATGAGGGCTTTTTGCGCGATAATCGGTTGATAAATCGATAATCTTCAAGGAAGCAGGAACCTTGTTATTGTCCATAAACTTTTTGCTATCGCCGTGTGCAGAGCAAAGAAACAATGCATCCACAGAACCAAAAGGCAATTTGGACGTGAAAAGAAGCTCTGTTTCACCAATCAATCCACTATGTACTTCGGTAATCGGATTACCGGCATTGCTGGTGCTGTTTACAAATACGATATCCACATTTGGGTGATTAACCAAAATGCGAAGCAATTCTCCAGCAGTGTATCCGGCGCCACCAATTACGCCTACTTTAATTTTTGTCATGACAGAGTTATGTATGTTTCAAAAAATAATTATATTGCTGTTTGTCCGTTTTTTCTATTCCTAATTCTTTCAAAAACAACAGTTTGGGTTGTCACCTCTTCTTCTAGGTCAAAATCATCCTGCAAACCCAGCCAGAATTTAGCAGAATTTCCAAAATAGAGGCTTAACCTTATGGCAGTGCCTGCCGTAATTCTACGTTTACCTTTTATTATTTGAGAGATGCGTGTTTGTGGTATTTCCAGATCCTTCGAAAGCTTATAGGCAGAAATAGCTAACGGAATTAAGAATTCCTCATTGAGTATCTCACCCGGATGTATGTTTGATAGTTTGTCCATCTTGAGTTTTTTTTGGATTAATGATAATCAATAATTTCAACTTCTAAAGTATGATTATTCTCCCATTTAAAAATTATTCTCCATTGGTTGTTAATACGAATACTAAAAAATTCGTTGAACTTTCCTGAAAGCTTTTCTAAATGATTTGAGGGCGGTATTCTTAAGTCGACAATATTCTGTGAGTTATTAAGCATTCTGAGTTTTCGTCTACCAATCTGTTGAATTTCAACTGGAATTCGCTTAACTCTTTCACCTCCCCAAATCTTATCGGTAACTTTAGAACCAAAAGAAATAATCATAAATAAAGATTTAAATTAATAACGCCAAAGGTAAGTATTTTGTTTTAATCGGCAAAACTATTTATCTTATCTTAAACTTAGATTGAGAGTAACCATCACCCACCCAATTCCAATCACCCATGTCCACATCCAATAACTAAACTTTTTATGTTTGTGGCGTAGTGAGTACATCAATAAAAGATTTGTAAACACGCCACCCATAATTTCGAGCAAATGTAAGGTTCGTTCGGGAATTCTTCTTCGACCTTTTATTGCTGCCTGTTTATCAAATGTAAAAACAAGCCCACTTGCCACATTGATTGTTGCAACATATAAATCTATCAAAGAATTATTCATTTTTCATTCATTCATTATTCATTTAAAAGATCAGGTCTTAATCGCTTCGTGCGCTCCACCGACTGTTGGTGGTTCCATTCATCTACTTTAGCTCGATGTCCCGAAAGCAAAATCTCCGGCACTTTCCAACCATTGTATTCCGCCGGACGGGTATAAACAGGCGGTGCCAGCAAATTATCCTGAAACGAATCGGACAATGCTGATTGCTCATCGCCAATGGCTCCGGGTAGTAAGCGAACAATGGCATCCGTCATGATAGCAGCAGGTAGCTCGCCACCAGTAAGTACATAATCGCCAACCGTTATTTCTTTAGTAATCAGATGTTCACGAATGCGGTGATCGATGCCCTTGTAATGGCCGCAAAGAATAATAAGATTGCCACACATCGACAAATTATTCGCCATTTTCTGGTCAAACTTTTCTCCATCGGGCGAAGTGTAAATAACTTCGTCGTAAGTGCGTTCGCTCTTTAAATGAGAAATAATGCGGTCGATAGGCTCAATTTGCAACACCATTCCGGCACTGAAGCCAAAGGCATAATCGTCCACACGACGATGTTTATTGGTAGTATATTCGCGGAGGTTGTGTACGTGAACTTCCACCAAACCCTTTTCACGGGCACGTTTCACGATGGAATAATTGAGAGGACTTTCGAGTAATTCAGGTACTGCAGAAATAATATCGATACGCATGTAAATCAATTAATAATGAATAACTAATAATGTGTGATTATTAATTTAGCATACAAAGGTAAGAATTTTTCGTCACTAAGCCACCCGTCTTTGTCACACAATCGTTTGTCCGAGTTAGTTTCCAACCAGTTATGCGTTCGTATTTACAAATAAAGAACCAATGTCATTTAGTTAGCACACGGACTAAACGGAGTGTACGAATAATCACTGTTTATTGATCAAAAGATTTCATTCACCCAGCAGTATAAACGGCATTGAATATCGCCAAGCAACTAACTATAGATTGGCAGCCATCCACTTTCGTAAAACGGCAGGATCTTTTCCGCAACGGTTGGCATAATCGGTAAACTGATGCTCATCTATTTTGCCAATCATAAAGTATTTGGACTGAGGATGGGCGAAATACAATCCGCACACCGATGCATTAGGGAACATTGCTCCATTTTCGGTGAGTTGGATACCTACTTCATTGAATTTCAAAATAGGCTCCAGATCAAAGATAATAGACTGATCGGGTAAGGAAGGATAGCCCACCGCTGGACGAATGCCGCTATACTGTGTTTTGAGCATTTCTTTCACTGTCAGATTTTCATCGGCAGCATATCCCCAGTATTTTTGACGCACTTCGGTATGTATCCATTCGGCAGCAGCTTCGGCCAATCGGTCGGAAAGTGTTTTAACCAATATAGAACGAAAAACATCATCCTCCTTTTCGAATGTTTCGGCATACGCTTCAACGCCTTGAATGGTAGTGGCAAAAACGCCCAGATAATCATTTTCAGGGGCTATGAAATCGGACAGCGAATAGCAAAAACCATCGGTAGAAGTATGTTGCTGACGAAGCATTGGCAACACTATTTCAGTTCCATTGTTGTCAATTACAATATCGTCATCATCGGAATGTGCATTGAAAATTCCAAAACTGGCATTCACACTCACTATCTTCTTCTCCAGCATTTCGCGCAGCATCTCTTGCGCATCGCGGTATAGTTTCAAGGCTTCTTCGGCTTTCGGACGGTCTGCTTCGGGGATGGTTTGCAGCCAACTCACCTTACACGACAAGCAATCGTGCACAGTTTCTATGCCTTCGTATTTGCCCGACATGCGCCAAGCCATAAAGAAAAATACCCAATCGATATAAGGCACTATTTCACGTAAATCGATATCAATTAATTGCGTTAAACCGATAGTATTGGGTTTTGCAGGAATGTAGCTCATTGTTTATTTGTTGAGGAGACGGGACATAGCCAGTCAGTGAAATGAATTGAATGTGTTTAAAACACAAAAATAGCTGAAAAAGTTGTAAGTTTGCCGATAAGAAATCAATCAACCACATTATAAGTCATGAAACAGTTCTTATTTGCTATTTGCATGTTCACCGTGTCGTTTGCCGCTGCTCAAACTTCGAAAGCCACTTCCCCCATGGTGCTATCCACTTTCGACACCATCAAATTATCAGCACCCGACACCTTGGGTGGCAAACCGCTTATGCAGGTCATTGCGCACCGCAAGAGCGACAGGCAATTTGTTGACCGCAACCTTTCGCTGAAGCATTTATCCGAAATTATGTGGGTTGCCAATGGAGTAAATCGTACCAATGGCAAACGTACCGTTCCGTCGGCTATGGGTCTTTATCCATTGCAAACCTATGCCGTATTGCCCAATGGAATTTATTTCTACAATCCCCAAAAGCATCAGTTGGAGCCTGTGGTGAAAGGTGATTTTCGCAGCATTGCAGGCCGTCAGACGTATGTAGATACCGCTCCGCTCAATTTACTGCTGATAGCAAAAGGGAAAATGGCTACCGATAATTTTAGTGGAGCCATGCTGGATTCGGGCTATTGCGGACAAAATGTATATCTATATTGCGCTTCCGAAGGGTTGAAATGCGTGGTGCGTGCAGGTGCTAAAGAGGCAGAATTGCAAAAAGCGATGCACCTGGAGTCGAACTATAAATTTGTATTGGCGGTAACGGTGGGGTATTAAAGCTAGTATTTTACCGAATACAATTAGTTCAACGAAACGAGATTCAATCGCTCGAGCCTCTTTTCCTCTATCAACATAAGCATTTCTTTGGTTGGAACAAAGTCAACCGTGAAGCTTCTTTCGCTGGTAATTGGATCGGGCTGACCAAATAGAGGCTTAAAAGTACCGTAGGCTAATGTGCTGGAATAACCTTGCCTCAGTTTCTCTTCCATTACTTCGAAGAACAAACGTATGGATTCCTCCACCTTTTTACGATCCAAAGCACTATTTTCCATCATCATGTCAATTACATCTTTGATGGTTATCAACTCCAGTCAAAAGCCAGGAAGGCGCGCTTAATTTCGGGTTCGGAGAATTTAGTTCTGCTAGCATTATAGTAATTTAAGGGGTTACAATTCTACAACGTTGGAATGCTCATACCAGTGATTTTGCGATACAGGTCGAGCGCATAAATATCTGTCATGCCGGAAATATAATCGAGTACAGCCATAATTTTGCCGTAAGTGCTTTCGCTATTTGTCTCAAACTGCTCAGGGATGCGCATCAGCAATTGTTGCGAATATGCTTTTTCTGGACTTAAAACGGCAGTCACCAAATTGTCCAGCAAGGTAAGAATAATTTTGTAACCAGCCAACTCCACATCAAGCACTTCCGATGAACGATAGATTTTTTTGAAAGCCGTTTTGGAACAATTTTCATACGCCGCCGCCGTTTGGTTGGGCAAATGTTTGATAAGCGACGAGTCGAAAGTTCCAGCAAGAATAGCAGCTTCATTATCCGTAAATACTTCCGAACATTGATCAATCAATTTACCGATAACCGAAGAGCGCAGATACCCGATCTGCTCGTTTACATCTGTTACCATTTTCATGGTTTCTTGAATTCTGGCCTTTCGCTTTTCGTCAAAAAAACCGAGAAACAAAGCTATTGTTTCATCGGTGGTCAGAATTTTTAGCTTGTGCGCATCCTCAATATCCATTATCTGATAGCAAATATCATCGGCCGCTTCTACCATATAGACCAATGGATAACGCGCAAAATGAGCGGGGTTAATGGTCGAGCGGGGAATGCCCAGCTCTGTGGCTATTCTTTCAAAATCATTTTTCTCGGAATCGAAGAACCCAAACTTTTGTTTCTTTGCGTCTGAAAAAACAGATGCGTACGGATATTTTACAATGGAAGCCAGTGTGCTGTAGGTAAGAACAAATCCACCCGGACGTCGACCAATAAACTGATGGGTTAGCAGTCGGAACGCATTGGCATTTCCTTCAAAACAAGTGCAATCTTTCCATTCCTCTTCGGTCATTTCAGTTATCAGATGCTGACCGTTTCCTTCGGAAAAAAAAGTGGCAATGGCTTTCTCGCCCGAATGACCGAAAGGCGGATTGCCTAAATCGTGCGCCAGACAAGCTGCTGAAACGATAGAACCAATCTCTTCGAGATAAGCAGTATCTATTTTCTTCTTTTCTTTGAGCTTGTGTGCCACATTTACACCCAACGATCGACCCACACAAGCCACCTCCAAACTATGCGTGAGGCGGTTGTGTACAAACACGCTCCCCGGCAAAGGGAATACCTGCGTTTTATTTTGCAATCTACGAAAAGGAGCCGAGAAGATTAATCGGTCGTAATCGCGCTGAAATTCGGTGCGATCGTCGGCACGCTTCTCATGGTATGCTTCCATTCCGAAGCGCTTGGTAGAAAGTAGTTGGTTCCAGTTCATATTTTACGATATTTGCCCGTTGGGCGATACAATTCGCTGCGCTCATGATATTAACTTCATTGATATTGGCTGCGCGCTATTTATTCGCTACGCTCACGCTATTTAGCTTCGCCGATATTAAACACAACAACTACCAATAACGCAAAGCGAATATCGGCAAGCCAAATATCGCCCGAAGGGCATAATATCAGCGTAGCCTAATGTCAGCATATCGAATATGCTTACTGAGGCATATGATAATTCTTCAATTGTGCCCGTAGTTCTTTACTCTTTTTATCAGTAACCCTGTCCATCCAAATCCAAAAATTGGGGCCATGGTTCATCTCTTTGGTGTGACAAAGCTCGTGAAGAATCACATAATCGACCAATTCGGCAGGGAGCAACATCAGATATAGCGACAGATTAATGCTTTGCACCCTCGAACAACTTCCCCACCGCGTTTTGCTCGATTGAATTTTTACATCTGAGAAGCTAAAACCATATTTTTCGGACAATTGTTTGGTACGATTGGGTAAAAGTCGTTTAGCCTCTTTGCGCATAAAATAGCTGATACCATTCCAGAAATGCTCCTGACATAGTTTATCTGTAAAATTAGTTCCGTTGGGAAATTCTATATTCAGCGTTCCGTCTTTCAGCGAGAAAAAAATGTTTTTCCGCTCGCCTGCTTTTACTTGTACATTGAAGGTTAGTGTTTGTAATTCTGTTTCGCCAGAAATAAAGATATTGCTCTTCTCAAGCCCTTTTTCAATTTTTTCTTGTTTAAGAATAATCTTTTTTCGGATTGAATTAATAAACTTCAGGGCTTCTTCTTGCGTAGCTCTAGCGGGCAGGCTAACTTTTAGTCCAGTATTTAAAATGCGAACACGAATATGTTTTGCGCGTTCGCTTCTTACAAACTCAATGGTTCCTAATTCTTCATCTGCAATCATAATTGTTCAAGGAAAGATGTTTTTAATTGAAAAACACCACAAAGGTACATTTTTTTGTAAAAGAATGGTCGGTTTGTGGCTATAAACGAATAACTTTGCAAACAATTTATCAGAAGTTTAATATCCTGTTTCAAATTATAGGCAAACAGCTTTGTAACTTGTAACTTGTAACTTGTAACTATAATGATACACGCAAAAAATATACACAAAAGCTTTGGCGAATTAGAAGTTCTCAAAGGCGTTGATTTGTCCATTATAAAAGGCGAAATTGTCTCCATCGTTGGACCTAGTGGTGCCGGAAAAACTACTTTGTTACAGATTTTGGGTACGCTCGACAAACCCAATGCGGGTGAAGTGCTTGTGGATGGCATTAATTTCAGTAAACTTGGCGAAAAAGAACTGGCTGCTTTTAGAAACAAACATATCGGTTTTATCTTTCAGTTTCATCAATTACTGCCTGAATTTACAGCGCTCGAAAACGTAATGATTCCGGCACTTATTGCCCGAAAAGATATAAAAAAAACGACACAGAAAGCAAAAGAACTATTGCAGTACCTGCAACTCACCGAACGCATGGAGCACAAACCAAATGAACTATCGGGTGGCGAGAAACAACGAGTGGCTGTAGCTAGGGCGTTGATAAACGATCCGGGACTGATTTTGGCAGACGAACCATCGGGAAGTCTGGACTCGAAAAATAAAGAAGAATTGCACAAACTACTTTTCGACCTTCGCGAAAAATTTAGATTGACAATAGTGATAGTGACGCATGATAAAGAACTGGCTGCACTATCCGACAGAGTGATAGAAATGAAAGATGGACTTATTCAGTTGCCAATAGAAAGTTGAAAAAGCCATTCAAAAGCTAAACAATTAAGATGAACAAAAAACAGGGTTTATGAAAAATGAATTATCAAAGAGAACCAAAATATGTTTAAGTTTATTCGTCAAATAGACAAAGATGGAAATGAGTTTTGGAGTGCCCGCGATCTTTGTAAAGTGCTGGAATACTATGAATACAGGCATTTTAAACCTGTAATAGAAAGAGCAAAAGAAGCGTGTAAAAATAGCGGTCAGTTGGTCGAAAACCATTTAGAGGATGTACTCGAGATAGTCAAGATAGGTTCAGGAGCTGAACGCCATTTTAAATGCATGATGCCTTATTGTACAAAATGCTGACCCGTCAAAAGAAATCGTAGCAACAGGACAAACGTATTTTGTAATACAAACCCGAATGCAGGAAATCCGTCAAATGGATGATTACAACCAGCTGAAAAGCGAGGAAGAAAGACGGTTGTTTCTGCGAAATGAAATGTAGCAACATAACACGCAATTAGCAGAAGCAGCAAAAGATGCAGGTATTCTCGAGCCAATAGATTATGCCGTTTTTCAAAATCATGGTTATATGGGATTAGATGGTGGGTTAGATGCAAAAAAGATTCATGCTCATAAAGGATTAAAGAAAAAGTCCTAATATTCTAGATCATATGGGCAGTACTGAACTAGCTGCTAATCTTTTTCGAACAACGCAAACAGAAGACAAACTCCGTCGGGAGAGTGTTAAAGGGAAAGATAATGCAAACCTCACTCGCTTTAATGTAAGTAAAAAAGTACGTAAAACCATTCAGGAACTTGGCGGCACAATGCCTGACAATTTACCTACCGAAGAAAGTATAAAGAAAATTGAAAAGAAGGAAAAGAAAAGAATTAAATAGTCCGTTCTGTTTTGGACATTGTTATATTTGGCAATTCGCTGTTCAACTATTTTTTACACTACAAGTTACACAATACCATCTAAATATTTGAACACTAACACCTATATAGTAGTCCCGCCGGGAATCGAACCCGGATCTAGTGTTTAGGAAACACTTGTTCTATCCATTGAACTACAGGACCTCATTTTTTAAGTGGCACAAAATTACATTTTTTTACCGATATATAAAAACGCTTCCTTTTTAATTGTTCATATGTAACGCACTTGAATCAGAAAGGAACAACACAACTTACTGATATAACTTACTATTTTTAAAAGAATTCTATGTACACCGTTTTCTATATTTCTATTTGGCTCGTTGCCTGGCTGCCCTTACGGGTATTGTATATTTTCTCTGACTTTATGTATTTAATTATATATTATATAGTTGGTTACAGAAAAACAGTTGCACGAAAAAATATTGAACAATCATTCCCCGAAAAATCAAAAAAAGAACTTCGACGCATCGAACGACGTTTTTTTCAATTCTTCTGCGATATGTTTGTTGAAACATTTTACGAAATGCACATGAGCGAAAAAGAAGTGTTGAAACGAATGGACTCAGGGAATATTAACCTCATTCTTGAACAATATGCCAAAGGGAAGAGCGTTATGTTAATGACTGCTCATTATGGAAATTGGGAGTGGGCCTCAGTCTTTGCACTCTTACTCCCAGAGGATATGCCTATTTTCAACGTTTACAAACGCCTGAACAATAAAAAGTTTGACAGTTTCATGTTAGAAATTCGCACCAAATTTAAAGGGAACAGTGTTGAGATACACAATTTGCTCAGAACAATGGTCAACGTGAGAAAAGAAGTCAAAGTCAGTGCTTATGCAATGATATCGGATCAGTCGCCTTGGGTTGGCAATATTAATCACTGGATTACTTTTTTGAATCAAGACACGCCAGTTATTACAGGGACAGAGCAACTTGCAAAGAAATTTGATTACCCGGTCTTTTACGTCCATATTCATCGGGTAAAAAGAGGTTATTACAAATTCGAATACATACCCGTGGCACTCGAACCTAGATTAACCTCCGAATTTGAAATATCCAACAAATACATGGAAATTTTGGAAAAGAAAATTCAGGCAGAACCAGAATACTGGTTATGGACTCACAACCGATGGAAACACAGTCATCTCAGAAAAAAATAAATCTTTCGTTCCGATACAAAAAATGTTTTTATGGGCAAGAAAAATAAAATATTTGTAGTTTGGGAAGGCAAAGAACCAGGCATTTATCGCACATGGGAAGAATGCAAACGACAAATCCATGGTTATGGAGGTGCCTTGTATAAAGGTTTCGACACAGAAGCCGAAGCGCGTGAGGCCATGACTTCGCCTTGTTGGGATTATATTGGTAAAAATGCAAAGGCAAAACAACCCTCCAAGACCGCTGTCGAAAAAGCAGGTATGCCTAACATGGAAAGCTTATCTGTAGATGCTGCTTGCAGCGGAAATCCGGGTTTGTTGGAGTACCGCGGGGTGTATTCCAGAACTGGAGAAGAAATCTTCCGACAGGGCCCTTTTAAAAATGGCACAAATAATATCGGGGAATTTCTGGCACTCGTTCACGGACTGGCTTTTTTGAAACAAAAAAACAGTTCACTGCCACTGTATACCGACAGCAGAACGGCTATGGCATGGGTAAAAGCTAAAAAGGCGCGAACTCAACTGGATAAAGATCCAACAAATACAGGACTTTTCGACTTGATTGCCCGAGCTGAAGCCTGGCTACAAGCAAATAAGTACAGCACCGAAATCATAAAATGGGAAACGTCCGTGTGGGGCGAAATTCCGGCTGACTTTGGGAGAAAGTGATTATTCTCCAGCAATGATTGTCTCTTCCTTATTCAAAAGATATAAAATGACAATAAAAAAAGTGAGCAATGAAACACCATTGATAAGTATTAGCGAATCTTCAAACATACTATAAAAAAAGAACACCGCCGAGAATGAAAATGAAAGATATCTATTTTTCTTGCCAAAATAGATAGGAAGTAGAAATAGAACATAAAAAACAGCCGCCCAAACTCCACTCTCTAAGGAGAATTGTAGAAACTGATTATGAGTTTTAAGTCGTTCCTTCGCAAACAGTAGCAAGCCTTTAGTCTTGTACTTTTCAATCAGCAGATCATCGACCTGCGAATAGCCAACTCCAGCAAATGGATTTGCTTTTATAATCTCTAGAGCCGACTCCCAGATTTCAAACCGAGCATCTGCAGTTCTGATTTTGTTGTAATCTAAAGACGAAATCTCACTTATCATTAACGAGCGAGTGGTTTTCAAATACATACATCCCGACAACAAAGCCGCTATTAAAAGAAAACCAAGAACAAGTTTTTTTCTTTTATTAAACAGCAAATAGGTTACAGAAATAACCAGCACTGAGAATAAGGAGATCAATCCAGATCTTGAACCTGTAGCATAAATCACGCAAACAAAAAAGACCCCAACGAAACATACTGCAACCAAATGCCAAGATTTTAAACCAATTACTTGCTGCTTCACTAAGTAAATCAGGCATCCAGTTGCCATTACTAGATTAGCTCCAACTGCTGCTCTATGCTTAAAAAAATCACTAATGTACCCTTGAAACAATATTACATCGTCACTAAAAGTAGAATTCATATCCCTCAATGGAACAAATAACAAATGAGCATATGGGTCTAAAATTCCAAATCGAAATAAATAGAAATAGATCACCGATATCACAGCACTCACAAAGCACCCTACAATGTACATAATTAGAACTTTGTTTAGCTCCAACAGTTTGTTAGCTGTAAAGATCAGTATAATTGGCAATACAAATAGGGGTAATTGGGTATCTAACAATTGCTTCAACACAAAAACTGATAGATCGGAATGATAAATAGCAATTAGGATTCTCCCAAAAAATAAAAGTGCGAGAATGAGCAAAGGTATGTTTGGTACATTTTTGAGTACGCTTACTTTTCTGAATTTTAAAATAGGTAAACAAGTCAATAGCCAAAACGCAAGGGTATAAATAACTATTTTCTGAGGAAAATTAATGCTAAAAGCGAATAAAAGCAAGGCAAAATGATTTACCTTTTCGATATTTGTTCTGGAAAGAAATCTGTACATATGTAATAAGTTAGTGTCAGTATAATGCACTTTTGCATTATTTCTCAAGAAAGTAATATGTTTTAATCTGAATGAAATTAATCAATATATTTATATTCTATTACTTAAGCTGCCTTTTCTCACCAAAGAATATTTGTGAAATGTCGAATTTGCACTGCCTAAACAAATAATAAACCCAGCACAACCATCCAAAAAACCAAATTTAAGTAGGTAGCATTTGAGGAAATGGAAACAGCCCTTTAAATATGGAGTTACAAAAGAAACTGACTTTCCGCTTTTAATTAAAATGCCGGCATTTATTTCGGCGTATTGTTTACCCTTTTCTATAAGCTCATAAGCAGAACTACTTGTGTAATGGTTCAGATCGCCACTTAAATGTGAAACCATTTGTCTATCCAGAACTTCAATCGATTCGTGAACCTGTTTATCATTCCAGTTTATTTTCAGTCTATTAAATAATCTAATCTTTTTATCAGGATACCAACCACAAAAACGAATGGGCTTTTTACCAAAAAAATTTCTTCGATTAAATGAATAACAATCGTATGCCGGATTCACTTTTGTCTTCAATATAGACTCCTTTAATTCCTTGGACAATTCTTCATCTGCATCTAAAGATAATATATAATCAAAATGAGCTTGCTCCGTAGCAAACAGTTTCTGACTACCATAGCCCTCAAACTTGTGTTTGACTAGTTTAACACCATATTTTCCGCACAACTCAATGGTTTTATCGGTAGAAAATGAATCCACAACTAAAATTTCATCTGCCACATCGACAATCGATTTGAGACATCGCTCAATATTCCGTTCTTCATTCTTTGTTATAATTACTACAGATAATTTCATCTTTTTCTAATAAGTTATTGGTCGATATTTCAGGTTGCCTAGTCTGTCTATGAGAAAAAACTTTGCTATTTTTCTTATCAATTAAAGCCTTTATACTATTCCTAAATAGTAACACATACATGGTAAAATCCAATTTCAGCAGAAATTTGAATTTGGCGAAGCCACTGTCTAATTCTTTGATCACAGCTATATTTTCGCAAATACCAGCCGCTCTATTGGTATTGGAAATACCTGATTTGTCATATATTGCAACTGGGAATGGCATGTGTAAAAAGCCGTCGCCTCTGTAATATGATTCTTTGAAAAATTTAAAATCGGCCGACATTTTGTAACTTTCATCAAAAGGGTGTACTTTCAACAAACTAGTTAATACAAAAGCGCTTTGATGACAAAAATACATCCTATGCTTGTTACAAGGTGCTGCAGCTATTTTATTCTTGTACCCACCATCTTTACCTAATGTGATTACATCTCCATATAGAATCTTTGCTGATTCGTTAGTTGGAATGGCGGCCACCATTTTTTCAATAACAAATTCATCATCAAAGACATCTCCTGCGTTCAAAAAACAAATCCAGGCTCCCGTAGCTTTGGCTACACCCTTATTCATTGCATGGTAAATTCCTCTGTCGGGTTTGCTCTCCCAATAGGCCAACTGATCATTATATTTTTTGATGCAGGTGACAGTTGTATCCGTAGAGTCTCCATCAATAATAATGTATTCCACATTATTATAGGTTTGCTCTGTTACACTCAGAATCGTTTTTTCGAGCAATGCCGATGCGTTGTAGGTTACAGTAATAATGGATATGGTTGTATTGTACATTATAAATTTTTATTAATTAACAGGTCGGTTACTTTCAATGCTCTGTTTTTTACTCCATTTATTCCTTCTCAGAACGAAATAAAATGATATTTATTCTCTTGGGATAGTAAGTATACAAGTAAAGAACAACAGCATCAATAATAACCCTATAACTAAGACATGTAAACACGGAACAACCACTATTCTACTGAATCAATTTAACCCAACCTATTTTAGCAAAAGTGCATGAAACGAAACTAACAATAGTTCAAGTCTCACTCCTTGCGAAATAGAGAATTGAATTATATCTAAAATGATTGATAAACTTTCATTAAATTAGTTGCTACGTTTTGATCCGAAAATTTTTCAGAAAATTCTAATCCTTTCATTTTCATTTCATTTCTTAATGCACCATCATTAAGAACCTCCAGAATAGTATCACCAAGCTCATCAGCATTTTGAGGATTAATATAACGCGAATATGCTCCTCCCGTTTCTTCAAAGCAACTACCAATTGACGAAATAACAGGCGTACCCACACAAAGTGCTTCTAAAATAGGTATTCCAAACCCTTCAAAAATAGATGGATAAATAAATATCTCTGCCAAACTATAAATTACTGGCAAGTCAACCGTTTCTGCATTATGAATAAAATGAACTTGATTCTCTAAACCATACTTCGAAATGAGTGCGCTTACTTCTTCGAAATAGGCATCGGGTTTACCAACAATTACCAGATGCGCATCAACTTGTTTCCGTTGCATTGCTTCTACTATCAGCGCCACATTTTTTCGTTTTTCAATTGCACCTACATTCAACAAAAAATGCCCTGGTAGATTATATTTATTACGAACATTACGCTTAGCCTCATCGGAAACCGGAGCTCTAAAAATATTGTTACAGCCTTGATATACAACACTTATTTTATTCTCGTCGGCATTAAAATACTTTATAATATCACGCTTGGTTTGTTCGCTAATAGCAATAATACGATCGGCAACCCTACAAGCATACTTATTTTTCTGAATAAAAATGGCTCTATACGAACTTGAATATAAATGGGGATAACGCATAAATATAGCATCGTGCATAGTAACCACACTTTTTGCACCAGTGTTTTCTATTCCCCAAGGTAATTCCTGACTAAGACCATGGTATAAATCCACATTAAGTTGCTTTAATTGCTTACACATACCTTTACTTCTCCAAAGAACTGGAAAAGTCTTACCAATAATTGAAGTTGGTATAATCGAAGTTGTATTTGATGGAGTTGGAAAAACAATGTTCTTTTTTTCACTCGGATTAAACAGCAAATAGTCATTTTCTGGATAAAATGTACTCAGCAAACGAATAGTGTCTCGGCTGTAATTGCCAAGCCCTCTAGCATTGTGAAAGGCACGCTTTGCATCAAAAGCTATCTTCATTTTTCTACGTGGGTTTTATTTAAACCGAATGGTGTATAAGTCACCTCATTTTCATTATTTTCGGCGTGTAAAATTAAATTCGGTTTGTGAAGTAGGTCAAAGTGGATATGATAGAAATGACATTGTGTAACCATGTGCTTCTTTGAAATTGACAAAACTCCTATTCGTTCTAGCCTTCTCTCTAAATCAGTATCTTCACCAAATCCAGGATATACAAATCGCTCATCAAATCCATTCACTTTCAAGATATTGACTTTATATATTGAAAAATTGCACCCCCAAAATCCCTTTACTTTATCCTTTATTAACAGACGCCTTAAATAAGGATTTCGTATTCGAATAATATTTTCAAAACAGGTTTTATACGAACTAGAAATGCTTTCAAATGCCAGAGGAAAAATAACTTTCATATCTAAGTAACCATTCTGAACTTTCTCAAGGGTCAGTTCCTTTGATATTTTTTCGGTAAGCATAACGCTTCTCCCACTTACAACCTGGTTTTGTCTACGGCTCTCAATATGTTCTTGAACAAATAAAGGGTGAGGAATGCAATCTGCATCAATAAATATGAGATAATCGGATTTACTAGCAATTACAGCTTTATTCAAAATTCTATTTTTCTGCCACCCGTCATCTTCGTGCCATATATGTCGAATAGGAAAAGAATAATTATTCAGGATACTTTCTAATTCTGATACAACTTCTTTTGATGAACCGTCGTCAGCAATTACTACTTCAAAATCCATCAATGTTTGCCTTTCTAAGGCTGCAAAAATAAATTTAAGTAAACTGATCTTGTTATAAAATGAAATTATTATACTGGCTTTGTATGACATAAAAGAAATTATATAGTGTTATTGATTCATTGTCCTGTTTTCTCAAAATATTTTTTAATCACCTTTAATGAAATTAAATCTTCTCTTTTTTTATTCTTAAATTGAGCAACAAATTGGTGAGCATTCTCAATTATTTTTAATGACTCTTCGATGTTTTCTGAATAGTATCTTAATCTTTCTTCTAAATCTGAGTAATCATCCTTAATTAGCACATAATGATAGTTCGGAATTAGTGTTCCCTCCATAAACCAAGTCTCGTACGTAGGCTTTGGCATAACAGCTAACGAATTGGAAGACATTACCCATTTCAAATTACTGGCAACGTCATTGCCTTCTAAAGATAGAATAAACCTATAATCGAGATGTTCATCAACGGTTTTTCTCTCTATTAAAAATTGTAGATTTTGCTTTGTGTTTTTGTTTGTTTGTCCAATATCACACATTGGATGTCCGTAATACATTTCGAGAAATCGTTTTCTGTGCGGTTGATAAACCTGTCCTCTAAATATCAACATATCCTTTTTGTTTTCGAACTTTTTTCTATCGCGAATAAGTCGAAAATGTCTGATTTTATCCATCTTCAGCACAATAGAATTTGAATTGTCGCCATCGATTGGACGACTTTTCACAAACGAGGGTACTTCTGGGATGTCAATTATATCACCAAACAGGAATTCAGCTTTTAGTTGGGAATTAAAAAAACGTGTATATTCGTAGCTATCGAAATAATACACTTTCATTTTTTTTCCAAGCTTCAATTCCGATAACTCTGGTGCATTGGGTGGAAGAGGACAAACATTCGTTAAACCATTATAATAATCAACTCTTTTTTGAATATAGTCTACATCGAATTCTTGCAAACTTCTCAACTTTTTTTCGAGCTGACATCTAAAAATAAACGAAGGAAACAATCTTCTGAGATTATTTCGAAAATAATACCAAATCTTATTATTTTGATGCTTAAAAGATAATTGCTTTAGCTTCGACCTTAAGGCGTGAGACATAGTTTAGGCTCTATTTAATGAGTAAATATCTCTGATTTATTAATATAGTGTTTTTTCAATTTTATAGACAATATACTCAGGTTCAATCTGATTTAGACACGCATAATCTTTTCTATAGCATTCCTTATTGCCATAAATGGAACAGGGACGGCAAGACAGATCAATTTGTATGGCATTATCATCGGTCTGATTCCATCCCATGAACCCGGCATAAGAATGTGTAGCACCCCAGAGCGAAACAACGGTAGTATTGACAAGTGAGGCCAAATGCATGTTGGCAGAATCCATAGAACACATTACATCCAACTGACTCATTAGCAAAATCTCCTGACTTAAATTCAATTTACCCACCATTGACAGGACAGTTGGGTACTTTTTCACCCACTCGTTTACGATTTCCGTCTCCTCTTCACCCCCACCAAAAATGATGATCTTTACTCTCTTATCGTTTGCAAAATGTGCTATCACTTTTTCCTGTAACTCCAAAGGATAAATTTTCCCTTTGTGTTTTGCAAATGGAGCTAATCCAATCCATTTTGCATTTCCTTTTGCTCCCGTTTGCGAAGGTATAGGAGAAAGATCAAACTCATTATTGTTGATAATGCTCTCAAAATTTAGATCAAAGTCAAACCCCAATTTCTGAAGAACCTCATGGTAGCGGGTAAAACTCGACTTCAATTGCACGAAGGTTTTGTTCGTTCGTTGAGTCAGATTTGCCTTTTCATTACGCCCTTTATCTATATGCGCTGTAGGTATTCCATCAAATTTGAAGAACAAGCGAAGATAAAATGATCTGATTACAGAATGAAAGTCTGCCACATAGTCAAACTTTTTCTTCCTCAATTCATTATATAGTTTTTTTAATCCGGTTATTCCATCGTGTTTGTCTTTTAAATCGGCACCAAAAAAGTGTACATTTTTGGGAGCCGATTCAAACATAGGTTTTAAGCCGGCTTCGCTCAATATGGTAATGTCATGTTCGGGATATTTTACGGCAAATGAATATATCACCGGAATTGTCATGGCAACATCACCCAAAGCTGAAAATCTGATAATTAGAATCTTAGACATAAAAACAAATTATAGCTAATGTGTATCGATATTTCAATCGAAATGCTGATATTATTAAAATGGGCAGGCAGTCCACACATTCTTTAGTTTGAACCTTCAGGCTACTTACACTTAAAAACATAAAACTACTTATTTCCGTATAAAACAGGGTTTAAAGCCGGGTCGTTATACATTTTCATTTGTTTATACACCTTCATCTTCTTGGCGCCAACGCATATATCTTCAATTAGTTGATGGATGGCTGTTGACAAATCGACCTTTTGCTCTAATAAAATATTCAACTTGGTCTGGCATTGGCTAACATGCTCAGCAGAAGAGTCCTTCCTATCAACCTCTTGCTGCATATGGTATATTTTCAAATGCAAAATAGATAATCTATCAATGGCCCAAGCTGGACTTTCAGTATTTATAGTTGCATCTACTTTCGGTTCAACATTCTTATTCTGATCCAAAAAATAGCTATCAATCAACTCCACCAAGTCTGTACGATCCTGATTCGAACTGTCGATTTTGCGTTTAAGCGCCAAAGCCTCTACTGGATCAATTTGCGGATTGCGGATAATATCTTCTAAATGCCATTGTACTGTATCGATCCAATTTTTTAAATACAGGTAGTATTCAATAGTTTTAAATTCGTATCTGTTGATGATTGCCGTATCAACATGGTCGGTTTTGTGGTAATCTTGTACCGATTCGTCGAAGATTTGATTGCATAGATGGATGAAGCTCATAATACTGTGTTTAAAAATTCATGATAGATACCGATTATTTTTTTGAGAACAATCGGTTTGGATAGTTGATTAATTTTGAGAAATAAACTTGCAAGTAACTTTGTATTTTGTTCTGTTTTAGTTCAATTAGATTTGAAAAATACATTTTCTCATTCAATATTTCCTTTATTGGAGCTCCTCTTCGTACCAGTTTATTTGATAGATTTCGAATTCCCTTTTTTTCTATCTCAGAAATATGACTTTGCATATTTTCAAAGGAATTACTGCCACACAAAGGCAAGTACTTCTCCCATTTTTTAAATATTTTTATCAACGTGCGATAATAACCCAAATCGGGCAATCCTCTCGAGAAATGCTCGATTAGAATATCGTAAATCACGTAATTAGCTTTCCCAGCTAGTACCGTTTGTATGGAAATATCGAAATCATAACCGTGAAATCCTTCAATATTATCATCAAACTTAATATCGTTCATTAACTCTCTCCGCATACATAACAGCACACCATCAAGCATTACTACAGACCGACAAGTTTTATCGAAGCCTATCGGGGCAATCTTTGTTTTAGTGCTCTTTCTCTCGGTTTTATCAGACTGTACAATATTTATACCGTCCATTTTGGCCGACCACGAAGCTGGAACACGTGTGAGAAAATCACGTCCGGCTACTCCTAAAATTCCCACCTTGGGCATTTGCAAATGAGCTATAATTCTTTCGCCCCAACTCTTACTCCAAAAATAAACATCCTCGTGCACAAAGCATAAATAAGGATATGTAGATCTGGAAAAACCCTCATTGTAAGCTGAACAAATGGAATAGCGATGCTCAGAATTGTCTATATGAATGATCTCATAATCAACATTTATCGTTTCCTCGATATTTTTTTTAAAATCATCTGATATCGATTTATTTATGGAACATACAATTATTGAAATCATTGAATATTGATTTTGTATTAGAAACTGCTTTCAGTTCTTTTAATTTCTATATCCTGTCTGGATTTTTAATCAATTTCATCCAATAATATTTCAGAGGATGCTTATATTTCAATTGTTTCCAAGGTCGGCTACTATGTGGAAAATGAGTCACCTGCAACAAAGTTAGCAAATAATTTCGAAATCCCAACTCCACCGATTTGTGCGATATAAAAACGTCGTACCATGCTTTTTCTGGATTTAAATCGCCGAAGTTAAATACTTTGAGATAGTCAATGCATAATAATGTACAACAGAAACTCAACCGTTTACTGGTATCAATTACGCCAGAGTTAAATTTTTGAGCATACAGATAAGGAAAATTAATCTTGGAATTATAGTCGGTGGTAACTGCGGCAATCATCCCAGGGTTATCGAGCAAGGAAGTGTAATTATACATCTGCTGAACAGTGTCGCTCTTTATGATTACATCCGATTCAATAATAACTAAATGAGCATTGTCTTGTAGTGCTTTTTTTTGGGCTATTTGCAAAACTAACAAATAATTGGGAGAAAGGCTATCTGTTATATCTTTCAAGTTAACCAGTTTAAATCCATACTTTGCGGCTGCCAATTCTAACTCCACCGTTGTTTCGTCAGCACTAAAATCATTGTACACCGTATAATCAAATTCGAAAGTAGTACTCGAACTCATGACACTTTCAATAGTACGAAGGGTGGTACTCAATGAATCTTTTACGGGTGTTATTATGTGTAATTTACTCATTTTGCACTTTCTTTGAAAAACTTATTCACTACCGGAATTGATTTTAAAGGGAAATCTCGTTTAATCATAAGCATTATATAAATTGTAAACAATAAGGTTTTATAAGCTATATTAACCACAGCATATTGTGTTTGTACTAAAAAACTGGCAGCATAAAGAGCCATTGCCACAACTACATAAAGCCCAATTGATTTTAAATCATACTTCACAGGCATGTTTTTTTGACCAAAATAATACGATATCAGCATAATGACAAAATAACACGCAAAGGCAGCCCATGCGCATCCCATATAACTGAATTTAGGAACCAATAGTACATTGAGCAAAACAATTATCACTGTTCCAACTACAGAGAAGTAGGCTCCATAAATAGTTTTATCTGTTAATTTATACCAAAGCGAAAGGTTGAAGAATATGCCCTGAAAAATAAACGATAGTAACACAATCGGAACAACCTTAAGCCCAACCCAGTAGTTATGTTGAATTACATATTTAATTATATCGAGATAAAAAACCATACCTAAAAAGATAAACAGTGAGAAAACAATGAAAAATTTCATCGCATCAGCGTAGGAATCTAAACTATTTTTATCTTTCTTTTGAGCAAAAATAAATGGTTCGTATGAATAACGAAATGCCTGAGTGAACATTAACATCACGAGCGCTATTTTAGATGTAGCACCATAAATACCAAGTTCGGAGGCGCCCACTTCGCCCAGCATCAGAAATGGGAAGAGGATTTTATCCAGCGTTTGGTTCATGATCCCCGCAATTCCTAATACCAGCAGTGGCAAAGAATAACGTAGCATTTTTTTGAGGAGATGTTTGTCGAATTCAAATGGTACTACAAAAACATCGAATAATAAAGCAACAGTTACTAAAGCGGTAGAAAAAAGATTGGCAACAAAAACATACCCAACTCCAAAGTTAGGATTATAAAACCAAGTGATAAGATTTGGCACCTTTCCCATTAACCATGGACAAACGACTAGGAAAAAGATATTGAAAAATATATTAACCCCAATGGCAAACAAATTTAGAAATACGAAACGAATGGGTCTGTTTTTAAATCGTAAGTAAACATAAGGTATACATCCGAAAGCATCTAGCGCAACAACCAATCCAAGCATAGCAATAAATTCCGGATGTGTTGGATACCCCATGGCATTTGCAATTGACTGAGAGAAAAATATACAGATAAATGCAAAAATGATAGACGTGAAACCTACTGCAATCAAAGTTGTACTGTACACTTTTCCAGCTTCTTCCTTGTTTTTGTTGGCAAATCGAAGAAAACCGGTTTCCATGCCATAGGTAAGCATTACCAATAATAAAGCAGTCCAGGCATATAAATTAGTAACGATGCCATATTCGGCGGAGTTGGCCAACACATAGGTGTAAAGCGGAACCATCATCCAATTCAGAAATTTACCCAATATGCTACTAACCCCGTACAAAGCGGTGTCTTTCGCCAATTTCTTCATTTGTTTATCTGCCATAAATCAATTTCTAATGTTTAGATTCTTACTCAACTATTTCCTCTTGAAAAAATTCAATATTTTTTCAAGAAATCTCATTTCTGAAGATGATTCAAAATCTTCTGGTTTCAGATAGCCAGCTACCAGCAATAATTTTACAGCCTCTTCCACCTGTTCTTCTTTCACCTCTAGTTTAATGCCACCAACAACGTTGGCAAAATAGGTCCTATTTATCAATTCATCCCTTCCAAAGCATTCAATTCCAAACGATTCAAGATAGGATTTAGCCATCTCAAAATCAATATACTGGCTAAACGATCTAACAGTAACTAGTTCATTCATAATATAATATTTGAATACTTGATCTTTAAGTCCTTAGGGGATTTAGGGGGCTTTAAAATAACGTCCCTGTTTCTCCCAGCCTCACTTTTCCCAAATGTTTGTAAGCCAACTCAGTTACTTCACGTCCGCGGGGTGTTCGTTTCATAAAACCTTCTTTTATTAAAAACGGTTCGTAAACTTCTTCTATTGTTCCTGGATCTTCGCCCAATGCTGTGGCAATAGTCGTTAATCCAACCGGACCACCTCCAAATTTCTCAATGATGGTCGTCAAAATTTTATTGTCAACTTCATCCAACCCATATTTGTCGATATTCAATGCTTCGAGTGCATAACAAGCTATTTCCAGATCAATGCTACCATTTCCTTTTACTTGAGCAAAATCGCGGACCCTACGAAGCAATGCGTTGGCAATACGTGGAGTCCCACGACTACGACCGGCTATTTCAACAGCTGCTTTGTGTCCAATTTCCACGTCCAACAATCTCGAAGACCGTTTAATAATCTCGGTAATTACTTCAATATCATAATACTCTAAATGACAATTAATACCAAAACGAGCACGCAAAGGTGCAGTAAGTAAACCGCTTCGCGTAGTTGCTCCAATCAGCGTAAACGGATTCAATTCCAATTGGATAGATCGAGCACTTGGGCCTTTATCTATCATTATATCAATACGATAATCCTCCATAGCAGAATACAGGTATTCCTCCACAATTGGACTCAAGCGATGAATTTCGTCGATAAAAAGCACATCATTGGTTTCCAGACTGGTTAGCAAACCTGCCAAATCACCTGGCTTGTCAAGTACTGGGCCAGAAGTGATTTTGAAGCCCACGTTCAATTCATTGGCAATAATATTCGACAGCGTGGTTTTGCCCAAACCCGGAGGCCCGTGCAGCAGCACGTGGTCAAGCGATTCGGTGCGCATACGAGCTGCCTGCACGAAGATTTTCAGATTCTCGACAATTTTATTTTGTCCGCTAAAATCTGAAAAAGTCAGTGGTCGCAGTGCGTTCTCAAACTCCCGCTCGCCTTTTTGATTGTTTCGTATGTCGAAATTTTCTTCTTCCATTAATTATTTTGTAAGATTTCTGAATACCTCTTCCATGCTTCGTTCAATAGGTTTTATCAGTAGTATTTTAGTCTTTGCTTTTACGGCATAATCAAAAATAGCTTCGCGAGCATCTGTTGTCGAAATAATAGTAAAACTCATTTCAGTCAACTTATGTACAGCCGAAACCGTTGAAATACTTTCAAGTTCAGCTGGCTGAATATTTGTAGAGAATTCCACTTCAAAATGAAAACTGTTTTCGTCGAAAATACTGATTTTCGATAAGTCGGCGTAATCTGCTACAATTTCGCCTTTGTTAATCACAATCACACGGCTGCATATTGCTTTTATTTCCTGCATAATATGCGTACTCAGCAATACCGTTTTATTTTTCCCAATTTCGCGAATCAGGTTTCGGATTTCCTCCAATTGATTAGGATCTAGTCCGGTAGTTGGCTCATCTAAAATGAGGACGTCAGGGTTTGGAATCAAAGCTTGCGCTAAGCCCACACGCTGTCGGTAGCCTTTAGAAAGCTGTCCGATTTTTTTTTTAAATTCAGGTCGTAAACCCACTTCATCAATCAACCGATTCACACGTTCGTGCTTCTCTTTTCCCATTCCATAGGTTTCAGCCACAAACAGCAAATATTCCTTCACATACATTTCGGCATACAGTGGATTTTGTTCCGGCAGATAGCCCACAAAACGCTTCGTTTTAAGAGGCTGCTCACTTACTTCCACCCCGCCTATCTTTACACTACCTGTTGAATATCCTAGCGCACCGGCTAAGATTTTCATGGTGGTCGATTTTCCGGCTCCATTTGGTCCAAGGAAGCCGACTACTTCGCCCTGACCAATATCAAAGTTTATATCGTTTAATACAACCTGGTCACCGTATTTTTTTGTCAAATTTGATATCGTAATGGACATTTTCTTTAACTACAAAATTGAAATTTCTAACTATATTACTTCTTAAACACTGTCAAACCTATCGACAATGCAATATACCACCCAATGAGTATTGGAAATGCGCTCAATTGAAAAAAAGCAAGTATAATCGCACAACCTATCAAAAACAAATATTGAGTTTGATTTGATTTCCATGCATAATTTTTAAATTTCAATGAAAACATTGGAATTTCGGCAACCAATAAATAGCTAAACAAAGGGATTAAAATGATAAGCAACCAAATATTTGACGATAAGAAGCTCTCAAATGACAAGATCAACCCACCCCAGAAAATAGCATTAGCGGGCGTTGGTAATCCTATAAACGATGAAGTTTGTCGTTCATCAATATTGAATTTTGCTAATCGTAAAGCCGAAAAAACAGGAATGATAAAAGCGAAGTAAGGTATCCATTCATTTGGCCCTGGTGTTGACAAGACAGAAAAAACCATTGCCCCGGGCAACACACCAAAGCTCACCACATCTGCCAACGAATCAAGTTCTTTTCCCATCGGTGAATAAGCTTTTAGCAAACGTGCTGCAAATCCATCAAAGAAATCGAAAATAGCCGAAACCATTATCGCAATGAATGCTCCCTCAAAATTACCCTGAAATGCGAGATAAACACCTACGCAACCGGAAAACAGATTAAGGCTGGTTATAAAATTTGGAATATGTTTTTTCATCAAAATAGATTTTTTTAAAATTATACTGTTGCGGTAAATTAGTTTATGAATAATACGATATGACACAAATCATTCTTTGACCTTACTATCCATCCAAATTGTAACTGGCCCATTATTTACTAAAGCTACCTTCATGTCCGCTGCAAATGTTCCTGTTTGCACATTTTTTTCAAGTTTTGCACTAATCGACTGGCAGAAATGCTCGTAAAGAGGAATAGCCGTTTCGTGTTTTGCCGCTTTGATATACGAAGGACGATTACCCTTCTTAGTCAAAGCATGTAAGGTAAATTGGCTAACCACTAAGACTTCACCTTTCACATCGGTAACTGAACGATTCATAACTCCATTTTCGTCATCAAAAATTCGCAGCCCCACTACTTTTCCGGCTAGCCATTCTGAGTCCGACTCATTATCTGCATCTTCTATGCCTACCAATACCAATAAACCAACTTTGATAGATGATTTTATTTCGTTGTCTATTTCCACAGAGGCTTCATCCACTCGTTGAATCAAAATCCGCATAAAAGTATTTTCAAAAAAACAGTTTTCAGAGTGCAAAATTACAAAAAAAATGTTGATTGAAACTCGTTTTGGAAAATGTATAGGTATCGTATCATAAACTTTAAACTAAATGTATTTGTAAAGTACTAAGTCGCTCTGTTGGTTTAAATTACTAACCAGCTATTTAGCAATTTATTACGCAACATTGCCACACAAAAATAGAACCCGTCGCAATTCACATTGTGGCGGGCTCTTGTACTAATAATCAGTGATTTAGTAACGCAACTTAAACTATAATAGGGTAATAGAAACTTTCGTTTAATTAATTTTCAAGTAGATTGTCAATTTGCGCTTTTACAGCTAACATATCCTTAGAAGCCTCTTGAGTGCCTGAAAATACGATATTTTTATCTTTATCAATCACAACTATACGATTATAAAATGTTTTATAATTGCTTCCAACATTTCCGGCATCTAATAACATTGGAATATCGATACCTGTTTGTTTTTTGAATGCTTTCACAGCTGAAGGTTCACCATTCCAATAGTCAAGACCAAGTACCACATAGTCTTGGCGACCAGTATACGGAGTAATTAACATTTCCTCTAGAGCTGGAGCTTCAGCTATACATTTTGGGCAATTATTTCCAAAAAAGAACAATACAACTACTTTGTTCTTATAATCGAATAGATGTATTTGTTGTCCTTCAGTACTGAATAGAGTGAAAGCTGGCGCTTTTGTTCCGGTAACACCTGAATAATCTTCTTCAACACTTTGACATGCGCTAAATCCTAAAATAACAACTAATAATAAAGTCATTTTTTTGAAGATAGATAAAACTTCTAAAATTGCGCTTGTTTGTTTCATAATTTCCCTTTCCGGCGGTATCCGTAAATCCACCTACTTTTAGTTAGTAATACTTTATTGATAACGATACTTTTAGTTTCTAATTCAAAACCACATTGCAAATATATATTATTATCATTACTAAGCTGACATACAATGCATTGTAGCATATCGTATTGTAGCTGTAGTAATAAATGTATGCAGTAGTCAAAACATCGTTGAGAGCAGTTAAGAAAAGCTGTTCAGAGAGAAAGAGCTTTTAAAGAACAAAAGATATAGAGTTTTGAATCATAGAGCATTAATAATATCTAAATAGAATGAAAAACTAAATTATTACAAGACCAGCAAAATGATAGCACATCAAAACTAAAAGTAATTGCTACAATTAAATATAATAATCTATCATTATCTCCGATCTTATAAACCTATCAAATAAAAATTAGGTAAATTTTCGGAGCAATAATTGAACATATATTAATATATAATGACTGATTTTTAATATATTTTATGTCTTATATCACTAATAAATGAATGTATATATTATAATAAAATTTCATGGAAAAAGTCTAATACAGAACAAAGTACTACAACCGTCATTAATAATTTGTAGAGTATTCGACAGAAATGGACAATAATGATGCATTTCAACAGAGAAATTCCCGTGAAAATCGCACAACTTAAGCCTTTATAGATAAAAATGATCTACTTCAGCAAGTATAGCAAAAAAAAGTCCCAACTACTTTTTAGTAATCGAGACTTTAAAAATGACGGTGTAAGGTAAGCATCCCAAATTAGCCGTATTGTATATACGGAAAAAAGCTTTGAGCAGAATTGCTCAAAGCTTTTTTCATTAGTGATTCAAGGAAGTAATTCTTCCCAATTGATTGGAGATTAAATGTCGGTATTTTTTCGAGCGTAGTTTTGAGCCATTGATGCGGCTCAATACCTGCTTGTAGGCAACTCCCCAGCAGGGTATAGAATATACAGTTATCTTCTGCCCCGCTGTTATTTCCAGAGAATAATAGTTTTTAAGTCCCAGTTTGATTGGTCGTATAGCATTTTCTATTCCATTATTATCTATGTTGAAATATCCCTCTTTACAATAACGGCTGATACGTGGCCACATACCAAAAGCATAGCTAATGGCTAATCCAAGCGGACTTTTAGGAGTGCAACTATCATAGGTTTTCTTCATCCAGCTTTCCATTTGTTGTAATAATGGATAAGCTTTATGCTCTCGTTCATTGCGGATTTGTTCGTAATCGGCTCCTTCTTCTTTGAGATTTCCTTCCAACATGTAGAGTAGAGCTATGTAATCGAGTGCTTTCTGTGCTTCGGGAGTTGTAGTTAGGGCATTTTCAAACTTACGCCTCACATGAGCCATGCAACCCAGCGGAAGCACGCCCAGTTTTTCTTCGTAAATGCTATAAGCAGCATAACCATCGGTTTGAAGGGCTCCTTGAAAATTCTTAAGCATTTTTAGCACCACTTCTTGTGAGCGTGAACCTTTGTCATAATGGAAGAATACCCCTGAAAAAATTACAGAGCGAACCGCCCATATATAAGTTTTGAGTGCTGAACCAGGGCGGTCAGTCACCGAATGGTTGTTTCATCCACTTGTATGTAATTGCTTGAAAGTACCCGTTCCATCTGTGCAATGGATAGTGGGTAAAGCTTTTCAGCTATGGAGTGTACCCAACGATTGATGCTGGAGGTGGTAATTTCTACTCCAAGCTCCTTGAAACGTATGGCTTGTCTGTATTCTGGAATATGATAAAGGACTTTATCTACAGCAATTTGACTTAATAACGACTCTCCTGCCATACATCCGGGCAGAATACTTGGTTTAAGGGGTGCTTGAACAATAGTCGTAGAAATTGCATTCGGTTTTTCAGGTACTTTATACAAAGGACGAACAGTTCTCTCAACCCAGAACTTTGACGGTTCAAGCATTAGGCGTTCATTTACATCTTCGCCAATCTTGGTCACATTACAAGTGTCAATATTTTCAGGGTTGATAATGGTTTCCCTGGGTTCAATACAGACAGGTATTTTATATGATCGTTTTTGAGAAACAGAATCTAATTTTTTCAAATTGCGGCGTTTCTCAGCTTTTAGCTTGATCTCCTCTATTAATGATATCAGCTCTGGAGATTCTTATTCCAGAATCTGTGTCCCTTGTTGGGGGTCGAAAAGGGATAACTGAGCTCCACAATAGTCGGGAAGTCTTTTCTCTGAACGACGGCCAAACAACTGACGCTCCAGATAAAGTATTCGTTCGTTTTTGCGCTTAATCTGCTCATCTTTGATAAGTAGTTGCTCTTTGAGTAGCGCATTTTCCTGTTCTATTTGTTGTATGTTTTCCATTGTTTGATACAGTAAAAATACTAAATATCAATGGAATATACAAGCTTTACACCGCAAATTATATCTTTTTCTGCGTTTTATTTTTACACTAATTCCTTCCATAAAAAGCACCAATTTATCCCAGCGAACTGTACGAAATCCAACACCTTGTTTGATGAAAATCTTATGACTAATACGACCACTTTCC
>JBBSDM010000040.1:0-28041 GCA_038249445.1 Bacteroidales bacterium
ATTAGATATGCTACTCCCTCTTTATCCAACATTAGGAGAAGCCTATAGGCTTAGGGAACTTTTTATAGATGTGTTTGATGTTGAAGATATTGAAGAATCTAAAGGTTATCTTTGGTTTTGGTGTCAGAAAGCACTTGAAGCAGGTATACAACCAATTACTAAATTTGTAAATACAGTAAAAGCACATTGGTGGGGTATTATTGCATATTTTGATACGAAAGTAACAAATGGTATATTAGAAGGGATTAACTCTAAAATTCAACTTGCAAAAAGAAGAGCAAAAGGATATAGAAATCCAAAGAATTTCATTAACATGATATATTTCATTTCAGGTAAGTTAAAATTTGATTACCCACCTTATTCGTTATAGAGCCAAAAATATAATGAAATACCAGTTAAGCCTGCAATAATAACTCCTGAAATTTATTTCATGGAGAATGGGAAGAATATAGATCCCAAGAAATTCGAATCTCTTTGTCGAAAAATTAGAGGAGTCTGTAAAAAGATGAGCGAAAGGAGCATTCTAATAAAAAAAGCTGACGGTTCATATCTTATTAATTTGGAATTTAAGAACTTAAATTTATTTTCTTGACAAACAAAACGCGAACCAGATGATCCGATTCGCGTTTTTTAGTCTAATATCTTGGCTCTTGTTTATAAAGTCTAGCTATTGTACTGATTTACCAAGCTATCTACTTCGTCGAGTATCAGTTTAGAGAAATCAGCCACTTTCATGGTTCCTTTGTCACCTTCACCTTGTCGGCGTACAGCCACTTCTCCATTTTCGGCTTCTTTTTCACCAACGACCAACATGTATGGAATACGTTTTAACTCGTTGTCGCGGATTTTACGACCAATTTTTTCATTACGATCATCAACGGTTACACGAATATCCTGGGTATTCATATCCTTGGCAATTTGGAATGCATAGTCGTTGAACTTTTCGCTGATAGGTAGAATCACTACTTGGTCGGGTGTCAACCACAATGGGAACTTACCGGCGGTATGCTCAATAAGTACCGCCACAAAACGTTCCATAGAACCAAACGGTGCACGGTGAATCATTACCGGACGGTGTTTAGCATTGTCTTCGCCTGTATATTCAAGTTCAAAACGTTCGGGCAAGTTATAATCTACCTGAATAGTTCCTAACTGCCATTTACGACCGATAGCATCGCGTACCATAAAATCAAGTTTAGGCCCGTAGAAGGCAGCTTCTCCAAGCTCTACTTTAGCTTTCAATCCTTTTTCGGCACAAGCTTCAATAATAGATTGTTCGGCTTTGTCCCAGTTTTCGTCAGAACCAATATATTTCTCTTTGTTGTTCGGGTCACGCAATGAAATTTGTGCTTCGAAGTTTTCGAATTCCAATGCTTTGAAAATGATAAAGATAATGTCCATTACTTTAAGGAACTCATCTTTTACCTGATCGGGGCGGCAGAAAATATGTGCATCATCTTGTGTAAAGCTACGCACACGGGTCAATCCGTGCAATTCTCCACTTTGTTCGTAGCGATAAACGGTACCAAACTCAGCCAGACGAACCGGAAGTTCTTTGTACGAACGAGGCTTAAATTTATAAATTTCGCAATGGTGAGGGCAGTTCATTGGTTTCAATAAGTACTCTTCACCTTCTTCGGGTGTGCGGATGGGTTGGAATGAATCCTTACCATATTTAGCGTAGTGACCCGAAGTAATATACAATTGTTTGTTACCAATGTGTGGAGTCATTACTTGCTGGTAATCAAAACGGCGTTGGATTTTTTTTAAGAATTCTTCTAGGCGCAAGCGCAGTGATGTTCCGCGTGGCAACCACATAGGAAGTCCTTTCCCCACCATTTCGGAAAACATAAACAATTCCAGTTCTTTACCTATTTTGCGGTGATCGCGCTTTTTAGCTTCTTCCAACATTATCAGGTACTCGTCGAGCATTTTCTTTTTTGGGAAAGTGATACCATACAGACGGGTCAACATTTTGCGTTTTTCGTCACCACGCCAGTAAGCACCAGCCACGCTAAGTACTTTAATGGCTTTAATGTCGGCAGTGGTAGGTAAGTGTGGCCCGCGACAAAGGTCGGTGAAATTACCTTGGGTGTACAAGGTGATGGTTCCATCGGTCAGGTCGTTAATCATCTCTGTTTTATATACTTCGTCAATTGCTTCGAAACGGGCTAATGCATCGGTTTTGCTAATATCGCTACGAACAATGGCCGATTTGCGAGCTGCCAGTTCCTGCATTTTAGCTTCAATAATTGCTAAGTCGCTTTCTTTGATAGATACTTCACCTGGATCTACATCATAGTAGAAACCGTTTTCGATAGCTGGTCCGATACCGAATTTGATGCCCGGATACAATTCCTGCAGGGCTTCGGCCATCAAGTGAGCAGAAGTGTGCCAGAAGGCATGTTTCGCTTCTTCATCGTCCCATTTATGCAATTTTATGGCTGCATCGGTTTCGATTGGACGGGTTAAATCCCAAATTTCATCATTTACTGTGATAGCGAGCACTTCTTGTGCCAGGCGAGAGCTGATACTTTCAGCTAGTTGCAGTCCAGTAATGCCTTTGGCAAATTCGCGAACTGAACCGTCGGGGAATGTTACTTTAATCATACGCTTTTTGAACCTTACAAATGGTTTTTTAATTTGAGGTACAAAGATAGGAAATTATGTTGAACTGAGTAATTGTTTAATGGCTGAATTGAAACATAAAGTGGCGCATTATTTATGATATTCTATAGAACATCTTTTTGGGAGCATTATATTTCAAATAAACTGCTGGTGAAGAGTTAAATTCGTTGGAAACGATCATTTATTGTTATATTCTCAGCAATTTGTACAACTGTAATAGTTCATTTAAATTAATAGTTATACTTTTGTAAGTATTATTAAAACGGAACTAAATTATTAAAATAATCATGCCAGAAAAAAATAAAATTTCGATCGATTCGTCCATCGAAAATTTAATTTCTATTCATCCATTACTTTCCAAAAGTTTTACCAAATCTATACGGACAAAAACGAATCTTAACCCCGGTTCATTGTACGTGTTGGGAGTGCTTCGCAGGCACGATATGTTATCCATGTCTGAAATCGGCTGCAAGTTATCCATGCCTAAACCACATGTTACAAGTTTGGTAGATAAACTGATTGCCGAAGAAATGGTAGAACGTCTTCTTGATCCTAAAGACAGAAGAATAGTGAATATACGAATTACAAAAAAGGGAATTGAAGATTTTAATGCCATTAAACTAGAAATAAGTCAGGAATTGCGCGTTAAATTGGAGAAACTGAGCCCCGATAAATTGGATATTCTTGCAAAAGCCTCGCAGCTGATAAAAGAGATTTTGATAGAAATGGAATTGTCGAGTTATGAACACACAGCTTTGGGCTGTTGTAAATAAGAAGCTGTTTTTTAGAGAAATAAACCAAAAATAATATATAAAGTAGTTCTCCGTCAGTAGACAACTAACTATGCGATAACTATAAAAATAATAATGAATGTATGAACAAGAAAAAAGATTTGAAAATTTACATTCCACTTACAGTAACTATTTTAATTGTAATTGCAACTGGAATGTATTGGTACACCCAGTATGAAAAATATATTAGTTCTGATGATGCACTGGTATCGTCTGATGTAGTTTCGATTAGCCCTAAAATTATGGGACGAATAAGCAAAGAATATGTTGAAGAGGGTGATTTTGTAAAACAAGGACAACTGATTGCCGAACTGGACAGTGCTGATTTATTGGCACAAAAGCAACAAATTATTTCTATGAAAGCACAGACCGAAGCCGGAAAAGCTCAGGCAGAAGCAAAATATAAATACGACGAAAAAAACATCGATGTATTGAGAATCGGTGTGGAACGCGCTAAAGAAGATTACGACCGTGTGAAAGCGCAATACAATGGTGGCGTATCCACAAAAGAGCAATACGATCATTTGAAGAAAGCTTTTGAAACTGCGCAGGCACAACTCGATGCTGCTAAAGCTCAAATATTTGTTTCTAAAACTCAGATAACCAGTGCACAAACAACTGTTGCTACGTCGCAAGCTCAAATTCAAGTTATCAATACTCAATTGAATAACACTCGTTTGTATGCTCCGGCAGATGGTATTGCAGCAAAACGTTGGTTGCTTGTGGGTGATATTGCCAATCCTGGACAATCGATTTACACCATCAACAATACTTCAAAGTTTTGGATAACAGTATTTCTTGAAGAAACAAAAGTTGAAAAATTGCACATTGGTCAATCTGCCAAGTTCACGCTCGACACCTATCCTGATGTGGTATTTACCGGAAAAATTTACTTGCTAGGTTCTACCACTGCTTCACAATTCTCCTTAATTCCAGCCAGCAATGCTTCTGGAAACTTCACCAAAGTAACACAACGCGTTCAGATTAAAATCTCAATTGATGGAACTGAGGCAGGAGAAAAATTATCTGCTTATCGCCTGATGACCGGCATGTCGGCTGTTGTAAAAATTATTAAATAAGAAATGCGTAAAATTTCAAGAGCACATAGAATTCGACGTAGGCTTCGCAATCCGGATTCGAAGTATCATCCTAAAAGTCCTTATTATAAGTGGTTTGTATTGGCCAATATAATGTTAGGAACTTTTATGGCTGTGCTCGATAGTACGATTGTAAACGTAAGCTTGCCGAAAATCATGTCATCATTCGGAGTCGGATTATCTACCATTCAATGGGTGGTTACGGCTTATATGCTTGCTATGGCAGCCATGTTGCCTGCTTCGGGCTGGCTGGCCGAGAAGTTTGGTTACAAGCGAGTCTATTTCTGGGGTTTGTTTCTTTTTACTTTAGGTTCATTGCTTTGTGGTTTATCGAACGATGAAACAACTCTTATTCTTTCGCGCGTGGTGCAGGGATTGGGTGCAGGGATGATTCAACCGCTTGGTATGGCTATTATCACCCGAGAATTTCCGCCTCATCAAAGAGGTATTGCACTTGGATTCTGGGCTATAGCTGCTGCGGCATCGGTGTCTTTTGGACCTATTATAGGTGGCTATCTGGTCGATAATTTCAGCTGGCAACTTATTTTCAACGTGAATATTCCAGTTGGAATTGCCGCTTTGGTATTCACCATTGTCATCCAACGAGAATTTATAAATCCGAAAGTGAGAAAATTTGACTATATCGGGTTTATATCTGTTATCACCTTTTTACCAGTATTGCTTTATGCACTTTCTGAGGGAAATGCGCAAACGAATTCGGAAGGATGGTCAGCCCCGTATATCCTGATTTGTTTTGCAATCGCCCTGGTCGGATTAGTGGTGTTCCTAATACAGGAATTGACAACAGAAGATCCTTTGTTGGATTTACGGCTACTCAAAAACCGAAATTTTGGGATGGCCAATATTGTTATGTTATTATTCGGTATTGGAATGTTTGGGAGTACATTTTTACTTCCGCTATATCTTCAAAATTCTATGGGATATACTGCTTTACAATCAGGAGCTGTATTTCTGCCCGTTGGAATCATTCAGGGATTAATTTCACCAGTAGCTGGTATTTTCTCGGATAAAGTGAATGCAAAAGTTCCAATATTTACAGGTGTCGCACTTATGGTTTTAAGTTTTTATCTAAATTCGGAACTATCGTACCTTACAGAACAACCGTTTATAATGACCTCTCTTTACTTAAGAGGACTAGGTATGGGCTTGCTTTTTACACCTTTAAGTTCGTTATCACTGGCAACAATTTCCAGAGATAAAATGGCTCAGGCTTCTGGTATAACTAATACGGTTCGTCAGGTGGGCGGTAGTTTGGGAGTTGCACTTTTGTCAACAATTCTGACTTCGCGCGTTAAATATCATGCACAGATTTTTGGTGGAGCATTACAACCCAATTCGGATGTGTTTCAAAATACATTGCGAGGAATTGCCAACTATATTCAGCACTCTGCCGGGAGTTCTGCCGCAATAGCTGCCAAACAAAGTCAAAGTGTACTGATGTCGCATGTAAGTTCGCAAGCCTATATACAAGGTATCAATGATGATTTTCTGATAGCAGCCAGCATAACATTTTTGTGTGCTTTCCCTGTTTTATTTATGCATCTGAAGAAAAAAGCAGTTGCTCCAAAAGAAGTGGTGGCACATTACGATTAATTTGCCATAAAAATCAATTAAATATAAAACAACATAAAATGATACATTTACGCAACTATATTGTTGTACTGCTTTTTGTTCCTTTAGCATTACAGGCAAAAACTGTAGGCGATTCACTGACTCTCTCGGGAGTACTGAGTATCGTGATTAGCAATTATCCATCTTTGAAAAAAGTAGATAAAGAACTTACGGCTGCCGATGCCAAAATTGGTTTGACCAAAACAGCATATTTACCTGATGTTAACTTTGCTACTTCATATACGCGAATTGGACCTGTAACCACTATTCCATTTGGCGGACAAAGTCTTCAACTATATCCACCAGATGTTTATTCGGCAGTTGTTTCGGTAAATGAAAATATTTACGATTTTGGAAAGACGGACAAAAGTGTAGAACTGGATCAAAAGAACAAAGAAATGATTCAATTATCAACTCATCAAATTAAACAGAGATTATCAGCAGCTGCTATGTCTAACTTTTATTCTATCAGCTTTCTACAACAAGCTATCACTATCAAGGTAGATCAACTTAAAAACCTCAATGAGCACTTACATTTTGTTCAGAAGAGAGCAGATACCGGTTCAGCCACAAAGTATGATATCTTGACAACGAAAGTTCGAATTTCTTCTATCGAGAATCAAAAAACTGATATTCAAACAGCTTTACAGATTCAAATAAGTCTGTTGAATTCATTGATGGGAAAATCGCCCGATAGTCCGATTATATTAAAAAGTGATATAGTTCATGCTCCAAGAGTGATGGCATCTGCCGATTCACTTTGCACAGTGGCATATTTCAACAGACCAGAACTAAAATTGGCTCTTCAAAAAGAAGAAATATCTAAATCGCGGATGAACGTGATTAAAGTGCAAAATAATCCAAGTTTAAACGCGTTTGCATCAGGTGGTTTGAAAAATGGATATTTAAATGATTAATTTAAGGATGTTGGTAAATTGAATTTTGCAGTAGGAGTTGGTCTTAAAGTTCCACTTTTTGATGCTAATCGCTCAAAATATTTGAAAATTCAGGCGAATGCCGATTTGGAAGGCAATCAACAAGAAACAGAACTTGCCCGAAGAAATATTACTACGGAAGTGATTGAGTCTCGTGCCAATGCTGAAGCCTCTCTTAAAAAAGTAAAGCAGTCGGAATTGCAAGTGGAGCAAGCTTCACAAGCTTTTGAACTGGCTGATGTAAATTATAAAGCTGGAGTCGTTACAAACTTGGATTTGCTAGACAGCTACACATCACTTTCTGAAAGTAAGTTGTCGCTGTTCAGAACAAAAATAGACTACACAGTAAGTCTGCAACGATTAAAAATAGCGTTGGGTGAGCAAATCTATTAATCTTATAAGCATCAAAATAGAGAGGCTGAATTTGTTCTCGAATTCAGCCTCTTTATTTATTGTTCAATCAGAATCAGATTTTCTGATTCAATCTATGCCATGCACCACCATTGTACACATTTACATAAGCGTTCGACGATAGAATGCCTTTTGCCGAGGCACTACGCATACCCGAAGCGCAGCAGGTGATAATGTGCTGATTCTTATTCTTTAGTTTGTTGAGATTCTTACTCAATTGATCTACCGGAATATTTATAGAACCCTTGATATGTCCCGATGTATACTCACTTTTGCTGCGAACGTCCAAAATGATGGCACCTTGTTTTACCAACTCCGAGTAATCTGTTTCTGGTCCGAAACCAAATAATTTTTTTAGTATGGATATCATATTTTATTATTGTTTGTTTTTTATAATTTAGAGATTTTTCTATCTTTTGCTCATCATTTGCATAATTCCGCCGCCATTCTTTACGTTAGTAAATCCATGTTGTTGCAAAATGCGCTGACCATAGGCCGATCGTGCACCGGAAGCGCAATATAGCGTGATGTCACGAGACATACTACCCAGTTTGTTGATGTGCAGTTGCAATTCATCAAGCGGAATATTCACCGCTCCCGGAAATGCACCACCAGCAAACTCCTGTGGTGAACGCACATCCACAATGATGGCTTGGTTCGGATTAGTTGTGGTCTGTTGAGTATTTATTGCCATCATGGCCGATATTCCACCACCATTTTTTACATTCGTGTATCCTAGTTGGATAAGTTGTCGTTGCGCATAAGCCGATCTACCACCCGAAGCACAATAAACCACAATTTCACGGGCTAAATCATTCCCGAATTCACTGCGTCGTTGCATCACATCATCAAGCGGTATGTTCAAAGCACCCGGATAAGCACCTGTATTAAACTCCTGAACTGTGCGTACATCCACCACTAAAGTTCCAATGTTCTCCGCTTTTTTGCTTTCTGTCTTTTCTTCTTTTTTCTCTACTTCTTCTGTCAGCGATTTGGCTACTACTGGCAATAATTTCAGTTTGATATTTCTAAATCCTATTGCTCTGGCATGACGTTGCAATGAGGTGTGTCCACCCGAAACATTGGTTACATCTTTAAATCCAGCACCAACCAATGTGCGAAGTGCTTGATGGGCTTTTTTTCCCATTTCGCAATAAACAATGATAGAACGATCGGTTGGTAAGGAACTGATTTTTTGTGATAATAATTCCAATGGTAAATGAATAGCTCCCTCGATATGACTTTTCTCGAATGCGAATATATCGCGTATATCTACAAAAACTGGATTCTTACCTTCTACATACGCATCGAGTTCCGACGCAGTTAGAGAAGGACTAAATCCCGATTGTCTGTTCTCTGCCGTGTAGGCTGCCATATTGATAGCGTCATTGGCTGTACCGATGGGTGGCGAGTAAGCTAAATCTATATCCGCAAGATCGTGAATGGTTAGTTTTGATGCGGCTGCTGTTGCCAGTACGTCCAACCGTTTGTCTGCACCTTTATATCCAGCGGTTTGTCCGCCAAGTATCACTCCGGTTTTGCGGTCGTAAACCAGCAAAGCTGTAACTGTTTCAGCTCCGGGATAATAAGAAGTGTGATGCTCTTTATGAACTACCACCGCGTCGGCATCAATTCCTAATGCTCTGGCTTGTTTCAATGATAATCCAGTAGTTCCGGCCACTGCTTCGAAAACCCGAACTACCGAAGTTCCTAATGCACCTTTATATTCGTGTTGTCCACCTAATGCATTCTCAGCTGCAATTCTTCCCTGTCGATTGGCGGGTCCTGCAAGCGGAATACGAACTTTTTTGCCGTTTACACGATGTTCAATTTCTACCATATCACCGGCAGCATAAATGTCCGGGTCGTTAGTTTGTAATTTTGAGTTCACCAATAAACCACCTGCTTCACCCAGTTCCAAGCCTGCATCTATGGCCAGTTGCAAGGTTGGGCGAACTCCAATAGAAAGTAGTACCATATCCGCTTCAATTGTTTTTCCGTTGTCGAGCTTCACCGTTTTGGGACTAATTTCAGTAACTCCGGCACTTGTGTGAATTCCAACGGCGTATGAAAGCATTTCATACTCAATAAATCCGGCAGTTTCGGCTTCCATAATCGCCATTACGTGCGGCATCATTTCTACCACATTTACTTTCAACCCTCGTTTTACCAATGCTTCTACCATTTCTAGTCCAATAAATCCACCACCAACTACCACCGCTGTTTTTGGTTTCTTTTCGTTCAGATAATCGGCTATTTTATCCATATCTTCCAATGTCCAAAGAGTAAACACGTGATCTAAATCGGCACCGAGCAGGGCAGGAGTGATGGGGCGACCTCCTTGTGCGAGGATTAGTTTAGTGTATTCAAATGTTTTTAGACTTCCAGTTTCCGAATTCGTTGTAGTGATTTGGTGACATGCTCTGTCTATTGCAGTTACTTTGGTGTTTACATGAACGGTTACATCATATTGTTCTTTGAAACTTTCAGGACTTTGCAAAATCAATTTAGAACGACTTTTAATATCGCCACCAATAAAATACGGTAATCCACAATTAGCAAACGAAATATCAGGCCCTGCTTCGAGCATAGTTATTTGAGCTGTTGGCGAAATGCGACGAACTTTGGCTGCTGCTGTTGCACCTGCTGCCACTCCACCTATAATTACAATTTTTTCCATATCATTAATTTTTTTTATGTTTTGTATACTCTATATTTTAAATAGATAAATTGTTCTGCAAATAAACTAATTTATTATGAATTTCTATTGAGTTTGTTTGTCTTACTAAAAGCATTGATTTTTATTTCGCTGCAAAGATAGAGTAATATTTTTATATTACAATAGTATCACTACTAAATTATATTGGTATCACTATTTTTTTTATTATCTTTGTAACCGATTTGATTGATTGAATATATAAAACACATTGATAATATGATATTTAAAGAAGAAATTACGCTATATTTTGCGAAACAATTATTTGACGACAGCGAAAAAGTAATGAAATTTATTGCCGATGTAAAATGGGAGAGTGGATATGTATGCCGAAAATGCGGACACACAAACTATTGTGATGGCAAGACTCCATTCTCGCGTCGCTGTACACGTTGTAAAAAAGAAGAGTCAGCTGCCGCTAATACCATTTTTCATAATATAAAATTTCCGATCAATAAGGCATTTTATATTGCCTATAACGTTTGTGTGCTTGGAAATGATTTCTCGTCCTATAATTATTCTGATCAGTTGGGTTTGAACCAAATGACCTGTTGGAAATTTAGGAAACGAATACAGAATTGCATGTTGAAAAATGAAAACAATATAAATTTGCCTATTCAGACAATATTAATGTCGGAAATCAAATAGTTTTCGTTAAATTTGCAGCTTGAAATCATCAAATAAACGAATATGAAGAATTTTTGTACGCTAAAAGCACTTTTAACGTGTGCATTTTTGCTCTCAGTATTTAATTCCAATGCTCAGGATTGGCCTAATTTAAATCGCTTTCGTGCCGATAATGCCTTGCTGGGTGCTCCGGGCAAGAGTGATAAACGGGTAGTGTTTATGGGCAATTCCATTACACAAGGCTGGAAAAGTACTCATCCCCAATTTTTTACCGATAACCCTTATGTGAATCGTGGTATCAGTGGTCAAACCACTCCACAGATGTTAGTTCGTTTTCGTCAGGATGTAATTGCACTTCAACCTAAAGTAGTTGTAATTTTGGCGGGCACAAACGATATCGCTGGAAATACCGGGTCTTCTACACTCGAAATGATTGAAGATAATCTGGCTTCGATGGCCGAATTAGCTGCTGCTAACGGCATACGCGTGGTGCTTTCGTCGGTTTTGCCAGTTTACGATTATCCGTGGAAACCCGGACTAGAGCCAGCCGAGAAAATTGTAACACTAAATGCATGGATTAAATTGTATTGTGAGAATAAAGGATTTACTTATCTCGACTATTTTACTCCAATGGCTGATGAACGTCATGGTATGAAGGCTGAACTTACTTACGACGGGGTGCATTGTATCGCTAAAGGGTATGATGTGATGGAACCGCTGGCCAAGGAAGCTATTAAACAGGCTCTGAAACATAAACCGAAAAAGTAAATTTTTGTTCTCCTCATGAAGCAAAAAAAAAGAGTATAAGTATTTGTAAATAAATATATTTAGAGCGTTTTTAGAATTTGTTTTCTAAGCACTTTTTTTATGAAAATCAATCCTAAAATATTATTGACTTAATTGGATGCAGATTCATAAACTTTTTGTACCTTTGCGCCCGTATTTGTAAAGTCATCATAATGTCTAACCTACTAATTTATTAGTAATTAAAAAACAATTTTTCAGAAATGGAAGAGAACAAAAACATTGCAGAAGAAGTAATTCCAACTGCAATAGAAAACGTAATTGAAACTCCAGCTGTAGTTGAAGAAACTGTAATTGAAACACCAGCAGTAGTTGAAGAAACTGTAGTTGAAACTCCAACAGTAGTTGAAGAAACTGTAATTGAAACACCAGCAGTAGTTGAAGAAACTGTAGTTGAAACACCAACAGTAGTTGAAGAAACTGTAGTTGAAACACCAGCAGTAGTTGAAGAAACTGTAGTTGAAACACCAGCAGTAGTTGAAGAAACTGTAGTTGAAACACCAGCAGTAGTTGAAGAAACTATAGTTGAAACTCATGCAGTAGAAGAAATCGTAATCGAAGAAGCTCCTGCAGCAAAAGTAAAAGCTCCAAAACCGGTACCTGCTGGTGATTTTGATTGGGATGCTTACGAAAATGGTATCACCATGTCGGCTGCTTCTAAAGCTGATTTGGAATTAATTTACGACAACACTTTGAACGCTATCAAAGACAAAGAAGTTGTTGAAGGAACAGTAATTTTGATAAACAAACGTGAGGTAGTTGTAAATGTTGGCTATAAATCAGATGGCGTTGTGCCAATGAGCGAATTCCGCTACAATCCTGATTTAGCAGTTGGCGACAAAGTTGAAGTTTACATCGAAAGCCAAGAAGATAAAAAAGGACAATTAATCCTTTCTCATAAACAAGCACGCGCAACTCGCTCATGGGATCGCGTAAATGCAGCTCTTGAAACTCAAGAAATTGTAAAAGGTTTTGTAAAATGTCGTACTAAGGGTGGTATGATTGTGGATGTATTCGGTATCGAAGCATTCCTTCCAGGTTCACAAATCGATGTGAAACCAATCCGCGACTACGATGTATTCGTAAACAAAACAATGGAATTCAAAGTTATCAAAATCAACCACGAATTTAAAAACGTTGTTGTTTCGCATAAAGCACTTATCGAAGCTGAACTTGAATTACAAAAGAAAGAAATTATCGGTAAACTTCAAAAAGGTCAAGTACTTGAAGGCACAGTTAAAAATATCACTTCATACGGTGTATTTATCGACCTTGGCGGCGTAGACGGTTTGATTCACATCACTGACCTATCATGGGGACGTGTTTCTCATCCAGAAGAAATTGTTGCATTGGATCAAAAACTGAACGTTGTTATTCTTGACTTTGATGATGAGAAAAAACGTATCGCTCTTGGTTTGAAACAACTTTCTGCTCATCCATGGGATGCGTTGGATCCAAACCTGAAAGTTGGTGACAAAGTAGCAGGTAAAGTCGTTGTTATGGCTGATTACGGTGCATTTGTTGAAATCGCACAAGGCGTTGAAGGTTTGATCCACGTTTCAGAAATGAGCTGGTCACAACATTTACGTTCTGCTCAAGATTTCTTGAAAGTAGGAGAAGAAGTTTCAACTGTTATCTTAACTCTTGATCGCGACGAACGCAAAATGTCATTAGGTATCAAACAATTGAAATCTGATCCATGGGAAAATATAGAAGAACGTTATGCAACTGGAAGCAAACATACTGCTAAAGTACGTAACTTTACTAACTTCGGTGTATTTGTTGAAATCGAAGAAGGCGTTGATGGTTTGATTCACATCTCTGACTTGTCATGGACTAAGAAAGTAAAACACCCATCTGAATTTACTCAAATTGGTGCAGAAATCGATGTTCAAGTATTGGAAATCGACAAAGCTAATCGTCGTTTGAGCTTAGGCCACAAACAATTAGAAGAAAACCCATGGGATGTACTAGAAACAATGTTTGTTGTTGATAGCATTCACGAAGGTACAATCGTTGAAATGTTGGACAAAGGTGCAGTAGTTTCATTGCCATACGGTGTTGAAGGTTTTGCAACTCCAAAACATTTAGCTAAAGAAGACGGTAGTCAAGCTCAAGTTGATGAAAAATTATCTTTCAAAGTAATTGAATTCAACAAAGACGCTAAACGTATTATCCTTTCACACAGTCGCATTCACGAAGATGTGAAACGTGCTGAAAAAGGCGAAAGCACTGCTACTGAAGCTCCAGTTAAAAAGGTAGCTCCAAAACGTGCTAAGAAAGAAGATGCCCCTGTAGTTGCTGCTTCTACCTCAACAGTAGAAAAATCAACCTTAGGTGATATTCAATCTTTGTCTGATTTGAAAGATAAAATGGATTTAGCTGCCGAAAAAGCTGCTGCAAAAAAAGAAAAGAAAGCTAAAGTAGAAGAAGCTCCTGTAGTAGCACCAGTTGCTGTAGAAGAAGCTCCTGTAGCACCAGCTGTGGAAGAAACTCCAGAAGCATAATTCTAATCTGAATAAATATAGAAACAGGCTGTTCGAACTTCGGACAGCCTGTTTTGTTTTAAAATTTTCTATTCTATGTTTAAGCGTGTAAAATATTGCCAGAACTACCATGCCACTAACCACTAATTTGTTTCCGTGTGTAGGCTTTAAAGTGTCTTCTTTGCGTTTACCATACCATTTATGAGTTGTCACCCGCATTTCTGAATTGCTACCCCATTTATGAATAGCCACCCGCATTTATGGATTGGATAATAGATAAGAGAATAAAACCTAGTTTAATAATTATTTAAGTCCGTCTCGTAAATGGGGCGACAATTTAAAATCTGTTTTCTATCAATTGTTCTAAAATACCAAACCATATTATTTAGTTTTTCTTACTCAAATACCTGTAACTACCAAGACATAAAAACAAAAGCGCAACACTCACTTTCGAGTATTGCGCTTTTGTTTTAAAATTTCTTTTGAAACAATGCTTTTCTTATTTCTTTTCGCAGCGTTCGTTAAGTATTCTGGTAACTTCCGCAGTAATGTCATATCCTTTGGCAGCCCACAATATGTTGTCGCTCGAAGTGTTGCTTAGTATCATCTCGTACTTACCGTCTTTGTTGTACTCTTTGATAAACTTAGTGATGGTGTCACGCAAGCTTTCGCTCATTTTTTGTTGAACTTGCATTAGTTCTTGACTAAGTTTGCCGTCCATTTGTTGCAATTCCTGTTGCTTCTTTTGCAACCGAGCTTGTTCTTGTTCTGCACGTTCACGGCTCAAAAATGCATTGTTCTCAAGTTTACGCTGAAATTCACCCATCTCGGTTTGCAATTGACGTGCTTTTGTGTTGATAGTAAGACGAGATTCTTCTTGTCTTTTTGTCAACGCCTCATTTGCATCTTTTGCAAATTGGTAATTTAATAACAAAGAGTCGATGTTGATATAAGCTATAGGCAATTTACCTACACTGATAACTCCTTTTCCCGTTGTTGCTTTTTTAGTGGCCTCGGAAGATTTATTTCCCAATACCAACCAAAAAAGAATTATAACTGCAATTGCCAAAACGGCGTTTAAAATGAGTGATAGGTTTTTCATTCGCATTTTTTCTATTAATGATTATCAGTATTTTTTTTTATTCTAAGTTTTATTTTTTGTTTGTTAGTCCCAACTTGCATTGCCCATCGAAACATATACCTTTTACCTGTCTTTAGTTTAAAAAATAATCCCGATTATTCATCAGCAATACAGCTTAAACTCTATTTTTGTAAGTTTTCGAGTGCAAAGATAATTTTTTTAGTAGATATCAATACTAACGACAAACATTTTTTACGAAAATGAATGTTTCATTGTATTTATTAGTATAAATTTAGATAATTACATTGTGTTTGCTAAAATATAGTTTAGTATTGTTTCAAAAATAAACAAAGCCGAATTGATTTATTCAATTCGGCTTTGCTTCTGGAACAAACTAATTCTAATGAATTTGTTATTTTAGGATATTGCTTAAACAATAGTTTTAGAAACTGTATGATTTTTAATAACGAGCAGAAACTTTATCCCAATCAATCAAATCCCACAATGCAGCCACATAGTCGGCACGGCGGTTTTGATAGTCGATGTAGTATGCATGTTCCCATACATCGAAGGTTAGGAGCGGAGTCAATCCACGTGTAATCGGATTGCCGGCATTACTTTCTTTTACAATCGACAGTTTTCCGTTAGCGTCGGCTACAAGCCATCCCCATCCCGATCCGAATACCGATATGGTAGCTTTATTAAACTCAGTTTTGAAAGTATCCAACGATCCCCATGCAGCGTCTATAGCCTTTCCCAGTTTTTCGCTTGGAACCGAACCTTTATTAGGTGTTAATGAAAGAAAATAGAAATTATGATTCCATATCTGAGCAGCGTTGTTGAACATTGGTCCATCCGCTTTTTTTACAATGGCATCCAAATCCGAATTCTCAAATTCTGTTCCTACTACCAATCCATTCAAATTGGTAACATAAGTCTGGTGATGTTTTCCGTAATGAAAACTGATTGTTTTTTCGCTGATTATTGGTTCCAATGCATTGTGTGCATACGGTAATTCTGGCAATGAAAATTTCATGATTGTAGTGTTTTTTATATGTTTATAAAATGTATAAGTTCTGTTTCAATACCTCCTAAACGCTATTTCTGTCCATTTTGTTTTAAGAAAGACTTATTTTTTTGTAAAAAGAATGTTTTGATTTGGTTCGTTTCAATTTTCTTATCATCTTTGTAGTCGAAAAGAGACATTCTCATGGAAATAGTTTCATAGTTGAATTACAAAGTTAATAATAAATAATGAAATTAAATTCAAAACGTTTTACTTTTATTCATTCATCAATCAATTTTAAATAATTAAATCTTTATGAACAATTCAATCCGATTAATTATTGCGCTAGGTTTTGTTGTACTTGCAACTACATCATGTAAAACAAAACAAAAGATTGCAACTATCCCATCAGGGGCAAATGTTGAAGCTACTGCACCAAAGGCAGCTAGTTCTAATCAAGTAGTAGCCAATCAGGCTGAATCAACACCTGTTGTTTACGAGAAAGAAGTTACGCGTAACGAAAGTTTTACGTTAGTAGATGGTCAAAATGCTGATGCATTGAAATACAAGTACCACGTTGTAGTGGGTAGTTTTTCAAAACAAGAAAACGCTAAGGGTTTACAAAGTACATTAAACGCCGAGGGTAATAAATCTATCATTGTAGTAAATGAAAAAGGAATGTATCGATTACTGATTGCATCGTTCAATGATTACAATCAAGCGCATGTCCGTATCAAAGAAATTGCAAACCGTTTTCCGGATGCATGGGTATTGGTTCAAAAATAAGATTTTAGTACTTTGCAATACAAGTAAAACTAATTTCTCATCAACCAAATTTCCAGTTATCTAATTATAAAGGAGAAAAGCCGCATGGTTTTTCTTCTTTATTTGTTTTCAGGGTGTTTCAATATTTTTTCGTTTGAATTTCTTCACAAAGAAATAAATAGTAATAACAGTAACCACAGTGGATAATCCATCCGAAACCGGCATTGCCATCCAGGCACCGTTTAGGCCATAAAAGTTGGGCAGAAGCAGTAAGCACGGTATCAGAAAAAGAAATTGTCGGGTCAGGCTTAGAAAAATAGATATTTTTGCTTTGCCTATGGATTGGAAAAAGTTGGTGACTACAATTTGTAACCCAATAATGGGAAACATGGTGACTGAAATATGAAGTGCTTTGGCAGCAATATTCTGTAGTTCGATGTCTCGTGTAAAAAGTGAAGCCATAAAATGGGGAAGAAATGTTCCAATCAGAAAGCCAAATGTGGTAATACAAGTACCGATAATTACTCCGTATTTCAAGGTTTTAAACATTCTGTCGTAATTCTTAGCTCCAAAATTATACCCGATTATTGGCTGAGTCCCCTGGTTTAAACCAATGATAACCATTACTATCAAGGTATTTACGCTGTTGATGATTCCAAATGCACCAATGGCTAAATCGCCACCCTGATGCAATAGCGTAGAATTGACCAGCACATATACAAAGCTGGTAGCCAGTTGCATACTGAAGGGAGATAATCCAATGCTTACAATCGATATTACAATATCTTTTTCTAATCTGAAATTCTTAGCATGAAACTTTAGGTTCGAATTCTTTTGCATAAAGTGTGACAACACCCATATTGTACCTACCAGATAAGATATGTTGGTGGCCATTGCAGCACCTTTTATGCCCCAATGAAAACCAAAAATAAATATCGCATCGAGCACTACGTTTATAATGGCACAAATGATCATGGTGTACATCGCTTTTTGAGGATACCCCGATGCTCGCATGATATTATTGAACCCGAAGCTTAGTGCCGAAAATATTGCGCCAGGGATAATGATGCGCATAAATTCTTCGGCATATTGAATTGTTTTTTGTGTTCCGCCAAAAAGTTGAAGCACGTCACTCATGTAGATATACGAGAGAATAATGACTGAACCAGAAATTATTAAAGTAAGAGTCAGTGCATTGGCAAGAATTTTTTCGGCTTTCTCTGTGTTATTTTCGCCCAGAGTGATGGAGATCCGTGCAGCCGATCCGGCACCTACCAGCATACCGAAAGCCATGAGCAATATCATAAAAGGAAAAGTAAGCGCAAGCCCCGAAATAGCCAGTGGTCCTACACCCTGACCAATAAATATTCGATCCACAATATTATACAGAGACATTACCACTGTTCCAACAATGGCGGGAATAGAGTAAGTCCAAATGAGTTTGCCAATATTTTCAGTTGCTAATTGATTGGTTGCGATAGCGGATTTCGACATAAACGAGGATATAATAATTTAGAAACAGCATAAGAATACGATTGTTCACATCGGGCTAATGCGCAACGGTGTTTAGAATTTGCAAAGATACGTAAGAAACGGTTTGTCGATAGGGGTTAACTGACTATTGATAGACTTAAAAGTAGCTTTGCAAATTCTTGTCAATGATACTAAAAAAAACTATCTTTGTTGCCAATTGAAACAAAAAATAAATAAAATCACTCCAAATCCATCAGCTGACGGACTTTGGAGTATAATCCGAAATGTATACATCTCATCAGAGATAGTGATTAGGCTAAAATTATTATATAGAGTTTGTTTCGTAGAAACTTGTCATAACTAAATACTTGTAAATTGCAACTTGTAACTAAACAGCAATAATTTCTAAATTTTGAACGATGAGATATCTTTATATTTTCGCAACACTTCTTTTTACGGTCTACGGACAATTAATTATGAAATGGAGAATTTCGGGTATTCATTTTACTTTGCCCGAAACAGGACTTGTGAATAAGTTTGGAGCTTTAATACGATTGGTTTTTGACCCCTTTATTCTTTCCGGATTTGCATCAGCATTTGTAGCATCGTTGTTTTGGATGGCCGCCATGTCTAAGTTCGAGATTACTGAAGCATATCCATTTATGAGTTTAGCGCCAGCTATCGTTTTTCTGTTGGCTATTTATTTTCTAGGCGAGACTTTTACTATTGGCAAAGTAGTAGGATTGGTGTTGATTATTATTGGTACTATTGTAACCGTTAAATGTTGATTTTGTTTCAGTTTAAATATCAATAAGTAATTTTGAAAAAAACTTGTAACTTATTAACTCGTAACTATTTGTATTTATGACCAAAAGTATAATTTACAGTAACATCTATCTGTATCGATTATTGATGTGCATTTTGTACTTAGGCAAGTATAAAAAGAGGTTTTGCAAAATAAACGAATTGATAAAACCTGATACAAATTCTGTTGTGGAACTTTGTTTTGGAGATATTTGCATTGCTGAGCATTGCCAGAAAATAGGAATTAACTGGAAAGGCTATGACATAAATCCTCTGTTTGTCAAAAATGCAATCAATGCGGGACACAATGCAATAGTGAAGGATATTGAAACTTTTGACAACTTTGATACATGTGATACTTGTGTGATGATGGGATCGTTGTATCATTTTAAAGATAAAAGTGCCGATATAGTTAATAGGATGATTGCTGTATCGAAGCAGGTAATAATTTCTGAACCTATAAAAAATTTGTCGTTGGCAAAGGGAGTAATTGGTTATATTGCTCGTAAATCGGCCAGTGTGGGGAAGGGATCGGAAGAGTTTAGGTTTAATGAAACAACGTTTTTAGCCATGTTGGATAGCTTGAACGTCAATTATAAAATTATTTCTATTGATAAAGATATTCTAATTGAGATTACAAATGATTGAAATAAGTATTGTTATTCCGGTTTACAATAGTGCCGAAAACTTAGAAGAACTATGTTATCAGATAAATGATGCATTAAAAGACATTGCTTACGAACTAATATTGGTCAACGATCGAAGTCCTGATAATAGTTGGGCTGTAATTGAGCAACTGTCTGACAAATATGCTCAGGTATTGGGACTGAATTTGCGTAAGAACTGCGGACAAGATAATGCTTTGTTGGCCGGTTTGAATTATGCTAAAGGAAAGTATGCAGTAATTATGGATGACGATTTACAACATTCGCCCTACGATATTATCAAGCTTTACGAAGCGTGTAAAAATAGTAATTCCGACGTGTGCTACGGTAATTTCGAGAAACGTGAACAGGCTCTGTGGAAGAATTTAGGGAGCTGGTTTAATGGCAAAATATCGGAGTGGATGATGAATAAGCCCAAGAATATCTATTTGTCGCCTTATAAGCTGTTTACAAAAGATATCGTTGATGAAATTATAAAATACGAGGGTCCATATCCCTATATCGACGGTCTGATTCTTTGGGTGACAGATAATGTATTTCAAATAGATATTGAACACCACAAACGTTATAAAGGGAGCAGTAATTTTAATTTATCACGCTCAATATCCGTTTTTCTTAAAAATATAACTACTTTCTCGGTTGTACCGCTGCGTCTGGCCTCCTTAATCGGACTTATTTGCTCACTAGCCGGATTCGGATTAATACTGTATTATCTCGTCGACTACTATATTAATGGGAATGTAGTAGAGGGATGGACTACATTAGCCGTGGTACAATTGTTTCTGGGTGGTTTAATGTTACTATTTCTAGGTCTCACAGGCGAATATCTTGGTAGAACCTATATGAATGTAAACAAGAAACCGCAGTTTACAATTAAAGAAATTACAAGTGGACAGGCGAAAGAGTAGAGAGTCAAGAACTAAGAATCAAGAGCCAAGACAAAAGATAAAAGACAAAAGACCCGTTCTATTTATTGTGGTACATTTAAGAATTGCACTGCTACGGCTCTCTCTCCTTTGGAGAGAGCGGGGAGAGCGGTCAAAATATAGAATCAAAGAACCAATTATTTTAATGAAAAATGAAAAATGAAGACATTGACTTCTAACTTACAAACTTATATAACTTCTAATTGCTTGGTGCTTACCTCTTACCGCTCACTAACACACTCATAACTATCATTCCATGCAAAAGAATATACACATTTCAGTCATTTCGCCCGTATATCGTTCCGAAAACATAGTTTCCGAATTAGTGAAACAGATAAAAGAAAACCTTTTACCCATTACCGAAAATTTTGAGATTATTCTGATCAATGATGCTTCGCCCGATAATTCGTGGGGGGAGATTGAAAAAGAGGCAGCCAGAGATAGTCGGGTGAAAGGTTTGAATCTTAGTCGTAATTTTGGACAACATTATGCTATCACAGCTGGTCTTAATTTTGCTGCAGGCGAATGGATAGTGGTAATGGACTGCGATTTACAGGATCGTCCGGATGAGATACCAAATTTGTATCACAAAGCATTAGAAGGGTATGACTCGGTATTTGCACAGCGTACCGAACGCAATGATTCTGTTTTCAAAAAACTATTTTCGCATTTATTCTACAGGCTCTTCAGTTACCTGACGGACACCAAGCAAGATGCCTCTGTAGCTAATTATGGGATTTATAATCGTTGTGTAATTGATGCTATCTTATCAATGCACGATCAGATTCGCTTTTTTCCTACTATGGTACAATGGGTAGGTTTCCGTAAATACTATTTACCAGTAGAACATGCTAACCGATTCGAAGGCAAGTCCACTTATAGTTTTAAAGGACTCTTTAGGTTAGCTATGAATACAATTATGGGCTTTTCAGATAAACCGCTGCGTTTGACAGTAAAGGTCGGCTTTACAATTACCTTGCTGTCTGTTTTAGTTGCACTAGTTTACGTTGTAATGTATCTAACTGGTCACATTCAGGTGTTGGGTTTTACCACTTTGATCTTGTCATTGTGGTTTTTGTCAGGTTTTGTACTTTTTGTATTAGGAATATTGGGCTTGTATATTGGTCGGATGTTTGAAAAGGTGAAACAACGTCCTGTATTTATTGTGAAGGATAGATGTAACGTGTAGATTTAAAAGTAAACTATGAAGGTTCAATACTGCGAATGGGATTCGCAATTCTTTGGAAAAAAAATTGGTCAGTTATTCTACTATTCAGCTTTTGAAGCGGAGATGATTCAGCTATTAGAAGAGTCGAAAGCGGAAGGATATCAATTGATATATGTTTTTGGAAATGAAAATTTATACTTCGAAAAGCCCTTGTTGGAACAATTTAATGGTCATTTGGCAGACCAGAAGTGTTTATATTCAAAAACAATCAGCGACTTGGATTCTTCTAGAAGCATTGCCCGCGAATATGAAGGATCTGACCTAACCAAAGATTTTACAACTTTGGCGTGTTTAAGCGGAACATATTCTCGTTTTCATTTAGATAATGGTTTTGATAAAGAGGATTTCTATCATTTGTATTCTATATGGATAACCCGATCCTTGAAAAAAGAAATTGCTGATAAGATCTTTGTAGTCACAGAATCGGAAAAAATAATGGGAATGGTTACCCTTAAAATTACTGACAATGTAGGTCGTATCGGATTATTTGCCGTGTCGGAAACAACCCAAGGCAAGGGTTATGGAAGCAGTCTGATAAATGCTTGTGTCAATGACTTGCTTTCGAAGCATATATATCAACTGGAGGTTCCCACACAAATGGAAAACACTGTTGCTTGTCGTTTCTACGAAAAATCTGGATTCTCTATTCAAACAATTACAAACATATATCATTTTTGGTTATGATTCCTTTTAACAAACCCTACCTCACCGGTAAAGAAACTCATTATATTTACGAAGCAGTAAATAGTGGTAAAATTTCGGGCAATGGCATGTTTACACAGAAATGCCAACAGTATTTTGAAGAGCATTTTGGTTTTAAAAAATGCCTGCTCACCACTTCATGTACCGATGCGCTGGAAATGGCAGCTTTGCTTTGCAATATCCAACCGGGCGATGAGGTGATTATCCCCAGCTATACTTTTGTTTCTACTGCATTAGCCTTTGTTCGTCAGGGAGCTGCCATTATTTTTGCCGATAGTTATGCCCATCATCCCAATATTGATGCTGATAAAATAGAAGCACTTATCACTCCTCGAACTAAAGTGATTGTTCCTGTTCATTATGCAGGGGTGGCTTGCGATATGGAGAAAATCATGTTTCTTGCCGATAAATATAACTTATTGGTGGTGGAGGATGCTGCTCAGGCAGTGGATTCGTATTATTGTAGTGACGGGTCGCAACCCGTCCCTACGGGTTCCATCGGTCATTTGGCTGCTTTTTCTTTTCACGAAACAAAGAATATCATCTCGGGTGAAGGGGGTATGTTGGCCATTAACGATGAGCGATTTGTTCATCGTGCGGAGATAATTTGGGAAAAAGGAACTAATCGTGCCGAGTTTTTTCGTGGTGAAGTAAATAAATACGGTTGGATGGATACCGGTTCTTCGTTTTTACCTTCCGAAGTGATTGCAGCTTTTCTGTGGGCGCAGATAGAAAATCTGAAAGATATCCAACTCCGACGAAAAAAACTTTGGAATAGTTATTATCTGAGCTTGAAACCATTAGCCGATAAAGGATTCTTTTCGTTGCCAACCTTGCCAGCTTATGCCACCAATAATGCGCACATGTTCTATTTAGTTTGTAAATCCTTAGATGAACGTACCCGCTTTATTGCGTTTTTAAAACAAAATGAAATTTTATCTGTATTTCACTACTTGAGCTTACACAGCAGCCCTTATTATACCGATAAATACAAAGGAGAAGTGTTGCCCCATTGCGATCATTTTGCCGATTGCTTGGTTCGGTTACCTTTGTTCTACGAATTGGAAGAGGCTCAGGTTGAAAGAATAATTCAAACAATAAACGAATTCTTTGCAAATAATTAGTACATGACAAAAACACAGAATGCAATTAAAATTTAGACATTTAACTCAAAACACGCAAATAATCGCAAATCAGATATTTCTATTTTAATATAAGATTATTGAAATTTAATTAATATAAATGCTGCTTATTTGTCGACTTCTGGTGCGTATAGTCGAATAACAGGCTCTAAAGTGAGGTTTTTATTTATGCAGCAAGTGAGTATCTTCAATTTGTGTTTATTAGCGTATTCCGTCAGTTGACGGACAAGTTTTGCGTTCCATTTTTTTTGTCATGTACTAAAAAATAATAATTTAAACAGAATGGAGAGAAAAAATAAAGCGACACTTTTTGTTGTATTCTTGTTCTTAAGTGTAGCTTATTTGATGGTACTAGCAGCCATCCCCAATGGGTATAACGATATGCGTGAACATGCTGCTTTTGCACGCGACATGTTAAGTGGTGTTCAACCTACTTCTGGCAATTTCGTTTTCTACTGGTTGGTGAATATTTTCTCGCTATTTAGTGGCAACATTCGTTTTTCTGAAATTAGCTTATGTCTGCTTTTGGCAGCAGCAACTACCTATAGATTTTCCTGGTCGCAACGGAAAATCGTTTCACTGGTAAATTTACAAAAAGGGCTTACTACCCACTATTGGGTATCCGTAACACTAGCCCTAAGCTTACTTTTTGTTTTTGCCATTCCTATCCCTAGCTATTCGTTGGATAAGTATATGTACATTGGTAACTTTGTGCCCAATGTCTGGCACAATTCTACTGTGCTTTTTGTATTTCCTTTTGCTTTGCTGCTTTTCGAACAGTCGTACAAGCAATTGATACAGTATAATGCGCAACGGAATAATTGGATTTTGCTGCTGATTTTTCTGAATGTATTTATAAAACCGAGCTATTTCTTTGTTTTTGTGAGCGTATATCCTCTGTTATTGCTCATCAAATACAAGTTTAAAAAAGAATTCTGGCAAGGAATTTTACCGGTAATCATTGGCTTGTTTTTCCTAGCACTGGAGTTTTGGTCTATTTATCTGACCAAGGATCCGTTTAGTGCCGAGAAATCCTCTGTCATTTTTCAACCATTTTATAGCAGTCCGCTTTTCCTCGACCTATGGCCAATGCCATACGCTCTGCTTTTTTCATTGTTTTTCCCCATTCTCTATGCTGTGTTGAATTTCAATGACGTTAGAAAAAGCCAGTTGTTTTGGTTTTCTGCACTCTCATTTATCGTTTCGGCCTTTATTTATCTATTTATTGCCGAAACAGGACCCAGAGCAACACATGGTAATTTCTACTGGCAAATAGTTATTTGCACATGGATTTGTTTCTTTGTTTCGCTCATGGCTTTGTTGACAGATTTCAAGCAACATGGTAAAGCGCTAAAAAATAGTTTATTACTCTCTGTTTATGGTATTCAGGTGCTGATTGGTATTATTTATTTTGTGCGGTTATGTGCTACTGGGAATTATTATTGAGAGCCAAGAACCAAGACAAAAGATTAAAGATTAAAGAATTAAGAGCAAAGTCCTATTCATGGTCGATATTTTAAACACAAAGAAAAACATATGCCAATTTTTCTTTGTGTTCTGATTTTCAAAGTAACTGAAAAAGAGACCCGTTTCTTTGTATTTACTTTGCGGACATTTATTTTCATAAATTTTAATCGATCGAATTTCTAATCAATAAACCACGACATTATTTAGTATCTACAATAGAATAATTATGACTAAAATCAGTTTTAAAAAAGTAGTTTCGGATAAAACAATCTTGTTGCTTTGTATCTTGAATATCCTGTTTCTTTTGTATTATCTCATGTTAGCGTTTTACTCCCGCTTGCATTTTGATGATTTGCATTTTCTGTGGAGAGCAAAGGAAATGAGTATGACCGAATTTGTAAAGTATTTTTATAGTAGTCGGTCCGGACGGTTTATAAGTTACGGCAAAGTATATCTGTATTCTAAATTGATTATTGTTTCTAATGAGCACAGGTATTTACCGGTTTTATTTTGGGGTATTGGGGTAAGTCTATGCTGGTATGTTGCTAAGTCAGTTTTTAAAAATACATCTAGTTTTTTGATTGCAAATCTTGTGATCCTATTTTATAACCTCTATGTGTTGACCAATATTGATTTTGCCGTATTTAATTGGTTGTGTGCTATGGATTATTACTTATTGGCTCCCATGTTGTTGATTACTCTGTATTTGGTAAATCAACCAAATTTGAAGTTCATCCCTTGGATTGGATTAGTTATAGTGGCTTTATTATTAGGTGGGGGGCAGGAAGCTTTTTCTCCCATTGTTTTAGTAACTTTATTTTTTAATGGGATATACTACTTAAATATACATCACTTTGATATAAAGGTAATCTGGCGTGATACCCGTATTCGGCAAATAATTATTATAGGACTTATTGTTTCTGTTTGTTTTGTTTTTGTTCTAATTGCTCCGGGAAATTATATCAGAATCATGATGGATGATTTTAAAACTCCTACCAGTTTTTTTGGTTATTTTTCTGGATACCTAGATGCATTGAGTCAGTTTTACTATCAGCTTACTTTTTATATTCCCTACTATTTTTTATTAGCCCTGTTATTTTTGAGTCTTGGTCTTAAGACTTCAAAAACAAAATTAGTGCTGAATGTAGAATATAAAAAGTTGTTGATGTATACTTTTGGGGCGTATGTCATTTACGTTTTATTGTCTATATTTCCTAGTGTCTACCTCTGGAGTGGTTTTGGTATTCAACGAAATTATACACCTATCGTATTTTTCACCATGCTCTTTATTTGTTTTCATGCTTTTTTCATTGGTTATTTCAAATCTACTTTCTTTAATGGCAAGTTAATGAACTTCATGCTAAATATTGGTTTAGGATTTCTAATTTGTATTATGCTATTCAATTTATACTCCGATACAATCTCTGCAAAGCGATATGCCCTAACGGTAGATAATAGATTAGAACTTCTGCAAAAACTAAATCATCAAGGTGTTACTGGTATTGTTGCGGTTGACCCTATATCGATACCTTATACCATAGGTCCAAAATATGTTTTATACGATTTAATCGATAGGAAGAAAAGGCCACATCCCGTTTTATATTATTTTTCAGATACCCACATCAAGCCGAATGAATATAATGATTACTATAAAAAGTATTATGGTTTTAATTTTGATATAAAACTAAAGTAAAAGCAATGGGGCTTATCATATCAAGTAAATATAACTCATCAATCCTTGCCAATTAAACAAAATAATATATCTTTGTTAAGCGAATTAAGGATTGAGTATTCCAAATCCGTGAAACAACTAACATGGTCATCATAATATATCTGTCTTTTAAACTTACATGTTGTTATGAATGAAAACATACTCTATAAAAAGGAGTCTTTCGAAATCGTAGGTGCAGCAATGGAAGTTCACTCTACTTTAGGCAGGGGATTTGTTGAACCGGTGTATCAGGAGGCACTAGAAATTGAATTAAATGAACGGGAAATTCCATTTTTACCGCAGGCACCTATTGATATTTATTACAAAAAAAGGAAACTGATAAAGACCTTTGTGGCAGACTTTTTCTGTTACGATGATATAATTGTTGAAATTAAAGCGGTTTCACAGCTTTTACCTGAACATGAAGCTCAGATTATTAATTATCTCAAAGCAACTAATGTGCAACTGGGGATACTGATAAATTTTGGAGAAAAGAGCTTGACTTACAAAAGGTATCTAAATACATAACAAACGACTAAGATATAATAGATTTTAAACTACAAATTTCACTAATTCAACGAAAAAGAAGATATTAGGTTCAACGAGTTATACAACAATAATTCGTGTCATTGGTGTAATTCGTAGTTCAAAAAAACAATCTTTTGTTGCTAAAAAGAGTTTAAACCACTAATTTCACTAATTCTACGAATAAGAAATAATAATTCGTGTCATTGGCGTAATTCGTAGTTCAAAAAAACAATCTTTTGTTGCTAAAAAGAGTTTAAACCACTAATTTCACTAATTCTACGAATAAGTGTACAGTTTCATAACGTTATTGATAGCATTATTCCTCTTCCGAGTGTAGTAAGGACGTAGTCCGAACGGAACTCGGAAGAGGAAATGATAAAAAAGTTGATTATTTTTGTTCTACCAAAATAAAAATA
>JBBSDM010000041.1:0-27732 GCA_038249445.1 Bacteroidales bacterium
AAACAACCAGAAATGACGACCTTCTGATAACATAGAATCCCACAAACCACCAATTATAGCTGAGAAATAACCTGTTCCACCAAAAGAGCCACCACCAACAGCTGATGAAGAATATCCTCCGCGACCACCATCTTTCTGATGCCCCGGCATACTTTCGAATCCGAAACAAACATCAGGAGCTGCATTGTTCATATTGCGGAAACTGGCTATAGTATAACCGCCTGATGTTTGTTGTTTACGTTCAGGGTGAGCCGGTACCATATAACTGGTTGTAGGATAATTGGTCTGCAACCAAGTTAGTGATTCGATTGTTTTTTCATGACCAGTCAATACACTTTTTGTCCAACCTTGAGCCACTCCACCTGCTAAATCGGTATCGCTATTATCAAATTTAAATTCGAATTCTGCAATAGGATTACAGTTAGGCGTTGCCAAGAACTGATTGTTAATAAGCCCCATGCTAGCATGTTCATGTCCCGGAACATTCATTTCGTAGCTTTGAAGAATCAGTTTCGATGGGTAAAGTAATCTTGCTTTCAGAATTTGAACGAAAGAACTGTCGCGAAGCATCTGCCAACGCCACATTTTCTGATGACCACTAGACATGGAATTTGTACCAATAATAGGATTGGGTACATAACTATCCCAATAAACCGTATTTCCGGTATCAGTACCTGTTAAGCGTGCGTTGGTAGTAAAACCACCACCGTGTTCGCTGTTGGCCCACCATTGTAGTCCAAACTGATTGTTCTTGGACATCATGTGTCCAATCGTGTAACTACCATCTGTATAGGTAGTGTGCTGGTGAAAATCACCTGTCAAATAACTTTGAGCAGCAGTTGGTTGAACCAAACTTGCACCTACAAGTAAGAGAGCCACAGTTAATGGCTTAAGTAATCTTGTTTCCATTTACCTTAATTTGTTTAATATGAATATTCAAAAATAAAGGGTAAAATTAGGATTGTTGTGTTACTTTGAGGTTTCAAATGAAATTCATTTCAGTAAAATAAAAGTGAAGATTATGTTTCTTTTCTGTGTGAGTTATATTACTGTAATATAGATATGTTAAGAATTAATCATATAGACATTTTGAATTAACTCAATCGCAGTAGTTTTAAAAAGCAAGATGATATTAACTAGAAAAAAGATGACGCAGAATTGGATAAGCAAATTTTAATATTCTATTTGCAATTCTTGAAAAATCAGAAATCTTCGTAAAGTTCCACTGATTCCTCAGACAAGGTTTCCAAATGTTCGGACGGTTCGACTGAGTGCTCAGACTAAATTTTCGATACGTAGGACGCTGTTTTTTAGCTAAAAAACTCTATTTCCCTTTGTCAGTGTAGATTCACTGCCTACCAAGACCCCTCTCCCCAACCATCAACCGCAGCACAGAGTGCAGGTAACTCCACACCTTTCATAAGCCATACTAAAGGCGTAATGAAGTTCATACCGAAACCGACATTTCCATACATTTTAAGACTATTTACCTACATTCTGGTAGGTTTTATGGTTTATAACACAGACTGCATTTAACTACGAATGCAATTTTTGAAGAAAAAACAAAATTTTTATTTAGCACTATTTAAATGAATTAACTTCAAATATCGACATCCTAAAAACACTCAAATTTGTTAATGGCACGGTAAATGAATAAGTGGTTTCAAGTTCGATAAAAAATAGATACAGAATTTGAAACACATTAGTTATTCATTTAAAATATAAAAAAAGATGAGAAAAATTGCGATTTACGGAAAAGGTGGAATTGGCAAAAGCACAACCACTCAAAACATAGTAGCTGGTTTATCTGAAATGGAAAAAAAAGTAATGGTAGTGGGTTGCGACCCTAAGGCCGATTCAACCGGTTTACTTCTACACGGATTAGCTCAAAAAACTGTATTGGACACATTGACTTGGATGATGTAATGAAACCAGATTTCCACGGAACCAGTTATGTAGAATCGGGTGGTCCGGAACCGGGTGTAGGATGTGCCGGTCGTGGTATCATTACTTCTATCAATTTATTGGAGCAACTTGGTGCTTACGATGCTGACAAAGAATTTGATTATGTATGCTACGACGTATTGGGTGACGTTGTTTGCGGTGGATTTGCGATGCCAATTCGTGATGGTAAAGCAGAAGAAGTTTACATTGTGGTATCGGGCGAAATGATGGCCATGTATGCTGCCAACAACATTTGTAAATCTATCTCTAAATTTGGTAAAGTAGGTACAGTTCGTTTGGGTGGACTAATTTGTAACTTGCGTAAGGTTGACAACGAAGCTAACATAATTGAAGAATTTGATCGTCAGTTAGGAACTCAAATGATCCACTTCGTCCCTCGCGGAAACATGGTTCAACATGCTGAGATCAACCGTAAAACAGTTATCGACCATGCTCCTACTCATGCACAAGCTGACGAATAGCGCTCATTGGCAAAAAAAATCAACGACAACCAAATGTTTGTAATTCCACAACCGCTAGAAATGCAAGCGCTTGAAGAATTATTGGTAGGATTTGAAATTATGAACTAATACTTAGTAAACAAGTTGACGAGTAAACGAGTACACATTTCGATTACTTCGCCTCTTGTTTCCTTAAAAAAAATTGGAAATTAGCTATTACCCTAAAAAATTAAACATTATGTATTTATTAACAGCAATTGTTCGTCCAGAGAAGCGGCAATAGTAATGAAAGCGTTGTTCGACGAAGGTTTTCCAGCAGTAACTAAATTAGCAGTATTTGGTCGTGGTAAACAACCTGGTATCAAAGTAAGGAATGTAACTTACGATGAACTTCCAAAAGATTTGTTGATGATCACTATTCCGCAAAAAGATAAAGATTTTGTAATTGAAACCATTGTAGAAGCAGCCCGCACAGGCGAAAAAGGTCAGTTTGGTGATGGTAAAATTTTTGTTACCAAAGTAGAAGAAAGCTACACAATTTCGAGTGGTATAAAAGAGGTATAAAATGAACTTCGTGAGATATTAAACAGATATTATTCTTCGAATGATATTTATAATCGAAAAGCTCATATCACAAAATCATGTCAGCAAAGCTTATATCACGACCGAAGGGAGTAATATCGCATTAAGTAAACAACAAAAAACAAGAAGTATGAAACTAATATTAGCAATACTACGCATTACCAAAATGACCGAGACAAAGTTGGCTCTTTCGGATGCAGGTCTTCCTTCTTTTACTGCAATGCCTGTGCTGGGACGTGGAAAAGGACATGGTGATCTGGAAAAACCGGAATCGGCAGACCCTGAACTCAGAGAACTGATCTCGGAAATGCCACAGTTGAAATCGAAACGTATGATTACACTTGTGAAAAGTACCAGTGCCGCAGGGTGGTTTGCAAGTCCGTCAACTAATCGCAACTGCTGTAATTTGGTCAATGTCACCGAGTCTCCCATCAGATCGGTCATATACTCATTTGTTAAACTAACCAATAATGTCAGATGATATGGATTTTCAAAATCACAAAATAAAAATTCAATGCGTCTAGTATCTAAAGAACCCGCAACCCCTAAAGGGGAATCGGAGTTACTTTTGTATTGTATGTCTTTAATACCTTCCATAAAAATAAGTTTTAAGAGAATAGACTAATTTAGCTCTCCGTCAACTGACGGTCAGGGAGTTCTTGTTTACATTCAGGACATTAGCATTCAGTCTAAACCTTAAACCGCTTAGCATCAATATCGTATTTACGTATTCTGATACCCATCATTCGTTCAGTAATACCAAGTTGATCGGCCGCCTTAGCACTGTTCCCTTTAATGGCAATAAGCGCATCCATAATTATCTGCTTTTCCATTTTATCAAGGATAAAATCCAACGAACCCGATTGCATCGTTTCCGAAGTGGCCGCAGTCTGCAACGAAGCCGGCAAATTATACGTTCTTATTCCCTGATCGGTGCTCAAAATACACGCACGTTCAATGCAATTTTCTAATTCCCTAATATTTCCAGGCCAATGATAAACCATCAAAGTACCAATTGCCGAAGCAGTTATCCTTTTTATATCTTTTCCATGACGCTTGTTGAATTTATCAATGAAAAAGTCGGCCAACACCGGAATGTCATTAATTCGCTCACGCAATGCCGGAATATAAACCGGGAAAACATTGATACGATAATATAAATCCTCACGAAATTGATCTTTGCCAATCAAGTCTTCCAAGTTCCTGTTGGTGGCACACAAAATCCGCACATCCACTTTGATGGGCTTGATTCCTCTTACTCTTTCTATTTCACGCTCTTGTAACACCCGTAACAATTTTACTTGAGTGGATGCTGGAATATCACCAAACTCATCCAAAAATATTGTTCCTCCATTGGCTGCTTCAAAGCGACCTATCCTCTGCATACTTGCGCCTGTAAATGAGCCTTTTTCGTGTCCAAACAGTTCACTTTCTATCAAACTTTCAGGCAAAGCAGTACAGTTTACTTTTATAAATGGTTTGTTTTTTCGCAAACTATTGTAATGAATGGCATCTGCCACCAACTCCTTACCTACCCCACTCTCACCTCGTATCAGTACAGTAGCATCCGTTGTGGCAACACTTTCGATAAGCGAGAAAACCTCATTCATTTTGCTCGAATTGCCCTTAATTTTATCCGGCAAAATACGATTCCGAAGTACGCCTCTCAAGTCTCTGTTTTCATTTTGCAATTGCTCCAACTCCTCGGCGTACTCTTGTCTGCGACGCATAGTTCTACCCACCATCGAGCCCACAATCTTTAGCAAACGAACATCATATTCAAAGGATACTTCGCCTTTGTACACCTTGTGAAAACTTAGCGTTCCAATAATTTGATCCTTGTAACGTATTGGTGTGCAGATAAACGACACGTCTTTTCGGTCAATAGCTGTGGGTGCATGCGTTAGGTTAAAAACTCACGCGACTGACCAATCTTTGAGATTTGAATCGTTTCGCCAGACTGTATCACATTTCCAATAATACCTTGACCAACGTGGTACACCGCCTGTTTTTTCTCCTTCTCAGTTATTCCAAAAGTTCCTTCAATAACAATATTTGAATTTTCGCGATTCAAAATCGTCAAAATAATTCGTTCTGCATTCAAATGACTGGCCAAAAGACCCATTACATCATCTAAATTTATGTCTTTATTACTCAATAACGAACTTAGCTCAAGTAAAAACTCAAGCTCTTTAGCCCCATAACAATCTGGTTTATTGTATTTACAAATCGATTCCATAAACCTTATTTTTTATTTCCAATGACACATTACATGTTTTTAAACATACATTTGTCTACAAAAGTAGATATTTTTCAATCATTATGATAGCATATTGCAATTTTTATTTTCAATAAAATGCTAATTTATTCGAATTGATATAAATATGATATAAAAAAAGTAATTTTTGAATCAAAAATTACTTTTATCGCTCGAAAATTTACAGTTTATTATTCTTGTTTCATTTTTATGATTTTATTCTTTTCAAACCCTTTAATTTCTAATTTTTCTATCAAAGAGTTATACAGTTCAGTATCCATTATTTTATTACGCGACAATATCCATAATGTTTTACGTTTAGGATCCGAAACAATCGCCCACGAATAATCTGGTGCTAAGTCGATAACCCAATAATTGCCTTTAAATGGCCAGAAAAATTGAACTTTTAACTGAGCATTGTCTGTCTTGGGCACAACAAATGCTTTCCCCTTGATATTATTGGGCTTTCCATTCTTCAATGATTCATTATAAACTTCCACATAACCATCTTTCATGATATAAGTAGCCTTTACGTTTATGCAGCCTCGCTCAAAAAACTGAGGATAGGAGGCCAGTTCGTACCATGTACCCATATAGCGATTTAGATCGACCGACGCAACAGCCTTAACTAGTGGTTTGGAATCGCAGCTAACAAAAGTGGCAGCTATGCCAAGTTTAAGAAGAATAAATTTGAAATTGTATTTCATAATTTTCAATTTGAATTTAGTTGAACCTATACTGTTAAACCATTTACTCACAGTTAATGTTGAGCAAAAGGAAAAAAAAATGTACTTTTGCACTCATTCCGAAAAAAAACGTACTTTTTCGGAACCACCAAAATTGAAATTTTACAAATCTATGATATTAAACTACATTTGGATTGCGTTCATTCTAATAGCATTCGTGGTATCTTGCATACAATTCTTTATTACAGGCAATACCAATATTTTTATGGAAGTGATGCAGGCTGCTTTCGGATCTGCAAAAACAGGTTTTGAAATCTCTATCGGCTTAACCGGGATGCTGTCTTTGTGGTTGGGCATTCTCAAGATTGGTGAAAGAGGAGGTGCTATCAACATTATATCCCGCATGGTGGCACCGTTTTTCTCCAAAATTTTCCCCGACATTCCGAAAGGTCATCCGGCTATGGGTAGCATTTTCATGAACCTCTCGGCCAACATGCTCGGACTTGATAACGCAGCTACTCCACTCGGCCTAAAAGCCATGAAAGAGCTACAGGAGATTAATCCTGACAAAGAAAAGGCATCCAACCCAATGATTATGTTTTTGGTGCTGAACACTGCCGGTTTAATGCTGGTGCCGGTCAGCATCCTCACATTTCGTCAGCAACTTGGGGCTGTTAACCCTGCCGATGTGTTTCTGCCCATTCTTATTGCCACATTCTGCGCAGCACTTACTGGACTTATAACTGTATCCATTATTCAGAAAATAAACCTCTTTGATCGAATAATCTTACTAACACTTGGAGGCATGATTTCGCTTATCGGCGGAATAGTATACCTGCTGAGTAACTTACCAAAACAAGACATTGCCAAATACTCAAATTTCGCAGCCTACCTTATTCTCTTCAGCATTATTGTTATTTTTATTGGTATTGCACTACGAAGCAGAACAAACGTGTACGAATCGTTTATCGATGGAGCAAAGGAAGGCTTTCAGGTGGCAATTGGCATCGTGCCCTATCTTATCGGTATTTTGGTGGCCATAGCCATGTTTCGCACATCAGGCGCAATGGATTATCTTATTTTGGGAATAAAAAACCTCGTAGCAATGACTGGCGTAAATACTGATTTTGTGGAAGCACTGCCTACCGCACTCATGAAACCTCTTAGTGGAAGTGGTGCACGGGGCATGATGGTAGATGCCATGAAAATTCACGGTGCAGATTCATTTGTAGGCCGGCTGTCCTGTATCATTCAGGGATCGGCCGATACCACTTTCTTTATCCTTGCGGTGTATTTTGGCTCGGTAAATATAAAAAACACTCGTTATGCTTTGGCCTGTGGACTTTTGGCCGATTTTGCCGGTATTGTAGCCGCTATCTTATTAGGTTATTTATTTTTCCATTAATCGTTCATGATACAATATATTTCAGAAAATGTAGACCTCCCGGTTTTACAAAAACAAAAAACTAATCGCTGGATCAAAGAAACAGCAGCAAGGTACGGCAAAAAAACAGGTGAAATAGCCTATGTTTTTTGTACAGACGAACGTATTCTTGAATTAAACAAGCAGTACTTACAGCACGATTATTACACTGACATAATCACTTTCGACTACAGCGAAGGGAATATCATCTCCGGCGACATTTTTATTAGTGTTGACACAGTAAAAACAAACGCTGAAGAATTTGGAGTTACGTTTGAGCAAGAGCTAAACAGAATCGTAATTCATGGCATATTGCACCTTTGTGGTCAGGATGATAAAACTCCAGAGCTGAGATTGGAAATGACGCGTAAAGAAAATTTAGCAATTGAGCAGTTATAAGTACCTCGTATTAACCTTAATTATCATTCAGTAATCATGAATTACCAACAACTCAGTATTTATCCAATAAAAAGTTAAAAATACCTACAGTTTTGACGCATTTTATCTACATTAAAAGATTATCACTACTTTTGTTGCACGATTTTCATCTGAGTGACAAAATTAAACAATATATAATACGTTAGATGTCTAATTAATTAAACTCATGTATTGATTATGAATTTAAATGCAATTAGATTTTTTAGCATCTGCATTTTAATAACGCTTTGTGTGAACATCTCAGCACAAGACAATTATCATGCAGAAATTGGCATCGCAGGTGGCGGTGCATATTATTTGGGAGATGCAAACTCTCAACTATTTAGAAACTCAACCTTGACCTACGGAGCATTTTTTCGCTATCGGCTTAACACCCGAATTGCGTTCAAAGCGGAATGGAACAAGGCAAAAGCAGTGTGGACGGGAAATTCAGTTGGCAACAATGTAAATGCATTGGACATTTGCAGCGAGTTTAACTTCTTTGACTTAGAAAATAACGAAAACAAACGCGAAAGTAGAACCTTTTCACCCTATATCTTCGTCGGAATAGGTGTTGGAAACTATTCATACATAAATAATAGCACCTATACACCAACCATACCGTTTGGTGTTGGCCTAAAAGTAAAGCTGAGCAATCGGTGGAATTTGAACGCACAATGGTGTAACCGGCTATTTATGTCGGATAAATTGGAAGGGATAGCGTCGTTGAACAATCCCTATAATTTAAACGGTAGTAATTTTTTAAATAATGATTTATTGTCGACTGCAACGATTGGCATTAGTTATAATTTTTGGAAAAAAAATTGTGACTGCCTGCGAACAGCAAATAAATAAATACTTATAAACCAAACTTTAAACATGTCATCCTTTATAGAAAAAATAGACACAACCCGCCTACCAAAACACATTGCCATCATTATGGACGGAAATGGACGTTGGGCTAAAGAGCGTGGTTACGATCGTATTTTTGGGCATCAAAATGGGGTTACATCCGTACGCGAAACAACTGAGACAGCAGCAGAGCTTGGTATAAAATACCTTACACTTTATGCTTTCTCTACCGAGAACTGGAGTAGGCCGCAGGCAGAGGTTGATGCATTGATGGAGCTCCTTATCGATACCATTGAAAGAGAAACGCCAACATTAACAAAAAACAATATTCGTTTAATGGCTATAGGCGATTTAAGCAGATTGCCGAATAATGCCGGAGAGAAATTACAACGCTGCATAACCCAAACCAGTCAGAACACCGGATTAGCTTTGGTTTTAGCATTGAGTTATTCATCGCGTTGGGAAATTACAAATGCACTAAAAAATATTTGTAAAGAAGTGATTGATGGCAAATGCAGTCTTGAAGATATTAATGACGAATTAATAGGCAATTACCTTACTACCAACTCAATTCCAGACCCCGATTTATTAATAAGAACTAGTGGTGAAATACGTATCAGCAATTTTTTACTATGGCAAATAGCCTACACAGAGTTGTATTTTACAGAAACACATTGGCCTGCTTTCAGAAAAGAAAATTTATACCAGGCAATATACGAATTCCAACAACGTGACCGTCGTTTTGGTAAATAAAAAATTAAATTTTTCAACAACGAAATAGTGTATTTAGTCAATACATTATGAATTTACGAAGACCTAGACACAAAAAAATTCTTATGCAATACAAAACGCTTTTTTCTTTTTCATTGCTATTCTTTTTCAGTCAATTAATTGGTGCTCAAAACATCAACGAAAAGGATTCTACCAACCTTCCTACTATCGAATACTCGACAACTTCTCTTAAATACGAGATTGCTGAAATCAAGGTTACTGGAGCAAGCAACTACGAAGATTTCGTTCTTATAGGCTTTTCAGGGCTTGCCGTTGGCGACATAATAAATATCCCTGGCGATGCGATATCCAATTCGATAAAACGTTTTTGGAAACAAGGATTGTTTTCGGATGTAAAAATTCTGGCAACCAAATTACAAGATGACAAAGTGTGGCTAAACATAGCCTTGAAAGAACGTCCGCGTATTTCCGAAATCAACTACACAGGTCTCAAAAAAACGGAAATTGATGACATAAGTTTAAAAATAGGACTTACCAAAGAGAATCAAATCACTCCAAATATCTCGGATAGAGCAAAAAAAATCATCGAGAAACACATGGAAGGAAAAGGCTTTTTGAACGTAGCCGTTAGCATATTGCAAAAAAACGATCCTGCAAAACCGGGTCATGTAATCGTTGACGTTATTGTTGACAAAAAACTCAAAACAAAAATCAACCAATTATTTTACACTGGAAACACAGCCTTGTCTCATATTCAGATTAACAAGGCTATGAAAAAAACAAACGACAAAAACTGGCGTAACTTCTTCCGTACCAAAAAATTCGTAAAAGAAGAATACGAAAAAGATAAAATTGCATTAATAGATAAATACAATGAAATCGGTTATAGAGATGCCTTTATCGTGACGGATAGTGTGGTGAAATTTGATGATAAAACCGTAGATGTATATCTTAAAATAGATGAAGGTAAAAAATATTACTTCCGAAATATTAAATGGATTGGTAATACTATTTATCCATACGATTATTTAAATACTATACTTGGAATTAAAAAAGGCGACATATATAACCACAAGCATTTGATGGCAAGACTTGAAACGGATGAAAATGATGCGGTAAGTAAACTTTACAAAGATCGTGGATACTTGTTCTTTCTGGTTGATCCGGTAGAAGTGCAAATTGACAAGGACTCAATCGATTTTGAGATGCGCATGTCGGAAGGCAAACCAGCGACTATAAATGAAATTACAATCAAAGGTAACACTCGTGTTTACGAACACGTTGTTCGTCGCGAATTACGCACAAAACCAGGGCAATTATACAGTCAGGCTGACATTATGCGCTCGATGCGTGAGTTAGCTCAAATGGGACATTTTGATCAGGAAAAAATAGTACCAGACATTCAACCAAACCAGGAAAATGGAACGGTGGACATTGCTTATCAACTTGAAACCAAAGGTAGCGATCAGATTGAATTTTCTGCCGGTTGGGGTTCTACGGGCATCGTAGGCAGTATTGGATTAAAGTTCAGCAACTTTGCTATTCAAAACTTATTCAAACCAGACACCTACAGAATTGTACCTCAGGGTGAAGGTCAAACATTCAGTTTAAATGCCCGCACTAACGGTAATTCATATTCGTCATTCAGTGTGTCATTTTTGGATCCATGGTTAGGTGGTAAACGACCAAACTCATTATCTGCTTCGCTATATTACTCTACTCAGTCTGATGTAAGTGCCCGTTATAGAAATAGCAGCAGTTATGCAAACAGTTATTATAACAATAATTATGGATATGGTAGCGGTTACGGTAATAGCGGTTACGGCAATAGCGGTTACGGTAATAATGGCTATTCAAGTAGCTTGTACCAAAGCGAAATGGATCCGGGAACATACATGCGTACTATCGGTGCTTCACTAGGGTACGGTAAACGTTTAAGCTGGCCAGATGATTACTTTGTTTTCCAAGGGGAATTATCATACCAACTTTTTATGCTTAAAAACTGGACGTACCTATATCCATTAACAAACGGAAACTTTAATAATATCAGTCTTGGCTTGACGCTTAGTCGTAGCTCAACCGACAGCCCGATATTTACGCGTTACGGATCTGCATTTTCTATCGGTGTGAAAGCAACACCTCCTTACTCATCATTAAATGGAAAAAACTATGCTGATCCTGCAATGACGGCCCAAGAAAAGTATAAGTTTATTGAATATCACAAATGGAATTTTAGCGGAAAAACATTTACTCCAATATCTGCAAATGACAAATTGGTACTAATGGGAAGAGCTATGTTCTCTTATCTTGGTTACTACAACAAAGACGCCCGTTCTCCTTTCGAAAGTTTCAATATGGGAGGTGATGGCATGTCGAGCTACACAAGTTACGGTACAGAGTACATTGCAATGCGTGGTTATTCTAGTGGCTCCCTAACTCCTATAGATCCTATCGTAGGGCAAAAGGGTTATTTATATAATAAATTTACCATGGAGGTGCGCTATCCTTTATCATTGGAACAATCGGCTACTATTTATGCATTGGCTTTTGCCGAAGCCGGAAACTGTTTCAGTAAAATAAAAAACTATAATCCATTCGATTTAAAACGTAGTGCCGGTTTAGGTGTACGTATTTTCTTACCAATGTTTGGTATGATGGGTATCGACTGGGCCTATGGCTTCGACAAAGATGTAACTACCGGAAAGGTTAGTGGAAGTCAGTTTCACTTTGTGTTAGGTCAGGAATTGTAAAATTATTGAATGTTCTTATAAGGACATCAGAATAGCTGAAAAACTTTGGCAAAGAATTTGTATACAAACACACAGAATAAAGATTAGGAAGTCTAACCATAAAAGAAAAAGATATGAAAAAACTAATTTTGTCGCTCTGTTTATTAGCCGGAATTGCTTTTGCCGGAAATGCACAAAAATTTGCTATGGTGGATATGGAGTATATTATGAAGAATATTCCTGCATTCGAAACTGCAAATGACCAATTGACTCAAATTTCAAAGAAATGGCAATCGGAAGTAGAAACTCAAGTTCAGGAAGTTCAGAAATTGTATAAAAATTATCAGACTGAACTTGTTTTTCTTTCGGAGGATATGAAAGCCAAGCGAGAAGAAGAAATAGTAACGAAGGAGAAAGCGTCGCAAGATTTAAAGAAAAAATACTTCGGAGCTGATGGAGAACTGTTCAAAAAACGTCAAAGTTTAATGAAACCAATACAGGATGAGGTTTACACCACCATTCAGGAAATTAGTAAAACGAAAGATTTAGAAATGGTTTTCGACAAGAGTTCTTCAATGAATATCATTTTCACATCTCCTAAATTAGATATTAGCGACTTGGTGCTCCAAAAATTGGGGTATTCGAAATAATTTTATATTTTTGCATTCCAATTTAAAATCAAAATACAAACAACTAAAAAAAATAACATGTTAAAGAAAATTGCCCTCGTATTGCTTTGTGCATTACCACTAAGTTTAATGGCTCAAGAAGCAAAGCTTGGCCACGTAAATTCACAAGAAATTCTTTCATTAATGCCAGAAAGAGTAACTATTGAAAAAACTATTGCCGACTTACAAACTCAATGGGAAAGTGAATTAGTAAAAATGCGCGAAGAGTATAGCTCAAAAATCAAGGAATATCAAGCTAAACAAGCTACGATGCCCGAAAGTATCAAAACTGCCCGTCAAGCTGAGATTGGTGAAATTGAACAACGTATTACAACTTTCAACCAAACTGCCAGTACAGATTTGCAAAAGAAACAACAAGAATTATTTACTCCTGTTGTAGAAAAAGTAAAAAAAGCAATCAACGAAGTAGCTCTTGAAAACAAGTACACTTATATTTTTGATTTAAGTGCTCAAAGTATTATTTACCAAGCTCCTACATCAAACGATATTACTGCTTTGGTAAAAAAGAAATTGGCTCTAAAATAAGAACTGCTATAAAACAAAAAAAGACCTTGAAAATTAATTTCAAGGTCTTTTTTTTTAAAATGAAAGAACGCTTCTTTAGGATAATAGAAAAACATGCGAGGTCCCGAGAAGCGCATTACCTGACGTATGCGATCACGCATATCACTTTTATAACAATGTGCCTTACAGGCTTAACAAGCCATCTTAGCTGCTCCAAACGGGCATTTTGTCAATCGCTCAATTGTATAATGCCTTAGTAGTTCGCATTCGGCACACAAAACTTAGGTTTTATGCTTTTTGCGACAGTATAAGCTAATCATGTGCTCAACAATTATCTTTTCGTAAGCTATTTTATCCATGGGAATTAGCTACAAGAGTTTAGTTAAGAATTACAAGTCAGTTCGTAAAAGCTGAGGGAAATTGCACCACCTGACAATTGATGTATACTTTGTACCTTCCAATTTTAAGAGCTAAAAAAGGAGACTTCATTATAGCCTCCTTCAGTTTGATAATCAAAAGTTCATTATAACTTCTATTTCTTCAATTTCAGAAGCTTTGATAGCTTTGCTTTGAAACTGGCATTTTCCATAAACCCGGTAAAATTTTCGGCTCCAGGACCAAAAGCGAATATTGGAACCGGAACTCCCGAATGACTCTTAGTCGTAAAAACGGTTTTCATTTTAGTATCACCAAATTTGCCGTCGAGAATTGTCAGTCCTCCGGTTTCATGGTCGGCAGTCACAACTACCAGCGTATTTCCAACTCTCTTTGCATAATCGAGCACTTTTCCTACCGTCTTATCAAAATCGAGCATTTCTTTAATTTCCTGTTCAGCATTGTTGTCGTGACATGCCCAATCTATTTGCGATCCTTCCACCATCAAAAAGAAACCCTTGCCATTATGTTCCAAAATATCTATTGCTGCAATCGTTGCATCTGGAAGCATTGTACTTCGCTCGGGCATTGGTGGATTCTGATCTTCGTAAAGTAATCCAGCCAATTTACCTGTTTTGGTAGCTTTTACTTCATCCAAAGTATAAGCAATTTTGAAATTCTTCGCTTTAAGTTCCTCGGTCAGATTTCTTGCATCCACGCGTTTGTCGAAATACTTTCGCCCACCACCTATAAAAACATCAATATTCATTTTTAAATAATCGGCAGCAATTTCGTCGTTCATCTCACGATTAATCTGATGAGCCACAAATGAAGCTGGAGTAGCATGAGTTAATGCACAAGCAACCACAACACCTGTAGCCAACCCGTTGCGACTGGCTTCTTGTAATATCGATTCTACGGCTACTGAGTCAGCGTTCATACCAATCATACCATTTTTTGTTTTTACACCGCATGCAAGAGCTGTACCCCCAGCTCCCGAGTCGGTTGTAAAATTGGAGGAAGAGTATGTTTTTGAAAAACCAGTATAGGTGCATCGTTCTAATTCCAGGCTGTTTCCATTGGCCACCATTCCGGCATAAACCTGAGCAAGCCCCATTCCATCACCAATCAGAAAAATGACATTCTTAGGCGTTTTCTGGGCATAAATTATTGGAGATACCAGAAGTAATGAGACAATAGATAGCGAAAATAAGAGTGTCCTTTTCATAAAAAGTGGGGGGGGGTGGGTAAAAGTGCTGGATTATAAACTATTCTAACAAAGATTTAGAAATACCTAAAAGCTCCGTTCTGATGAGTTTCAAACGTTCCACTACTTCTTGTTGCTTCGCAACAGCATCTTTTTTTTGATTGAGCTTGCGTTTTGCACCTTCAAGGGTCAACTTTTGCTCGTTGACAAGGTACATAATTTGCTTAACAAGAGCTATATCTTCAGGAGAGTAAAATCGGGTACCTTTGGGGTTGCGTTTCGGTTTTAGTTGCTTAAACTCGCTTTCCCAAAAACGCAAATTAGACTGATTAACACCGAGTAAATCAGCAACTTCAGAAATAGAATAGAATAGTTTTTCCATAAATAGTGTTCCTTTACCTACCTAATTAAGTTATTACTGAAAAAAGAATGCTATTATTTTCAATAAGAACTATTTAAGGATTTTCAATCGTTGTCCAACTTGAATTGTTGATTTTCGGAGATGATTCCATTTTTTTAATTTGGTAGTCGAAATTCCATATCTAGCAGCCACCTCGCTCAAGGTCTCACCACGTTTTACTTTATGAAAAATAACACGTCCCGAGCCGCCCGGTGTCACCATGGCAGGTGCTTGAATTATCTCTATCTCACTGCGACGATTATTGACCAATTCATCGGCTTTATAGGCAAGTACTTGATCCAATTTACTAATAAATTGGTTAGCGTAATTCAACGGCAAGCATAGGGCATAAGGTTTGATATTTCCTGGAATAATGTCTTTTCTATATTGTGCATTTAACAGCCGAACCTGTTCAATTGGCAGGTTCAGCACCTCAGCAACTTGCTCAAGGTGAATTCGATGATTGACCATAATAGTATCTGTCAAAGCAGGCATATTGACAGTAGCTGGACAAATATTATGTTCTTTACCAAAATTCAAAGCATAATTAGCCGCTATAAAAATCGGTACATAGCCTCTGGTTTCTCTTGGAAGAAATGGATAAATAGCCCAATAGTCGCGTTTTCCACCTGCTCGGCGAATAGCCTTATTTACATTTCCAGGGCCACAATTATAAGACGCAATAACTAAATTCCAATCACCATATATCGAATATAAATCTTTCAGAAAATGGGCCGCTGCCTTGGTTGCTTTATCCGGAGAAAGACGTTCGTCAACCAGACTATTAATTTCCAAACCATACATGCGCCCGGTGTTAATCATCAATTGCCACAAACCGGCTGCACCCATTCTCGAAACAATAGTCGTATTTAGTGCAGATTCAATAATGGAAAGATATTTAAGTTCGAGCGGCAAATTATTGGCTCCCAGCACTTGCTCAAAAATAGGGAAGTAATAATGGCTCATTCCCATCATATACTCTACCTGACGGCGTTTTTTTACTGTATATAATTCGATATAAGAACGAATGGTGCTATTATAAGGCATCTCCATTAAGCAAGGCATTTTAGCAAGCCTGAGTTTATAGATTGAATCAGAAACTTCCATTATCTCATCGCTCGAATTGCAATTTGGCGTAGTTGCACGGCGTACAATCCATGAATGCAACATATTATCCAGCGAATTATCGAAATCCGTAGGTATAACCAAAGTAGTGTCTAATCTTTGTTCTGAGGCACTCTTCCTTGCAGCAGTGCTATTGCTTTGCGAAAAGCAAAACACGCTACTTATAAATAATAATAAACTTAATGAAAATATAGTTTTAAAATTCATTTCTCAAGATTGTTTTGTAATTTGAAACTTTATCTCAACGATAAATTGCATTGCAAACCGATTGTACTAGGTACACCGTATGCATTTCTTAATAAAGTTGGCTGAACACGCATCGACAAATCGGGCGAGATATCAAAATCATACAACTGAGCATCAACATACGCCTCGATAATAGTGATGGCATAATAACCCACAGTTGCAAAAATACTCAAGTCGCGATACCGGCGAAAGCTATCTTGCTTGTTCTTTAAGGTTTTAGTAAAACCTGTCACTCCTCCAAATCTAGTAAAGTCGGTATAACCCGGTGGCAAAATCTGATAAAAACTGACGGCACTATGATCTTTATCAACAACTGCCTGATAGTCTGGATCCGACTGGTATCTGAGAATATCCCGATAAGCCGTTTTATACGTTTGATATTTACCCGAATTAAACGCTATAACATAAGCTAATCCCATAAAACCAGCATACACAATGGGTAGCTTCCAGTACCTTCTGTTCAGTATCTGCCCGTAACCCGGAATAATTGCCCCCATCCAAACCACTTTCATTGGATTCGGTTTAAATACTTTAGGCTTCAATGAATCAGCAATCTGATTTACCACTTCTTTTACTACCACTGTGGTTGTCGTAATGGTATCCAGCGGCGAATCGACCTTCAGTAAAGGTGCTTCTGCCTGAACATCAAAGGATATCAGAAAAACAAAAAAAACGATTATGTTTAGGTACTTACACACAGAAAGAATTGATTAAATTTTATCGAACAAATCCATGATACGTGCCAAATCCTCGTCGTTTGTAAACGGTATTGAAATTTTACCTTTACCCTCAGGGGTACACGTAAATTGAACTTTTGTTCCAAAAACCTGACTCAATTGAGATTTTAGTTCATCAAATTCTTTCAAACTTTTCACTGGATTTGACAATCTAACACTCTGATCTTCAAAACGTCCGGTTTCCAAAAACAGACGAACTAATTCTTCCACTTTTCTAACCGTATATTCATTATTAACAATGAGTTCGTACAACTTCAGTTGAACGGCAGGATCGTTCAAGCCAAGGATGGCGCGAGCATGTCCCATATCAATTTTCTTGTCTTTAATTCCCATCTGTACTTCAGCAGGCAGACGTAATAATCGAAGATAATTGGCAATAGTGGTTCGTTTTTTTCCAACACGATCGCTCAAACGCTCTTGTGTAAGTTTGTACTCCTCCATCAAACGGTAAAATGTCAATGCTATTTCAATAGCATTTAAATCTTCACGCTGAATGTTCTCAATCAGCGCCATCTCCATCACTTGCTCATCAGCAGCTGTTTTTACATACGCAGGTATAGCCTTTAAACCAACAAGTTTCGAAGCTCTAAACCTTCTTTCACCAGCAATGATAAGGTACGTTCCGTCCTCATTTTTACGCAAAGTGATAGGTGAAATAACCCCTAGTTCGCGAATAGAAGTTGCCAATTCAGTCAAGGCTTCTTCATCAAAATAGCTACGCGGCTGATTAGGATTAGCAAAAATCTTATCTATTGCCACCTCACTGATAGACGATGATCCACTTGTTGAAAGGTGCTCCGTATCAATTAAAGCACCTAAACCTCTTCCTAAACCTGTAATATTCTTAGCCATATATATTTTAGAGCGATAACGCAAATGATGTCAATTTGTTGTATTTCCAAAAATCCAGAAAAGAATTTTTAATTTTTAGCAATCAGTTCTTTTGCCATATCCATATAATTAGTTGAGCCCTTCGATTCTGGATCGTATAACAGCACTGGTTTACCATGACTAGGAGCTTCGCTTAATCGAACATTGCGGGTAATAACCGCATCGAAAACCATTCCTTCGAAATGTTTTTTTACCTCGGCATACACTTGATTTGCCAGACGCAAACGGTTATCATACATGGTCAACAAAAAGCCCTCAATTTCAAGTTCTGGATTGAGTTTGCTTTTTATTATCTTAATGGTATTCAATAATTTGCTAATCCCTTCGAGCGCAAAATACTCACATTGTACCGGGATAATAACCGAATCGGAAGCCGTAAGTGCATTTACAGTAATCAGCCCCAACGATGGAGAACAGTCGATCAGAATATAGTCGTAAAGAGGTTTTAACGGAATAAGCAAATTTTCCATTACTCGCTCACGAGTTTCCATATTCAACATTTCTATTTCGGCACCAACCAAATCGATATGCGATGGTAGCACATACAAATTTTCAACTTCTGTTGGATGAATTGCCTTGATAGATGGCACACCATCAATCAGACATTCATAAATAGTAAATTCGAGAGAACGAATATCTATTCCAAGTCCTGAAGATGCATTTGCCTGTGGATCTGCGTCAACCAACAATACTTTTTTGCCAAGCGAAGCCAACGATGCAGCTAGGTTAATAGCTGTAGTTGTTTTGCCTACACCACCTTTTTGGTTTGCTAATGAAATTATTTTACCCATAAAGAAAGGATTTGTTTATAAAAATAAAGCTTAGTTATAATTGACAATTCGTTAATATTTTTCCTCCGAAGAACAAACAGAACATTTAATCCCTATAAATAGTCAAAACTCTGAACATCAAAACTATTTGATGTAGAATCAGTTTTCGTATCGGAATGGCAAAGATAATAAAATAAATCCACCCACTCAAAAGGAAAAATATGTAGCCAAATAGATATAAGTTTTTTTAATATACAAAAGAAATGAAATAGGACTATGCTTTGAAAGCGAATCAAGAAAAAATTAATTTATGATTAAGCTCAATGAATTACATTTACAATCATAATATAAGATAAACAAATGCCTATTCATCTTTTAAGTGAGAAAATCTGTGTTACAAACATATAATTTCACTTCATAAAATGATTATCTTTGCATGTTTCAGATTTTTTCGCAACAGCGACTTAATAATTACCACCTAACAATTGCAACCATAAAAAACATTTATCATCGGTTCTTTTCATCTGTTTACAATAAAATAAACAAAAATTGTATAATCTAAAGAAGGAGACAAATTGAACTTGCATTAAATTGATTAATTTCGCAAACAATAATCTATTACAACTCTGATCAAGAACAATAAACAATACATATATGGGAAAACAGGTTTTTCAAACAAATAGTGCTAAGCGTTGGAAAAGTTTTATTTGGCTCACCCGCATCTTCGGGGTTTTTCTGTTGGTGATTACGGCCTCCGTTGTAATATCATTGCTCAACAAGCAAAAATATGACTTAAAAGTATTGACATACAACGCAAAAAAACTACCGGACATTAACACCGACAAATCGAAAAAGATCATCTCCAAATCGGAACAACAGGCTTTTGCAAAACAGCTTGAACAATACAGGATTAGTCACAACAAATTCTCAAACAGAGTCGCTAACAAAAATGAGCAATTGTCTTATCAGACTAAGAAATACTTGCCCGTTAGAGCTGCTTTTTATGTAAATTGGGATTTAAACTCGGAGCATTCATTACGAAAAAACATAAGTCGTTTAAATATGGTTTTACCCGAATGGGGATTTTTACCAAACACAAAAGGGAAAATTGAATTCAGAATTCAAGACGAAACACTCGATTTTATTCATAAAAATAAAGTGTCGGTTCTGCCGATTTTGAGTAACTACTACAAAAACAGATGGAATGGTGATAGTATTTATATTATGCTCAAAAGCGACAAACTACGCAAAGCGTTAATTACTAGCATAAAAACCGTATTAGATACCAACGACCTTCAAGGCATTAATATTGATTTTGAAAATTTGCCAAAAGGTACACATCCATATTTAGTCCAATTTTCGAAAGAGCTACACGAAACACTTCATCCCGACGGATATCTGGCTACCATCGACATTAATCCAACGGACGAAGGAGTTTTATACAAAGATTTGGCACAGTATTACGATTTCATCTTCTTAATGGCTTACGATGAGCACTCTGCAGTTGATGCACCTGGCAGCATTTCATCTTTAAATTTTGTTGAAAAGGCACTTGATGCAGCAATGAAAGAGATCTCATCGGCGAAAATTGTGTTATGTATTGCTGGCTACGGACGTGATTGGGAGAAAGGAAAAACTGGAGCTAAAATATCTTATCAAGGTCTTATTTCTTTAGCGAAAGAGTATGATAAAGCTGTTACTTTCAATATGAGTCAGTCGGACATTTCATTGTTCTACACCGACGATAATGGAGCAGAGCACGAAGCACATTGCAATGATGTAGCGGGAACATTCAATATACTAAGAACTGCTGACAACTTTGGTGCTGGTGGTGTTGCTTTATGGTATCTAGGATCGGAAGATGAACGTATTTGGAACTTTTACTCCAAAAGGCTTAACGAAGCGTACTTAAAAAAACATCCTTTCGATGTAAAAAAAATAGAATACATCAATTCTATTACGTCGGTGAATTACGAAGGAAAGGGAGAAATTATTGAACTTATAAACGAACCCGAACATGGGCATTCAAATTTTAAGTACGACCTCAACGACCAATTAATTACCGATGAAGAATATACGGCATTACCGAGTTCATATATGCTAAAACGTTATGGGGCCTCAAATCCAAAGAAAATTGCCATAACGTTCGATGATGGTCCAAACGATGAATTTACACCAAAAATTCTTGACATTTTAAAGGCGAAACATGTTCCAGCAACATTTTTTGTAACCGGAATGAATATTGAAAATAATATTCCACTTGTAAAACGTATTTATCGAGAAGGACACGAAATCGGGAATCACACCTTTACTCATCCAAATCTAGAGATAACATCCGGAAATCGTGAAAGAATAGAACTGCGCTCCACCCGATTGTTACTAGAAAGTATTCTGGGTCATAGCACCGTTCTTTTCCGCCCTCCGTACAACACGGATGCTGAGCCAACAAATCTATTTCAGATAAAATCGCTGGCTGTTGCAAATGACGAGGACTATATTTCCGTGACATCCTACATCGACCCCAATGATTGGGAAGAAGATGTTGTTGCTGATACTATCGTGGCAAGAGCGATTGCAAGTATTGAAAAGGGGAACATAATTTTAATGCACGATGCTGGTGGTGAGCGTTCGCAAACCATTTTAGCCTTACCGCGCATTATTGATTATTACCAAAAACATGGTTACCAGTTTGTTACTGTATCAAGTTTGATGAACAAAACCAGAGATCAAGTAATGCCAGAGGTAAACCGACAATACAAGTTTACAGAAACACTGGACATGATTTTCTTTACGATTACCTATTTTTGGCAACATTTTCTTCATGGATTTTTCATCGTAGCCATTTTCTTGATCATTGGTCGACTTTTACTGATGGCAATTCTTGCTATCCTCCAACGGTCGAAAGAAAAGAAATACAATAAATTGGTTTCAGCGACTTTTCACCCAAAAGTAAGCATCATAGTTCCCGCTTTCAACGAAGAACTGAATGCTGAAAGAACCGTTAATTACTTGCTAAAATCCGATTATCCTGATTTTGAGATCGTTTTTGTGGACGATGGTTCAAAAGATGACACCTTCAACACAATAAAAGCAATCTTCAGCGAAAACCCCAAAGTAAAGGTTCTTACAAAACCAAACGGCGGTAAAGCCTCAGCATTAAATGTTGGCATAGAACATGCGAATGGTGAGATTTTGGTTTGTATCGACGCGGACACAATGTTGAAATCGGACGCTATATCTAAATTGATCCCTTATTTCTCCGATCCGAAAGTGGGAGCTGTGGCAGGCAATGTAAGAGTTGGAAATACGTTAAATGCACTTACTAACTGGCAATCGATAGAATACACCACCAGTCAGAACTTTGATCGCCGGGCATACGACTATATCAACTCGATACTGGTAGTGCCGGGTGCTATTGGCGCATTCCGCAAGACGGCTATGATTGCGGTGGATGCATTTACAACCGACACGCTGGCCGAAGATTGTGACCTCACGTTACGACTATTACGTGCCGATTATGTAATCCGTACCTGCAATGATGCAGTTGCCCTCACTGAAGCTCCCGAAACGCTGAATATGTTCGTAAAACAACGTACTCGATGGACATTTGGAATGATGCAAAGTTTCTGGAAACACCGCGATCTGCTTTTCAATTGGAAGAAAAAGAACATCGGATTAGTGATATTACCAAATTTATTGATTTTCAATTTCCTAATCCCTGTATTTTCACCAGTAGTTGACATACTCTTTATTGCTGGCTTATTTACCTACAATGCAGGCGAATATACATTTTTCTATTTCTTATATTACTTTATAGATTGTATAATTTCATCGTATGCATTTCATCTCGATCATAAAAAGTTCACCTTCAAAACGGCTTTACTTTTATTTGTTCAGCGATTTGTGTACCGACAAATATTATTTATTGTACTCGTAAAGGCTTACAAAAAAGTCATCAAAGGAGAACTAGTTAGCTGGGGAATATTGAAACGAACCGGCAATATAAAAGATTAACTATCATTTTCGATTCAAAGTGGAAGCAACCATCCACATTGAATTGAAAGCAGTTTTTCAACGTCAATTTTCTGTCTGAATTTATTACTAAACGCTGAATTGAGAATTATAAAAAAAATGAACATCCAAAAACACAAGAATCCATTTTACATCATTGTTTTAGTGGCAGTTATCATCGTCTCGTTTTTCTATTTTTTCAGAATAGATTTAACGTCTGACAAACGATTTAGCGTGGCAGATCAAACCAAAACATTGATGAAAAAGATGGAAGTTCCACTCGAAGTAACCATTTACCTCGATGGAGAATTGAATCCGGGCTTTCAACGACTAAAAAAATCGACCGCCGAACTACTGGAAGAATTATCGGTTTATTCGAATAAAGCCATTCACATTAAATACGAAAACCCTTCACAGTCGGACACTCAGGAAGAGCGCGAAAAAAACTACGCAAAGCTACAGCAACGCGGATTAACGGCCACTGCTGTTTATGAAAGAGACAAAGAAGGGAAATCAATTCAGAAAGTAATTTTCCCGTGGTTAGAAATTAGCTGTAATGGGAAGACCCTCCCCATTTGTTTGCTCAAAAATATCAGGGGTAACTCCGGCGAAGAGAACTTGAACATATCGATTGAAAATCTGGAGTTTGAAATCACAGATGGTATTCGTCAGCTAATCAATAAGGAGGTTTCAAAAATTGCATTTATCGAAGGGCATGGCGAATTGAAAGACGCCGAGACATACGATATCAGCAAAGCACTAAGCCATTACTTTCAGATTGACCGGGGTGTGTTGGCAACCGACGCAGCCATTTTGGATAAGTATAAAGCCATCATTATTGCTAAACCTACAAAACCGTTTAGCGAGTCCGACAAGTACATTATCGATCAATACATTATGAATGGCGGACGAGTGCTGTGGGTATTGGATGCGGTAAGGGTATCGAAAGAGAGCTTATCATCAACTGGACTTTCACCTGCCATCGAATTGGATTTAAATTTAGGCGATCAATTGTTTCGTTACGGTGTCCGGATCAATCCGGTACTCTTGCAGGATGTACAATGCGCGTCCCTACCGATTAATATTGCGCCCAAAAATGCAACGCCACAATTTGAGCCATCTCCTTGGTTTTACGCACCTTTGCTACTAACATCGGGTGCACATCCTGTTACACGAAATATCTCTGAGGTACGCGCAGAATTTTGCTCCGGTATAGATTTAGTGGGTGACAACAAACGGGTGGATGCACAAGTAATCTTGGCCAGTTCGGATAATTCGCATATCGTTGGTACGCCTACCACCATTGACCTGAGTCAAGTACCCAAACCCAACGACAAGGCTTATTTCAATTTAAGTTATGTGCCGGTAGCGGTAGCACTCGAAGGGGTTTTCGAATCGAATTTTGCCAATAGAATGGCACCAAAAGAGCTCACAAACGCGCAACCGATTAAACAGCTAAGCACCAAAACACGACAGATAGTGGTGGCAGATGGCGATATTATTCGTAATGAAACAAATGGCGTAGCAAGCGACAGCACCACCATTCCCCTTGGCTTCGACCGATATATGAATCAACAATTCGGCAACAAAGAGTTTATCCTTAATTCGGTACTCTACTTAACCGATAATGAAGGCTGGATGCAACTCCGAAACCGCACATTGAAGCTTCGGTTACTGAACAAGCAACTCTCCAGTGACGAAAAAACGCTATGGCAAACCGTGAATATATTGGTTCCAATTGGGCTATTACTTATCTTCGGCATAGGATATCAACTAGCCAGAAAACGGAAATATACCCGAAAATAATTCGTTGCAACTCGACTGGATGTAACACGAAGATACGAAAGTAAAAAGACACAATTTCTTGTGTCTTTTTACTTTTAATATGCCAGTCATAGGTCGGCTTTTAGCTACGTCCAAGTCAAAGACTTCGTCGAACAGCGCACGCTATACTTTACGCTACCAAGAACAGAGGTTCGGACTGGTTGTTGGAAACCAACAGTCAGCAAAGCTAATTGCAATCCCAACTTTTTGTATTCTTAGGATTTTCAATCCTTTTACAAATTCAACTGATGCCTTACTGTCTGTATCAAAATCTATTTAGCTGGACAAATCTAGTGAAATTATTTAGACAACTCAAAGAACGGATCACAGATCCTAAGAATACAAAGAGGTGGGATTAGGAATAAATAAATCCCACCAACCAGCCCGAGCTCTTGTTCAAGTAAGTAATGTTTGTATATCCACTGGGACGAAGGGTCTTTGTATCATTGAGATGCCGTTGCAAAATTGTTTTTACGTTCAACTCTTTGTTTGCCCTACAATCATATAAAAGTTGATTGTTTATTTTTACCATCGAAACTAACTTGATAGTCCCACTTTTCAATTTGCTTAGTCTATCAAGTATCTCGGAACAAAAAACAAAACTATCAACAAGCACATAATCAGGCATATGTCCGTTTCCAACAGCCCGATTCAGCATTTCGAGCATCATGCAGATTTTCCATTTATCTGACTCTCTACGCCTAGTATATCCACTGTATCGTCCGATAATTTGTTTACTTTTCTACTCATTGTCCTGTTTTTTGTTTACTTTTCGGTAAACCTATTTCAGGACTAGACATACTCTATATCAAAGTTGCATTTTCTCTTTTTAGGGGATATTGAAAAAACAAGGAAGTTTGTGTCATAAGCATTGCATAATCCCAGAGAGATTATGCACAGAAAACACCTATGGAGTATTTCAGCAGATCCTAATTTATAGGCAGCTTGTATTAAATTGTAATAATTATTATTAATATAAGTTATTTTTTATAGTGTAATATATTTGAAAAAATGAATTATTTTTAAATAATTAACTTACGGTTGAAATAGTTACAATTATACAAATAATTTATACTACAATTAGTATATAATCATTCTAATAATTGCTACATATTAAATTCAATAAAAATTATTGATAGAGATGCTCGAATATAGAAACAAGTATCTTTTAACAATAAAAAAGATGACTTTAAAACAACTTCTACGTAGATTCAATATATAAACTCGTACAAGCTAAGTGCCTAAGCTAACTTAAAAAATTCTCTTATAAAGTTAATACTCTCCAATTTTTATGACATCCCAGCTAAATATTCCCTTTCAAGTCGTAGCAATAATTTCAATCTTACCATATTTTTTACTAGAAATCTAATCTTGCATTTTAAAATATTTTTTCTTATCTTTATATAGGATTTTTCATGTAATTTAATACACGAAGTAAATAATTAGCAATATCATTCAAAAGTACTTATACATAAAGATTTATTAACTTTTCAGGATTGATTAAACTACAATAAAAAAAGGAGATTAAAAATGCAACACAAAAAATTAAAATTAAGTGCGGTACTCTTGTTAGGCTTAGGGATGATAGGGCTACAAGCGCAAGAAACCATTCCAGCATCGGGCGGAAAGGCTTCGGGTAGCGGAGGTACGGCGAGTTATTCCTTTGGGCAGGCAGTTTACACTACCTACACCGGAACAAACGGATCGGTGGCACAAGGCGTTCAACAACCATTCGAAATTTCGGTAGTAACAGGAATTTTAGAAGCCAAAGGGATTAGCCTTACAGTTTCGGCGTATCCAAATCCTACCAAAGATTTCTTGTTGTTGGAAGTAGATGCTGCATCTACATCGCTCAGTATCGAATCGCTTAGCTACCAGCTATACGACATTCAAGGTAGAGTTTTAGAAAACAAAAGAATGACAGCCAATCCAACTAGCATTCCTATGAGTCAAGTTTTGCCTGCAACCTATTTTGTAAAAGTAACCCAAGGTAACAAAGAATTGAAAACATTTAAAATCATTAAAAACTAAGGAATTATGAGAAAATTATTTACAATTTTAGTCGCAGTATTGTTAATTGCAAGTGTATTCCTGCCGCGGCAGGCAAGTGCTCAAGCACCACAAAAAATGAGCTATCAGGCGGTAATAAGAAACGCAAGTAACAATTTGGTGGCAAGCCACGCAGTAGGTATGAAAATAACCATACTGAAAAATGCAACAGCTGTTTATACCGAAACGCAAACACCAACCACCAATGCTAACGGTTTGGTAAGTATCGAAATTGGCAGCGGAACTGGCTTTAGCGACATCAACTGGGCTGCTGGAACTTATTTTATTCAGACCGAAACCGACCCAACAGGCGGAACTAATTATACCATTACTGGCACAAGCCAATTGTTGAGCGTGCCGTTTGCAATGCATGCAAAAACGGCAGAAAATTTTACGGGAACAATAGCTGAAACCGACCCCGTGTTTGTTGCATGGGATAAAGATTATTCTGATCTTATAAATGCTCCAGCTACGATTACTCCAGCACAAGCCAATGCAATTACTGCAAACACTGCTAAAGTGGGTTATACCGATGCTTTAGTGTCTGCAAATGCAGATGTTGTTGCCAACACTGCTAAAGTAGGTATTACTCCAGCACAAACTTCTGCCATTGCTGCAAATACCTTGAAAGTAAGTTATACAGATGCTGCTGCGGTTGCCTTAAATACAGCTAAAACAGGTATTACCACAACACAAGCTAATGCAATTACCGACAACACCACTGCAATCGGAACCGAGAAAACCCGTGCCGAAGCTGCAGAAGCAACTTTAACAACTGCCGTTAGTATGAACAGTTCGGATATTTCAACCCTCAAAACTGA
>JBBSDM010000042.1:0-25801 GCA_038249445.1 Bacteroidales bacterium
GATTAGAAAATAATTTGCTATTTACAAAAAATTACTTGTGTCAATTCTTTGGGAATCAAATCCAAATTCGGATGAATAACACAATTCATAGTTTAGAAGATATTGATAGCCAGTATTACTTTCATTCGGATCAAGCATTGTCGAAATCGCATCTAATTGTTTTCAGTAAACTGAAATGGAAAATTGAGCCATAATACTGCCATTTTTTTTCAAATCAATTTGTTTTACAACAAAATCAGCAATATTTGAATGTATTATATTCTCATATAAAACAAATACTTTTTCGCCAATTTCGTACGCTAACCTCCGAAATTCTTCTTTTGTAGGTCGGTTCTTTTTCATGGGTTTGGCTGATTGAATTATCTGATTTTCAGAATGTTTTTTTGTTATGCTTTCTTTTAATCCTGATATTTTTGGGGAACTGTTAGAGTTATAGAAAATTATATAAAATTATCTGTACTACTTCTTTCTTCCTCTTTAATTTGCAAGCCTAGTTCATTAGTATATTTTCTATTTATTGAAAAATAGGTGGTTTGAATTACTTTATCTTCATTCTTTGCTTCAAAAGCATGAACTTTTCGTTCAATCACACCAGCATTAATAAATCCGGCAAAACGTTTTTTAGAAATCTGAACCTTCAATGATTCCGCTTTCACAAATTCATATTGATTGAGAAATGATTTGAAATCAGATTCATTAATAGCTGGCAACACTTTAATTCCATCAAATTTTTCATAAAAGTCTTCTTCTGATTTTTGTGAATAAATAAATGGGGATAGCTGATTTTTTGTTAGATCACTGAGTCTTTCGTAAACTAAATCATATTCTTCTTTATCTTTCTCGTTCCATGCTGGATAAACAAAATCAATTGCCATCTGAAGTTCTTTTTCTTGAATACTTTCTTTAAACCAACTCAAAACTTCTATGGTACGATCTATCACTTCCTGATTAGTATAGATATACATTGAGTCAACTTCATTACGTTCTTTAAAAACATAACAGGAACAAATTCCCTTCTCCCTTTTTCTGTTTACGCGCCCAAACCGTTGTATTAAAGCATCAATTGGAGCAGGTTCGGTATAAATTACATCATAATCAATGTCCAGACTTACTTCAATTGCCTGTGTACCTACAAGTAATCGAATTTTTTCTTCTCTTAATTCTCGTTCCTTTTTATTTCGATCGAAAGCATTAAAATTGCTATGGAGTAATACTTTATTGTTTGATTCTAATGTATTGTAAACTACTTGTGATTGTTCTACCGAATTACATACAACCAATACTTTTTTCCCATTTTTCAAATCTGTTTGAATCAGATTCAAGTTGTCAGCTAACAATCCATCTTGCAGAATGACTCTATGCCGAGTAAACTTTTCATACAGCTCATCTTTAGCCGAAATTTGAGAATGATTGCCAATAGCAAGTTCTAATTCATGCTTAAGAAACTGTGGTAAAGTGGCGGTCATTATAAAAACTTTGACCCGAAGGTATTTAACTGCAAATTCAATCAAAACAATTATTTGAGCAAATACATCCGGTTGATATGCGTGTATCTCATCAAAAATAAAATAACCCCCAGCCCATTCAAAGATTCCTTTTTCAAACCCTTTGAGTCCGAAGATATTTTTGAGTAGTTGAAATGGTGTTACCACTTTTATTGGAGTTATAATTGTTCGGTAATTCTCTTTTATCTTATGGGTCAGGTATTGTCTTTTTTCTTGAGAAATTGTTGGATTTTCTCTTTCAACTAAATTTTCAAGATATTCAGTTAGCTTACCATGGAGTAATCCAACCTTTTCTTTGTTTCCAATATCACTACCGAGCCTTTCATACATTGCATTAATAGACGCAGTGAATGGGAGAATATAAAATACTCTTCCTTGACCATATAATTGCATCTGCTTTTGCAACCAGAGAAATGAAGTTTCTGTCTTGCCAGAACCCGTTGGAGCCGTAAGAATTACATTTCCTTCTTTTTTTGCAGCCTCTTCTTGATGAGGATAAAAATCAAACCCCTTTTCTTGTAATCCAATTTTCTTGGCATTTAAAAATTTAAAATCTACATTTTCCAAGAGCTCAATTTTTTCAATAAATGCTGATGATAAATGATCACATTGTTTAAATGCACCCACCATTAAAAGCAAATTGAGATAATTTTCATGTTCTAACTTTATCGGATTACGTTTGTAATCCAAGATAAACTTGCGAGGTAAATCCGCATTTATTTTATTAATTGATATCTCGAATTCAGTCAATAATGATCGGACAAATTCCGAATTTATATGTTGTTTAAATTCTGTTTCGAAAGATAGTTTTGAATCATCGTCCAACTCAAAAAGGAAACTATTTCCAGTGTCTTGTTTGTAAGAGTGTTCAATAAAACTAAAAAGATCATCGTAGTTTTTATGATGTCCAGCAACTACAAGCTTAATCAACTTTTTTTCTGAATCAGTTATTTCCAATCCTTCAATAAAAGGAATAGAATATAACTCATGCCGTTGTCTTAGCCATTTATGTTGCTTACCCAGTAACATGCGTTGAAACTCCGAATGTGATTTTCCTAAATCGTGACAAACCACACACAAATAAAGCAAATGCCAAAAATGTTCGGTATCTGCAATAGGTAAGTTTGGAAATCCTTTTTTGAGGTTTTCTAATACCTTCAATCCATCTTGAATGTGTCGTTTTAATGTAACCTGAGGTTCTGATTTTGCCAGAACCTCAGGTTTGTTTGAATTATCCATGATATGAATTAAAATCAAGTTCGTGAAAATAAATATGAACTTCTTTCCCTCGTTTGGGATAATCTATATATGCAGTAAGATTTGTTTGTACGTCTGCCAAATTAAAACTTATAATCGAATAGGCCTCAGTACCCAGATTATTACGTGGAATAGTATTAGAAAAGTATTTTGGTAATGGCTGAATAAGACCAGGAAGAAAATTACCCATGAAAGGAATTATTTGTCCTTTTATCTTTTCAGCACTACTTATTTCTTGTAAATCTACTTCTTCAATGCTATTTATCGTTGCCAAATCATTAGAACGACCTAATAATAATTGATAAACAGGTAAACGTAAATAATCAACTAATTCCTTATCTTGTAAATAGAGTATTAAATGATTATTAAATAGAAATTCTCTGTTTATGATATTCGATTTCGTCGTATTTTTTGGATAACCTTTAACATGCGCTTCAATTTGGTAAATACTTTCGAGATCTGTTTGTTTAGCTTCAAATTCAAAGTAATAACCAATTTTCAGTTTCTCATGTTCTATATATTTTCCTGCTGCTGCATTGATCAATCCCAAAACTGTACTAATAGGTGGTACTTCAAGAGTTGGTTGGAAACCGGATATTAAATTCGGATATTTAAAACTCGAAGTCCATGCTGTAATATCAATTTTGAAAACTTTCATATTACAATTGTGTTTTCAATTGTTCTGTATATTGGTCTATAGCTTCATTGATGCTTACAACTTTTACATTTGCAAATTCACCCTCCAACGCTTTAAGACTATTAGCTTTTTCATCTAAAAAGCCACTTCTTCTACCAATAAATACCGTACCTTGAATATTGTCTCTATAATCTGATAAAACTTCTTTTAAAGCATCGATATTTAAGTCCACTATATCATTGTCTTTTCCATTTGCTGATGCAATATGGGAAAACGGATGATTTCCACTATTAAGCGTTGCTAAAACAATAAACTTAGGTGTAACATCGCCCATATTATTAGTTTGCATAGCTCCACCTGAAATATTTTTTAGAGCTTGTATTGTTTCAGTTATTCTTTTGTGGCGGATATCATCGCCCAAACGAACTAGTTTGTACGGATTTCCCTTTTCGTCTTTCAAAAAATTATCATTGACTTCACTCGCTCCATTTTCTAATGCTTCTTTTTTTAAAGCTTCAGTCAAATTCTTAAAACCGGTTTTGTTATAAGTAGCAAAAGTACCAGCTTGTTCTAAATCTAGACTAAACATTCCTTTCATTATAGCACTATACTCTTGTTTCCCATAAGGTACAGAATCTCCATCCTGACGAGCCATGCTTGACCAATTTTCAACAGGACGAACCGAACCTACAGAAACCAAAACTGAGTTTTTTAAGGGTGAAACACGGGTTACAGTAATGTTTTCTTTTTTTACTTTCCCTTTTTCATCTGTAACTTCTTCGGTTGCAGCTTTCATATATCCAAAAATATCATCATCGGCGTATTTAATTGGATTTGCTGCCGTAAATGCAATTTTCGCATCCCTTGTAATAGGAGATAAATTCCAATTAAATGTTTTTTGTAAGGTGTCACGCCACCAATAACGCCATGCTTGTCCCGATACATATACATAGCTTTTACCATCTTTGTAAATACGTTTTGTACCAACAGCGTTGTCAAAATTACTTTGTGTATTCTTTCCTGCATTATTTAATGCAACAACATCTACGTCAATAAGGATAAATCCTTGTGATTTTAAGTTACTCATTTTTGTATTATTTTTAAATTAATTTTCGTCAATAGTTGTGTCTTCAGTATCTATACTTGATAATTCTGCTTCAACGTGAATATTCTTAGTGTGAAGTTCTTGATAAATTGCAAATAGCAAAATATCCCGAATATCTCTCCATGAAACATCATCTGGGAAAAGATAATACACAAGTTCTTCCATTGTAATAATAGCCTCTTTTGCTCCGTCTTTGTAATTCTTTGCTACTACATTTTTCAGAAAAAATCTTCGTAATTCATAGGCACTTTTGTAGCCATCCAAAGCTTTAATACTTTTTTTAATAGCATCTTCGTCCGTATTGGTCAAAAAAAGAGCTAATTCTTTAATTTTGTTTAATGTTTCTTGTCTCATATTCTGTACCTGTTTTTGATATATTTCAATAATTGTAAAGTTGAATTTATGTGTTATCCCCCATTTGACAAATAGTTTTAATAGTGATTTGCCATTTAATAGATTCTCCAAGATAGCATTACGCCATAATTTATAGTTTTCAACACCGATATGTTCAGTATCTTCTTTTTTTGTTATGTCGTAATTTGATGTTGATGCATTGTACTTAGCTCCTTTAAATTTGGAACTAGTATAATGGGAAAATTGAAACAGTTGCCAATCTGATTTTAATTTAGGAGATTGGCAATAAGAATAAAACCAAAATACTATTGAAGGTAATTTATAAATCACAATTTCTGGACTTGCACCAAAGTTCGTGAAATGATATAATGTCAATGATAAATTTTTAATTTCATCTGTAGCTTCTTTAATTTTATTTACAAGTAGATTATCCACAAATTGAAATAAGGCATTTGAAGGTATTCCATATTCTGATTTTAAAACACCTTCAGACGAAGATGTCGCTAATTTTGCGAGATTTGCCTCGCAATTTTTTACAACAAAAAATTCAGTTACATCTTTTTGATTACTTTGAAGAATGGCAATTCTACCTCCAATAAAAATTGATCCAAAAGGGATGAAAAACATTCGTATAATCATTTCTTTTGATAGCATCATTCCGAATTGGAAGTTGTGATGGAAATTTACGAAAGTTCCAGAACCAGACATCAAAGAGTTATCTCGTCCAGCTTTATACAATTTTGTATTTCGTCCTGTTATACGGCAACAACCTTCTTCATAATTGCCAGTTTCATTTACAAGAGAAGTAAAATATTTTATTGTTTCTTTTATCTTTACATCTCCTTTATAAGCAGGTTGAGTGATGGCAGAGTTCAAGAAGAAAGGATTTATTTTACCCTCCCATTTGTTTACATATATCTTTGCCATATATTCAATCAATCCCAGAATATTCATTTCAGGATGCTTGTTCATTAGATATTCGATTACATTTCCGCCAACATCAGCAAACGGATCTCCCGTTGGTCTGGTCAGCCAATCATAATCAATAGTTGTCATTTTTTCCGCCATTTTCTTCTCATTTTTTCATTTCACAATTTCACCAAAAAAAACACAATTTTTTTTTCCAATTCCAATCAAACCCCGACAGATTTTTGTCCCTGTCAGGTTTTGAGAATGGTGAGAGCTTACGCCTGAGTATTGGTTTTAGGAACATCAGCATCGGGAGTGGATCCACCTTCAGTATGTACCCGTTTTAGCAAACTAGCCATGGTATATTCCTTTAGTTTTACAGCATCCGCACCACGGTACATTGCGCGTCCGGCGTTCAGAATTGTTCCAAGAATGTCCCACAAATCATTGAAATCTTTGATATTATCGCTTGCCACCCGGCTGCGTTTGTTTTTCAAGTCGTTCTGTTGCTGGTTTAGCAATGCAATTTCACCTACCAACGCTGTGAGTGCTGTTACCGTTTCTGGTTTCAATCCTTTGGCTTGCAGGGCAGTTTCATTTCGTTTGAGGTGCCCAACAAATGATTGAGCTTCCGAAATAACTCCTTCCACATTTCCTTTACTGATAGCTGTTCGCAAGTCATTTAGCCCAAAATCGACTACCTGAATATCGAGCGTACTACCGGCCAGTTTCAGATAACCTTCAAAAGGATTGAGGCTCACCCGGAGTTCTTCCAGCTTTTTGGATAGGAGCAACGTGATGGATTTTTGCAGCTTAACCACGTCTTTCGATTTAACAAGCTCCATGCAAAAGGTTTGTTTCAGCCGTGCATCATCCATAAACGGATCTGAAAATACTGGCGAATAAGAGAGAAAATCACCCTTGTCGTTTTCCATACTTGAGAGCGCAAAACCTGTAATTACAGGTACATCCTCCATTTTACAATTAAATTTTTTTTCTTCCATACATTATTATTTTTAAGTTATCATTTAAATCGACTTTTGCAAGTCGCTTTTTTCATCATCGGTTACCCGTATTTCTATTTTGTTTACCCGTATATCAGTTTCGCTAGTCAGTATATCAGTTTCGCTAGTCGGTATATCCGTTTCTCTAGTCAGTATATCCGTTTTGCTTATCGGTATATCAATTTCGACAATCCGTATATTAGTTTTGTCAGTCGGTATATCAGTTTTATCAATCGGTATATCAGTTTTGTCAATCGGTATATCAATTTCGCCAGTCGGTATATCAGTTTTGCTTATCGGTATTTGTGTCTTGCGTAACCAATCCTTATCTGTAAATTGTGTAATTCTGTCTAAAAAACTTTCACCATCCCGAATCCCAAACTATTCTTCTCTCCCAGCCCGCAATGATACATTACATGCATCAAATCGGGGTGAGCTTTTAAAGTGAAGCGAAAAGTGAATCCCTTCACCTGCGTTTGTTCGGGGGTGTTTGCTTTTACCACTATCAGTTTGGATTTAGGCGCATACAGCAGTTTGAAATCGAATGATTCATCGCCTAAAAATTCTTTTCCGTAAAAAGCTTTGTATTTGTTTTTCAGGTTGTATAGCAATGCACTGCGTGCGTAATTGCTGTCGGGACTTTCGTAAGCCACCCTGTTTTGCTCGGGAATATGCCGAGTGATGCAAACTGGCGAAAGTGAGTTGAATTGATTCGATTTGCTGAAGTCGGGTTCTGGAAGCAGTTCGATGTTGGCTATCCTGAATTGTATTTTCGATAGCTTATCACCAATAGTAAATAGCTGTTCGGCAAAAACACCTTTGATAAATTCTTCGGTAGACTGCTCGGGCAGAAAAGAGATAAACCACGTTATGGTATCGCTATCTATTCGCAAACGATTATCTTGAATTTTATAAACTGGAATCTGAAAATGAGAGAAATTGAATAGCCGGAATTGTTTATTGTCAAATTCGAACCCATTTTGGTGTAGCCATTCGGAGTAGGTGGCACTGGCCCGTTCAATAGTTCGGTACACAAATGACGATAATTCGTATTGATAATTCAGGGGCAAAAGATTCCCAAAAGCCCACCGTTCCACAGTTAGAGTTAATTTAAAGCGCATAGTACATTTTTTACAGTTTAAGCGCTGCAATTTAGGAAATATTTATTAAAAAATAACTGTTTTGCGGAATAATTTATAAACATTTTATAAAATTATTCCGACCTGTGCTTTTGATATTAATAACTATCCGTTTTTGCACCCAATAGGTTTGGTCCTTTTGATTTTATTCTTGATTTTGTGCATTATCAATCAAATAAGAGTTCGTTGATAATGGATAAGTATTTCTTATTTGCACAAAAAATCCTAAATGGATTTAACGTGAATAGCCATAGGTGAAACCTATGGGTGTAATTGAAAATTGAATACGAACCCCGAATGGCGTTCAACAACAATATATGGCATATTGAATCCGCCAGCTGGCGCATTCGGTTTTTGTGGTTTATCTCATCCCCGAATTACATTCGAGCCTATTCATATTTAACCACTTCGTGGTTGCAAATTATTTAATGAAATTAAACACAAACAACGCCAAATTAATTTATTGGTGCAAAAACGGATAGTCATTTTGATATTTATACATACAGATACCACATTCGTTGAATGATTAGTTTCCTTTTTTGTAAACCTATTTCAGAACTAGAGATGTAGCCGCTTTTTTTATTCCCCTTCCTTCCTTCTTTCATCCTCACCCGTAACATTTGTAGTTACACGAATTTACTCGTCGGACAATAATAATTTGCGATTATTTATAATGAACCCTATCTATTGAATAAAGCCGTAAAAACGATTCATACCACTCACTTTACTACACAGCTAACATTGGTCCATTTCTGTATCAATGTGTGAATGTTACAACTCTACCCTAAAATTGTGTAACACTTCGATTATTTAAATTCCTCACCTTTGTACAGTGAAAATTAATTTACAATTAAACAATCAAAATGAAAACATTTAAGCTACTCACCTTTGGATTATTCTTGTTGCTTGCCGGCTCTGCGCAAAGTCAAGTCGCAATAAACGTACATATCGGATCACCACCACAGTGGGGTCCTGTGGGTTATTCCGAAGCACGATATTATTACCTTCCAGACGTTGAGTCTTATTATGACGTGCAAGCATCCAGATTTATTTATTTTAATGGTGTGACATGGGTTCATAGAACTTATTTGCCCTCACGTTACAGAAATTATGATTTGTATGGCGGGTACAAAGTGGTGATGACCGACTATCGTGGTAATCGTCCTTATTCTTATTTCAAAACGCATAAAATGAAATATCGAAAAGGATATCGTGGTCATGAACAACGTAATATAGGTGTTCGGCCAGGAAATGGAAATCATGGCGACAATAATCGTTACCAATATCAATCCCATAAAGACGACAGAAACAAGGGATATGAAAAGGAGAACAAGAGAAATGAAAAAAATGATCGTGGAAAAAATGACAAACACGGTAAAAAATAATTGAACAATCAAACAAAACAACTATTAAAATGAAAACAAAAACATTATTGGCCATTTCATTGGCATTAGCACTTTCAGTTTCTACACTTTCGGCACAAACCCGCCACCGCACCTACTCCGAAGGGTATGGAAATACTTTTAATCTTGGATTGGGAATTGGTGGATATTCTGGTTATTACGGGTACATAGGCCATACACTGCCGGTATTTAGTGCTAATTATGAGTTTGATGTAGCGCAAAACTTCACCTTAGCTCCTTTTGCCACTTTATATTCATACACCGATAATAATTATCGCGAAACGGTTATTCCATTAGGAGTAAAAGGTACTCTCTACCTAGATAAATTATTGCATGCAGGTAGTGACTGGGATTTTTACGGTGCCGGCTCATTGGGATTTGCACTGAGAACTACCACTTGGAATGCCAATTATTCTGGCGACAGAACGTATTATCACCAAGCTAGTCCATTGTTTTTAGATTTACATTTTGGTACAGAATATCACTTCAATAAACATATTGGAGCATTTTTAGACTTATCCACTGGTGTTTCAACCATTGGTATAGCTATTCACTAATATTAAATATTATGTCAAAAGAAAAAGAAGGTAAAAATCATTCGGACAAAACTGCGCCCGAAAAGAACTTAAAAGAGAAACGTGCAGAAAAAGCTGCAAAACGTATCGAAAAATTAAAAGTATCGTTACCTGCGCTTTAATCAAATTAATTAATACTTCGCCCACCGACTATTGGCTAAAAACAATACGCGGTGGGTGTTTTATTGTTTAAGCAGGCTAGATTAGCCTGTTTGTTTAAAACGCAAACATGTGAATGTTGCAAGTTATTTGAGTGATTGTGTAAGTTTTGAGTTGCAAAATAGTACGACCTTTGTATTATTAAAAGATTAAAGAAACAGATCAAATGAAAAGGATGATATGTTCCCTGATCATAACACTGTTTGTGACCGGAGTGATATTGACAGCTTGCCAATCGTCGACAACTAAAAGAGAGAAAGCCAAAGTAGAAGAAATACCAGATACAGTGATTTATATTGACCAGAACAAACTTACGTTGAGCGATTCGATAAAGCAATTCAAGCATCAGTCCGAAAAACAAATACTGCTTAATGAAAAGAACATTGTCCTATTCAAGACTGAAGCGGCCAATGAAAAGGAGAGCGACCGTATTAAAGATGCTGAGAAAATAGCTGAGTTGGAACTTAGGAATAATGATTTAGTTATTCGACTTGATAACTATTACGATGAAAGCCAGGAACAGTGGGACTCGTTTAAAGTTGAATACAATGAAGATATGGACGATTTGGAAGATGCATTTGAGGGTCTGACAATCGAAAATAAAAAATAATTTTAAAATAGAAACAAATGAAAAATCTGAAAACCGGAATTTACGTAATTCTTATATTAGCACTTTCATCATGCGCTAATGTTTCGAAATTTCCAATTTCTGCTGTAAGTCCGGCTGCAAATATTGAGATGCGGAGACAACAGGATAATAATGGAAACACAAAAATTACAATTACAGCAAAGAACCTTGCGGGAGCTGAAAGGCTATCGCCACCTAAAAAAATGTATGTAGCATGGATTATATTAGATTCAAATGAGGTCAGAAATATTGGACAATTGGATGTGACAAACGCAAAAAAGACTAAAATTGAAACATTAATTCCATCTAAATTTACAGACGTTTTTATCACAGCCGAAGATCAGGCAAATGTATCATATCCAACAGGTGTTGAAATATCACGGATAAAATTTTAAATAATTCAATTTAAATTAATATTAATAAACTAAAAAACAAATCAGATGAAAAAAATTATGTTTGCGTTAATTGTTTCTGCCATGTGTGGAAGCACTATGTATGCTCAATCTTCGAGCGATCAACTTCATATTGGAGTAAAAGCAGGTGTCAATTATTCGAATATGTACGATTCTCAAAGTAGGGATTATTCTGCCGATGGTAAAATTGGTATTGCAGCAGGTGGTTTTGTAAGTATTCCAATTGGCACTTATTTTGGAATTCAACCGGAACTCCTTTTCTCGCAAAAAGGATTTAAAGCCACAAGCAGTGTTCTTGGTAGCGATGTAAGCCTTACACGTACCACAAGTTATATTGATGTACCTATTTTCTTTGCAGTGAAACCTAGTGAAATGGTGACCATACTTGTTGGACCACAGTATTCTTTTTTGATGAAACAAAAAGATGTATTCTCAAGTCCAATAGTCAACAATACAACTATTCAAGATTTCAATAATGATAACATCCGTAAAAACACCTTGTGTTTGGTTACCGGACTGGATATCAATGTAAGTAATTTCGTTGTAGGTGCCCGTGTAGGCTGGGATTTATTTAACAACAATGGAGATGGAACTTCAACAACTCCACGTTATAAAAATGTTTGGGCACAGGCCACAGTAGGTTTACGCCTGTAAAACTTTGTTTTGTTTAGTGTCGCAAGTGAGGTTAACCCTTTTCCTGCCGCCAAAGGCGATAGGGAGAGGGTTTTCTTTTTGGCGAACAACATACAATCCATGTGTGAATTATACAATTTATCGACAGAATATTGTAACTTATTAGAGTCTGTTTAACCCTATATTTGTATTATTCAACGAAGTAGAAATTTAATTTAAATACAACAACATTATGAGTACAGGAAAAGTAGTATTAGGCGTAATTGCCGGCGCAGCCACCGGAGCATTGTTAGGAGTTTTGTTTGCACCTGCTAAAGGCGCTGTAACCCGCAGAACGATTGTACGTAAAGGCGAAAGACAAGTGGATGATTTGAAAGACAAATTCAATGATTTTGTGGATAACATCACTCAGAAATTCGACAAAGTAAAAGATGAAGTGGTTGACTTTGCAGAAGATGCGTTAAACAGCGTAGAAAATGTAGAAAAAGAAGTGAAAGCTTCAAAAGTAAAATAGTTCAACCTGAACTAACAATAAAGTCTGCTTTGGGTCTTAATTTCTGGCAATAACTTATTGCCTTAAAATTTCCTGAGCAGACTTTATTATCAATACCTATTTTGGATTGCTCCAAAAGAATAATTTATTAGTTAATTAAAATGAATTTTCCAACCATCAGACTTATGGAAGAAAATGTAAACAATATAGAAACATTGCTCGAAAGCACTGCGGCATATGGTAAAACAAGCTTTGAGCTTGTAAAACTTAAAGTGCTGGATAAAACCTCGGATAAGCTTTCTTCATTTTTCCCACACACCATTGTGGCATTTATCATTGTGTCATTCCTGCTGTTTGCCAATTTAGGTTTGGCGTTATGGTTAGGAGAGTTGCTGGGTCGAATTTATTTTGGATTTTTTGTAGTGGCGGGAGCTTATGCATTTGTTGCTCTGGTGCTGCATTTTTTCCTGCGCAAATGGTTGAAACGGATATTCTACGATTTTCTGATCAGAAGTTATGATCTTAAGATTCAGGAAGAGGAGCTGCGATAATGGTCAAAAGACTAAGGTCGAAAGACGACAGATAAATAGACATTTTGTAACTCGTAACCATTTACTTGTAACTAAAAAATCAGACATTATGAAAACAATAAACTCCGCAGCCGAACTAAAAATTGCTATTCTGCAATTGGAATTACAACATAGCATACAGGGAGAAGTGCTAAAAGAACAGTTCTTAGTAACTGTTGAAAGCTTTACACCTGTGCAGCTTATTAAAAAAGCGATGAACGACATTGCGACTTCACCCTACCTAATTGATAATATTATTGGCTCAGCCATGGGGCTGGCTACCGGTTACATCTCGAAACTGGTTGCTGTAGGTGGCTCTAATAGTGTGTTTAAAAAGTTGCTTGGATCGGTAGTGCAATTTGGGGTGACCAATATTGTGGCTCAACATCCTGAAATGTTCAAATCTGTTGGACAATTTCTATTGGAACTTATTTTTCATAAAAAGAACGAAACCAAAGAATGACAATGACTACCAGAGATTCCATATTCCCTTTTTACGCTAAAGCAAGTCTATTTTTTATAGGCTTATGTGCTTTAATAGCCATATTGTATGTGGCTCAAAGCATTCTCATTCCACTTATTTTTGCCTTTATCATTGCCATTTTACTGAGCCCTGTTGTCAACCTATTTGTGCGAATAAAAGTAAACCGGATATTGGCCATCTGTATAACGCTTTTTCTCAGCATTATTATCATTTTTGCTTGTGGGGCCTTTGTTTTTTCGCAAGCCAGTTTATTTAGTGAGTCCTGGCCCAGTTTTGTGGATAAGTTCACTTTGGTATTGAACAACACCATTAGTCAGGCAGCCACTTATTTCGACGTAAAACCGGAGAATATACGCGAGTGGATTGCTAAAACTCAGAGCGAACTTCTCAATTTTAATGGCAAGGTAGTAGGGCAAACTCTTATTTCGGTGGGAAGCGGAGTAGCCGTTTTGCTCATCGTACCGGTTTATATTTTTGTGATATTATATTACCAGCCTTTATTGCTAGAGTTTATACGCAGATTATTTGTAAAAGATCATCAAACGCAAGTGGCCGAGATTGTATCCCAAACAAAAACACTGGTACAACGCTATCTGCTAGGTTTGATTATTGAAGCTGCTATTATTGCCACCCTTGATGCTGGTGCACTGCTCATTCTTGGAATTGACTACGCCATTTTGCTTGGGATAATAGCTGCATTTCTTAATATGATACCTTACATCGGTGGAATTGTGGCAGTGGCATTACCCATGATGGTAGCATTGGCCACTAAAGAGTCGCCTTTGTCGGCAGTCTATATTTTAATAGCTTACTATGCAATTCAGCTTTTCGATAATAATTATGTAGTTCCCAAAATAGTGGCTTCGAAAGTAAAGATAAACGCATTGTTTTCTATTCTGGTGGTGCTTGTGGGTAATATGCTGTGGGGAATTCCGGGTATGTTTCTTTCCATTCCGCTACTTGCCATTGTAAAACTTATTTTTGATCACATAGAATCATTAAAACCTTGGGGTTTTCTGTTAGGTGACACCATGCCGCCTATGTTAACCCTTAAAAGAACTTCAGTAAAGAAAAAAGTAGTGACCCAACACCATTCCTGAAAAATAGAATTAGTTGAAAAAAAATAATGTCATATAATCACATCAATATAAATATAAGATTAGAACGCAGATCTAGCGGATAAAAAAACGAATTTATATTACGACAAGCCGTAATGATTTTCAATCACTGATTGTATTATCAGTCATGCTTGCATGACTTAAATTCGTTTTAAATCCGTCCAAATATCATCCGTATTATCGGCTCAATCCGTAAAACCCGCGCTCTATTCTTTTTGAAAAAATGCAACATTATATTCTTGTCATTACTTTTATAAAACACATATAACACACCCACGATTATGATTGACGTAAAGAAAGAAGGTTTATTACTTACAAAATCCGGTTTAGAATTTGATAATGAAGGTGTACTTAATCCGGGCATCATCCGCGAAGGAGATAGTGTACATGTTCTTTTTCGTGCAGTGCAGCTTTGGAATCAGTCGTCAATTGGATATTGCCGATTAGACGGTCCATTGAATGTAGCTGAACGTCTGGATAAACCGATTATTGTTCCGGAGTTCGATTACGAATCACAAGGGGTTGAGGATCCACGTATTGTAAAAATTGACGATATTTATTACATTTCATATACCGCATACGATGGCGTAAATGCTCGTGGGGCGTTGGCTACCTCTAAAGACCTTATCAATTTTACGAAACATGGTCTGATAACTCCACCCATCACCTATTCTGAATTTGTATACCTGGCCGAATCGGCAGGAAAAGTGAACGAGAACTACTACCATAATCATAAGTTCTATTATCAGGAGTCCGATCCGGACAAAAAAATTATATTGTGGGATAAAGATGTCATATTTTTTCCACGAAGAATAAATGGTATGCTTGTGTTTTTGCACCGTATACGGCCGGGAATTCAACTCGTATCCATCAAAAATATAGAAGATTTGACAGTGAATTTTTGGAAAGATTATTTCCAGAACTTTCAGGATTATATTGTAATGGATCCGATCTATAGTCACGAATTGAGTTACATAGGTGGCGGTTGTCCACCTATAGAAACAAAACATGGCTGGTTGCTAATTTACCATGGAGTAGAAGATACCGAAAAGGGGCGCGTGTACTCGGCCTGTGCCGCTTTGCTAGACTTGAATGAACCAACCAAAGAACTGGCACGATTGCCGGAAATATTGTTTAAGCCCGAGCAAGAGTGGGAATTATACGGTGAGGTAAACAATGTTTGTTTTCCTACCGGAGCAGCACTGTTCGGCGATACTTTATTTATCTATTATGGTGCAGCCGATTCGTATATCGCTTGTGCATCATTAAAACTTTCGGCTTTACTCGACGAATTATTGATTAATTCAAGTACTGAACCAATCACTATCAAAGCGGTTGTTGAAACTAAAAAGAATGAGACCAAAGCACCTTCAAAAATAAAACTGCACAAGACTAAATCACCTTCAAAAAATATACCAAAATGAAAAACGAAAACTTCCCGGGAATGCTAGACAGGCTTATTAGTCAGGAAGCTATATTTTCATATAGCAGCACAACCCTATCGCCAAATACCGTACGCAAAAACAGGCATCACGCCCCAATAACTCATATTCAGCATCAGGCAGAGATTGTAATCATAAGCTCTTATCCACCGCGCGAGTGTGGTATCGCCACTTATTCGCAGGATTTAATCAGCGCATTGAACAATAAATTTGGCAATTCGTTGGCTATTAAAGTGTGTGCACTCGAAGATGGCCCTATGAAGTACAGCTATCCCGACGAAGTGAAATATACACTCGATACGTCGCGCATTGGTGCTTATCACGATATGGCAAAAAAGCTGAACGACGATGACAATATTCAACTCGTTTTAATTCAACACGAATTTGGATTTTACAAACGTCAGGAAAACGCCTTTTTACAAATGCTATATGGAATAACAAAACCGTTAGCAGTGGTTTTTCATACTGTGCTCCCCAAGCCCGATGCCCAACTAAGACTTGAGGTTAAGAATATTGTAGCAGCTTGCAAGTCTATCATTGTGATGACAAAGACTTCGGCCGAGATACTAATAAGGGACTATGGTGTTCCAACGCAAAAAATAAACGTAATAGCCCACGGAACTCACTTGGTGCCTCACTTAAGCGAGAAATTTCTGAAAGAAAAATACGGTCTGACGGGTCGAAAAGTACTCACTACCTTCGGGCTACTTAGTGCCGGCAAAAGCGTTGAAACTACTTTGGATGCTTTGCCTGCCATCATAAAACAATGCCCCGAAATAACGTTTCTGGTCATCGGAAAAACACATCCCGAAGTGGTAAAATGCGATGGAGAAGTGTATCGCAAAAGTCTGGAACAAAAAGTAAAAGACCTGGGCATAAAAGACCATGTGAAGTTTATTAACAAATACATGGAGCTGCCCGAGTTATTAGAATACTTGCAGCTCACCGATATTTATCTTTTTACAACCAATGATCCCAATCAGGCTGTAAGCGGCACATTTGCCTATGCCATGAGCTGTGGCTGTCCTATTATTTCCACACCGATTCCACATGCCAAAGAAGTATTGACAAAAGATACAGGCATTATTTTCGATTTTAAAAACTCAAAACAACTGGCCGATGCAGCTATAAAATTGCTCGGTGATTATCCGTTGCGCAAGAGTATTATCACCAATACTTTGCAGAAAATTGTATCTACCGCATGGGAAAATTCGGCAGTGTCACATGCCAATTTATTCCGGTTTATGTCCGGAAATAAAATTGAATTGCAGTACAATCTGCCTCCAATTAACCTCGATCACCTGAAAGCAATGACCACCGATGTGGGCATTATTCAGTTTTCGAAAATTAACCAGCCGAACATAAAATCGGGCTATACGCTCGACGATAATGCCCGGGCGTTGGTGGCTACCTGTATGGATTTTAAATTGTCGGGAGATAAAAGCAGGATAAGCGAAATTCGCAAGTACTTGGCATTTATACAATTTTGCCAACAACCCAAAGGTGATTTTCTAAATTATGTTGATCAGGCACGCAACTTCACCAGTCAAAATGATGAGGTAAATTTGGATGATTCCAACGGACGGGCACTTTGGTCATTGGGATATGTAGTTTCATTAAAATCTATTTTGCCGAAAGCAATTATTGCCGATGCCATAACCATTTTCGAAAATGCATTACCCTGCATGTGTCTGGTGAAATCTCCACGAGCAATGGCTTTTGGGATGAAAGGAATCTTTTATTTTCATAAAGGAAAAAAAGCAACCGATCATTTGGATATCGTAAAAGTATTTGCCAAGCGCTTGCTGGAGTTATACAAAAAAGAATCGAACATGATATGGGAATGGTACGAAGGATATATGACCTACGCCAATAGTATTTTGCCCGAAGCAATGCTTTACGCCTGGTTAATGACTGGTGAAGTTGTATACAAAGACATAGCCCGCACCTCATTTAATTTTTTGTTGTCGCTCATATTTAATAAAAATGGAATAGAAGTGATTTCTAACAAAGGATGGTTGCAAAAAGGGCAGGAGGCTGGTCATTTTGGCGAACAGCCTATTGATGTGGCCTACACCATTATGACGCTAAGTAAATTCTACGATGTGTTTATGGACGAAACATATCATCAGAAGATGGAAGTAGCCTTTAACTGGTTCTTGGGCAAAAATCGTCTGCATCAAATTATTTATAATCCATGTACGGGTGGCTGCTACGATGGACTGGAGGATACACATGTCAATCTTAATCAAGGTGCCGAGTCGACTGTAAGTTACCTTATGGCTAGACTTACTCTGGAAAAATACAAAAATGAAAATGGAAAATAAGAAATCTGTTGCCATAATAGTGGCACACCCCGACGATGAAACCTTGTGGGTCGGTGGAACAATACTCAGTCATCCGGAATGGAATTGCTTTGTGGTATGTTTGACCTGTTCATGCGATATTGAGCGGGCTCCAAAGTTTTACATTGCCATGAAACAACTCAATGCAGAAGGGGTAATGGGCGATATGGACGATGGACAAGAAAGTTTACTCGTTCTAGAAGAAGTTGAAGAAGTGATATTAAAATTACTCCCTGTGGTTAATTACGATATTATTATTACTCATAATGCTTCCGGTGAATACACGCGGCGCGTTCGTCATGAAGAAGTAAATAAAGCTGTTTTTCATCTCTGGGAAACAGCCAAAATCGCTACAAAAGAGTTATGGACATTTGCTTACGAAGATGGAAAAGCTGCTTATTTTCCCAAAGCAATTGAGTCGGCCACTTATTATGAGGTATTAACTGAGCCCATTTGGCAAATGAAATACAACATAATTACCGAGACTTATGCTTTCGAAAAGCACAGCTGGGAAGCCGAAACAACATCATTGGCCGAAGCTTTTTGGCAGTTTAAAGACCCATCAGTTGGCCTAAAAACAAAAAGTAAATTTGATAACGATATTACCGTTTCTAAAACGAATATCTTCAAACTGCTCACCCGGAAAAATTATTCGTTTTTGTTTCAACGGAACTTTTGGAATTTAAACCTCTATTCTCGTCGGAACACTAGTCGTTTGCATTGGCTAAAAAGCAGAAAGAAACTCCATTATTTTATTTCAGACAATGAATTAGACATATTTAAACCCATGCATATCGATACGTTCAAACATTTGTATTACAAAAGTATAGCGTATGTGTTTGATAAAAAGAGTTGGCACCAGAACCTCTTTGTGCTGCCAGCCTTATTCTACCGGATTAGTTTAGGTAGAATGCTGAAAATGATTATTGGATTATTCAGTTCCGAACTGAAAATATTTTCTAAACCAAGCATCAGTGTGTTGAGAAATAGTTATTTCAAAAATGGAGGACTCACTTTCAAGAAAAGTAATTGGAAAACGAATATTTAGTTGAGTAATAGCCTTTATTAGTATGTTAATATTGTCTGATCTCTCCCTAAATCCTCTCTGAGGGAGAGACCTGCCCGCCAGCTGGTCGGAGACTTTGCTGAGTGCAATTAATAACACGAATCTCTTGCATGAGATGCTGTGTCCCCTTTCTCAAATACTCCATTTCCTTTTTTTTCTCTCCTATGGGAGAGGATGCCCAAAGGGCAGGTGAGGTCGGAGAAAGGGTTAGAGATAGAGGTCAGCCCAACTAACCTTACATCAAAGAATTGAGTCACAAGTAAAAGTGTGAATATTGCACCATTTTGATGTAATTGGAAATTATTATTAATAGATTATTTTGGAATAACTTTCAGATAATAAGACTTGTAACTCCTAACTAAACACTTGTAACTGCTGTGGTTTATTCAACGATTTAATATTTACATCTAAAATCAAAACATTATGTTTTACAACTCTTATTTTGGGGGCATGGCTCTCATTTGGTGGGCAGTGTGGTTTATTCTACTTATCTGGATCTTTGCTACTCCCTACAATATTCCTGGTCAGCGACACCGAAAAGAGACTGCACTCGACATACTGAAAAAGCGGCTTGCAAATGGTCAGATTACTGAAAAAGAGTATTATGAGAAAAAGTCTATTATTGAATATCAATCTCCTAAACAACCCCCTATATTATGAAACTATTAGTAGAAGTCAAATACGTGGTTGCAACTATTGAACCCCTCGAAAATAAAGAATACCTTCCCGGATATCCAGAATATCCGAGCAGCGAAGACATTTATAGTCAGTGTAAAGAAGAGGAAGAAATAAACCCCGAAGAGATTGAACACAACAAGAATAGCGAGCGTAGCGATGGATTTAATGAATTCAATGTCAAAGATTTCGAGAATCACATGTCGGGCGACGACTTGGATGTGCCCGGTTTCGAACTAGATAATGCGCAGGAAAGTATTGGCAGCGAGGATGAAGAAAATAACTATTATAGTCTGGGAGGTGATGATTTCGATAACCTGGATGAAAACAAGGACAAGTGAAGAGCGTTTAGGTGCTACTAAAAAAGTAATTCAAAACTCCGTGCAATTTTAGCCCAGATAAATAGTGTAATTAGGGATTCTGTTTAACTAAATATTGTGGGAGTGCGACTTTATGTGGTGCTCCCACTAGTGTATACAGGTTCTAGCGTTGCTAAAGCGGAACGCTTTAGCAAACGATAGACATACAGTGTGCTCGTTCTATCAAAAATCGAATCTTTCGACTTTGATTTTTGTCAACTCTTTCAGAATGGCAATGTTTTTAATGAAAGAAGTCTGCTTTTCGTGACTAGCCAACGCTTCGCTGTCTTTCCATGTCTCGCAAATTAGCAATACTTCAGGGCGGGTAGCACTTTCAAATATATCATACGCAATACAGCCCTCTTCTTTTACCGAAGCAGCAGTCAATTCTTTGGTAGCAGCCAATACCGTGGCGCAATTTACATCTTCTACCCAGATAAATACATTTAATCGAATCATAATCGTATTTTTTTTATTTTGTGAGATACAAAAATAAGAATTTTTTATGCCAAAACCTAATTAATAGTTACAAGTATTCAGTTACAAGTTTTGCGGCAGATGTTTGGCAGCCACTAGACACTATGCCGAACAAAAATGCTGCGACACGCTACACCCGAATGGCGTTTCTTTCTCTTTATAAATGAAGCATTTTTAGCTTGACAGTGTCATGGGCTAGGTGCTTAATCAATTTATTATTTCTCGAAGCGTGCTACTCTTTGCACTTTGTTTGAGAAGTGACTTCTTTAAATTTCTTTATCAATTATTGGTGTCGCATTGTCTAACACCTCATAAATCTGAATTCTCACTTTGTAATTTCTCGAATATTTCTCAAATTTAGGCTCTTTGTTTATTGTCTTATAATCAGTAAGAACTGTATCAAAAGATTCATTCAATTTTTCGTTTCTGTTTTCAGATTTCTCAAACCAAAACAATTTATTCCTTACCAATAAAGTCTCATTGTTCACGTTTGTTATTATCAAATTCTCATACTTCCAAACCCTACCTGCTTTTAGTATTTTTATTCCATTGATTAAATCAAAGTTATTGTCTAAATATATTTTATCTCGACGATTAAAGTTGAGTAGCACAATTACAAATCCCATAATTGCACTAAATATTATTTTTTCTATAAAGTCAGAAAATTTACGTTTTCAATCGTAAAATTATTATGTAATAAAAAAATTAAAGTTCCAGTTGGTAACCCCAAATAAATTGAACCATGTAGAAATACATAGAGCCACTTCCTTGATCTTTGCTTTTCACACTTAGAATAAAAATCGTCTTTCGTTTTATCCATTTTATGTTTTTTAAAGTTTGTTGTTTCTCATTCGAATGTGGAAATTAATTGTCGTTTTGATTATTGAAGTAATATTGTTGAAATTTAAAAGTAACGGATTGCAAATTACGAGTGTTCGGAAGATATATTTATGTACAGGTTTGCTGTTTTACATATTCATATATTTTACCCGATAGAAAAAATGTCTAAATTTTTTCTATCGGAACACTAAATTGGGATCACCCCCGCAATACTGTACAACAATAGCCATAATTAATTCATCTAATTCAAGTGCGAAACGTCTTTAAGCTGTTTTGTATCCTATTTGATTGATTCTTTTATATATCAAAATCAACATTGATAAAATGAGAGTGATATACAAGATAATTTTTATTCCATTCTCGTTCGTTGACATGAAATGACTAAAGTTTAGTTCTTGTTTAATAAAACGGAAGAATACCTCAATATCCCATCGTTTACGATAAAACAAAGTAATAACTTCAGGTTCTAAATCAAATATATTGATTAAAAATAAAAAAGTTTCGCATTCTTACTGTAAATTTGAATGTAAAGATAACAAATTTAATGAATTTCCAAACTGTTTTAAAGCTTATTTATCAACAATAGAACTATTATTTTGTCGATAAATAGACCTTTTTATTTTGATTTCAAAATTTAATGATGGAAAGGTATATTATAGTTAATTTTTATGATGACAACCATGAAAATAACATTAATTATCTTCTGAACACTCGTAATTGCAAATCCCACCAACCAGTTCCACTCTTTTCTCATTCAACAAACATATCCGAAAGGACTAAACTAAAATCTTAAACACAACATCCAACACTCAATTGCTTGGCGTTGTTGCACTCGGCTATAGATGAAAGTTTATTGAAGGGTTACGACGATGTAATTAGCATTTACGATAGCGTAGAACAATTGAATGAAAAACTCGAAAAGTTAACCACCTCTCCTTCAAATGAAAATTCCGACGAAAATAATACGTTGAGTATTCGCGAAAAAGAAATTATTACCTGCATTGTAAAAGGTCTCACCAATAAAGAAATTGCAGAAGAACTTTTTCTCTCCTCTCATACCGTTATTTCCCACAGAAGAAATATTGCTAAAAAACTTGAAATTTACAGTACTGCAGTACTCGCCATTTACGCTATTGTAAATAAGCTTGTTGAAATTGATCAAATTAAAAAAAATATGCTTATTTTATTTGAAATTTTATTTTTGAGATGATTAATCACTGTTTATTGTGATAGATTGTATAAAATATACCTACATATAGTGATTGCGGCACGAAACTGATTGCTATAATTTTGCATGTATAAAAATCAAAAATAAAACAGGTATGAAACATTCAATCTTTTTAGTATTTTTTTCAATCTCCATTTTGTGCTTGAATGCACAACAACCAGACAGCCTAAATAACAAATACCAAAATGCAGCTGAAAAATTACTTTCTACTGAAGGGAAACTAGTTATTGGCGGTTATGGAGAGGTACATTACAACCAACCTTTTAGTTCAACAGTAAGAAGTAATGGAACATTAGACGTGCATCGCATGGTTATGCTGTTGGGTTATAATTTTAATTCGCGAACCCAATTTGTTTCCGAATTAGAATTTGAGCATGTGGGCGAAGTATTTGTAGAACAAGCTTTTTTGCAACACAAAATCAATAATTATTTCAATCTTAGAGCTGGTTTGCTACTTATTCCAATGGGAATTGTAAATGAATATCACGAGCCTACAACATTTAATGGTGTTGAACGTCCGTTAGTCGACTCAAAAATTTCTCCAACCACTTGGCGCGAAATCGGTTTAGGATTTAGTGGGAATTTCATTCCGGCTTCTTTAAAATACCAAGCTTACCTTGTCAATGGATTTAATGGATACAAAGCAGGTGCAGGAACGTTGAATGGTAATAATGGCTTACGCAACGGTCGACAAAAAGGTGCTGAATCCTATATCAGTTCGCCCAATTATACCGGAAAAATTGAATATTATGGCATTCGTGGTTTGAATCTTGGTTTGTCTGGATATTTTGGTAAAACACAAAGCACTCTTTACAACGGATTGAATGAAACCAATGTTGCTGGACTTGCAAAAGCAGACTCATCGGTTACAAATATTTCAATGGTTGGCGTTGATGCACGTTATAATTTGGGTGGATTTCAAATGCGCGGACAACTTTATTATACTGCCATTAGCAACACGGAGCAATACAATAAATTTACTGCCAAAAGTGCTGTAAAAAATGATTTAGGGAGTGCAATGAGTGGATATTATATTGAAGCGGGCTACAATGTTTTGAAATTTGTGAGCAATACCAATACGGAATTGATTCCGTTTGTGCGTTACGAAAATTACAATACACATCAAGCCACGGCAGGTAATTTAGCAAAAAATAAAGCTTACAATAACAATGTAATTACTTCGGGATTGACCTATAAATTGGCAAAAGGCGTTGTGTTAAAAGCCGATTTGCAATTTGTAAAGTCGGAAGCTGCAAGCGAATATTCAAAAGTATTTAATGCAGGTGTTGGAGTTATGTTTTAAGAGTGAAATTATGAATAAAATAGTTAGTACAATTAGTTTTTTGTTATTGATCAATACTTGCCTGATGTCTCAGGCAAATATTGATTTCAATCCAAAATCGCTCAAAGTAGAATTAACAAAAGTAAACAGCAAAGAAGTTGAGTTGAAAGAACTTTCAATTGCACCTGAATTAGCCGGGAATATTCGGTTGGGTAAATTTTATTCTATTACAAATCAATCATTTAGTCTTACAAAATATGTGTATATTGGACGCATAAATACTTGTAGAGCAGGTGGCTGTTCAATCAAACAAAATACAAAAACGAATCAGGATAGTGAGTTTTTCGACTATTTTATATTTTTTGATGCTAAGGCTTCTATTCAATTGGTGAAAGTATTTAATTATCAAGCTTCACATGGTCAGGAAGTTACATCCAATAGCTGGTTGAAACAATTCAAAAACTATGATGGGAAAAAGGAACTTGTAGTTGGAAAAAATGTAGATGCAATTTCGGGTGCAACAATATCGGTTGATGCAACATCCTTGGATATAGAGCATAAAACAAAATTGCTCAAGAAAATCCTTCAATAAATATAAGACAATATTGTAGCAATCAATCAAGTTTATGTTAATTTTGTTGAATGAAATTAGCATCAAGAAGTGTTTTGATTTGTTTTCTTTTTACTCTATTTCAAGCAACAGCCCAAGAAAATGCCGAATTGAAAAAATCTGCATTTCATTTCCATGCTTCTTACATTGGCGGTGTTGTAAGCAACTTTCATGGTGGATTGAAAACTGGCACCACCTATCTCGGATTAGCAAATATAAAGGCTGGCTTTGATATCGAAAATGCCAATTGGTGGAAAGGTGGTGAGGCTTTTGTGAATTTGGCAAATACGCATGGCGGAACACCTTCGGCCACTTATGTAGTTAATTTTCAAGGCGTGTCGAATATTGGAGCCGGAAATCTCACATTTTTATACGTGCTTTGGTACAAACAAAGCATTGCAAATGTAACTATTACCGTAGTTTTACAGGATTTAAATGCAGATTTTGCAACTACAGAAAACGGTTCGCTTTTCACTAATAGTTCGTTTGGTATTCAGTCAAGTTTTGCCGACAATATTTCTACTCGCATTTTTCCATTGACCGCATTAGGAGCTAACATACAATGGAATATCTCCGATTCATTTTCGTGGGAAATGGCCGTTTTTGATGGAACTCCAAATGATTTTGAGAAAAACCCATACAATATAAATTGGAAATTAAGTAAAGACCAAGCATATTTGGCACTAACTGAACTCTAAATTAAAAAAAGTTTGATAAAAAACACAACAGCAAGTTATAAATTTGGTGCTTATTCTCATGAGCACCCGTCCTCTCGGATATGTCCGCTTCTTTAAATGTACAAAATTGCGCATTGCCACTGGGAACCAACGGTCTTGACCGAAGGGAAAAATGGCAATCCCAGTTTTTGAATTCTTAGGATTTGTAATTCGATAACACAATAAAAAAAAACGAAATAAACTTCACCTTCAATGCAATTTCTTATATCCATAGTTGTATAGTTTCATAACGTTATTGATAGCATTATTCCTCTTCCGAGTGTAGTAAGGACGTAGTCCGAACGGAACTCGGAAGAGGAAATGATAAAAAAGTTGATTATTTTTGTTCTACCAAAATAAAAATATATGCAACAAA
>JBBSDM010000043.1:0-25780 GCA_038249445.1 Bacteroidales bacterium
GTACCCAGAGCCGGGATCGAACCGGCATGGAAATGAATCCACTGGTGTTTGAGACCAGCGCGTCTACCAATTCCGCCATCTGGGCGATTGCGGTGCAAAAGTACGCTTTATTTTGGAATTTGCAAACGATTATTCAATTAAATAGAGATAATTTCGAAATTAGAATAACCATCTAAAGAATGGTATTTGCAAATTGCTTATAAACAATCTTTTAATTATTGCCAGTAATTTCTGGCAATGAAAATTAATGTCAATTTTTCGTATATTTAGTCGACCTGATTCCTTTTGGTGACAAAATCGTTACGTTTTCCGGCAAAAATATCGTAGCGGCAGTACCAACAGTCCAATGCTCCGTTGAGTAAACGAATGCGTTCTGTAGGTTTTAATCCAATCTTGTCCAAACATTCGTCGTGCGAACTGATAACCCAAACGGTGTTGCCAGTGAATTTATGCTTCATAGTAGTACCCAGAGAAGCGTATAAGCCATAAATGTCATCGGAAGTGATACGTTCGCCATACGGAGGATTAGTAACTACCAGACAGTTTGGAGCGGGTGATTCAAGTTTTTGAATAGGCATTACGTCCATCTGAATATATTTGCTCAAACCGGTACTTTTTACGTTTTGTTCGGCTATTTTAATGGCACGGGGCGAATTGTCGGATCCGTAAATTTTAAAATCGAATGGGCGCTCATAGCTATCATCATTGTAAAGCGCATCGAAAAGTTCCTCTTCAAAATCGCTCCATTTTTCAAAAGCAAATGACGAACGGTAAATGCCCGGTGGTATATTTAGAGCAATTAATGCGGCTTCAATAAGCAGAGTACCTGATCCACACATCGGGTCAAGGAAGTTCGATTGTCCACTCCAACCAGCCATAAGCAACATGCCTGCTGCCAGAGCTTCGTTTAGCGGAGCTTCGGTTTGTGCTACACGATAGCCCCGTTTGTGTAACGAGTCGCCAGAACTATCCAGAGATAGCGTACATTTTTTATCGGCAATGTGAATATTAATCATTAACTGCGGTCCGTCTAAGCGAACAGAGGGGCGACGGTCGAATCTTTCCATAAACCAGTCGGCAATAGCATCTTTTACACGATAAGCAACAAATTTTGAATGGCGGAATTCTTCCGAGAAAACGGTGGAATCGATGGCAAACGTACTGTCAACCGACATATAGTCGCTCCAGTTTACTTTTTTCACTTCCTCGTATACCTCGTCGGGATTTGAAGCATCGAAAGTCAGAATTGGCTTTAAGACACGAGAGGCTGTCCGGAGACACAAATTTGCTTTATACATTAAGGCCTTATCGCCGGTAAAACTTACTGCTCTTCGCTGAAGTTGTACATTATTAGCTCCGATGTTTACTAATTCGGTAGCCAGCACTTCTTCTAATCCGCGAAAAGTTTTCGCTAACATTTCAAATTCCATATTTTTTCTTCTATCTACGGCTACCTGTTAAGTGGTCGCCTGTCTTTGTTTATTATTTTGCAATAGTCACTTACTCTTAAATGACTCGTTTATCTTTTTTTGTGCTAGCTTTGCTCCTGCCGGAACATCACTGTCTATCCAAAGGTTTCCACCAATTACAGCTCCATCCCCAACATTTATTGTTCCCAGAATGGTGGAATTGGAATAAATGATGACATTATCCCCAATGCATGGATGACGGCTAATACCTTTGATTGGATTACCATTAGCATCCAGCGGAAAGCTTTTTGCGCCTAATGTTACTCCCTGGTACATCTTTACGTTTTTACCGATGATAGCCGTTTCGCCAATTACTACGCCTGTTCCGTGGTCAATGGTAAAATAATCGCCAATAGTAGCACCGGGATGGATATCAATACCGGTTTCGGAATGAGCCATTTCGGTGATAATTCGTGGGATTAGAGGCACTTCGAGTTGTAGTAGCGCATGGGCAATACGATAATTGCTAATGGCACGAATGCTTGGATAGCAAAATATCACTTCACCAAAGCTTTTGGCAGCTGGGTCGCCATTGTATGCTGCGATTACGTCGGTATGGAGTTTTTCTCTTATTTCGGGTAGTTGGGTTACAAAAGCGGTGGCAATGTCTTTCGATTTGTTATCAATTTCATTACAGGGGATATATTCTTCTGAGGTAGAACTGAAACACATGCCCGCTTTAATTTGTTGCGAAAGCAATGTATGCAAGCGGTCGATATTTACGCCGATATGGTAAAGCATAGTGTTGTTGTTCACGCCTGCATCACCAAAATAGCCGGGGAAAAGAATGGAACGCGACAGTTGCACTATTTCTTTAAGCACATCAACGGATGGCATTGGGTCATTTTTACCCTGTTTATGGCAAACGTCCTTATAGCCTTCCGATTGAGAAAGCTTTTTAATTGTATTTAGTAATTCGTTATTCATAATGAAACAAATAATATTAGCTTGTGATAAAGCATAATGCCTCCAAAGCATTCGCAATTCGTTGGCTACCAATTCCGTTTATGATGGAATATGGTTTATTTAGCCGTTCAATTTCTTTTTTGTACCAATTAAAAAAGAACTCTCTGTCATCGCCATGCTCTCTTACCGGATCTGAAATCCATGGTAAATCGGGTGCACATAGCAAGTAATAATCAAAAAATCCAGTGGCTAATCGTTCGTTCAAAAAATCTGGAACCCGACCAAATTTATATTCAAACCAAACCTTGGTAATAATTAGCTCTGTATCAAAAAACACATAGTTATCATTCTCTGAAGATGCGGTATCGTATTCCTTTTCTTGTTCAATCTGTTTATTTGCTATTTTACACACATCTTCGTAGATGTATGCTTCAGTAAGGTTTTCAATATATTCTCTTGCATATTCAGGAACCCAGTCAGTATTAAAATATTCGGCAAGGCTTTTTGCCAATGAGGATTTTCCGGTGGATTCTGGTCCCAGAATGGCTACTTTTATCATTAGTTCGTAAAGAGATTGTACTGAGATTGATGCCAATCTATCATTGTTCGTGCAAAAAATATTTCAACAGCTCAACAAATAACCTTATCTTTGAAGCAAAAAATATGCGCAAATTTACGACAATTATTCTGCTTTGCAGTACATTTTCATTATTTACTACGCAAGTTTTGGCACAAAACGCAGATATTGACCTACTAAGAAGTATAAACAGTTCCGGTTATGGTGGGCTAAGACATTATTCTAGCTTTATTTCAAATACCACTACGGCAGCTGCTTTTTCCACACCAGTAGTAATGGGGATAGTTGCGCTGATTGAAAAGGATGATAATTTGCTGAGAAATGCGATTTATGTTGGTGCGGCAATAGGTGTTGATGGGGTGATGACTTATTCGCTCAAAAAAATTGTAAATCGCGACCGCCCTTATGTAACCTACCCGGACGTTCACCCAGCTACGTTTGAAACATCTAATTCCTTTCCATCCGGACATACCTCACTCGCATTTACCACTGCTACTGCCATGAGCCTAAAGTACCCTAAATGGTATGTTATAGCTCCAAGTTATTTATGGGCGTGCTCGGTGGGTTATTCGCGGCTTAATTTGGGGGTTCATTATCCTTCGGATGTGATAGCAGGTGCACTGCTTGGTGCTGGAAGTGCGTATGTAACCTATAAAATTAATGACTGGTTTTGGAAAAAGCGCAAGAGCAAAATACTTATCGGCTTACAAACGTATCTTTAACCTAAAACCTAATTATTTGGAAGTAGTGCGACTCACTCCGATAATCTTGTTGGGAAGAGCCGATTCTGTTAGGTCTGGATTGTACTTATTTGTATTCCAATCAATAACATCTCCAGCATTGCCGGCATTCCACATATTGTTTAGTACTCCCGCTTTATTTGTAAAATTAATTTCATTTTCAGAGATAGTGTTTGCATAAGTATCAATAGGATACTGCCTGTATGCCGAAAGACCTACATTGCTAAACGGCAACTTCTTAGAGTAAATTTTATTCTTTTTAATGGTAATATGGTGTCCACTTGCGATGGTGATACCGTATTGACCCGGGTTAATAAGTATATTATCTTGCACCAGTATGTACGATCCACCCATATCGCCAGTCATAATGCCTCCTCCAGAGCCCGAAGGACCCCCGCCGCGTATCCAGTTGCCAATAACCTGAATAGGGTCTTGAGCAGTACCATTGCACATGTACAAACTTATTTCATCTTCGGGGTGACTTTGCCCCAGAACATTCTCGCCGGTATTGTAGTTTATCCGACTTCCTGCTCCGTTTACATTGCCAAATTGAACCATCTGCCCTCTTGGCATAGGACCCAAAACATTTTTTACATTATTGTAGGTGACTACAATGCCGCTACCAATATCCGCAACTACGCCACTTTCCACTGAATCCATTGAGCAGTGGGTAACTGTTATGTTGGTACAATTAGACAGAAATACACCTTCACCTTTTGATGGCCCTAGTTTACAGTTTTTAATAATGATATTTGAGCAGTTGGACAGTTTAATGCAATGTCCCCCTGGATTGTTTATTTCTAAATCACTGATTATTCTGTTGCTAACACCATCCCAAACAATTGGGGCGGCAGCATTGTAAGCACTTGAGGATGCCTGTACCTTATTTTGAATGGGAATTCCAGTTTCGCTCAAATCGGCATTTTGGCATGAAGCGGAACCTAAAAGGCTGAATATAAATATAACAGTATATGCAAATTGTTTTTTCATAATAATTTATTCATTATGTATTAACTAATCAAAGATATATATTATTATGCATATATCTGTAAATCAGCATGTTTATGGCAATTTATATAATTATTGTAGTATTAATTTCTGTTATTTATTATCGATTTAATGTAGATGATTGTTATTTTAATCTGAGTATGTGATCTATACATTAGCATACATTCCTGTTTTATTGCACTTTACATAATTTAACTATTTATAAACCGTCTCTATTTTATGCGGCAAGAAACATAACTGAAAAATTCTAACTATATTATTATTTCCAGTTTATACTTAATATTCTTCAATTCATGTTAAAATGATGTTTATCAGAATATTAATGCAAATAAATAATCAAGTATTTAATATTTTTTAATATTTATTAAACTTAAGCCAAGACAACTTTGCTACACTTGATGACCATTTTAGAAGAAAATAAATATTAATTGAACTAAATGCCACGCGCAAAGCGTGCAATTTACAAGTAGGGATTTTGTGTAAAATACAGATGCTTTCAATATAAAGCATTGCTTTTGTGAGTTTTAAATCATTTTAATGATTTATTTTGGGTGCGAAGAGTAAGGCGCTGTAACCTTGAGCGGTTGTGAAGAGGATGTTGACAACTGAGCCAATTAAAGGTGTATACTATTTTTTGCTGATTTTTTACCTACTCATTAGAGACTCGTTTCCATTCCAAGTATCCAATGCCAGCCATCAGGGTGTAAATAATAAACAAAATGGCAGTTGGATACAAACCTTTGTAGAAATAAAGTCCGCAGCATAATACATCGGCAATAATCCATACAAGCCAGTTTTCAATCAGTTTACGAGCCAGCATCCATGTGCCAATAATGCTGAGTGCACCAACTAACGAGTCGGCCTTGGGAATTGTAGAATCTGTCAATCGACTCAATATGAAATAGTATATAATGTAAATTAACACTCCGGCAATGCACAGATTTATAAATAAACGTTTTGTTAGTCGTGTGGCAGGCATTTCTTTACCAGCAACATCGTCGCCATGTTTCCAGCTTATCCAGCCATAAATACTTATCACCACATAGTAAAATTGAAGACTCATATCGGCATAAAACTTAGTCTGGAAAAATATCACAATATAAAACAGAGACGAAATGATACCGAAAAACCACAAACTAAGTTTTTGTTTTATCGATAAATATAAATAGATGAGGCTTAATATTGCTCCAACTATTTCTACCCAATTGATTTTTAAGTATTCAAGTATCATTGTTTTGTAAAAAAAACCCCCTAAAAGAAGTTTTCAGATTCTTTTAGGGGATGAGCGAAATATGGTTTATTTTAAAATTTTCTCAAAAGCCCCCGGGGTTTGTAGTATCTCTATGGCTCTCAATAACGATTCGTTTTCCACATTCATAATCTGGTAATACTCATTCATATCCCATAAGTCGCGAGCTATAAGTGCTTTTAACTGGAGTTTTATTAACGGTTTTGACTTTTCGAATTCTTTCATCTCACTATTTTTCGTGTCGAGATTCTCCTTATCGGTATTCTTCAATTTCGATTGAGTTTTGGTACTGTCTTTTGAAAGCTCAGATGATCTCATTTTGTCTTTTTCTTCCTCTGTAATTACTGAATTGAGAAAAGCATCATCTGGTTCAAATTCTTTTTTGAATTTTTCAAAGATTGGATATTTCTTTTTAAGCTGAGACCGATTTTTATCAATATATTGCACGCTAACTTTATTAACAATACCTAAAGCAACCAACTTTCTATGAAAATCGGTGTATCTTGCAGTGTCCAGAGGAACGAAAATATCGGGCATAATACCACCTCCACCATAAACAGTGCGCTTTAAGCTAAGTGTTTGATAGTGTAACGAGTCTGGAAAATGTATGCTATCGGCATGCAACAGTTCTCCTTTGTTGAATCTGTTAATCAAATCGAGTTCGTATTTGTCCTTCCCGTCTTTGTACGATTTTTGAATGCAACGCCCGGTTGGTGTGTAATAACGCGCTGTGGTAAGTCGCATTACCGAGCCATCAATCAATGGGAACTGGCGCTGAACCAGGCCTTTACCAAATGAACGACGGCCGACAATTAATGCCCGATCCCAATCTTGCAAAGCACCCGAAACAATCTCGCTGGCTGAAGCAGAGTATTCGTCAATCAACACAATTAGCTTCCCAGTTTCGAAATTTCCAACATTTGTTGAAACAGCAGTTGTCTTTGGTTGGTTGAGCCCTTCGGTATAAACTATGAGTCGATCTTTTCCTAGAAATTCGTCGGCCAATTGAATAGCAGCGGTCAAATAACCACCACCATTGCCTTGCAGGCTAAGAATGAGGCTTTTCATTCCTTTCAACTGAAGTTTAGCAAAAGCCTTTTTAAATTCCTCAACAGTTGTGCTTCCAAAACTATTAATTTTGATATAGCCTATATCTTTACTAATCATGTAAGTGGCATCCACGCTGTAAAGTGGAATTTTATCGCGGATAATTTTAAAAAGCAATAACTGAGAGTTCCCGGACCGAAGAATTTTCACCGTTACCTCAGACCCTTTGGGACCGCGAAGATTTTTAATGATATCCGAGTTTTGAGCTTTCACTCCTGCTACCAACTTGTCGCCAATATAAATAATCCTGTCGCCGGGCAAAATCCCTACTTTAGCTGCCGGACATCCTGCCACGGTCTGCGAAACAAGCAAAGTGTCATTAAAAAGCTGAAACTGGATTCCTACACCTTCAAAACTACCTTCGAGCGGTTCATTTACTCTCTCCACTTCTTCTTTTGGAATATACGATGAGTGTGGATCTAGCTCTTTCAGAATGGCTGTCAGGGTCGACTCCACAATTTTTTTGTCATTAATGCTATCGACATACAAATTAGAAATAGCTGTTAGTGCATTAGATAATTTACGCTGTTGCATTGATGATATGCCTTGTGCAAACAGGATAGAAGTGGATATACAAAAAATGAAGAGAAAGAGATTTTTTTTCATGATACAATGTCAGTGTTGCTATTTTGCTAACTTTTTAGCGTTAGTTGTACGTTTTTTTTGAAACGGACTGCAAAGATACATCTTTTTGTAGTCTCTGTTTGTGATGTTTATAGATATTAAACAGAAATAATGCTTAATTTAACTTTCAGATTTAAGTTCAACTACGAATCGTTTCATTCAGCAGATGCATACCCGCATTCAAATCTTCAATTTTACAACCTTTTGTTGTCGAAATATTTTGGCATATTTCTCTGATTGTCAATTTACTTTCATCGGTTTCAATAAACAGTTTTTCGATTGGTGTGAGGTGCACGCTTGCAGCATTAAAGTGCTCGCCGTATGACAATGCACAGCCCGACTTGAGAGCCTGAGCGGCAAGCTCGGGTTTCCCTCTAAATCCATGAATGATCCATAGCTGCGAGGGATTCCATTTCTTTTTTAGTGCGAAGAGTTCGTTGAAATAGCCTACGCAGTGGATAATGAGAGCTTTATTCTTTTTTTCTGAAATAATAATCTGTTTCTCAAAAATACTCAGTTGCTTTTCGAAAGTTGATTTTGAGTTCTTGTCCAATCCACATTCGCCCACAGCAATAAACCGATTGCTCATGGCCCATATTTCCAGTTGAGAGAAGGTGTTTTCTTCAAATGTGTCGATATCCCAAGGGTGAATTCCAGCGGATACGAGTTCCTGTTTATCACTCTGGAAAAATGAATCAGCTTCAACGAACGTTAGATTTCTAACGGTTAAACTGTTAGTGTCATAAGTGTGATTGTGCGAATGGATGTCGACGAGCATGGCAATAATTTTGATAAATAGCTTTTACAAAAGTAATTAATTTCAGTTATATTTTGATGGTCAGTCGTTGTGCAATTATATATTTATCAATCATCTGTAGACTATTAGTTACTAATAAGATCCGTTTTTTCACCGAAAACTTGTATCTTTGCGCTCCCATTTTTGGTATAAATACTCTAAACAAAAACAATAAAATGAATACAACAGAATTATTCAGCACTTTGCCTTATAAAGTTGCGGATATGTCGCAAGCAGATTTTGGACGAAAAGAAATTGAATTGGCCGAAAAAGAAATGCCGGGCTTGATGGCATTACGTAAAAAATATGGAATGAAAAAGCCACTGAAAGGTGCCCGCATTATGGGTTCGCTTCACATGACTATACAAACTGCGGTGCTTATTGAAACCCTAGTGGAGCTAGGTGCTGAAGTGCGCTGGTGTAGTTGTAATATCTATTCCACCCAAGATCACGCTGCTGCTGCCATTGCTGCTTCTGGTGTGCCCGTTTTTGCGTGGAAAGGTGAAACGTTGGAAGAATATTGGTGGTGTACATTGCAAGCCCTAATTTTTGATGGTCACAAAGGCCCGAACGTAATTGTTGACGATGGTGGTGATGCTACCATGATGATACATGTGGGTGTAATTGCCGAGAAAGATGCTGTTGCGTTGGACAAGAAAGCCGATGGCGATGATGAGCGTTTGTTGTACGCTATTTTGAAAGATGTTTTAAAAGAAGACAATGGTATATGGACGCGCATGATTCCTGAACTTCGGGGAGTTTCGGAAGAAACCACCACTGGTGTTCACCGTCTGTATCAAATGTTGGAAGAAGGTTCATTGTTGTTCCCAGCTTTTAATGTGAATGACTCGGTAACCAAATCGAAATTCGATAATCTCTATGGTTGTCGTGAATCGTTGGCAGATGGAATTAAGCGTGCTACTGACATTATGTTGGCAGGTAAAGTAGTGGTGGTTTGCGGTTATGGCGACGTAGGAAAAGGATGTGCTCGTTCTATGGTGGCTTATGGTGCTCGTGTTATTGTTACTGAGATTGACCCAATTTGCGCACTGCAAGCTTCGATGGAAGGTTTTCAAGTAACCACCATTGAAGATGCACTAGCTGAAGGAAATATCTATGTAACCACTACCGGAAATAAAGATATCATCCGTATTGAACACATTGCAAAAATGAAGGATGCTGCTATTATTTGTAATATCGGTCACTTTGATAATGAAATTCAAGTAGAAAAATTAAAACAATATCCAGGCGTTGAGTTAGTAAATATCAAACCTCAAGTAGATAAATATATTTTCCCTGATGGAAAATGCGTATTGCTTTTGGCTGACGGTCGTTTGGTGAATCTAGGTTGTGCAACAGGTCATCCATCTTTTGTGATGAGCAACTCGTTTACCAATCAAACCTTGGCACAAATTGAATTATTTACCAAAGATTATCCGATTGATGTTTATCGTTTGCCAAAACACTTAGATGAGGAAGTAGCCCGCTTGCACTTGGAACAATTGGGTGTAAAGCTTACGGTTTTAACGCCCGAGCAAGCTGCCTATATTGGCGTAAATGCTAATGGTCCATATAAACCGGAACATTATAGATACTAGACGATTAAATGTGCTAAAGGCATTAATTAGTAACTCCTTGATAATGCATTAAGCTTCTATATAGCAGATAATTATATCATAAATTATTTTTGACATTATTGCACTGTTTTGTACCCACAAGTATTAAAAGCTTGCAAAGATATTGAAGTAAATAGTGATAAAATCCAATTGGGTTTCTTTGTGCCTACCTTGAAGGAGCAAAGAAACCCTATTGATGTATTGTACAAATGAACCGATGCTATTGTTTGGAGGAATTTGAAAAGATATTGGGACAGTGTTATTCGGTGTGAGGCAGATCAGCTAAATCGATTAATTTGATGATTCTTTGCTGATTATCAAACAAGCAGAGAAACCGATTGAGCATTGGGAGTATACTGCAAATGAAGCCGAGAGAAAAACTTCAACAAGTCATGCGTGTTATAGATTCGGCAGGGAACTGCGATTGGCGCAATGTCGTTGTTGTTTCGTGAATTAAATACAAGGTTTCCTGAAGTCATACTTTTATTGGAGTAATCGGCCTTATTTATATCAAAAGCATTCTCATTTTACTCTGCCACCACAGACCCAGGTTCTACGATAATAAGCTTCGTCCAAATCGCTGACCATTACACCCTTTGATGTGGAACTGTGTAGAAACTTAGTGCCTTTCAGATAGATACCCACATGGGTTACATACAACTTGGAAGCAGCATTGGTAGCAAAGAAAACCAGATCGCCTTCTCGCAGTTTGTTACGACTTATTATCTCACAACTTTTACTCAGCATTCCTGCCGAATTTCGTTCAATGGTCTTGTGGTAAACAGTTTTATAAAGGTTAAATACTAGAAATGAGCAGTCCGTACCATTGCGTGAGGTGCCACCATCCATATGTCGAACGTGTAGCCACGAAGCCGCTTGTTTGTAAAGTGCCACATTATCATCCCTGTCTTTATCCACACCCAAGGCCTTATAAACATCGTTGCCAGATCGGTTTTCAATGCGTTGCGTTGTACTGCAACTACAAAGTAGGAAGATAAACCCCCAAAGAAGTTTCCTTCGAAACCGAGCCAAGGTTTGTTCAGCCATACTCATCCTAATTAGGTAATTACCATCTTAACGTTACTGAAACATTAGATTATTTTTTCAATCGCAGGTCATAGAGATCGTTCCTTCTGTCTTTCAGATTTCTAACACTTCCATAGGTATGTAGCTCTGTCAACAAATCCAGATTTACATCCGAAACCAAAATCATTTCGGTATTTGGAGTCGCTTCGGCACATTTCCCATCGGTAGGAAAAGCAAAATCACAAGGCGAAAACACGCCTGACTGAGCGTACTGAATATCCATGTTGTGAACACGTGGCAAATTACCCACACTACCTGCAATAACAACATAACATTCATTCTCAATAGCACGAGATTGCGCACAAATCCGAACTCGGGAATATCCGTTTTGAGTATCAGTGAGGAAAGGTACAAAAAGTATCTGCATACCCTGATCGGCCATTATTCGGGCAAGTTCGGGATATTCCACATCGTAGCAAATAAGAATACCTATTTTTGCACAATCTGTTTCGAATGTTTTAATGATTTTACCACCAGAAAGTCCCCAACTCTTTGTTTCATCGGGAGTTACATGTATCTTTTCATACATATCGTAGCTACCATCCCTTCGACAAAGAAAGCCAACATTAAAAAGATCATCTCCACGCAGTTGAGGCATACTACCAGTAATAATATTAATATTATAGCTGATAGCCAAAGCAATAAAGCGTTGTCTGATTTCATCCGTAAATTGTGCCAATTGACGGATAGCTTGAGATTCACCCAAGTGATTGAATTTTGCCATCAACGGAGCATTAAAATATTCGGGGAAAAGTACAAAATCACTTTTATAGTCCGAAACAGCATCTACAAAAAATTCTACTTGTTCAAAAACATCATCTATTATATTGTAATTACGCATCTGCCATTGCACTAATCCCACTCTAACACTCGTTTTTTGAGGTATAAAATCCAGAGTGGGTGGTTGGTAATATATATTATCCCACTGCATTAAACATGCGTAATGCTTTGAATCTTCGTCATTTGGAAGATAATTAGTTATCACCTTGCGCACGTGAAAATCATTGGAAAGCTGAAAAGTAAGCACATGGTCGTGAATCTCTTTTTTCTTGACTTTTTCGATATATTCTTTGGGACGCATTGTCTCAGCATATTTGTGATAGTTAGGAATTCTACCACCAAACATGATTGACTTGAGGTTTAATGTTTCACAAAGTTCCTTGCGATAATCGTACATTCGGCGCGCCAAACGAAGTCCGCGATAATCTGGATGTATAAATACCTCAATACCATAGAGTATATTTCCGTTTAGATTATGGGTATTAAAGGTCTCTTTACCTGTAACAGATGCATAGGTATGATCATTTTTCACGATGTCGTAATCTACAATAATGGAAAGAGCGCAGCCAACAATTTTATGGTCTGCCTCAGTCACAATCTGCCCTTCGGGAAAGATACGGATGAGTTTTTCTATTTGTTTGAAAGTCCAAAAAACGTCACTCCCATCAGAATAAGTCCTTTTAAAAGTTTGAGAGAGTTTGTCATAATCTTCAATCATCAACGGACGAATTTGCACTTTGTTTATTTTAGGCATTACTCCCATAATCGTTTCAGGTTTAAATGATATTAATAAACAAAGATAGCAACAAAGTTCTGAGACTGTGTAGATATTTACAAATAAATCAAAACGAGGGGATTTTAAAATAATTCAGTGTTGTCGGATGGATGAAAAACTAAGTTTGTATATTTCGATAAATACAGTATTTGAAGCTATATTTTATGTTTTCATAAAAAGTATGCAAGTTGCTATATTTCATTCGCATATCAATTCTTAATAAATTACAGAATAGCATTATCCACTTATAGAATTGACTTTGCTAATTGTAACAAGTTCGAGGTGCGACTTCAAGCGCACCCCGATTGGAATTAGCTATGATTTATGGCAATTCATTCGAATAAGAATCTTAAGGCGCAGCAAAATATGGGGTCTATAAGTTTATCAGCATCGGCATTCAAGTATTTTTTTAAATATTTATAGCAAACATATACTGATTATTATATTTATTATTATATTTGCAAGGTCATAGATAAATTCAGGTTTTAATTAATAACACAAAACAGACCGGTTCGGGAGAATCGGTCTGTTTGCTTTTTAGTATAACTTCAATACAAAGTGGATTACTTCCAACGCACCGATTTTCCCTTAGCGGCCGATCGTCCAAAAGTAAGAATATAAATGGATACCAGCGGTAGAAATAGATCGAATATCGGCAAGGTAAAGACATACTTACGTCCGCCAAAATGTTTAGAAGTAGAATTGATAATGGAGAGCTGAATGATATAACGGGTTACAAACAGCACCCCGGCAACTATCATCGTAATCAAATTACCCAAAATGAGCGACGCTATAAATGCGGCATATAATAATCCGCGTGAAATAGGCTCTAGTGCCAACCGAAAGCGACTTGCCTTGCTATAAAACGTAGATACAGAGAGGTGACGTTCTTTTTGAATAAACCAGTCTTTGTAGTTTCTGTTAGGCTCCGACCAGGTGATACTGTCGGGCGCAATTTCTACTCGCGTATTGGTATCGGTACTAGCTTTGTTTATAATCAAATCATCGTCGCCCGAGCGCAAATGCAATGTAGAAGCAAAACCACGTTGTGCAAAAAAAGTCTCCTTGCGGTAGGCCAGGTTCCGACCCACACCCATATAGGGTTTGCCTACCAGCGCCATTCCCATATATTGCATGGCCACCAAAAGCGTATCGTAGGTAATCAGTTTATTGATAAAACCTTTCTTTTTGAAGTAAGCGCCATAACCCAACACAAATTCCGTTTCGGGAGTAAAATTGCGCGCCATGCGGGTAATCCAGGCTTTGTCGTCGGGAATACAATCGGCATCGGTAAAGAGCAACCAGTCGTTCTTTGCCGCTTTGATACCCAATGTCAACCCGAGTTTTTTGGTGCTCAAATTATTAGCACCTACTGGTACAAAGGTGGTACGAAGGTTTGAATATTCCTTACACAAGTCTTTAAGCAACATCTCCGTTTCATCGGTGGAGCCATCATTAATAACAATCACCTCATAATCGGGATAATCCTGCATAAGTACCAACGGAAGAAACTGACGCAAATTGTCCGATTCGTCCTTAGCACAAATAATAACCGAAACTGGTGGTTGTTCATTAGTAAACTCAACCCTATCCTTTTTTATTTTTGTACGTTGATGTAATATGCCGTTCAAAAATCGAAAATAATAAAATACCTGATGAATGAAGGCTAACAGCAGTACGCCGAGAACAATCAATTCTGCCAAAGAAAATTCAAAACTGTAAAATTCTATCATATATCAATTATCAACCCCTAAGCCCCCTTCAACTGACGGAGATTTAAAGTTAGTCCTGATTTCGTTATTACTTGTTCTTACTACTCATTGAGAGCAAGGGCTCATTTCAATTGGTCGGAAGTATATCCTTTTGGCAATTTGCGCAGGTTGTATTGCGAAGCCATAATTTCGCCATAAGCACCTGCCGAACGGATGGCAATGATATCGCCACGTTTGGTTTGGTTCAAGCTAAATTCTTTGGCAAAAGTATCAGACGATTCGCAGATTGGACCTACAATGTCATAAGCCTCCATAACTGCATCCGAGCTAAGATTCTCGATAAGGTGATAAGCCTGGTACAAAGCCGGACGAATAAGATCGGTGAAACCTGCATCCAGAATGGCAAATTTTTTCGAAGCACCTTCTTTAATATACAATACTCTAGAGATAAGACTACCACACTGCGCCACCACAGCACGTCCTAATTCGAAATGCAAAGCTTGATTTGGATGAAGTACCAAATGATCACGGAAGATTTTGAAATAAGCTTCAAAATCAGGAATAGGGAAATGATTCGGGTGTTCGTAGTTGATACCCAATCCACCACCAACATTGATATGTTGAAGTGATATATTACGGGCAGTGAAATAATCCTGAATCTCGTTCACACGTACACACAAACCTTGAAAAGAGGTCATATCGGTAATTTGCGAACCAATGTGGAAGTGAATACCAATCAGTTTCACGTTAGCCAGCGTAGGAAAAAGATCCACTACTTTGTCCAACTCCGACATATTGATACCAAACTTATTTTCGCTTAGTCCGGTGGTGATATAATGGTGAGTATTTGCACTTACATTAGGGTTAATGCGCAAAGCCACTTTCGCTGTTTTACCTTTGGCAGCAGCCAGTTCATTAATGACTTCTAACTCCGGGATAGACTCCACGTTGAAGCAAAAAATATCGTTATCCAGTCCCAAGTTGATTTCCCAATCGGCTTTACCTACACCAGCAAAAACCACCTTAGATGGCGAGATACCAGCTTTGATAGCTGCCTCTACTTCGCCACCGCTTACGCAGTCGGCTCCTAAACCGGCATCTTTAATTACAGCCAGTACACTTTCATTTACATTCGCTTTCATGGCGTAATGCACGCGAAAGTCCGACTTTTTCGATTGAAGATTTACCTCGTCAAGCGTTGCACGAAGGGTATCTAAATCGTAATAATAAAATGGGGTTTGAATGTCCCTAAATTTATCTATTGGGTAATTTGCTTTTATCATGTTGTTTTTGGTCTATAATAAGAACCGATGCCAGTGTTCACTAGCATCGGTTTCTCATGTTATGTTTTTAATTGAATAACGATTCATTCAAAGCATTCAATGCTCGTTTTTTGTCAGTAGCATTTATCAGGAATGAAATATTGTAGTTACTCCCACCATACGAAACCATTCTGACAGGAATATCTTTCAGTGCATTCACCACTTTTGCCTGAAAACCAACGTTCTCGTAAGGCATATCACCCACTACACAAATAATGACCATCTCTTTGTCAACAGTTACGGTACCAAACTTCTTCAAATCGTTTACTATCTCGTCCAGACGTTTAGCATTGTCAATCGATACCGAAACACCAACTTCTGAAGTAGTAACCATGTCGATAGAGGTTTGATAAGATTCAAAGATTTCGAATACCTTACGCAAAAACCCGTGAGCCAGCAACATACGACCCGATTTGATTTTGATAGCAGTAATGCCATCCTTGGCGGCCACAGCTTCAATCTTACCTCTGTTTATCTGAGTAGAAATAAGAGTTCCCGGTGCTTTAGGTTCCATGGTATTAAGCAACCTAACAGGAATATTATTTAGTTTTGCAGGTAAAATACAAGTTGGGTGAAGTATTTTTGCTCCGAAATAAGCTAACTCGGCAGCTTCTTCGAAATGCAACACGGGAACCGGTTTTGTTCCTTCCACAATACGTGGATCGTTATTGTGCATACCATCAATGTCGGTCCATATTTGAATTTCATCAGCAAGTACCGCAGCACCAACCAATGAAGCCGAGTAATCGCTACCTCCACGTTGCAGGTTATCTATTTCGCCATAGATGTTACGACAAATAAATCCTTGAGTAATGTAAATCAGTTTATCGGGTTGTGCTTCAAGTTGAAGTACCAAATGTTCAGCTATATAGTTAGTATCCGGTTCTGCATTTTTATCAATACGCATATAGTCCAATGCAGGAAGCAACGCACTGTTTTCGCCTATTTCTTTCAAGTACAATTGAAAAATGGTAGTCGATAATAATTCACCTTCTGCCAAAATTGCTTTTTCTTCGAACAGCGTGAATACTGATTTCGAAAACGAACGAAGATAATCGAAGTGTGATTTCAACACCTGCTTACCTTCCGCCTTGCATTCGGCCGTGCTGTACAATTCATCAATCACATCTAAATATTTATGTTCCAATGAATTAATGCGTTCTAACGCACCTGATCTATTATTTTTATATAAGTAATCCGAAATTTCCACCAAGCTATTGGTAGTTCCAGACATCGCAGATAAAACCACAATCTTTTGTTCGCCATCACAAATCAATTTTGCAACATCTTTCATGCGAGCGGCTGAACCTACGGATGTTCCACCAAATTTTAATACTTTCATTTCTTAGGTGTTATATTGTAATTAAACTATATATAATTGAGCACAAAAGTAATATTATTTTCTCAATAATTTCCATCCGCTATTTCGATAATTTGTTTTACATTTGCAAATAAATGCGCTTGCTCATGATAAAAAGAATAGTTTTTGTATTCTTATCAATTTTCTGCCTCACTGTAAACGCTTACAGCATAGATGCGTGGATTCGAATTAACCAACTGGGTTACTTGCCGAATGCACCCAAAAAGGCTGTGTTTATGAGTGAAAGTTCACCCACCATAAGAGAATTTTCCATCTTCGACGCACTAACAAACAAAGAGTTAGCAACATTTTCAACAGCAACCACTTGGGGACGATTTCAACTTTTCAGAAGCACTTACATTCTCGACTTTTCTTCCTTCAAACTTCAGGGAGCCTTTTACATCAAGGCGGGATTGATCTATTCGCCGACAATATTTATAAACAACAATATTTATCTGGGAAGTGCCGATTTTCTGCTCAATTACCTACGCGAACAACGTTGCGGTTACAATCCTACACTGAAAGTTACCTGCCATCAAGGTGAAAGTTATGAAATTCAGGAAGAATTAAAACAGGCGGAGACCATCAGTCCACCTGCAAACAGTTCCAAATCAACCCGTAGAGCAACTTCCATTTCGTATCAAGAACTTGCTATTAAATCGGTAGATGTGAGAGGCGGTTGGCACAACGCTTCGGATTTTTTACAATACGGATCTACTTCTGCTACAGCCATTTATCAGCTGCTATTCGCCTATCAGATGAACCCAAACGCATTTACCGACAAGTACGATGTTGTAGGTAATCCGGTAAAAAACGGCATTCCGGACATTCTCGACGAAGCAAAATGGGGACTCGACTGGTTACTCAAAATGTACCCGCAAAAAGAAGTTCTTTACCACCAGATTTCCGATGACCGCGACCGCTTATCTTTTCGGTTATCGGCAAAGGATATAGATAAAAACGATAAATTAAACGCAGCCAGACCACTGTTCCGCGCCACGGGTAAGCCGCAGGGCTTGTTCAATATCAAAAACCGAAGCACAGGCATAGCCTCCATTGCTGGAAAATATTCATCTGCTTTTGGTTTAGGGGCAGAGCTACTGCGGAAACAATACCCGGCTTTTGCCGATAGCCTAACCGTCAAAGCGATAGAAGCATATCAATACGGAAGGAAATATCCCGGCGTATGTCAATCGGTGCCGGGCGTTATGAACAACTTCATCGAAGAAGACAACTGGGTAGACGATATGGAACTGGCCGCAACACAACTTTACCGGTTGAGCTACGACGGCGAATACCTGAAACAAGCTGCGGATTACGGTCGCATGGAACCCATCACACCCTGGATGTGCTCCGACACTGCCCGCAATTTCCAATGGTATCCGTTTGTCAATCTAGGACATTACATGCTCGCCAATGTGGAAAATCCACGTTATCAGCAAGAATACCTGCAAAATATGCTCAATGGCATTCAGCGTGTAAAAGTAAGAGCCGACCAAAACCCGTTCAACATGGGCGTGCCACTGATTTGGGGTTCCAACAACATGGTGGCAGCTTTGGCCATGCAATGTAAATTGTACCGCACCATCACCAACGACACAACCTTCATCGGCATGGAAACATCCTTAGTCGATTGGCTATTCGGGTGCAATCCTTGGGGAACAAGCATGGTGATTGGGCTCCCAAAAACTGGAGACACACCTAGCTATCCGTATGCCTACACATGGCGCAACACCACCAAAGCGCTTGCCGGCGGTTTAATAGACGGTCCGGTGAGCAAGGAGGCTTACATCAATTTACCGGGTATGAATTTACTGAACACAGATGGTTATTTGCGTTTTCAAACCGACTGGGCTGTGTACCACGATGACCTTGCCGATTATTCTACAAACGAACCGACCATTGACGGCACTGCTGCACTCACATTTTTACTGGGAGGCAAACAGCTGGAAGGAACTTCCGGCAAAACAGCCGATAATAACGAGTACGAATACGGTGGAATAATTCGCACCGACTCTACAAAAAAACAAATAAGTCTTGTTTTTACAGGAAATGAATTTGCCGAAGGTTACGAAACGATAAGTTCAACCCTGAAAAAGCTAAACATAAGAGCTTCATTTTTCTTTACCGGAGATTTTTATCGCAATAAAAATTTTGCAGAGCTGATAAAAGGGCTAGTAGCCGACAATCAGTATGTGGGTGCACATTCCGACAAGAACCTGCTTTATTGCTCCTTCCAAAACCGCGATTCGTTGATGGTAAACAAAGAAGAGTTTTTGAATGATCTGAGAGCTAACTACGCCGAAATGGGAAAGTTTGGGGTTGATAAAAACCAAACGCCTTTCTTCTTGCCCTCCTACGAATGGTACAATGATAGCATCAGCAGTTGGTGCAGAGAAGTGGGCATTACGCTGGTGAATGGAACTCCAGGAACCTACACTACCGGCGATTACACTACACCTGACATGCGCGACAAGTACTTTTCGAGCAATGAAATTTACAAACGCATTTTAAAAGTGGAAGCAACCAAAGGGCTGAATGGATATATTTTGCAATTTAATATTGGCACTGATAAGCGCAGGCAAGATAAGTTTTACAAACAACTTTATTTATTGTTAATCGACTTATCAAGGTTGGGCTACGACTTTGTAGATTTGTATAAAGCGACAGATACAATCGCCAAAAACGAGATAGTAATAACCGATAAAAAACTAAAAAGGAAGAACTGATTAGCTCTTCCTTTTTAGTGGCTTTTAAATAAGGGTGGGAGACGGGGCTCGAACCCGCGACTTTCGGAACCACAAACCGACGCTCTAACCAACTGAGCTACAACCACCGTGTTTAGCGAGTGCAAAGATACTACAGCAATTGATTTTGTGCAACTATTTATCTGAAAAATAACGCACAAATAATGCAATGACTTAACTACCAATGATTAAAAATGAAAAGAAAATGAAGTATTGTCTCATAACACCTACATTAGATACCGAGATTACCGAAATAAGACGCAAAATCAGGCTTTCGATGAATGGAATAACTTCCGAAAAAATGACTCAAAGCGGCGTAGTATACAAAAAAAACTACGGAGTAGCCATTCCGAGAATAAAAGAAATTGCATCAACTTACACACCCAACAACGATTTAGCGCAACAACTTTGGCTATTGGGCGTTCGTGAAACGATGATAATGGCAACTCTTCTACAACCGGTGAATCGGGTCACCCCCGAACTGGCAAACGAGTGGGCTAGCGCCCTTCGGCAAATAGAAATGGTGGAGCAAATATGCATGAATTTATTCTCAAAATTGCCATTTGCCAACGAACTGTGTTTACAATGGGCAAGCGCAGATAACTCATGGAAACAAATTACTGGTTTTATACTTGCGGCGAGGGTCTATGACAGGCTAACCAACGACGAGGCACTCATTTTGGTTCAAAAAGGAATTAAATTATCCACTACTCAGGAGTTTCATTTGTATAAAGCATTAAGCCTTTGTCTGTGCAGATTATCCCGCAAAAACAAGGAAATAGCAACTTACATTTCGAAAGAAACAGAAACCTTTTTGGACACAAATCTTATTGGGCAACAATACATTTCTTCCGAAGTGAAACAAGAATTGTTATTTTTGAATATTCTATAGTCATAAATTGCGTAAAACGTTGTACTTTTGCAAGTCACATTTTTGAAGAATGGAAGAAGAAAAATCATACCCACAAATACGAGGGATATTCACCGAATATCTCAAAGCACACTTGCATCGTAAGACTCCTGAACGGTATGCTATTCTGGAGCAAATCTACAATTATAACGGCCACTTTAACGCCGATATTTTATTCTCAATAATGAAAGACAAATACCGTGTAAGTCTTGCCACTATTTACAACACCTTGGAGCTATTGATAGATTCAAAGTTGGTTATCAAACATCAACTTGGTAGTCAGTTTGCGCAATACGAAAAGGCATTTGGGAATGTGACTCACCATCATTTGTTGTGCACAACATGTGGAAAAGTAAAAGAATTCTCGGACAAACAAATCCGAACAGCCATTCAAACACGTGAATTTGCTCTTTTTGAAATGTCACATTATTCATTGTATCTGTACGGCACATGTATCAAATGTAAAGAAGATTCCATAGCCAAGGAATAAACCTAAAAAGTATAAACTCATTAAAATATATTATTTTGAAATCGATGAAAGTAGATGTATTGTTAGGTCTCCAATGGGGTGACGAAGGTAAAGGAAAAGTGGTAGACGTGCTTACTCCGAATTATGATCTTATAACACGTTTTCAGGGTGGTCCGAATGCAGGACATACCCTTGAGTTTGAAGGAAAAAAATTTGTACTTCGGTCTATTCCTTCAGGAATTTTTCAGGGTGATAAGGTAAACGTTATTGGTAATGGCGTGGTACTTGACCCTGCATTATTTAAAGCTGAGGTAGACGCTTTGGAAGCTTCGGGACATCCACTTACTGAGCGTCTAAAAATTTCGAAAAAAGCACATTTAATTCTTCCTACTCACCGTTTATTGGATGCTGCCTACGAATCGGCGAAAGGTAATTCTAAGATTGGCACTACCGGTAAAGGCATTGGACCAACTTATACCGACAAAGTGAGTCGCAATGGCGTACGCGTGGGTGACATTCTTCATAATTTCGAAGAAAAATACAATGCAGCCATTATCCGTCACAAAGAGTTACTGGCGCAATACGATTTCGAATATGATTTACCTGCATTAGAAAAAGCTTGGTTCGAAGGTATTGAATGCATCAAAAAATTTGATCTGATTGACAGTGAACATTATGTAAACGATGCTTTGAAATCGGAGAAATGCGTTTTGGCTGAAGGTGCACAAGGAACCATGCTCGACATTGATTTTGGCTCTTACCCTTTTGTTACTTCTTCGAATACCATTTGTGCCGGAGCTTGTACTGGTCTGGGCGTAGCTCCCGGTAATATCGGGCAGGTATTCGGAATTTTCAAAGCTTATTGTACCCGTGTGGGTAGTGGTCCCTTCCCTACCGAGTTGTTGGACGAAACTGGTGATGCAATGCGCAAAATCGGTTTTGAGTTTGGCTCAGTGACTGGTCGCCCACGCCGCTGTGGTTGGATTGATTTGGTGGCGCTGAAATATGCAGTAATGATCAATGGGGTAACACAACTCATCATGATGAAGAGCGACGTGATGGACGGTTTCGAAACCATCAAAGCTTGCGTAGCCTATAAAATTAACGGAAAAGAAGTGGAGCAATTCCCTTACGACTTAAACGATGGTGCGGAACCAGTTTATGTAGAATTAGCAGGTTGGAAAATCGACATGACAAAAATGCAAAACGAAGATGAATTCCCTGAAGAATTTAATGCTTATATTAGCTTTTTGGAAGATGAACTTCAAGTGCCTATCAAAATTATATCGGTAGGGCCAGATCGTGCACAAACAATTATCCGCTACGAAGAATAGTAGAAGAATCCTAAATTGAAAACGAAGAGCTGGTGCTTGCACTAGCTCTTTGCACTCATAGGACTTACATGTATAAAAACTGCCAATTTGTCATCTGGCAAGGAATTTGATGATAAAATATAGTTCAAACAATTTAAAATTACAGATTATGTATATTGGATATATTATTTTTGGAGTTGTAGCTTTGGTTAGCTGGCTTATTCAACGCAGCTTGAAATCAAAATTCGAACGTTATTCTAAGATCCCCATCCCACGTGGAATGACAGGCAAGGACGTAGCTGTTAAAATGCTACGCGACAATGGCATTTTTGATGTAACGGTAACATCGACCAATGGTCATCTTACCGATCACTACAATCCGGCGGACAAAACGGTAAACCTAAGTGAAAATGTGTATGGTTCGAACAGTGTAGCCGCAGCAGCTATTGCCGCTCACGAATGTGGGCACGCAGTGCAACATGCAACTGCCTATGCACCACTTCAGCTACGGTCGAAACTAGTTCCGGTAGTAAACTTTGCGTCTAACTGGATGCAATGGGTTTTGTTGGCAGGTATTCTTTTGGTTCGCGGGTTCCCTCAATTACTTGTGGCAGGAATTGTTTTATTCGCCATCACTACGCTGTTCAGTTTTATCACCTTACCCGTGGAAATTGACGCCAGTCGTCGTGCATTGGTTTGGTTGAACGGTGCAGGAATAACCTCTTACGATACACACGACCAGGCTAAAGATGCTTTGAAAACTGCCGCCTACACCTATGTTGTTGCTGCTCTGGGTTCATTAGCCACTTTGGTGTATTATATTATGATTTTTACCAGCGGAAACCGCAGATAACGATCTCTACTGATTGGATTTAAAGAAAAGGAGATAAGTAATCATTTCCTTTTCTTATTTTATTTAGGTTGTTGGGGGTTTACACACTTTTCATAATTCGAATAATTTGCTACCTTTGCAGTCGCAAAAAAGGCTCCGTAGCTCAGCTGTATAGAGTGTCAGATTCCGGTTCTGAAGGTCGCGGGTTAGAATCCCGCCGGGGTCACTTAGAAAAAAGGTAGTTAGCAGAACATCGGCTAACTGCCTTTTCTATTTCAAACCCAATTGCACGTCTATCTCCCCTCAGAAATAAAAAAAACGACAACACTTACCAAAAAATTTTAAGCCTTGCGTTGTGGATAAATAACTAATCTGTATATTTGTGAGACTAAAGAACAATATTCTATATTTCTCAAAAAAAGCCGAGCAATGAATATCCATTCATATTTCAGAAAAGAAAATACTCCGACCGCTTCCATAGCAATGCAACATTATATCTTTGCTTTTGTACAGGACGTTATAAATCAGCCTGATAATTTAGAAAGAAGTAAGGAGTGGTTAAAAATATACTGTGAGAAAGAGCAAATGAATTATTCAGAATTGGAACACAATTTGGAATCATTCTTTCAATTGCACGAGGAGTATCGTAAAACAGGCACATTTATTCTGTACCGATTCCTTAAGCTTCAGGCTCAAGCTTGTTTTATCACCGAGGAAAGATTTGGTTTATTGAGAATTAGTGCAGCGCAAAATGATTTTCTATCCGAAGTATTGGATTCAGGTGTATGTAGTTCCGATAAAAACGAGAACACCTCATCAAGCGATAGCGGCATCGTAGGCGGTCATATCATCGGCTTATAAAATCAACATGAAACAACCCTCCACTGCTGCGCTTCATGTTTTGTGGACAAAGCCTCACACGGCAAGCGGTAAGTGTTTTAGCATGCATCCTGCCGAGGTACTAACGATGATTGTGTCGGCACTAATGTGGCAAAAACACAATGGAAGCATCAAATTATACACCGATAAGGTTGGTTACAAATTTATCAAAAGCCTGGAGTTGCTAGCACTTTGGGACGGGGGCATTGATACCACAGTTCTTGAAAACAACGGTGACCCTATTGATTCTGAGATATTTTGGGCGGCTGGTAAATTAATGGTATTGGAGGTACAAGCAAATCCCTGCGTGATACTAGATATGGATCTTATCGTCACGCAACCCATTGGGAAGTTACTGCAACAAAGTTCTATCACCGCTTTGCATCCCGAACCTTTGAATCCGGAGGTTTACCTAAAGCCTTCGTTATTGAAAAAACCGATGGGGTTTCACTTTCCCGAAGAATACAACTGGAATGTAGTGCCTTCTAACACTGCTCTTTTGTACATTAAAGAGGAATCTTTTAAAACTGCTTATCTTGAAGAGTCGAAACGGTTTATGTTTCGAAACATGGAAAAACCTACCGAGATGGTTTCACAGATGGTTTTTGCAGAACAACGGTTACTCTCGATCTGCGCCGACAATCATCACTTACCCATCCATTACCTTCTATCCGATCCATTCTCTTTGACAAATAACAGCGTAATTCATCTTTGGGGATTTAAAAATCTGTTACGTCACAACGAAAACGTTCATACAATCTATTCAAATCAACTTATCAAAACAGTCAGCGAGCAACTCTCTGCATATCCTTTATTTATAAATTATATCGAAAAACTAAAAGCACCCTAACTACAAATAAAACAAACTCATCTAAAAGAAAGCCACTAGCTATTAGACATATATACAATCTCGGATTTTTTTTCAAAAACAACAGATCAATATCTTTTATGTTTACTCCTCGGATAGCGTAGAAAAGACATGAAGTACAAATAAACTTTTTTGAACTGATTACTGTTTAAAGATTACAACAAAAAACAAAAACACATAGTTGGGATTGCCATAATCCTTTTTTAGTAGTTAGGTAATTTAAAAGCAGACCAGTTCGGGAGAATCGGTCTGCTTGTTTTTTTAATCAACCATCTGCCTCACTCTTGGCAGAAAAAAAAACAATCCCAAATGATTCAGCGTTCTAGTCATTGCACAGGTGTTTTAATAGATTTCGCCGTAGAATCATACCGACTTATAAAACAAAAAAACGTAGTACTCAACTGCTTTTATGTTTTAGACTCATGAAACAACGATCGGAAGCATGTAGTTTTATAAAGCTATAAAATTTATTGCGCCTAATAAATTAAACTGCCTATCCCTTTCGGTCAAGTTGATTTTATAATTTCTTTAAACGGCTGGGGTGCTGTATCTACAGCTTGTTGCATTAGTCGATAAAACAACTTTCCTCTATATGTTGATAGTTTTAGATTAAAGCGAAAAGCAAATTCATCCAA
>JBBSDM010000044.1:0-25530 GCA_038249445.1 Bacteroidales bacterium
ATTGCGGAGGAGACCCAAGTCTTGTGTTTAGACAGAAAAAAATTAATCCTTTTGCTCGACATTAAAAAAAATATGATAAACAAAAACAGCAACTTTGAACCCAATTTTATCTTCCGAACACTCGTGGTCACAGACCCGCCCCCAGCATGTGCTAAAGTCTTGCAACAGTTGTTCGGCATAGCATCTCGTGGCTGTTGCACAACTAAAATACCAACTAACGCTGAACGATGGGTATTTAAAATTCTATTTTTTTTGAATGTGCAAACATATTAAATTTATTGTACAATAAATTAAATGACTATAAGTTTTTGCACCCATAAATTAATTTGGCGTTGTTTGTGTTTAATTTCCTTAAATAATATGCAGCCCCGAAGTGATTAAATATGAATAGCCCCGAATGTAATTCGGAGATGAAATAAACCACAAAAACAGAATCCGTCAGCTGGCGGATTCAATATGCCTTAATATATTGTTGTTGAACCTCATTCGAGGTTCGTATTCAATTTTCATTTACATCCATAGGTTGCACCTATGGCTATTCACGTTAAATCCCTTCAGGATTTTTTGTGTGAATAAGAAATACTTATCCATTTTCAACGAACTCTTATTTGATTGATAATGTACAAAATCAATGATAAATCAAAATACAAAACCTATTGGGTGCAAAACGGATAGTCATTATAAATTATATCAATTCAAAAGAAACTATTTTAACGCCAAACAAATTGAGTTATTTCCACTTCAATAAATTCACTGATATCAACTATGATATTGCAAAAGAGAGTCTACCCCATTCGGAATAGCCTCTCTTTAAAAGTTCAACAGCATATCTGCGTATTTATTTCTCCACTTTTGCTCTCGAGGAGTCCCAAATGAGATAGCCAATCACGGCGCCGTACATCACCAATGCCAACCACTCGGCTCCGGCACTTTCCATCCATGCTTGGTTCATCACATTGATACCTCCAAAGCGCAAAGAAGCACTTACTACGCCCATCAATGCACCACCGGCAATAAATCCGGAGGCCAGCAGCGTTCCTTTTTCCTGACGGGCAGTATTCAAGACTTTGTCTTTGCTGCGTGTAGAAACATACCAGCTGATAGCTCCACCCACCACTAAAGGCGTATTTAATTCCAATGGAATAAACATACCCAGCGCAAAAGCCAGCGCAGGAACGCCAAAATAAGTCAATACCAACGAAATAACCGCGCCAACAATGTATAAGTACCAAGGTGCACCTGCCCCCGACATTAATGGTTCAATAACCGCAGCCATCGCATTGGCCTGTGGTGCTACTAATGCGTTATCGCCCGTAAAGCCGTAGGTTTTATTCAAAATCATGATTACACCCCCAACAGTTGCGGCCGAAACCAGCGTTCCGAGGAACTTCCATGTTTGTTGTTTGGCAGGCGTAGTGCCTATTCAGTATCCAATTTTTAAATCGGTGATAAAACCACCCGCCATCGATAAAGCAGTACAAACTACCCCACCAATAATCAGTGCAGCCACCATACCTTCGGTGCCTTTCAGTCCTACCGCCACCATCACTACCGATGCAAGAATCAGCGTCATTAGAGTCATGCCCGAAACAGGATTTGTACCCACAATGGCAATGGCATTGGCCGCCACGGTGGTAAACAGAAAGGCGATAACGGCCACTACTACAATGCCTACTACTGCATGAAGCAAATTAGTAACCACACCAAAATAGAAGAATATAAAGGTTGCCGCCAAGGCCAGAATCACACCAATAACGATAATCTTCATCGAAATATCGCGTTGAGTACGTTTCACCTGCGCACTTACTTCGTGTCCTTTGCCTTTAAACTCTTTGGAAGCCAACCCAACAGCACTTTTGATAATGCTGCGCGAGCGAACGATACCAATAATACCGGCCATGGCAATACCGCCAATACCAATATGACGGGCAAAAGTTTTGAAAATAAGTTCGGGAGCCATATCGGTCAGTGAACCCGTAAATCCGGGGTTCAACACGGCCAGCAAACTTTGATCGAGCAAAGGCAAAATAGGCACAATAACAAACCACACAAGAGCCGAACCGGCACAGATAATGGCTGCATATTTAAGCCCTACAATATAACCGAGCCCCAAAACAGCTGTTCCTACGTTTACTTTGAAAACCACTTTGGCTTTATCGGCCAATTCATTTCCGAATGGCAATACGCGCGACGTAAATGTTTCGGCCCAAGTACCAAAAGTGGCGATGATAAAGTCGTACAAACCACCGATGATACCGGCAACGATAAGCGGTTTAGCCTGATCGCCCCCTTTTTCGCCCGAGACCAACACCTGAGTGGTGGCAGTTGCTTCGGGGAATGGATATTTACCATGCATATCCGATACAAAATACTTGCGAAAAGGGATTAGAAACAAGATGCCCAGCACACCACCCAGCAGCGAGCAAAGGAATACCTGTAGAAAGCTAACCGTTATCTCGGGATATTTGGCTTGCAGAATATACAAAGCCGGTAGCGTGAAAATAGCACCCGCCACGATAACACCCGAGCTGGCACCAATGGACTGGATAATCACATTTTCACCCAAGGCATTTTTGCGCTTTCCGGCACTCGAAAGACCTACAGCTATGATGGCAATAGGGATAGCCGCCTCAAAAACCTGACCTACTTTTAATCCTAAATAAGCAGCAGCTGCCGAGAAGAGCACAGCCATAAGCAAACCTATTACTACCGAACGGAAGTTGACTTCCGGATAATTTTTATCTGGCGAAAGAAGAGGTTTATACTCCTCTCCTTCTCGCAATTCACGCGATGCGTTTTCGGGTAATCCCGTAATTTTTTCGTCTTCTTTTTCCATTAAATTGAGAATGGTTGATTGGGTATTGGTTGATTAGTTGATTGGTTGATTGGAAACTAGTTAATTCAGAATTAGTTAATTACGGATTGATTGATTAGTAAATTATCCTCCCCTATTTCGTCTAACTGCTTACCGTTCACTACTTACCGCTTGCTGCTCAATGTTTACTTGTCTACTTGTAACTTTGTAACTCGTAATTCTATTTCACATACATTATACTCGCCGATGACGGTGCAATTGTAAATGTGGTATCCCTCACTTGCGCAATGCCGCTCAGATTGATAATTCCGTTGTGACACACCACATTCCACTCGCCGGCAGGAATACCTACACTTACGGGCTTTCTGTTTCCGTTGTACAATACCAGTACATCTTTCCACACTTCGCCGTTTACGTGATCATTCAGCGTAAAGCCCACCACGTTTGGAACAAGAAAGCTAAGGAACTTCAAATGTGCCTCTGTAAGTTCCTGAGTAGGAATCCGGAATGCTGGATGGCCTTTGCGTAATGCTATCAGGCCTTTGTAATATTCGAACACATCCTTGTGAGTGGTTTTGAAATTCCAATCGATTCTATTAATAGAGTCAGGCGATTGGTAAGTGTTGTGAATCCCTTTTTTATTTCGGTACAATTCTTCACCTGCATAAATAAACGGCACACCTTGCGACGTAAACACCACTGTTTGCGCCAGCTTGTTGAAGCGAACCAATTCATCATCGGTAGCATTCAGCGGTTTCGACTGAGCCAGTTTATCCACCAAACACATATCATCGTGACACGATACATAATTGATAATCTGTGTCGGGTTATTCACATAAGGAGCTTTTGAATAGAGTGCTTTCGAATAATCGACCTGCGAATGTTGGGTGGCTCCCACTATACCGAATTTCACTGCTTCTTCCAAACTATCCACGCCCGCTACAAAACCGGGAATTTGAGAATGCATCCAACTACCTTTTAAGGCGTCGCGAATATCATCACTAAACACGGCTATATTTTCAAGTTCTTTGGCGTTTTTCTTTATTGCACGTAGTCCTTCTTCTAGTGGCGATGGACCTGCTGTCCAACCTTCACCATAAATAAAAATGCTTTGATCCACTTTATCCAATGCTGCACGTATGGCATTCATCGTCTCAATATCGTGTATGCCCATCAAATCAAAACGGAAACCATCCACATGGTATTCTGTTGCCCAATAGACAACCGATTCAACCATAAATTTACGCATCATGCCCCGTTCCGAAGCTGTTTCGTTACCGCAGCCCGAAGCATTTGACATCGTACTATCGGCATTGTGGCGATAAAAGTAACCCGGAGCCAATAAGTCGAGGTGCGAGTTTTTGCCAACAGCAGTATGATTATAAACCACATCCATGATAACACGAATTCCTGACTGGTGCAACGATTGTACCATTTGTTTAAACTCTTTGATACGCGTAACAGGATTGTATGGATCTGTAGAATAGCTACCTTCGGGCACATTGTAATTGAGCGGGTCATATCCCCAATTGTATTTGTTATCCTTCGGTTTCGTTTCGTCAACCGAAGCAAAATCAAACGATGGCAACAAATGAACATGGGTAATGCCGAGTTCTTTTAAGTGGTCAATACCGGTCGATTCGCCGGCAGTATTCTTGGTACCGCGTTCGGTGAAAGCTAAGAATTTACCTTTGTTTTTCATCCCCGAATTAGGCGAAACAGAGAAATCGCGCATGTGCACTTCGTACAAGCTAATGTCTGTAAAGTTTTTAAGCGGTGGACGTACGTCATTCTCCCACCCTGCCGGGTTAGTTTCGGCAAAGTCAACAATGGCGGCACGTTTTCCGTCTACACCTGTAGCTTTTACCCACATGCCTGGCGTTTCTTCCAGCCATTTTTCGTTTATCTTTAGTTGAAAAGTATAGTATTTACCTTTCAGGTTCTCGTCTACTTTCAAGGTCCAAGTACCTTTATCCGAACGATTCATGTCGAGGGTTTGATAAGCACCCCCAGTATTTCCATTATCGTAGATAAGCAATTTTAACTGCTCAGCTGTGGGTGCCCAAACTCTGAATTTACACGATTGCTTTGAATAGCTTAGTTCTAAATCAGATCCATCGTAAACCGGGTATTCATCATACGATCCATACTTGGGAACTTTATTACAAGCACTGAATACAATTGAAATCAGTAACATAAAAAAGAAATGTCTTTTCATAATTATTTTATTGAATATTCTTAAATGAACTTTTCTTAAAGAAAAGAGATAAAAAAGATTTTAATTGCCATCCCAGCAATTTAAGTAATTGGGAATTATTATTGATAAGTTATTTTGAAATAACTTTCAGAGAATAAGACTCGTAACTCGTAACTAATTTCTCGTAACTACTTATAATTCAAGCGGAAATTCTATTATTCCAATTACTTCTATTTAATTCCATTGCGTTTCAGCAACGCTTCAATCGTTGGTTCCTGACCACGGAAGCGTTTGTAAAGTGTCATTGGATGTTCGGTACCTCCACGCATCAATATATTTTCGCGGAAAGAAGCAGCTGTTTTTTTGTTGAAAATACCACCTTTTACAAATGCCGAGAATGCATCAGCATCAAGTACTTCGGCCCATTTGTAGCTATAATATCCGGCAGCATAACCTCCCGAGAAAATATGACTGAAAGTAGGACTCAGCCCCACAGTTGAGATTGCAGGAAGAATTTGCGTAGACTCCATTGCTTGTTTTTCGTAAGCGATAACATCACCATCAAAAGGTTTTTCGATAGAGTGCCATGCCATATCTAGATAGCCAAAACTCAATTGACGTAAGCAAATATTTGCATTATTGAAGTTCTCTGAAGCTTTTATTTTTTCAATCAACTCAGCAGGTATTTTTTCAGCTGTCAGGTAATTTACCGCAAAACCATCCAAAAATTCTTTTTCTGAACCCCAATTCTCCATTACTTGCGATGGAAGTTCCACAAAATCGCGGTACACATTTGTTCCCGATAATGATTCGTAGACGCATTTGGTTAGCATGCCATGCAATGAGTGACCGAATTCGTGCAAGAAAGTAGTCAGTTCGTCGAATGTCAATAAAGCCGGTTTAGTACTCGTTGGACGGGTAAAATTCATCACTATGGTCACCTGAGGGCGGCTATCCTCATTTCCAATCATTCGTTGACCTTTAAATTCGCTCATCCACGCACCTGCACGTTTTCCGTCGCGTGGGTGAAAGTCGGTGTAAAGCACTGCTAGGTATTTACCGTTTTCGTCGGTAACATCATAGGCATCCACTTCTGGGTTATAAACCGGAATGTTGGGATTCTTTTTGAATTTAATTCCGTACAGACGGGTAGCAAGACCAAATACCCCTTTTTTTACATGTTCCAATTCAAAATAAGGTTTCGTGATTTGATCGTTCACCTCATATTTTTCATTCTTTAGTTTTTCAGAATAATACGCCCAATCCCAAGCTTGTAACTTGAAATACCCTCCATTATTATCGGCATACGCTTGTACTTCGGCCAGTTCTTTTTCGGCAGTTGGTTTGTAAGCTACCAATAATTTATCAAGCAAATCGTACACATTTTTCTTATTTTCGGCCATACGGTGTACCAACTCATAATCGGCAAATGACTTATGCCCTAACAGATTAGCTATTTGCAAACGGATATTTACAATTTTTTTTATGTTCTCCTGATTATCAAACTCGCCACCCAACATACATTTTGTGCTGTTGGCAAGGTATAATTCGCGACGCAAATCGCGGTTATCGGCATATTTCATAACTGGCACAGTGGTGGTAGACTTTAAATTAAGCAACCAACCTGCCTTGCCAACATTTTTAGCATTACTAGCCAACATGTCCATCACATCGTTAGGTAAACCCGACAATAATGACTTGTTCGTAATCAGCATGCTGTATTTATTGGTTTCTTTCAACACATTTTGTCCGTAAACAAGTGTCAACAAGCTTATATCCTTGGTCAACTGGCGGTAGGCTACCTTATCGGCTTCCGATAAATTGGCACCATTATCTGTAAATCCATCATAGCTCTCTTTCAAAAGCATTTTTTTCTCAGTAGTAAGGTTGAGTTTATCCTTTTGTTCATACACGGCTTTAACACGTGCAAACAATTTCTCGTTCAGACGAACAGAGTTAGAATGTTCGCTCATGATGGGCGAAATTTGCTCGGCAATTTTTTGTAGTTCGTCGCTAGTTTCGGCGCTCAGTAGATTGTAAAAAGGAGAACTTACTTTGTTGAGCATTTTCCCTGAATTCTCTAGCGCAACAGTTGTGTTTTCGAAAGTTGGTGCCTGAGGATTGTTGATAATAGCATCCAATTCTTTATTGTGTTGCTTTATTCCTTCCTCAAAGGCAGGAAGATAATGTTCTGCTTTAATCTCGTTAAACGGAAACGTCTGATGTGGTGTCTTAAATGTCTCGAAAAACGGATTACCTGCAGATACTGTTGCAGCAATAGTCAATGCAGTCATAAATAAAGTAAGTTTTGATTTTCTCATTTTTATAAATAATAAATCTAGTTAATTATATTGTTGGTAACACTAAATATGGAGGCAAGATTTAAAACCTTGTCATAATTGATTAATAATTGTATTTCTAAAATCGGCAAAAGTTGAGCAACAACCTAATGATCTTCACAATCTACTGCCTTCAGCGCTAAAAAAGGATAAAAAAAGGAAAGCAAAACAAATTTCACAAGTTTTTCAAATCCAAATTAAAGTATCCTTCAAAAAAAATCTTTCAAAAATACTAATAATTATTCATTCAGCAAATTTATATTTAATATCGTTGATTGATGTAATTAAAGGTGAAACAGATCACATTTTGAGGCACAAACGATTGCAAGACTAGGTGTACTTGTACCCTAAAATAAAAAACACCGTCGAAATTTGATTCAGACGATGTTTTAGAATTATGGTTGCAAATTATATTATCTTTCAAACATGATATAACGCGGTTCGCTTGGAACGTAGTCGTCATTATCCCACAGAGTGCTGGTAATCATTAAGTCTGCACTATAACGGTTACATGCAATTGGCACATTGTGTACACGACACTGACGGAGAAGCATTTGAATATCGGCTTCGTGTGGTTGTGCATTCAAATCGTCGATCAGAAAAATGGCTAAATTCACTTGTTTACGAACTACTAACGCTGCAATTTCGGCATCGCCACCAAGCGGACCAGAATTCATACAAGTAATATCAACTTCTACGCCTTTATGTTCTAAAGCCTTTTGAATTAAACCACCTGTTGTACCGGTACAAATAAGTTTATGCTTGGACAACATATCGGCATTAAACACAGCCCACTCAACCATATCTGCTTTTCGCTTATCGTGAGCTACTAACGCGATCGTCAATTGTTTTTTCATACTCTTGTTATTTTCATTGTTCATTGTGCAAAGTTAAGAATTATACACATTAAACAAAGCCTTTAGCACAAAAGTTCGTCAAATAATCTTTTTGCGTTGGTGGGTAAGTAGATTTTGTTTACTTTTGCGTTAAATAATTAATAAATTATGATCAGAAAAATCAGTATCTTACTTTGTTGTTTGTTTGCTTTATTACCCATTAAAGCACAACAACATAAACGCGAAATGCGTGCAGTGTGGATAGCCACAGTAGCCAATATCGATTGGCCGAGTCAGCGAAACTTAAGCAGCAAAGCACAGCGCGAAGAAATGCGGGCAATGCTCAACGGACTGGCAAAAAATAACATCAATGCCATTGTGCTTCAAATTCGCCCAACATCGGATGCATTTTATCCTTCGGCACTCGAACCGTGGTCGAACTGGCTCACTGGCCGTCAAGGCGTAAAGCCATCCCCCTTTTACGATCCATTACAATTTGTAATTGAAGAAGCCCACAAACGTTGCATCGAGGTGCATGTCTGGCTAAACCCTTACCGTGTAACCAACTCCGATAATCTGGATATTTTGAGCCGTGATCACCTGTATTACAGAAACAAAGATTTGTTTGTAAAATACGGCGATAAATATTACTTCAACCCGGGTTTGGATGAAACGCGTGAGTTTCTGAACTCGGTGGTGGAAGATGTAGTAGAGCGTTACGATGTGGATGGTATTCATTTCGACGATTATTTTTATCCCTATCGCGTTGCCGGACAAGAATTTCCCGATGAGGCGGCTTTCCGTAAATATCCTCGTGGCTTTGCTCCTAACCAAAAAGAAGACTGGCGACGCAACAACGTAAATATGGTTATTGAGGAACTTCAAAAAACCATCAAAAGCATCAAACCATGGGTAGAATTTGGCATCTCGCCTTTTGGGGTGTGGCGCAATGACAATGTCGATCCTCGCGGTTCGGCAACCCGTGCAGGTGTGCAAAACTACGACGACTTGTATGCCGACATCCTGAAATGGCTAAAAGACGGAAGTATTGATTATGTAGTACCACAACTCTATTGGGAAATTGGGAAAAAAGTAGCCGACTATGAGGTGTTAGCCAAATGGTGGAGCGACAATTCATTCGGCAAAAATCTGTATGTAGGTCTATACAATTCGCAATTGGGATCGTCCGATGCAAATATAGCATGGCGAAAAGGTAATGAAGTGGCTCGACAACTGAATATGAATTTGCGCTTTCCTCAAATTGACGGAGCGGTATATTTCAGTGCTAAACCTTTTCTCAAAAACAAACAAGGACTGAACGATACCCTGCAAAATAATTACTATAAATATCCTGCTATTTGCCCTATCAACCGCAACATTGTGGGCGAACCGTCGGCACAACCTCAAAATCTACGCATTGTAAAAGACGGTAGCGATGCTTATCTTCTTTGGGATAAAGTAGACGAAGAAGGTGGTTGCCAAGTGGCATACTATGTAGTATATGCCTTCAAAGGTAAAAAAGTAGGCGACATGAACGATCCGGCCAGTATTGTGCTTTGCACTACCGAAAACTGCCTAGACCTGCGTGATATCGACCGAAAATTCAAAGGTCATTGTGCTTTTATAGTTACAGCCGTAAACCGTTACAAATACGAAAGCGTGCCTACCGAAGGAGCAACTAGAAGGCTGTAAATTTCAGTAGACAACAGTAGCACACCCAACTAAAACCGTTATTCGAAAAAATCGAATAACGGTTTTTTAGTAACTAAAGCTGAGAATAAGAAAAAATAAAAGAACAAATAATTCGTATTCAATGCGATATATTGCGTACCTTTGCGCCCGATTTGGAAAAACACGGCTAAACTGTGTTTCAAAAATTGAACAAGCAACCATCAATAAAAACTTTTTAGACCCATTTATGAAGCGTATTAACGAATACAAGAAATTATTTAACGTTGAGCATGATACAGATCTTAGGAAATTAAAAACTACCTATAGAAATTTGGTAAAAGAGTGGCACCCTGACAAATTTCCTAACGGAGATGAGCAAGCCGAAGCCGAACTAAAAAGTCGTCAGATAATTGATGCTTATCATTTTTTAGTAAGCATTTCTCCTGAAACAAAAGAATCGAATCTGGAAGAATACACCACCATTACTGCCGAATCGGGTATTGCCGACTTCAAACATAAAGGCCTAACACTCGAAATTTCGTTTATGGATGGTACTACTTACGAATACTTTGGTGTAACAAAAAACATGGTTACTAAATTGGCAAATGCCGATAAACCGATGCGTTTTGCCAAAAGAAACATTATGAGTTCATACTTGTACCGCAGAGCTAAAAAGGGTGTTGAAGCGATGGCTTACTAATTCCTGAAAAAGTTCGAAGCAGATCTAGGAACTGACAATTAGAATAAAAAAAATCTCCGTTACAATTCATGTAGTGGAGATTTTGTTGTTTTCGGGCACATATATCGCAGCTTCGACAAACATATCAACCAATTAAATAAAAAAAGATGAATAGATTATTTATCATAATCATAGGACTGTTTTTTTTGACAACCAACACTTTTGGACATCAAACCATTAACGTAACCGAACAAACCATCAGAATTGACGCCCTCAAATAAAAAAAATTCTACTACGGATTCGCTGCCAGCGATAGAATTACATTTACGCTTTCGGTTACCGACAATAATTACCTAAGCGAAGTGGAAGTACTTGAATATCCCGCTACTTCAAAGTTTTCCAACATGAATATCACAAAAGTAAATATAAAAACGATTGTGGTTCCCCAAAAAGGAGTTAATGTTTTTCGGTTTAAAAATCTGGTTCCCACAAGCAGAGTTCTCAAATTTAAAATACAACGTACTCCGGCGAGCGAAAAGAGCATTAACTTTAATTCTACCGTTAGCTGGCAACCGCAGCAAGTAACTACTTACAAAGCTTACACAAAGGATGTGGTTGTGGGCTATGACACACTCTACACACAAAAAAACAAAAAAGAAATTATCAAAACGGAATTATCCGAAGATATGATAATGGATAAAACCGAGAGGGTGAATTCCACCAGCAGTATTGGCAATAAAAATCTAAAAACACTGGTTATTCATCTGTCTTTAAACGAAATTACGGTCGATAAATCCAAAAGAGTGGTGGCGTGTGCATACTGGATTGGCGCGGGAAAAGAAGCAAGTGATGCTTGGAAAAAAAATGTTAGCATTTTCAGAAACATAACATCCGGAGCCGCCACAATACTTGGAGGTGGTCCATTGGCCGGATTTGCCATTGGCACCATTGCTGGTTTTGCTATGCCTTCCATTGGCGAGGATGTGGCCTATTGGTTCATTCCCGATTATAAAAATTCGGCTTTATTTGTCAATGGAAAAACATTCATGCAGTTCGATAAAGGAAAAGGGGTGGCTGCCTATGGAAAAAATACAACCAGAACGCAAGGAACATTTTACGTTGGATTATTAAACGACAACACGCTTCAGGGAATTGACGCCAACGTGAAAATTTCCGTTCTTTGGGAGACCAACTACTTCGCAGAAAAAGCGTATGTAGAAAAAAGTATTAAACCACGCTACGAAAAGAAAACATTTACCGACCCGGAAGTTACTACTTGCACCGTTCCGGTAACCTGGGAATAGCTCTAAAAAAACAACTCAGCCTAAGCCCTAAAATGAAATGTGTTGCTGACTTCAACGGCATCTTATTCACTTCAAAATAGACCTTTAAGTTACAATTCAAAAAAAAAAATACAGACTAAAGTTTTATTATCAAGCTATTGAACCAAAAACAAACATCGTTTGTTACAATAATTTGCCCAAAATAATGTATTCATTACAAATCACAAACTTCTATTTCATTTAAAAACAGAAATCTATGTCGACACAAGTTATACTACACGAACGAATATTTAATGCACCAATACTAAAAGTATGGATTGCAATTTCTGATTTATCTGAAATGAGAAACTGGTATTTTGATATTGAAGAAATGAAACTAGAAATTGGTGCGAAATTTAAATTTATTGCCGGCGAAAGCGATGATAAACTATATCAGCATAACTGCGAAATTACGGATATAGTACCACTTAGTAAACTTAGCTACAACTGGTGCTACGATGGTCATCCAGGTGTTTCGAATGTTACGTTCGAACTATCGGAAATTGAGGATAAGACCTTATTAAAGTTTAAGCACATAGGTATCGACAATTTTCCGAAGGAAAATCCTGATTTCGCCTTCGATAACTTTGTGGAAGGTTGGTATTACCTTATCCATATTGCGCTCGAGAATTATCTCGGAAAACCCTACAAGTCGACCAGTACCGTGGAGACAACGGTGAATGCACCGCTCGAAAAGGTATGGCAATACTGGAACGAACCGGAACATATCACCCAATGGTACTTTGCTTCGGACACTTGGCATGCCCCTTTTGCGGCCAACGACCTGAGGGTGGGTGGCAAATTTAAAACAACTTTGGCGGCTAAAGATGTGAGTTATAGTTTCGATTTTGAAGGAATCTATTCACACATAATAAACTATCAATTAATTGAATACATCATTAATGACGGCAGACAGGTGAAAATTATCTTTACAGAAGAAGATAACAAAACACATGTTTCAGAGGTTTTTGATGCCGAAGATACCTATCCACTTGAAGTACAGAAAAGTGGCTGGCAAACCATTCTCAGCAATTTCAAAATCCATGTTGAGTCTAATTAATATCTTTTATAAAACACGCTGTTATGGGAACAATCACTCAGAACACACAGAAAATAAACCCTTGCTTGTGGTTTAATGATAATGCCGAAGAAGCTGTAAATTACTATATATCTGTTTTCAAAAATTCTCAAATTGATATCCTTACACGTTACTGCTAAAATGCTCTATTTCCCGAAGGAACGGTACTTACCATTTCCTTTCAGTTGGTTAGACAGCACTTTATAGTCCTAAATGGTAGTCTTATGTTTACATTCTCGGAAGCCATTTCATTTATTGTAAACTGCGACACGCAGGAAGAGTTAGACTATTTTGGTCTAAATTATCTGAAGACGGACGTGAGGTACAATGTGAATGGTTGAAAGATAAGTTTGGGCTTTCGTAGCAAATTGTACCGACTCAACTTGCCGAATTGATGAAAAGCGGTGACACCGAAAAATTGAATCGGGTCATGCAAGCACTTATGGAAATGGTGAAAATTGACATTGCAGGTTTGCAAGCAGCTTTCAATCAATAAAGTTTAATCAATAAAGTTTAATCAATAAGTCCGAGCTCGTTAAATTCCACGGGTTCCCATTTTCCGTTACATAGTTGGTGCATGGTTTTGAACCCGGTATCCAGAAGCATTTTAAAAGCATGTTCAAAACCGACAATTACATTGGGAAGATGGTGGCAGTCGGAATTTACCACAACAGGAATTTCCAGTTCTTTTATCAATGGATAAAACTGCTGATTAGGGTAAGTAATGCCTTTATCTATCAGCGATTTAGTATTTAGCTCTAGTATCAAGCCATGGTCTTTAATCAGTTGTAACACATCGCCTACAAGTTGTTTATACCATGGGCTCGCTATATCAAAATCAGAGTGATGACCGGCATTGTACGATATCTTATCAAAATGGCCAACTATATCAAAACCTCCGATTTTAATCATTTCGGTTGTCAATTCAAAAAAACGCCGGGTTGCAAATTGAATATCGCCTTCGTAAAGCAGGTGAAGGCCTTTATCAAACTCTTCGAAATTTCCATCGATGCACCAAAAACCACCATTGGGCAATTTGTCGAGATAATGAAGAGAACCTATCAAATAATGAAATGATTTATCTCGAAAAAAATCACTTTTAGTGTTGGAATAGTTGTGAATATAATCCACCTCCAGTCCAAAATATAACTCAATTTGTTGTTTGTACTTTTCTTTCAACCGATAGTATTCTGATTGATAAGCAGGGAAATCAGTCTCTTCCATATTCCATTTTGTAGAAAAAGGAAGCGGAGCATGCGAAGAGAAACCATACTTTTTAATGCCTTTCGAAATAGCGCAGATAACAAATTCTTCCATCGTACTTCGCCCGTCACAAAATGTACAGTGACTGTGATAATTAGACCAATACATATTTTTCGTGGTTAATTGTTTTTATTCTAATTCTTAAATTGAAGGTTATACAAATATATATATATATTTACAAATAACAATGCTGATATTTAAAATATTTACAAATTATTTTCTTGTTCCAAAGGTCGGATTGCTTATCTTTGCGGCAAAAACAAACAAAATCAAATGAAACCCCGATACTTAAATTACAATCAATTACTTAAAACAGAATTTGCCGAGCGGGTACAAAAAATATCCATTAACGCCGGTTTTACTTGTCCCAACAGGGATGGTAGCAAAGGTATAGGAGGATGTACATATTGTAACAATCAGACGTTTAGCCCTGAATATTGTAAACCAAGCAAGAGCATAAGTCAACAAGTGGAAGAAGGCATTGCTTTTTTTCACCATAAATACGCCGCTCAATATTATCTGGCTTACTTTCAGTCGTATACCAACACCTACGATAAGATAGAAAATTTGAAATCTATTTATGAGGAAGCACTTGCTTACCCAAAAGTTCGAGGCTTAGTGATAGGCACACGCCCCGATTGCGTGAGCGATGAATTGCTCGATTATTTTGCAGAGCTAGCAAAAAGCTATTACGTAATGATTGAGTACGGTATCGAATCAACCTGCGATAAAACATTGGAATTTATCAACCGTGGGCATGATTTTGCATGTGCAGAACATGCCATTCGTGAAACTGTGCGACGAGGCATAAAAACCGGAGCACACATCATTTTGGGTTTACCTACCGAGGATAAAGAAACCATCATCTCGCACGCAAAAAAGCTCTCGGAACTACCACTCACCACGCTGAAAATACACCAATTACAATTGGTACGAGGCACCAAAATGGCAGAACAATTTGCCGAACATCCCGAATGGTTTAGGCTCTACACTGTCGAAGAATACTGCGATTTAGCAATTGATTTTATCGAACATATGAGTCCTGAAATTGGCATAGAACGCTTTGTTTCACAATCTCCAAAGAAACTGCTCATTGCGCCCGAATGGGGTTTAAAAAACTTCGAATTTCTAGCCAAAATAGAAAAGAGATTGGAAGAAAGAGACAGCTGGCAAGGGAAAAAATACACAATTCATAATGTATAATGCACAATTCATAATTCATAATTATACATTACACCCTATCTCAAACAAATTTGGTTCAAAATTTTAATTTTAATCTAAACTCTTTTACTTATTTGGTGTTTAAATACTCAATAGCGAGAATATAAATATATAAAAAACTTTCAATGCATTCATCTCAAATTATGCATTGCAAATTGTTAATTATAAATTATTTGAATATGACATTACAAGTTGGCGACAAAGCTCCGGCAGTTTTGGGAATAAACCAAGACGGAACGGAATTAAAATTATCTGATTTTGTGGGTAAAAAAGTAGTATTGTACTTCTATCCGAAGGACAGTACACCAGGTTGTACAGCTCAGGCATGTAGCTTGCGCGACAATTACGATGAATTACGCAAAGCTGGCTATGAAGTAATTGGCATCAGTGCCGATAGTGCAGCATCACACCAAAAGTTTATAGCAAAACAGAATCTTCCATTCAACTTAATAGCCGACACCGACAAAAAACTGTCAGAGCAGCTGGGTACCTGGGGCAAAAAATCGTTGTATGGAAAAGTTTATATGGGAATGTTCCGCACCACATTTTTATTGGACGAAACGGGAACCATTACACGAATTATGCTGCCAAAAGAAGTGAATACTAAAACGCATGCAGAACAGATTCTTGGTTGAGAATTGGGGATCTTGTCAGATTTGATTACAGTTTGTAACAAATTTAGCAAATTATCAGCACAAACCAACCTTCAGTCAATCCTTTTTCTCGTTCAGCATCTATTTTACATTTTTCGTTGCTCAATATAACAATACATAACAAGCTATATATGTACATTATAACCTAAAACAACATGTTTTTTATCAAAAAAAACATACTTGTTTCATAGTGAAACTTAGTTTTATTGTATAGCTTTGCAAACTCAATAAAAAAAACTAAAAAAACAACTGTACATAAATAAATATCATTTTTTAAACCTAATTAGTTAAATATACATGCGTAACAATTTCAATCCCTGGCATCAAGTTGCCCCTCAAACTGACTCACATGACGTAGTAAAAGGCATTATCGAAATTCCAAAAGGAAATCGTGCAAAATATGAATTAGACAAAGAAAGTGGTTTATTGCGTTTAGACAGAGTACTTTTCTCGTCAATGTATTACCCACATAATTACGGATTTATACCACAAAGCTACTGTGATGATCATGATCCGCTTGATATTCTGATACTTTCTCAAATAGAAGTAGTGCCTTTGTGCATTGTAGAAGCTAAAGTGATTGGAGTAATGAGAATGCTCGACAATGGTGAAGCCGATGACAAAATTATTGCTGTAGCAGCCGGCGACCCAAGTGTAACTCACTTCAACGACATTTCGGAGCTACCTCCGCACATGACTTCAGAAATAATGAGTTTCTTTGAAGATTACACCAAACTGGAAAATAAAACCGTAGTGGTTGAAAAATTTTTCGATAAAGCTACAGCCATGGAAATTCTAGACAATAGCTACAAAATGTATCAAAAACATTATGGTGAATTGCACAAATGGTTTTTTGGTGGCAAATAATAAACTTACTTTTCTATATTTCAAGAGCTTTACGTTAGGTAAGGCTCTTTTAGTTTTCGGGAAATAAAATCCGCCACACAAAAATCCTTATCTTTGTACGTCACAAGCGGATCATGCAACTATGAAAAACATCTATATTTTTCCAAGATACAGTGGTGATGAGAATTCGGATTGGTATAAAAAAATTCAACGAGAATTTGCCCATAAAGATAAGAATATCAGATTTATTCCTCTCTCCCTCCCAAATTGGGACAGACCTTCTACCGAAGAATTTCTGACAATTATTCGAGAAACTATTCCCGAGAGTAAAATAAATAGCAATACTTATTTTATTGGTCATAGCATTGGGTGCAAGGCGGCTTTATTGTACCTGAATGAATTGCATACTAAAAATCCAAAACTCAGAATGGGTGGTTTGCTCTGCGTTGCCGGCTGGTGGAGTATAGACAAGCCCTGGCCACCACTAAAACAATGGATAGAAATACCCATTGACTTTAAAGGTATCAAACAAATATGCAGCAACAACATTGTGAGTATTTTGTCTGACAACGACCCCTACACTTCCGACACGCAAACAAACAAAAAGCTTTGGCAAGAAAATCTGAGTGCCAAAGTGGTGATGGTGCATGACGCCAAACATTTCAACAACAGCGAAGGATTCACTGACATTACCAACGAGATTTTACCTTTTACCTTTAAACTTCATTTTTTATGATACACATTAATACAAAGACTTTTTTTGAAAAACTCCAATTATTTGTTGAGAAAAAAGAACTGATAAAACTTCAGCTTACCGGAAAACGAGATAAAACATCGGATCTAAAAAAAATAATTGTTACAGCCGTTGAGATAAAAAAAGGATATTGTTTGAATTTTGTGTACCGCCATAACACAAAAGACATTACCAAGAATTTTGAAATCGAAGAAGGCATTGAGCTGATAATAAGCTATATGACAAACTATTTTTACAATGCCGAGCTATTTGCAATAACGGAAAACTTACAACTTATCATTTTGCCAAACGAAAAAGCTCAATTAAAAAGCTTGCAACCAAGTTTGCAGGCTCTAACCACATTTACACACGACCGTGTAAAAGATCGTTTAGTTGATCCATTTGAAAATATTTATTTGCGGGAATTGGGCATTACGAATGCCAACTGGGAAATCCGTCGCGAAATGAGCGATAAGTACAAGCAGATAAACAAATACATTGAATTACTGGCTCCTTACCTTACAGAACTTAACATTACGGATAGTCTTCATTTTGCCGATATGGGTTCTGGAAAAGGCTACCTAACCTTTGCATTGTACGATTATATATCTAATCATCTGAAGATAAAGACCAATGCAACAGGCGTTGAATATCGCGAAGATCTGGTATGGACATGTAACAGCATTGCCCGTCAGGCAGGTTTTGAAAATCTGACTTTTGTAAAAGGAACCATCGAAAAGACCGAACTGGAACACATCGATATTCTTATTGCGCTGCATGCTTGTGACACTGCCACCGACGACGCCATTTACCGTGGAATACAATCGGATGCAGAGTTGATCGTTTGTGCTCCGTGCTGTCATAAGCAAATCAGAAAAGCATTCAACGTTACCAACGAATTAAGCAATGTAACTAAATTTGGTATTCTGAAAGAGCGACAAGCCGAAATAATCACCGACACATTACGCGCCATGATACTGGAAGCGCACGGTTACAAAACCAATGTTTTTGAATTTATTTCGCTAGAACATACGCCGAAAAATGTGATGATAGTTGGTAAAAGAAATCGCAATGTTACACCCGACAAACAAGATATTTTGAAGAATATTGCAGCTATTAAACAAGTTTTTGGCATCGAAAAGCATTACCTGGAAACACTGTTGGGGATATAGGAATCTCTTAGAACACAAATTTACGCAACAGTTTTATATTTTTCATGTTTAACATATTGATTAAACTGTTATTTGTGATGATTTGCGTAATTTGCATTCTAACGTTTTTCAAATATCGATTTTATTACATTCGTTTTATCACTTCCAATGCTTCCCTACAAGTTTTACAGTGCATCAATTGGTCTCGCCAATGGGCAGCGCCCTCAAAACCGTTGAGGTAAATTTTAAAGAAACGCTTCAGCACATTGAAACTTCCATGCTCCATCCATGTCTGATCGAAAAGTGCGATGTGTTTGACTAGTAGATCAATTCGCATTTGTCGGCTTAGTTTCTTTTCGACGATATTGAACATCCACGGATTTTTGAAAATACTAGTACCCACCATTACTCCATCTACTCCAAAATCATGAACTCTGGCTAAAGCAGTAGCATGACTGTCCACATCACCATTTCCCAATATCAGGGTTGAGCTGTTCATCTGATTTCTGAGTTGAGCAGCCTTAGCTATCTCGTCCCACAAAGCTAAACCGGTTGACATCATAGCCCGTGTTCTGCTATGAATAATAATAGCTGCCGGCTGTACTTCGAGCAACTGCCCTATCCATCGCTCGGTAACTATTGAATTAAAACCAATACGAGTTTTTACACTTACAGGCAAATCGGTCCCTTCGCGAGTAGCAATAATTATTTCTTTTGCCATTTCGGGGTGGTTAATTAAATCCGAACAACTATGATTTTTCACCACCTTTTTCACCGGACAGTCCATGTTAATGTCAATGGCATCGAAAAGTTCCATATCAGTAATCAGCTTGGCACTTTCGTAAAATTTTTCGGAATCAGAGCACCAAATCTGAACAACAAGTTTGGTATTTGTAGTTTCTAATAATTCCCGCTCTGTTTCATTCACTACTAATCGGGTGGCAACAGATTCTCTTCCTTTTTTATTGCAAAGTTCATCGGTAGATGTAAACTCGGTGAACATCACATGCAACGCCTCTGGGTCAGAAACTGAGCGAATCACTTCCCTAAAAACAGTATCAGTAACATCCTCCATGGGTGCCAACGCAATGATTGGTTTTTGGAGCGATTGCCAAAAATTATCCATTGCAAGAACTTTTATTTAAGTCCGAACGCAAATGGGGGCGCAGCCTGTTTTTAAAAATTTTGCTGTCCGCATATTTTTGTTGATACTGGGCACGCAATTTTATACGTTCGTCGAGCGGAAGTTGAATAACAGATGCACATTCATCACTACAGCAACCTTCGTACTTTGCTTTGCAATGATCGCATTGAATGAAGAGTAAATGACAATCATTATTGGCACAGTTGGTATGCGTATCGGCGGGCTTACCGCATTGATGGCATTTAGAAATAACTTGTCCGTCAACAGATTCACCTAAGCGTTCGTCGAACACAAAATTCTTACCGTAAAACTTCGAATTAATGTTTAGCTTTTTGATTTGTTGCGTGTACTCAATAATTCCACCATAAAGTTGAGCCACATTTTCAAACCCATTATTTATCAGAAACGAACTGGCTTTCTCGCAACGTATTCCCCCAGTGCAATACAACAAAAATTGCTTGTCCTTTTCATCCTTATATTTTTCCAACACCATCTGAATTTCATCCCGAAAAGTATCTACATCCGGACAAAAAGCGTTTTTAAAATGGCCAATCTCACTTTCGTAGTGGTTACGCATATCCACCACTATGGTTCCCGGCTCGTCGATGGCATTGTGAAACTCAAGTGCGGTGAGGTGTTTGCCAACTTTTGATAAATCGTAGGTGTTATTTTCAAGTCCGTCGGCTACAATTTTCGGTCGTACTTTGATGGTCAATTTATAAAACGATTTTCCATCATCTTCAATGGCTTGTTTAATGGGCACGCTGGTAAATTGAGGAATGGCGTAGAGCTGTTTTATAAACTCTGCCATATTATCTTCGGGCACACTCATTTGAGCATTAATGCCTTCGGGTGCCACATAAATTCGTCCGAAGCAGTTCAGAGTAAACCATTGCTCGTAAAGCTGGTTGCGGAAATCAACTGGAGCTTTAATGTCGAAATATTTATAAAATGAAATTGTTTGTCGTTTAAAAGTCTCTTTTGCAAGGTTTTCTTTCAAGACCTCTTTGTTTATTCTATTTTCTAAAATTTTCATTTGTGTTGAGTAAATTTAATTTTTAGATGGAATAACAACAGGTTAGTAGATATTGTTTATTGACCTACGAGAAGTAAACAAGGTGTTTCTGACTCATTCAACGATTCGGAAAAATCCATATTTCCACATTAAATCTTTATAGCAAATGGCTTTCAACAAGAGTTATATTTGCATTATGTCAAGATATTTAGTTATTTATATATTTCAAAAACCGCATAAAAAGACTATCTTTGCGTTCAAATCGAAGGTAGATTATAAATGCACTTAAACACATACAAATCTGCAACTTACCCTCAATATAAAACTTCTATAATTTCAAAATATATTATGATTCAATTTTTCCGAACTCCCGCTCAACATCTTTACGCTGTACAAACGGCGCAACCACTTGCCGCCGATGATATCAGAAAGTTAGAATGGCTTTTTGGTGAAGCTGCCCTTCTCAATCAGGAAAGTGTAGACGGAAACTATGTGGGTCCGCGCCGCGAAATGATTACCCCCTGGAGTACTAATGCCGTTGAAATTACCCAAAATACGGGAATTAGCGGCATTATTCGTATTGAAGAGTTTACAGCCATGCCTTCTACCCCATCGGCCAAAGGTGGTTTAGAGTACGACCCAATGCTTCAACGCATTTACACCGGTGTTAATCAGGAAGTGTTCACGGTGAATAAACAGCCGGAAGCCATTTTGGAAATTGACGACATTGCTGCTTACAGTGCTCAGGAAGGGTTGGCATTAAGCCCTGATGAAGTTGAATACTTAAACGAAATCAGCGAAAAAGTTGGTCGCAAACTTACAGACAGCGAAGTTTTCGGATTCTCGCAAGTGAACTCGGAACACTGTCGTCACAAAATTTTCAACGGACAATTTTTTATCGATGGCGAAGAAAAAGAACTGACTTTGTTCAAAATGATTCGCAAAACATCGGAAGAAAACCCGAACAAATTGGTTTCGGCTTACAAGGACAATGTGGCTTTCAATGCCGGTCCGAAAATTGAACAATTTGCTCCGGCAAGTGGTGACAAGCCTGATTATTTTGAAACAAAGGAAATTGAATCAGTTATTTCATTGAAAGCCGAAACACATAACTTCCCTACCACTGTTGAGCCATTCAACGGTGCTGCTACCGGTGCAGGTGGTGAAATTCGCGACCGTCTCGGCGGAGGAAAAGCTAGTTTGCCAATTGCCGGAACAGCAGTGTACATGACGAGTTATCCACGGAATAAAACGAACAACCCCAGCTCCCTAAATTCCCCGTTAGGGGACTTAAAGAGCCAAGTTTCTGAAGTTGACAGTAAAAATATAGACGATACTAACTTCAGCTCCTCCCCTTCGAGGAGGTTAGGTGGGGCTGCTTGGGAAGATTATATAGCCCCACGTAAATGGTTGTACCAAACGCCAGAACAAATCCTTATCAAAGCTTCGAATGGAGCATCCGATTTCGGAAATAAATTCGGACAACCGCTTATCTGCGGATCGTTGCTGACTTTCGAACACGAAGAAAACGACAAGAAATTCGGTTATGACAAAGTGATTATGTTGGCAGGAGGTGTTGGTTTCGGAACCATGCGAGATGCCTTGAAAGGCGAAGTGGCTGCCGGTGAAAAAGTAGTGGTAATGGGCGGTGATAACTATCGTATCGGTATGGGTGGTGCTGCTGTATCGTCGGTTCAAACTGGCGAATATGATAACGCCATTGAACTAAATGCTGTACAACGTGCCAATCCAGAAATGCAAAAACGTGTTTCGAACGTGATTCGTACACTGGCTGAAGCCGATATAAACCCAATCGTTTCTATTCACGATCATGGTGCAGGTGGTCACCTAAACTGCTTGTCTGAACTGGTTGAATCTACCGGTGGTGTAATTGATTTATCAGCGCTTCCTGTAGGCGATCCAACCTTGAGTGCCAAAGAAATTGTAGGCAACGAAAGTCAGGAACGTATGGGAATGGTGCTTCCTGAATCGGCTATTGAAGGCGTGCGCCGCATTGCTGAACGTGAACGCGCTCCGATGTATGTGGTAGGTGAAACTACCGGCGACATGAAATTTGTGTTTGAACAAGCGGATGGTGAAAAACCTATCGACTTGCGCTTGGACTACATGATTGGCAAACCGCCACGTACCATCATGACCGACAGCACCATCGAAGAAAAATATGCTCCGATTGAAATTAGCGAAGATAAATTACAAGAATATATTCAAAACGTATTGCAGGTAGAATCGGTAGCTTGTAAAGACTGGTTGACAAATAAAGTAGACCGTTCGATTACCGGTAAAATTGCCCGTCAACAATGTGCCGGTGAAATTCAATTGCCGTTGAATGATCTTGGTGTGGTAGCGTTGGATTACCGCGGAAACGTAGGTATCGCCACTTCTATCGGTCATGCACCGCTGGCAGCCATGGTAAATCCTGAAGCCGGTTCTGTACTTGCTATTGCCGAAGCATTGACCAATATCATTTGGGCACCGTTGACCGACGGACTCGATAGTGTTTCGTTGAGCGCCAACTGGATGTGGCCTTGTAACAATCCGGGCGAAGATGCTCGTTTGTACAAAGCTGTTGAAGCTTGTAGCGATTTTGCATGCTCATTGGGCATCAACATTCCTACCGGAAAAGACAGTTTATCGATGACTCAAAAATATGGTAAGGATAAAGTATTTTCACCAGGAACGGTGATTATCTCAGCCGGAGCTGAAGTTTCGGACGTAAAGAAAACTGTTGGTCAGGTAGTGGTAAACGATCCTAAATCTGCCCTTTATTACGTTGATTTCTCATTCGATACACATAAACTAGGTGGTTCGGTATTGGGACAAACGCTCAACAAACTAGGCGACGAAGTACCAACAGTACAAGATGCTGAATACTTCAAAGCGGCTTTCGACAGCATTCAGGAATTAATCAGCAAAGATTTAATTCTTGCTGGTCACGATATTTCGGAAGGTGGTCTAATTACTGCATTGCTCGAAATGTGTTTTGCCAATGCCGAGGGTGGTATGAGTGTAAACCTCGAAGGAATTGCCGAAACATCATTGATAAACATTCTTTTTGCTGAAAATCCGGGTGTATTGATTCAGGTTAAAGATCGCAAGGCAGTTGAAAAAATCTTCGAAGGTAACGGTGTAGGTTTTGCCCGCATCGCAACACCTATTGCTGAACGTCGCATGGAAATTAAAAAGAAATCGGCTTCCTATTCATTCTCAATTAACGAATTCCGCGATATCTGGTTCCGCTCTTCTTACTTGTTAGATCGCAAACAAAGTGGTGAAATCTGCGCTTCGGCTCGTTTCAACAACTATAAAAATCAACCCTTGGAATTTGCATTTACCGATAGCTTTAAAGGCAAATTCTCTCAATTCAATATTTCGCAAGATCGCAAACCAAGTGGTGTCAAAGCAGCTATTATTCGTGAAAAAGGAACCAATGGCGACCGTGAAATGGCGTATGCACTTTACCTTGCAGGTTTTGATGTAAAAGACGTTCACATGACCGACCTTGCAACGGGTCGTGAAACACTGGAAGACGTGAACATGATCGCATTCTGCGGTGGTTTCTCTAACTCCGACGTACTTGGCTCTGCCAAAGGTTGGGCAGGCGGTTTCCTATTCAACGAGAAAGCAAAATCGGCATTGGACAAATTCTATAGCCGAAAAGACACTTTGAGTTTAGGTATTTGTAACGGTTGCCAGTTGATGATTGAACTTGGATTGGTAAATCAGGAACATGATGTAAAACCACGCATGTTGCACAACGACTCGCATAAATTCGAATCGGGTTTTATGGGTCTTAGCATTCCTGAAAACAACTCGGTCATGTTAGGTTCACTCTCCAATACCAAGCTTGGTGTTTGGGTGGCTCACGGTGAAGGAAAATTCTATTTACCAAAACCGGAAAGCGAATATAACATCATTGCAAAATACTCTTACGCCAGCTACCCAGCCAACCCTAACGGTTCGGACTATAGTGTTGCAGGTATTTGTTCTGCCGATGGTCGTCACCTGGCTATGATGCCTCACCCTGAACGTGCAGTATTCCCATGGCAATGGGCGCACTATCCAGCCGACCGCAAAGCAAACGACCAAATCACTCCGTGGGTGGAAGCGTTTGTAAATGCTAGAGAATGGGTTGAAAAAAACATGAAATAATTGACAGTTGATAATTAATAATTAACAGTTTGCAATGAAATAAATCCCCTCTCCACTTGGTGAGGACGGGATTTATTGATTTATTTATTGTTAATCAAAGTGTATTTATCCACTTCCATCCTTTCTTTATTTAAAAAATCTTTTCAATTAGTTGTGTAGTCTTAAAACAATTCTTTATATTTGCGATACAATCAATTAACCTTACATTTCGATTGATAACTATTTCTATTTAAGACTCATACATAGAATTACAAATGGCTCTATAACGTTTCGGGTGGGTAATCAAAAATCGATATCTTTGTACAATGAACAGTACAGATATCTTTTCTTTAGCATTGGGTCTAAATCGACCTTGGATAATTAGTAACATCGAGTTCGTTGAAGGAATTTCAAAAGA
>JBBSDM010000045.1:0-24501 GCA_038249445.1 Bacteroidales bacterium
AGTTCGAGTGGTTGACGTACGTGCTGGAAAATATCAATCAAACCAAAATCCACGAAATCAACAAACTCTTTCCTGAAAACTGGAACTCTTCCAAACCAATAAATCCAGAAATATAAAAAGAAAACTCCTTTTTATATTTCTGGATTTATTATTAGTGCTAGTCGGCTTTGACCGAATACTTGCGATGCAATTGCTAAGATTGTCAAAATTCTTTTCATTTCAATTATTTATCATTCATCGTAAATCAATATGATATTTATCAAATCTATAAATATCTATCTTTTTTATACTTGCCCGCTAAGATCGATGTATACGTACAGCTTCTCTCACATATCCACCATATCTGTTGAATTGAGTTTGTTTTATGCTCTCTTCTAATCCTTCGCTACAACGATTTATTTTTCAGTCAACAAATATAGTTAATTGCCCTTGAATGACAATCTAATTATTAAAAAATAATTTTAGTTCTTTGAAATCCCATCTAAATAAGCAGGAATAGTAAATAATTTCTCTTTTGGCACAATTTATTGAATAGACCCAACACAGAATTGGGTTTTTTTTGTAAAGAATAAGCCATTCCTTATCATTGATGAAGCATTCCTTATAAGTAATAAGCCATTCCTTATAAGTAAAATGATTTTCTTTATAAGGAAAAAAACTTCTATATAATGTAAGTCGCTGTTTAAATGACGAATAGCTTTTTTTGTATCTGTAAATTGCAATTTTGTAGAACAATTGTGTCTAAAATGCCTTGTCCATGGCTATCAATATCTGGTGTAATTGTCCATTATCCATTGTCAACTGTAAATTATGCATTATGAATTGCCCATTACGAATTGTGCCTAATTTCTGCTTATCTTTGTGCTATGTTACAAAACTTCATTGCTTCACAGATTAAAGCGCAATTGCCCTTTGAACCTACCAGTCAGCAAACTCATTTGTTGGATGTGCTGGGTGAGTTTTTGATGTCTATCGATAAAGAGAAAATTTTTCTGCTGCGGGGATATGCGGGAACAGGTAAGACCTCGGTGGTGAGTGCGTTGGTGCGTGCCCTCAATGAGTTGAAACAGAAAACGGTGCTGCTGGCTCCTACTGGTCGTGCTGCCAAAGTGATAGCCAATTACTCCGGCTTCCCGGCTTTTACTATTCACAAAAAAATTTACCGGCAGAAGTCGATGGCGGAGTTTCGCTTCCAGTTGTCGGATAACCTACAAACCCACACGCTTTTTATTGTCGACGAGGCTTCTATGATTTCCAATACTGGCACCGAAACGGCTTTTGGTTCAGGTCGTTTGCTCGACGATTTGGTGCAATTTGTCTATAGTTCGGACGGTTGCAGTTTATTGTTGTTGGGTGATACGGCACAGTTGCCCCCTGTTATGCAGCCTCATAGTCCGGCACTGGAAAGTTCTCAGCTGGCCTCCTACGGATTGCATGTGCACGAGTTTACCCTTACCCATGTGGTGCGTCAGGCCTTAGAGAGTGGTATTTTGCACAATGCTACCCTGCTGCGTCAACAGCTTACCGATGATAATACGAGTGAGTTTCCGCGTTTTGAACTGGCTAACTTCCCCGACATAAAAAAACTGGGCGGGATGGAGTTGATTGATGAAATTCAACGGTCGTACGATGGAGTGGGAGTGGAAGATACCATTGTAGTAACGCGGTCGAACAAGCGAGCCAATATGTACAACAACGGCATCAGGGCACGGGTGATGATGAAAGAGGACGAGCTGACCAATGGCGACTTGCTGATGGTGACGCGCAATAATTATTACTGGAACAAACCTTACAAGGAGATTGATTTTATTGCCAACGGCGATATTCTGCAAGTGGTGCGGGTGCGCAAAAGTTATACGATGTACGATTTCCGATTTGTGGATTTGACTTTACGGTCGTTGGACTACGATTGGGAAATAGATGCGCGCATTTGGTTGGATGCTTTGCAGGCCGAATCGCCCACTGCCATGAACGAGATGACCAATAAACTGTTTGCAGCCGTGGCCGAAGACTATCCGGAGATTACCAACAAACGCGAAAAAGTAAAAAAGGTGCTTGAAAGTGACTATTACAACGCGTTGCAGGTAAAGTTTGGATATGCGGTAACCTGTCATAAAGCGCAGGGCGGACAGTGGAAAAAAGTGTTTATCGATCCGGGTCAGATAGCCGATGACCAACTTAACAGCGACTTTTACCGCTGGCTCTACACGGCACTTACCCGTGCCACCGAAACAGTGTATCTGGTCAATTTTCCGGATAAAAGCTTTGGGTGAATAATTAATAATTAGGTAGCGATACATTGTATACTAGTTTGCTAATAAATGGTTCACTGTTCACTGATTGCTGCTTGCTGTTAACTGCTCACTGTTAACTTGCAACTCTATGGAGTTAATAAAACGTAAAATTGTTTAATTAAATTGCCTTTTTTTCTCGTTCTCTCTTCCTCGAAGTTCATAAGATGCAATGTTCTGTTGGATTCTACAGATTCTCCACTCTACTTTTTACTACAAATCAGGCTGTAGATTATTATTCAATTCTTCTTACTTTATATGAACTGCTCCACTTTCATGGTTTGATACTCAATGAACCGTGTTGCTTAAAATAATCTCTCCAATAAATTCAGTGGGCTGTTCTATCCTTTTTTCGATGTGCTGTTGTCGTAAATAATCATTTTGTTTGCTACTCAATACTACGCCGAAACTTCAAATTACCACAGCCGAAAAAAGTATATATTTGCTAGTATTTCATTACAAAATGTAAATGAAAGTTGTTGTTTTTTTTGAATATATGGCTTCTGCAATGCTTGTTTTAGTTTGCAATCTGTGGTTCAACAATAACAAACTAAGGCAAACCGATTATTATTCTATTCTGGCATTATGACATTTCGTTTTTCGCATCTGTTCTTGTTTTTACTCTCCTCGTTTTTTGTTTCATGCATGTCGGATGTAGATTTGGCAAATGTTTCGGGCGAAATATACTATGACCCAAGTGTGATTTTGCCCTTGGGGAGTGCCCATATGAACCTGGGCGATATAATTGCCGCTAATGACTCTGACAAAGTGCTGTTAACTAATTTGGCTGAAATAAGTTATCAGCGTGTAGATAGTATTGCGTTCTCTTATCCCGAACTGAATATTGTGGAAAATATCTCCCCGGTTCAGCAAACCATTGTTTTACTTCCTTTGTCGCCCATCTATCCGATTGTTTTTCCTGCCAATTACGACTTGCCTAAAGTTACTCTCAACTATAATTTCGATTTAGGCATTAATCGTGCCAGCGCCAGCGAGCGAATTGACAGTATGAAGGTTGCTAAAGCAATTTTGAGCGTAAAGGTGAATACAAACGTTGCTAATCTTGATCCTTCGAAACTGAAGTTTACAGTTACTTTCCAAAACAATAAATTGCGCAAAATGGATGGTACGGCAAGTGTACTTACCATTCGGCCTAGCAGTTTTAATCTGGCCGAAGATGCTTGTATTCTCAATTTTGTGATTGATATGTCGGAGGGAGTAACTAGCTTGCCCCTAAAAATAGACTTGGAAGCACAAACCGGTAATTCGCCCATTGCACTGGAAAAGAACTCAAAAATAGACCTGGAGTTTAGTTTTAAAAAACTGGATTGGCAGGTGCTGTATGGTAATTTTGATATGTCCACTGTGGCTGCAACTGCTCAGGAAATACCTGTAGGGCTAACCGAAAATATATTAAATGGAGCTTTTAAGTTCTCTAATCCTCAGATAAGTATCTCTGCGGTGAGTAATGTGGGTATGAAGTTGGGATTTAATTTGGAGTATTTTAAATCGAGTTCCGATATCAGTAGTGTTTATGCTCACTTTGATGGCAAGCAGTCGCTCACTCAGAACTTTGATAAAAGACCTTTTGTGCCAGGCGAAACAGTGGATGTCAACTTCAAACCTTTTGATAAAAACTGGGGCGAAACAGACAAACTATTTGAGATTATGCCTACCAAATTCGAATTTAAAGCTACTCCCTTTAGTGATACTACCGATCCGGTTCCATCTTTCTTAACTCCTGATGCACAGATTAAAGTATTCTTCAAAACAAAAATCCCCATGCAGTTCAATGCCGGTAGTTTCTATCAATACACCGATACCCTTAATGCTATCTTTGAAGCTAATTCAAAAATATTCAACGAAGATGTTCTGAATAAGATTGATACTGCCACATTTATATTTTCAATCGTCAATAATCTGCCTATCAAATCAACTCTTTCATTTAGGTTTCTCGATGCAATGGGGACAGCACTGAAATTGACCGACTGCACTGGCAAGAAGTATGAAATAGCCTCAGGTCAAGTGAGTTTGAAAGGAAAGGTTATACCTGGTACTTCAAGCCAGAAAATTGCTATTAAAGTATCACGGGATGAACTTCTTCAACTTAAAAACTTCAACAACTTAGAGTTTAAAGTCAGAGTGGAAGGTGCAGATGTAGACTCCAAAATATTGTTTTCTACATCGAATACGCTGGACTTTAAACTAGGTTTATTTGTGAAACTAAGAGTGATTGAGCATTTGTAAAATGAATAATATCAGTTGCTTAAATAATTTGTATTTAATGATATGTTTTAAATTCCGACCCCTAAACCTAATAGGTAAATTCAGATGACTTTACCTTTGGAGAGAGCGTGGTGAGCGGTCGTACTATATAGACAACCAACCTGATTTACCTATTCCTCTATCTTTATTTCTTTTTCTGTTGACTGAAACAAAAATATTAATATGTGTTACTGATTATTAAATTTATTCGATTTAATAGTGGTTATTCTGCGCCTGTTTGTCCTATTTACATAGCCATTATTGATACTGACATTGGCATACCATAGTTTTTGCTACACAAACTGATATCCCAATGTTGATTAATAGTGCTTTATATCAATAAAAAATCAATAGTTATATACACTGATTATTAGCATAAATAACCAATGTGAATGTTACGAAGACTTATTCTACTGAACGTTTATAAATTCAGTATTTGCCCTCTCTTTGTAGTAAGAGTTCTGGTTAGTATGAATTAATTAGGACAGGACATCATAAGTGTGGTCATTTACAATATATAGTTATATTTGTAACTAAATATGATAAGGTAGCATTTGGAGTATTTTCAATGTGTATCTGTTAAATTATAGTATAGAGTAGAAAGCTGTAGAAATCACAACTCAAATGCAGAAATTATTTAAAAAAATAATATACATATTTATCCTTGCTGTTTTCCCTTGTTTGGCTGCTGCGCAACAAGTGAATACGCTCTATTTTATGAATAATGTCCCTCTCAGGCATAGTTTAAATCCATCTTTCCAACCCACAGAACACTTGTATATTAGTTTGCCAATGATAGGGTTTATACAAATGAGTGTTGGCAATAATGCACTGGCGGTAAAAGATGTAGTTTACAGAAATAACAACCGCACCATTAGCTTTCTCGATTCGGCAGGTGGCAATATCGATAAATTTTACCATACCCTTCATTCCAGCAATGTTCTTAGTACAGGTTTAGAAGTCAATCTGTTGTCGTTTGGCTTTAAACACAAAACAGCTTTTTGGAGTTTTGGACTTACCGAGCGGTTTCAGAGTTTTATTTCAATTCCCAAAGATGCTTTTCAACTGGCACTGTATGGTACGCCTGATTTATTCAATAATAGATTCAACCTAACCAATCTGCAAACTGATGAGTCGCTTTATACCGAGGCTGCATTGGGGTATGCCAAAACTCTGAATAAGAAATGGTCGGTAGGTGCAAAGCTGAAGTATCTTTTTGGTACAGCCAATTTTTCGAATAGAAATACCTCTATCCAACTCAATGCTGGAGTTGATCAGTGGACATTGAGTGGTGTAGGTACAGCTAATTATTCCGGTCCAGCATCAGTAGCTATTAGTAACAATTTTAAATCCCGAACCATTCAATGGCCTCAGAACATAAGTGACTGGCTAAAGCAGTCGGGATCAGGAGCAGGAATTGATCTTGGAGCTACTTATAAAGCCAACACCGATCTCACCCTTTCTGCTGCCCTTATCGATCTGGGCTTTATCCGTTGGAAAAAGAATGCATTGAATGTAAACTACGCTACTAATTTTGTATTTGATGGAGTGCTGGAAATTATCAACGGTACATCCACCAACACTATAAACGGAGTAACAGGTGTAAATAGTTTTGGCGTTTATGTGGCCGATTCTATTGTGTCGGCACTTGATAGTGCTTCTACTTATACACGAAGCAATAAATCCTACAGCACTTCTACACCTGCAACGCTTAATCTGGGTGCTGAGTATAACTTATTGGGTACTAAACTGACCGTAGGTTTACTCTCGCGCACACAAGTGTATAAAAAGACCTTGTTGGAAGAACTGACTGTTTCGCTTAACGCAAAACCAACCGACTGGTTCAATACCTCCATTAGCACTTCACTTTTCGAAGGCAAGTTTAGCTCCATAGGTGCAGGCGTAGGACTCCGTACCGGATTTGTTCATTGGTTGTTGGCTGCCGATTATATTCCTTTTCAATTTTCTTCCTATCAAGGCATTCCCGTTCCGTATACTACCCAAACGTTTAATTTCTCCTTGGGGATTAATCTTGTTTTTGATCAAATAGAACACAAAATAGGTCTACAAAAGCAATCGAACAAGAGAGATTGTAATTGTTTATGAGAAGAAACAACGGGTTTACTAAAGGTTTGTAATATCAGATATTTATGATTTGAAAAGGTATACGTATATTTACATATTTATAGTAATGGAGTCTATTTTGTAAAATTTATTTACTATTTTTGTGTTTTCGATTGAGAATGTTTAGAAATTTTGTCTTATTTAAATGCTACGAATTATGAAAAACAGGTCTATTTTCAAGATTTTATCCCTGTTGTGGATAAGTTCTACTTTATTCACCGGATGTATGTCCGATGTTGATTTATCGAAAGTATCCGGGGATATCTTGATTGATGAGTCATTAGTTGTTCCTGTTGGTCAGGCAAATACCAATATGAAGGAGTTGTTAAATAAGCTGGATTTGAAGAATCTGGTAACTACAGATCCCAACGAGATTTACTTTGAAAGTTTAGACAGTACCAGTTATTCATTCCGAGATGTGAACCTGGTGGCAAATTCTACACCCAAGAGTTTGTCAATTCAACCATTGCTTAGTGGTTCTACTATTCTAGCTGCTTATACAGCTTTCCCTAATCCTGTCTCTACTTTCTTTGAACTAGGTGTGAATTCCGATGTAACCAATGAACGATTAGATAGTGTAACCGTGAACTCTGCAAACATTAGTGTAAAGATAACTCCTTCCAATATTTTAGTTGCTCCCGCAAATTTGAAAGTTACGCTTGTTTTTCAAAACAATAAAGTTCGGATTTCAGATGGAACTCCTACGGGTACAAATAAGGTAGTGATTAACCCTTCTCAATTTGGGACGGCTTTCAATGTTCCGGTATCAAACTTTGCCATGATTACCTCGGGCAGTGCTACAACCATTCCTGTTCAAATCTTATTTGAAACCAAAAATTCGCCGGTAACAGTTACATCTACTTCCAGAATAAATGTTGAATTGAAATTTGTCAGTTTAAATTTTGATGTAGCTTACGGTAATTTTCAGCCATCGCTTATAGCCTCTGAGGTACAAAAAGTACCACTTGATGTAGCTACTTATTTACCCGATGCCTATCTGAAATTTGTAAACCCAAAGGCTGTGGTTGATGTGCAAAGTAATATCGGAACTAAAATAAGATTTAGAGTAGATTATATAAAAGCCTATGTAAAGGCCGATCCTACCAAAGAAGTAAAAGCTTCATTTAATGGAAGTGATTCGTATATTTATGACTTGTTGAAACCCGCTAAGCCAGGAAACGTTGTTACAACACAGTTGGTATTTGATAAAGACAATGGTGCAACGAACCAACTTTTTGAAAGTCCTTATAAACCGGATATGTTGGAGTATAAATTCAGTACATTGGTTACTCCCGGAACTAATTCAACCGATTCCCTCAATCCGCTGTTTTTTCCTTCCTATGGTAAAATAAAAGCGAAGATTAAAGTTCAAATACCACTTTATTTAAACAGTGGAAGTAATATTAAATTCCAAGATACGCTGTTTGTTACCGGCGGAACCATAGGCTCAAATATCGACAATACAGCTATAGATACTTGTACATTGGTGTTTAAGGTGCGTAACGGACTACCTGTAAAAGCCACATTGTCATTGTTCTATTTGGATGCTAATGGAGTTAAAATTAACACTACCTTTGATGATACTATCTACACAATTAATGCACCTTATATTAATACGGATGGAACGGTGAAAGCAACGAGTATTGCCGATCAGACTATCAAAGTGGGGGTAAATAAAACGCAATTTGAAGATTTGAAAAAGGCGCAACGCGTTGTGTACACAATTACCGGAGAAGGAAAAGATGTCAGTTCCACCATTCACTTTACCAAGAACGATAGTTTTAATGTAAAGTTAGGCGTCTTTGTAAAAATGAATACCGTTAAGAATTTCAGCAACAACTAAACCTCAGATCAATATGAAAAGAAATAATATACTGAAATCAATGCTAGCACTTTGCATTGTTTTATCGAGCCACACTGTTATGGCGCAGCAGGTAAGTACCCTGTATTTTATGGAAAATGTTCCGGTTCGAAATACATTGAACCCGGCATTTCAACCTTTGAGTAACTTTTATCTAGGATTTCCGGTGGCAGGTTTTTCTCAATTTAATATAGGAAATAACTCGCTAACCGTTAGGGATGTTGTGAATGAAAATGGGAAGATGTTTTTAAGCCCGGGGGGTAATAAAGATAAGTTTTTTAATGTTCTGAGACCAACTACATTAATTGGAGGTGAATCACAGATTAACCTGTTGGGCTTTGGTTTTAGAACAGGAAGAGCTTATTGGAATTTTTCGATATCAGAAAGGTTTGAAAGCCAGCTTGCAGTTCCTAAAGACTTTATGAAACTCTTGCTCTATGGTACACCTCTGATTGATAATAATTTGTATAATCTTAAAAACATGGAACTTGGTGGAACTGCTTACACCGAAGTAGGTTTAGGGTATGCAAAAAAGATTAATGATAAATGGTCGTATGGTGTTAAGTTCAAAGCCCTGCTTGGTACAGCCAATGTGTCACTGAAAAACGATAATCTCGACTTAGTAGCTGGTATGGATCAATGGATTATAAAAGGCAAAGGTACCATTAACGCCTCTATGCCAGGAGTGTTGACAGTTGGAAATAAACTGGAGTCTATAGATTATGCTTCACCCTTACACAATTCCGATTGGATTAAACCTTCGGGAATGGGTGCCGGTATTGATTTAGGAGCCACATTTAAGCCTGTTCCAAGTGTTACTTTGTCGGCTGCACTGGTCGATCTCGGGATGATAAGCTGGACCAAGAATATGAATAATGTAGCTTACAATGTCGATTATAAATTCGATGGTGTTGGAACAGTAAATGCAGCAGGCGGTGTTGATTTTAATCAATTATCCGATTCTGTTTTCAAAGCGTTTAAAGAATCGGCTACTTCATCGCAAACAGGCAAGAAATATACTACATATACTTCTCCTAAACTTAACATTGGTGCTGAATATGCTTTTCTAAACAATGCGATGTCGGTAGCATTGCTTTCGAGAACCATGAAGCGCAACAGTGCCTTTTACGAAGAACTTACAGCATCGGTCAATGCACGTCCGGTTAGTTGGTTTAATCTCTCGGCTTCTTATTCGGTAATGAATGGAAGAACAAGTAACATTGGTGCAGGTTTAGGCTTTCGACTAGGCTTTATTAGTACTTTTGTTGCGGCTGATTATGTTCCTTTGTATTACGATGGTTGGACAGTGAGTGGTGTTAAATTCCCAATTCCTAATCAGACAAAAGGGATCAATTTGGCTGTGGGAGTTAACTTTGTGTTTGGAAACAGAAAAGATGCTGATAAAGATGGAGTTGTAGACAGAAAAGATAAATGCCCGGAAACGCCTTTAAAAGTAAAGGTCGACAGAAAAGGTTGTCCTCTTGATACCGATGGTGATGGAGTGCCTGATTATCTGGATCAATGTCCTGATACACCAGCGGCGGCTTATGGAAAGGTCGATTTAAATGGTTGTCCGTTAGATTCGGATAAAGATGGAGTGCCAGATTATTTAGATAAATGTCCTGATACTCCAACCAAATCTATCGGTTTTGTTGACAAGGATGGTTGTTCGTTGGATACTGATGGTGATGGTGTTTTCGATTATCTGGATAAATGTCCGAACACTCCTACAAAAGCAACGGTTGATTCTCTTGGTTGTCCTTTAGATACCGATAGTGATGGTGTGCTCGATTATTTAGATAAATGTCCTGATACCCCAAAAGCTGCTCGTGGAATGATTGATGAAGCTGGATGTCCTTTCGATAAGGATAGTGATGGTGTAGCCGATTATCTGGATAAATGTCCGAATACACGAATGGAAGCTCGTTCTTCTGTTGACAAAAATGGTTGCCCACTTGATAGTGATGGTGATGGAGTTCCTAACTATTTGGATAAATGTCCAAGTACACCAGCCGAAGTGCGTGTAATGGTTGATAATAACGGTTGTCCACTCGATACGGATGGTGATGGTATTTTCGATTACCTGGATAATTGCCCTAAGGTACCTGGCGTAATCGCTAATCATGGTTGTCCTGAAATAAAGAAAGAAGTAAAAAGACTCTTCCAAAAAGCGTTGCAAGGCATTCAATTCCAAACAGGTGCTTCGACCATTAAAGCGGGTTCGTTCCCTATTTTGAATCAAATAGCTCAGGTGTTGAATGCAAACCCAACGTACTTGATAGAAATACAAGGTCACACCGATAATGTAGGTAAGCCGGCTTCTAACATGATTTTATCCGACAAACGTGCTGCGGCAGTTAGAGACTATCTGATTAAAAAGGGAGTTGATGATGGAAGAATGACTTCGCATGGATACGGCGACACAAAACCTGTAGCTGAGAATACGACTTCAGCAGGTAAAGCTAAAAACCGACGCGTGGAATTTGTGGTAACTTTTGAAGAAACCTCATTTGAATAAATGAAGATGACCTAAAACGAAGGAGTTGTGTAAAAGCAACTCCTTTTTTATTTCAAAAAAACAGAAAAAAATGATGGTTCTTTGCAAGTGTTTTAATACTTTTGCGGAACGAAATGAGCAAAGTGCTATTTGTGGCCATTCATTTGCCACTAAGCTTGTATAGAATTGTAAATCAGATAACAGTAAATTGATAATATGGGAAGAGCGTACGAATATAGAAAGGCTACGAAAATGAAACGTTGGGGCAATATGGCTCGCGTATTTACAAAATTAGGAAAACAAATAACTATTTCGGTTCGTGAGAGTGGTCCTGACCCCGATACCAATCCACGTTTGAGGGTGTTGATTCAACAATCGAAAAAAGAAAACATGCCCAAAGAAAATGTGGAGCGTGCAGTCAAAAAAGCGATTTCGAAAGATGAAGCAGACTACAAAGAAATGGTATACGAAGGCTATGGCCCGAATGGTATTGCCATCGTTATTGAAACTGCTACCGATAATCCTACCCGTACAGTTGCCAATATCAGAAGTTATTTAACTCGTAATGGTGGGTCTTTAGGCACTTCGGGTTGTCTTCAGTTCATATTCGATCATAAATGTGTTTTCAAAATTGCTGCAAAACCAAATGTGTCAATCGACGATCTTGAATTAGAGTTAATCGATTTTGGAGTAGATGAATTGGTTGAAGATGAAGATGGTATAGTTTTGTATGGCGAGTTTCAGTCGTACTCATCTATTCAAAAGTACCTCGAAGAAAATGGTTTTGAAATTTTCAGTGCCGAATTTGAACGTATTCCTAACGACATGAAAGAGCTTACCGAAGAACAAAAAGCTCAGGTAGTGAAGTTGCTCGATAAAATTGAAGATGATGAAGATGTTCAAAATGTATTTCACAACATGATTGAATAGTCATTCTACCAACCGATACGGCGATTGACAATGATTCCATTAAAGGAATTTTCAGTTGCCGGATTAAAATATAGCAAAGCCTCAAAAAAAACTCAGATGCAATTAGAAACTATGCATTTGAGTTTTTTTTGAGGCTTAACTGAGTAAATTATTTGTGCTAAACCTAGCGCCGTTCTCATAACGACCCAATAACTAGAACAGAAAAGGAGTCTGTTAGAACTCCTTTTTTATTTATTTTATCAGATAAGTGTGAATTTTTCTTTCTTGGTCTGGCAGAAAGCACATTTCTCATCTACTTTAGCATTGTCGTAGGTATTTCCGCATAGCGGGCACACTGCGTATACGAAAGGTAATTTGCTTTGAGTGTGAGTTTTTAAAGCCTCTAAAGCAGCAGCGTAGAATTGGTTGTGTTTTTTCTCAGTATCAAAAGCCCAGGTAAATGACTTCACAGCTTTCTCTACTTTTTCAGCCTTTGCATCTTCCAAGAATTTAGGATACATACTTGCTACCTCATAAGATTCTCCATCGATAGCTGCCTGTAGGTTTTCGGCAGTTGTTTTTACTTCGAACTCAGGTTTGAAGTCTTCCATTTTTTCGCCTAGTCCTTCCAGCACTTTAGCGTGATTGGCAGCATGAATTCCTTCGGCTTTCGAAGCAGCTTCAAATAGTTTGGCAATAGTGTCGTTTCCTTCTTCTTTTGCTTTTATAGCAAAAGCAGCATACTTAGCACTAGCAGTAGTTTCACCTTTAATTCCTGCCTTAAGATTTTCAATCGTTTTAACCGGCTTTGGTCCGGTACAACCTGCAAGGGCGATGATTACCATTGTAGCAAATAATAAAGTTTTCTTCATTTTTTTTTAGTTTTAATGATTAATTATTAAAGAGGCATCATATAATTATAAACCAATGTGCCACCCAGATAACCGGTAATACTAACGGTAAAGGCGGCCAAACCATATAAACAAAAAGCTATCCATTTAAGATTTTTGTTATCCTTTTTTCCAAAAACGATCATTAACCTGATGGTTGAAGTTATAATCAGTAATAACATGCTAACGATAGCAAATAATTCGTGAGATTCTTTCACTGAACCCGCAGTTCCCGACATTTCTGCTGTTAACAATACCCCCGACAACCATGTAACCATAGTTGCCAATGTTCCCAACACCAGTAAATACAAACTAAACTTAGATAAACACAGTTCTTTTTTGACTATTAAAGAGCTTACTTCTGCAATAAATCCAACCATTATTAATGCAATTGGAAAATGAACCAACATAGGATGAAGATGACTTGTATCAAACATAACTTTAAATGTATAAAGGGTAAAATAATAAGTGTTGACTAGCCTAAGGTAATGGTAGATGTTCAAAGAATTTAAAATCACAGTCTTAGATTTGCAAATGTATCGATAAGATTTGAATTAAGAAATAATAAAAGCGGTTATTTTCTGAATAAAGTTACTAAAGCTCAATAAAGCATTTGTAAATAGCAATTTATCCTTTGACTTAAAGATTTAAATGCTATTAGAAGTTAAATTATGTTAATCTAAAATCTTTTTTTGTGTCCATTAAACGTCTAATAATAAGTGATGTAATTACATTACTGTTATTTAATTTCAGATAATTATAGTACTATGTATTGCATAGTACTATAATTCCATATATATTTGCAACTTGATTAGAGTAAAAGTAAATAATTGAGGAATAATTGTTAACTGTCTCGGCAGTTCATTTGTTCAACACTTACAATTCAACAGTAACATAATTACACTACATAAGAATGATTACATTAAAAAACATCAACAAAACGTACGATATGGGGCAGGCCTCGTTGCACGTTCTCAAAGGGATTGATTTGCACATTGACAATGGTGAGTATGTTTCCATTATGGGTGCATCAGGTTCGGGTAAATCTACCCTGCTGAATATATTGGGAATTTTGGACGATTATGAAACGGGCGAATATCATTTGAACAACATATTGATAAAAGACTTGTCTGAGAAACAAGCGGCGGTTTATCGTAATGAGTTGATTGGTTTTGTGTTTCAATCGTTCAACTTGATTAACTTCAAAAACGCTCTCGAAAACGTTGCTTTGCCATTGTACTATAAAAATATCAGTCGCAAAAAACGCAATATTATTGCTATGGAATACTTGGATCAGATGGGACTGAAAGACTGGGCTTACCATATGCCAAGCGAAATGTCGGGGGGGCAGAAACAGCGAGTAGCCATTGCTCGTGCCATTATCTCTAAACCAAAAATTTTATTGGCAGATGAACCAACCGGGGCATTAGATAGTGTTACTACGATGGAAGTAATGAAACTGCTCGGTGAATTGAATAGCAATGGTTTGACAACTATCATTGTAACACACGAAAAATCGGTTGCGGATGAAACAAATTCAGTTATCCATATTAAAGATGGTTTGATTGAAAATATCGAACGCAGGAAATAAAATCGACACAGGCTATCTGATAATTTAAGTAGTTACAAGTCTTATTATCTGATAGTTGTTTCAAAATAATAGATAAATAGTTATTTTTAATTAACTAACAATAAATTTGTATGGAACTTTTTATTTTGCTTTTAATACCGTTCGCAATTATTCTTGGCTTGCTACTGCCAATAATTGCTATTATCGATATACTGAAAAGTAAATTTCAGGGAAACGATAATTTATTGATGATTTTGATAGTGATCTTTATTCCTTTTGGGGCAATACTTTATTTTGTAATTGCACCTTCGCGTAAAATTAGAAACTGATAGTATACTAAAATTAAACGAACATGTTTTCAATAAATACCTTAGAAGAAATAATTGCTAGCCTAAAACACAATAAACTGCGTACAGTGCTGACTGGACTCTCGGTTTCGTGGGGGATATTTATCCTTATCGTGTTGCTGGGTGCCGGAAACGGGTTGAAAAATGGTGTTACTTCAAATTTTAGCGACAGGGCAACTAATACCGTTCAAATGTGGTCGAGAACATCGTCAATGCCCTACAAGGGCTTGAAAAGTGGACGATCGCTCAATTTCGGCGAAAGACAAATTAATGATATTGATAAAGACCTGGTTGCGGCGGATAAAGAGACCGGGGTTATTGAAAAACAATTGACAGTAACAAATGCTAGCGAATACGGAACGTATAGTATTAAAGGGGTAAATCCCGACTATTCGACCATTTATAATTTGAAGTTTGACGCTAATGCAGGTCGTTTTATTAACAATCTGGACTTGAAATCGAGTAATAAAGTGGTTATCATTGATAAAAAGATTGAAGATGTATTGTTTAAAGGCACTACCGCTTTAGGAAAATATGTGAAGATTGGTTCTGTGATGTTTAAGGTTGTTGGCGTAAACTCCAAGAAAGAACGTTGGGGGGATGGCTCGGCCTATATCCCCTTTACCACAGCTCAGTATATTTTTAATCCGAATCAAAAGTTCTACCAAATAGCCATGACGGTGAAGGGGTTGGAAACTAACGAATCGAATGAAGAATTTAATGAAAAGTTGAAATCCACTATGTCGCAGAGTCTGAAATTTGATCCAAATGATACCCAGGCCTTGTGGATAAATAATTCGCAACGTAATTATATTGAAACCATGCAGATTTTTGCCGGAATAACGCTTTTTGTTTCGATAATAGGAATCTTTACTCTTATTGCCGGAATAGTGGGTGTAAGTAACATTATGTTGGTGTCGGTAAAAGAACGTACCCGTGAAATCGGTATCCGCAAAGCCCTTGGTGCTCCGCCTGCTTCTATACTTCGTTCTGTAATTATTGAAGCTATTTTAATAACTACTATTTTTGGATATATTGGCATGATGGTGGGAGTAGGGTTAACAGAATTCGTTAACTACATAATGATGCAATCGGCAGCTGCTGCTCCCGAAGGACCATCGATATTTAAAAATCCAACTGTTGAACTCTCGTATGTTTTAATCTCAACAGGTATTCTTATTGTTTCGGGCGTAATAGCCGGATATATGCCTGCTCGCAGGGCCGTGAGAATTAAACCGATAGAGGCAATGAGAGAAGATTAAAATAAGTTAATTAGTATTAAAAAGAGTGATTTTTAACTTGTAATTTGTAACACGTAACTTGTAACTAATATGTTTGATTTAGATCGTTGGCAAGAAATATGGTTAACCATAACCCATAATAAATTAAGAAGTTTTTTAACTGCCTTTGGGGTTTTCTGGGGAATGTTTATGTTGGTGGTAATGGTAGGCGCAGGTGTGGCGCTTCAGCGTGGCATGAGTTCCCAAATCGAAGGCTTTGCTACCAATTCCTGTTTTGTGTGGGCCGATCAAACTTCGGAGCCTTACAAAGGATTCAAAAAAGGCAGAAACTGGAGCTTAGAAAATGAAGATATATCCTTAATGCTCAATAAAATTCCTGAAATCCAATACCTTGCACCTGTTCTTTTTGGTGGCGGTGGAACAAATAATGTGACTCGCAATGATAAAGCTGGCAGCTATGGTGTAAAAGGTAATTATCCGTCGTACAATCTGATTGATGAAAGTAAAATGGTTTATGGCCGATATATTAATGATATTGACATTGTAGAGAAACGCAAGGTGTGCGTAATCGGTGAACGTGTTTATAAAGTCCTTTTCCCTAAAGACGAAAACCCGATTGGGAAAAGCATACAGGTAAATGGTATTTATTTTCAGGTGGTAGGAGTTGCCCGCCATACTTCGGATATTAATATTGGTGGTAATGCCGAAGAGTCGATTGTATTACCCTTTAGTACCATGCAACAGGCATTTAATCAGGGCAATAAAGTTCATTTTATGGCTGTAACTGCTCAGCCGGGTATAAAGGTAAAGGTAATTGAGGATAAAATACGTGAAGTACTGGGTGCAAAGCATAATATCTCGCCCGATGACAAAAAAGCAATAGGTGGATTTAATATAGAAGATCAGTTTAATATGTTTTTATATTTGGGCATTGGTATTGCGGTTTTAATTTGGGTAGTGGGTTTGGGAACTTTATTTGCCGGAGCCATTGGTGTGAGTAATATCATGTTGGTAACTGTTCGTGAACGGACTAGAGAAATTGGTATCCGTCGCGCATTGGGTGCAACTCCACGAAATATTATTACTCAAATAATGAGTGAAAGTATTATACTAACATTGATTGCCGGTATAGCCGGATTGATGGTGGGTGTGGGATTACTTTCGTTGGTTGGAATGGCATTAAGTCAAGGCGATCAGTTTTTCAAAGATCCTCAAATAAGTTTTAGTGTTGCTATTGCTGCATTCTTTATTCTATTGATTATCGGTACTTTTGCCGGATTTATTCCCGCCAATAGAGCAATGAATATTAAACCAATCGAAGCGATAAGGGAAGAGTAATCTAATTAATAATTAACAGTTTATAATTTATATCAATATGGAAAAAGTTTTGAAAACAAAGGAAGTGAGAATTGCAGTTTTTGTTTTACTATTTTTATATGTTCTCTTTTCTACAAGGTTTTGCTATAATCTTGGAAAAACCCATAACATTGTTGATTAGGCCATTAATTCAATTTCAATATTGATTCCGATAATTATAATGCAGGTGGGATCATTTATCGTATTACTAAATAAAAAAAATATAAATTAATAATAAACTCAGTTTGCTTGATTACTGGTATGCTTGCTTTCAAAAAAAAACTTGTAACCCGTAACATCTAACTTGTAACTAATGTACATTATGAAAAAGATTTTTAAAATTGCGCTTTTGGTTATTGTTGCTGCTGCCGTGCTTTGGACATTTTGGTTTTTATGGCAAAAATCTCGACCAGTGGTAAAGAAGTATCAAATTGAAGAAGTAAAATTCGGAACTATCGAAAAACGTACAGTGGCAACTGGAAAGGTGGATCCACGTAACGAAATTTTGATTAAACCACAAATGTCGGGTATTATTTCAGAGGTGTATAAAGAAGCCGGTGATCATGTAAATGCCGGAGATGTGATTGCAAAAATCAAGGTAATTCCCGATATGATGAGCCTTAATAGTGCCGAATCGAGAGTGAGTCGTGCCGAAATAGCTTTTGACCAAACGAAGAAGAATTTTGAACGGGATAAAAAATTGTATGATGACAAAGTAATTTCGAGAGAAGAATTTGAAAAAACTCAATTGCAGTATAATAATGAAAGAGAAGATTTAAGTTCCGCAAAAGATAATTTGAGTTTGACCCGCGATGGAATTTCTGCCAAAACCAAGACATTTAGTAATACGCTGGTGCGTTCTACCGTTACAGGAACAATTCTGGATATCCCTATTAAAGTAGGTAACTCGGTAATTCAGTCGAATAATTTTAACGATGGAACCACCATTGCCACCGTGGCCAACATGAGCGATATGCTTTTTGTAGGTAAGTTGGATGAAACGGAAGTTGGTAAAATTAAGGTGGGAATGCCTATGGATATCACTATTGGTGCCTTGCAGGATCAAAAACTGACTGCCAAACTGGAATATGTGTCGCCAAAAGGCAAGGAAGAAAATGGAGCAATTATGTTCGAAATGAAAGCAGCTGTAAAAGTACCAACAAATGTATTTATCCGTGCAGGATACAGTGCTAATGCAGAAATTGTGTTTTCAAAATCGCAAAACGTACTTACAGTTCCCGAAAGCTGTGTAGAGTTTGGTGGTGACACTGCTTTTGTATATGTTATGACTAAAAAAGAACCACAAACTTTTGTAAAAAAACAAGTGAAAATAGGTTTGTCGGACGGTATAAAAATCGAGGTTAAGACTGGCTTGAAAGCGAAAGACAAAATTCGTGCTGCCGAAATTCTGGAAAAGAAAAAAGAAGAGCCGAAGAAAGAAGAGAGAAGATAAATTAGAGAAGGAGTCAATTTGAGAATAACGAATGGACTCAATTCGCAAATTTACGGTGTTTAACAAATTAAACAATTATAAATGAGAACTACAAAAATAATTATACTATTTGGTGCGCTTTCTTTTAGCCTTCTGGCTTCAGCTCAACAGCCCTGGACGCTTCAGCAATGTATCGATACGGCATTGGTAAATAACCGAAATGTAAAGCAAAAAGTGTTATCCCGCAAAACCAGCGAGATAAATTATCAACAATCAAAACAGGATTTACTCCCCAATCTGAATGCGTCAGTTGGTCAGTACTATAATTTTGGTCGTTCATTAGCTGTTGATAATGTGTACAGAAATACGAACTCTTCCCAAACTTCTGTTGGAATATCGAGTAATCTAACCCTATTCGACGGATTAAAAATGAAGTATAATATTGATGCCAGAAAAGCAGAACTAAATGCTTCGGAAGCAGATTTAAAAAAGATGCAAAGTGATCTTGTTATGAGTGTTTCCAGTGCTTTTCTACAAGTGTTGCTCAATAAAGAATTGTTGCAAATAGCTAAGGATCAGTATTCTTTAACCACTTCTAAGATTGAACAACGTAAAGTATTGGTGAGTGCCGGAAAAATGGCTGAAGGTGAAATCTATGAACTAATTGCGCAGGAATCGAAAGAAGAAATGAACCAGGTGAAGGCAGAACAAGCCTTAAACTATTCATTGTTAGATTTATCGCAAATACTGGAAATACAAGATTTTGAGACTTTCGATGTTGTGGTGCCTAAAGATTTATTGAACGCCGAATTACAGTTACTCAATCCTCAAACGGTGTATGATGGAGCTTTAATTCACCGTCCTGAAATTAAGAGCGCCGAGTTTCGTTTGCAAAGCAGCGAAACAAATATTAAAATAGCAAAGTCATATTATTATCCATCGTTGAGTTTAGCTGCACAGACGGGAAGTCGTTATTATAATTTACCTGGAGTTCCTAACGATGCTTTTGGCAAGCAAATGTCGAATAACCTTAGCACCAGTGTTGGATTAAATTTGTCAATTCCTATTTTTAATAAATTTGAGGTGAAGAATGGAGTCCGTAGTGCCGAAATTAAAGCCGAAAGCAGCAGGTTGGATGTTGAAAATACAAAGCTGGAATTGCGTAAAACCATTCAACAGGCTTATCAAAACGCTTTGGCTGCAAAAGCTCGTTGGGATGCTGCTGTAAAGTCGGAAGTTGCAAGTAGTGAAGCGTACCGTTTTTCCAATCAAAAATACGAAAATGGTCGCGCCACGGTATATGAACTTTATCAGGCCAAAAGTAATCTGACTCAAGTGCTTTCTGAGCAAACGCAGGCCAAATACGAGTACGTTTTCCGTATTAAAATTTTAGAATGGTTGAAATAGGCTAAAGAAGCAAAATGAATTAATTGAGGTTAGGATGATGTCACATTTTGAATGAAAATTTCTTGATATTGATTATAGTATTTAAATCGTGTAATGGTTTGCTCTGTAGATTTGTTTATTCTCCGAAACATATTGCTTGTAGCTTGTTACACATAAACTGAAAAACATATGAATGCAGATAACATTAAATCGCAAATGCGAAAAGGTTACTTGGAATATTGCATTCTAATTATTCTGAGAAAAAAGCCTGCTTACACTTCGGATATTATTGCCGAATTAAAGGATGCAAAATTAATAGTGGTGGAGGGTACACTTTACCCTTTGCTTACTCGACTAAAAAATGGTGAATTGCTCGATTATCGTTGGGAGGAATCGACTCAGGGACCACCACGTAAATACTACGAAATGACCGCTCGCGGTACTGTTTTTTTGGACGAACTGGAAACGGCTTGGGACGAAATAAATAATGTAGTAAAGAAGATTAAAGAGGAATAGAAACCAGTCTGTAGTTAAATACTATAGACATAGATACTAACGTTTATGAAAAAAACATTAACTGTAAATTTGAATAGCATCGTTTTTCATATCGATGACGATGCGTATGAAATGCTCCAAACTTATCTTCACGAAATTGCCGAACATTTTGAGGCTGACGATGAGAAGGCTGAGATAATGAACGATATAGAAGCACGTATTGCGGAATTGTTTACCGAGAAACTTCAAAAAAGTAAGAATGTTGTCAACTTACACGATGTGCAGGAAATTATTGAGATAATGGGTAAACCAAGTCAATATATCGGCGATGATGAAAAAGAAGACAATAAGTCCAGTGCACCGAAATCCGAAAAAAAACAACAGTCACGCCGCTTTTATCGCGACCCTGAGAATGCCATTCTGGGTGGAGTAGGAGGTGGTTTTGCAGCTTATTTTGGATTAGATGTTACCATTGTTCGTGTAATACTGGCAATTCTAGTTTTTATTTCTTATGGAACATTTATTCCTGCTTATATCATCATGTGGTTTGTAGCTCCTGTAGCTTTAACTGCATCGCAGCGCCTCGAAATGCAGGGTGAGGATGTAAATATTGATAGTATAAAGACCGAATTGAACAATGCAAAAAATTATGTAGAAAGCGATAAATTTAAACAGACGGCAAGCACAGTTGGTGATAAGATATTCACTATTCTTCGCTTGTTTGTAAAAGTGCTGTTAGGATTTATTGGTGCCATTTTAGGAATTTTAGGAATTGTGGTGGTGGCTGCTTTAATCTCTCTGTTGTTTTTTCTGATTTTCGAACCGACATTCTTCAATAGTTTTGCGCCAGGAATGTTTTCTAATTGGGGAACAATTAATCCGGATAATGCTGTTATGATTTTTATTTCTTTTATTTTGGTTGTCGGATGTCCTATTTTTATGCTTATATATTGGGGAATAAGAGCTGCTTCGGGCAGATATACTGGTTCTAAAACTGTGTCATTGGTGGTCTTAATTCTTTGGATAGCAGGCTTATTTATGTTTTATAGTGTGGGTGCAAATACATTCATTCGTTTACATAACAATGGCGATCCTTTTCATATTAATTGGAGCCGTAATGATGATTCGAACGTCAAAGGTGAAGAACGCAACTGTGAAGCGTTTACAGCAATTGAAATTTCTGGAAATATTGACTTGATATTAAAGCAAGATTCAACGCAACAGGTAACCGTTTCGAGTCAGGAAAATCTTCTTCCCAATATTATAACCAAGGTTGAGGGTGGTGTTTTGAAAATTTATACAAACGATATTTTTATGGATAGGAATATTAAAGTTGTAATTTCAACTCCTACACTCAAAAACATTGTTGCTAAGGGTGCATGTAAAATTCATACCGACTCGCTACTAACGGTACCAGAGTTCTCGCTGGAATTGTTGGATGCATGCGAAGTGGATATGAAAGTTGTTGTTGCTGGTTTGTTCACTGTCGATGCAAAAGGTGCTTCGGAAGGTACGTTTGAAGGTTCGTGTGAGCAGTTTAAATTAAGTGCTGTGGGAGCAAGCGAAATAAAAGCAGGCGAATTAAAGGCTAAAAATGTAGAAGTTTATGCAGCTGGAGCCAGCGATACTAAAGTTTTTGCTACAGAGAGTATCGACGCTAAAGCTTATGGTGCAAGCGACATCGATTGTCAGGGAAGTCCGAAAAGTATAAATCAATCCGATGGCGGTGCATCGAGTATAAATATCAAATAAATTAAATAAAGTATTGGAGATTAATGTATTATAAATAGTTGACCCCGTTTGGCAAATCGCTGAACGGGGTTTTTATTTGCTCAATACTCTCCAAATACGCATCTTGTAACTCATAAATCCTCTAATTCTAATTATTCTTGTATAAAGCTCATATATGTAATATTTATTAAATAAATAGGTATTATGTATAATTAATATTAAATATATTGCTATAATTTAAAGTAAATTTACTTAATTTAAAACAAGGAATGCGACAGTATCGTAAATGTCATTCGAATTTTGTAGCAACATGCCTCAAAATATTTACTTTCTACGCTACAAAATCATTGAACTAATTTTATTCGTTGCAAAAAAAATCATTAGAATGAGTGTAGACTGGTAATATTTTGCAACAATATGTATAAATAATTATATTTCTAAAGCGTTAATACGGCCAAAAAGATGTTATAAAAGAATAGTTGTAGTACATACTATATTTACAATAAAATATATACTACAAAGCACTATATATCAGATAATTATGTATATATGCTATATTTGTTACGAAATTAATCAGAAGGAGTAGTTATAGACTTAATGTGATTGAATACAGGTTTGTTTGGTATTATACTCTTAAATTTCAATTATCGTGTTGACTGTTTTATAGGTTGTTTTTAGATCTGCAGACAAAGAATGCTGAGATTATGAAGTTTAATAAATACATATTATTTTTCCTCCTACTATCCAATTCTACCTTTGGACAGCTCGTGTGCCCCATAATTTCTTCCGATATAACTGTATGCCCAAATACAAATGCTCAATTAAATGTTTCAGGTGCAAATTTTTATAAATGGACTCCTTCAACAGGCTTAACTGATCCAAATATCTCCAATCCAATTGTAAATGTTCCTGTAACTACCATATATTCAGTAACAGGATTAACCGAAACTACAAGTAATCTAATTGTAAACGGTAATTTTTCTAGCGGTAAGTCAGGATTTACTTCAGATTATACCTACACAAGTACTGATCTTCATCCCGAGGGATATTATGCAGTGGGCAAGAATCCAAAAACACTTCATTCTGATTTTTCAGCTTGTACCGATCATACTTCTGGCTCTGGAAACATGATGATTGTTAATGGAAATATTGTACCAAATGTAAAAATATGGGGTCAACCAATTGTTGTAAAGGCGAATACGTATTATGCATTCTATGCTTATGTAACGGCTGTACACCCAACAAATCCACCCACTTTACAATTTAGTATTAATGGGAGCGTGATTGGAGTTCCATTTACTTCATCAAATATTACTTGTAACTGGCAGCAATTTTATGCTATATGGTATTCAGGATCAACAACAAATGCTACTATAAGTATTGTAAATCAAAATATTATTGCGACTGGAAATGACTTTGCACTTGATGATATTAAATTCGTAGAGTTATGCCAATCAACCAATACTGTAACCGTAACTGTTCCAGACTTAATTTCAACGACAAATATTAAAGTTTGTTCTAATTCACTTCCATATAATTGGAATGGTACGAATTACAATAGTTCTGGAACTTATACCAAGCATCTGCCAAGTGTACTTGGTTGTGATAGTATTGCGACTTTGAATTTGACAGTAAATGTACCGACGAGTTCAACCACCAACACTAGTATTTGTCAAGGAAGTTCTTATTTATTCAACGGAACAACCTACAACACCAGCGGAACTTACACTAAAATATTGATTAACGCTGCTGGTTGTGATAGTATCGCTACTTTGAATTTGACAGTAAATGTACCGACGAGTTCTACCACCAACACTAGTATTAGTCAGGGAAGTTCTTACAACTTTAACGGAACAACGTACAGCACCAGCGGAACCTACACTAAAACATTGATTAACGCTGCTGGTTGTGATAGTATTGCTACTTTGAATTTGACAGTAAATGTACCGACGAGTTCTACCACCAACACTAGTCTTTGTCAGGGAAGTTCTTATTTATTCAACGGAACAACGTACAGCACCAGCGGAACCTATACTAAAACATTGATTAACGCTGCTGGTTGTGATAGTATCGCTACTTTGAATTTGACAGTAAATGTACCGACGA